>NZ_JAMZGF010000042.1 GCF_024158915.1 Chryseobacterium sp. S0630 | reverse complement strand
TCCGGAGGAGCGACCTGTTAATTCATAGCATAAATATTAATATTTTCAATGTATTTATACTTTTTATCGGACAGTAACGGGTCGCATAAAAAAAGACTGCCCTTTTTGGACAGCCTCTCTTTTTTATTTTAAAAACTGTGGTTACAGATTAGATATTTTTGCTTTTCAATAAATCTCTGATCTCAGTCAGTAATTTCTGATCTTCTGTAGGACCTGCAGGAGCCGGAGCCTCTTTTTTGTTCACTTTGTTAGCCAGTTTAATGATCCAGAAAAGAACCATCGCAATACAAAGGAAACTGATTACCGCTGAAAGGAAGTTCCCATAGGCAACACCATTCCATGTAAGTTTTGCAATGTTTTCTGCACCGGCTGCTTTCAATGCAGGGTTTAAGATCAGAGGCGTGATGACATCTTCTACCAAAGACGAAACAATTTTACCAAAAGCTGCTCCAATGATCACACCGACAGCTAAATCGAGAACATTGCCTTTAAAAGCAAACTCTTTAAATTCTTTTACAAATCCCATAATTTATATTTTTTTTAATTAGTATATACACAAAAATATAATTTAAAAATGTAAAAAACACTACGTTTTATAGTTTTTTATTCCCAAAATATTGAATTTTATGCTGATTTCCTATTATCTGTTTTAATGAATGTTTCATCATTATATCAATACATTATTTCATTAATGATGACTTTTTATTTTTGTTAATGACGTGATATCATAATGAAAAATCTTTTGTAATTTGCTTAAAAGTTTAATTTACCTATGAAAGTTTTTACTGCAGAACAGATACGAAACTGGGATCAGTTCACGATTTCTCAAGAGCCGGTTTCCTCCATTCAATTGATGGAAAGAGCTTCAATGGCTGTAGCACATTGGATTTCGGAGCATTGTAAAAACCATAAAAAACTAGCCATATTTTGTGGTAACGGAAATAATGGAGGAGACGGATTAGCGGTTGCAAGATTACTTTACCTGAAAGGGTTTGATGTGGATGTATTTGTGAATGATTCTAAAAGGAAATTTTCAGAAGATGCTTCTGTCAACCTGAAAAGACTCCGCGATTTATCCGGAATTTCAGTAAGGAAACTTGATACTAAAGAACAATATAATTTTGATGATAAAACAATCATTATTGACACTCTTTTCGGAACAGGATTATCCAGACCGTTGGAAGGAGAATATAAAATGCTTGTTGAGCAATTGAATACCAAAAAGAACATTAAAATATCCATCGATATCCCTTCCGGATTGTCTGCGGATGGAATGTTTGATAATGATCCTGTTATTCTGAATGCTGATTATACGCTGACTTTTCAATGCTGGAAGCGAACTTTCCTTCATCCTGAAACAGGAAAATATACAGGAAAAGTAGTGTTGCTGGATATTGATTTAAGTAAAATATATGCAGATGCTACTGATTCTGATTATTATGTGATTGATGATTCGCTGGTAGCCTCTGTATTCATTCCGAGACAGGAATTTTCTCATAAAGGCAGTTATGGTAAGGCTGTTATTATAGGAGGAAACTATGGAAAAATAGGTGCAGCAGTACTCGCAACAAAATCAGCCTTAAAAACTGGAGCAGGACTGACTTTTACTCTAGCTCCGGAATGTGGATATGATATTTTGCAAACCTCATGTCCCGAAGCCATGTTCATTAAAGGAGGAGATACGTTTATACTCAATTTTGAGATTGACAATGACTTTACTTGTGGTGTAGGACCTGGATTGGGAACTCATTCAGGAACTGAGAAAAGTTTTCTGAATTTTCTGAAAGACTATTCAAAACCATTGATTCTGGATGCAGATGCACTGAATATCATTTCAAAAGATCCGGAAAACCTGAAATTAATCCCTGAAAAATCAATCATCACCCCTCATCCGAAAGAATTTGAAAGACTTTTCGGAAGTACGGAAGATTCTTTCAAAAGGCTTGAACTGGCAAAGAAAAAGGCAAAAGATCTGAATATTTATATTATTCTGAAAGATCATCATACCCAGGTTATCACTCCACAAGGGAAGGTTTTTTATAATATAACGGGTAATTCAGGATTGGCAAAGGGTGGAAGCGGAGATATTCTTACCGGAATCCTTACTTCGCTTCTGGCCCAGAAATATTCTGAAGAAGAGACTTGTATTCTTGGTGTATGGTTACATGGCAGAGCTGCCGATATAGCTTCAGAGAAACATTCAAAAGAATCTATGCTGCCTACGGATGTCATTGATGCATTTGGGACTGTTTTTGAGGAACTGAACAGGAAGGAAGAGAGGAATCTGTAATAAGGTGAATAAACAAGATAGTCAATGATTTTAAGATAATATAAAAGGCAAATCTGTATGTATACAAATTTGCCTTTTATATTTTATTGCTGAATAAAACGGTTAGTCTTCAATTATTCCGGCTTTCCGTTTTCTTCTTCTGTAATTTTAAATTTCTTAGAAACAATCATGATCACAACCCCTGCAATCATAAAAGGAATGGAAAGAACCTGACCCGTATTCAGACCACCAATCTGGATGAATTCATCTCCTTGTGGCTCTTTAAGGAATTCAACAAAGAATCTGATCGCCCAAAGAATGATGAAAAACAGACCGAATAACCATCCTTGCTGATATTTTTTATCTGTCTTTCTGTACAATATCCATAATAGAATGAACAGCAGAACATATCCTACGGCTTCAAATAACTGGCTTGGATAACGTGGTACAGTAAGGCCATACTCACTGCTTTGTTGTGGGAAAAGCAAAGCAAACGGAGAATTCGGGTCCGCTGGTTTACCAACGATTTCAGAATTGAAAAAGTTCCCCATTCTTACAAATGCTCCTCCTAAAGCAACCACAATACCCAATCTGTCATATACCCAGAATGGATTTTTTCTGATGATTTTAAATGAATAATAAAGTGTAGTGAAAATCAGGGCAATCGTAGCTCCGTGGCTCGCTAGTCCCGAAAATCCAGTAAATTTAAAACCGTTTTTTGTGCTTATCGGTAGGAATACGCTCCAGAAATCTTCTTTGAATAACTCCGGCTGATAAAAGATAACATGTCCTAATCTTGCTCCCAGAATTGTCCCGATCAGTGTCCATGTAAACAGAGGTTCAAGGTATTTCTGGTTGACATTGTCAATCTTAAAGATTCTTGTCATTAAAATATATCCGAAACCAAATGCAAATACAAACATCAAACTGTAAAAGTGAAGCGTAAATGATCCAATGTGAATACCTTTTGAAGGATCCCAGATTTTAAATGACGTTTTAAGTTCTACTTTATCAGAATCAGTGATAGGTTTTACAGATTTTACTGCATACTTGAAAGTGGTGATATTTTCTTTGGTAACACCAGTGTCAATCAGTTTAAAGTTTTTATCGAAAAACTGGTACTTTGAATCCTTGTACTTTGCTAAAGTGGAAGCGCCATAGTTGTAATAAGCGGGTTCAAAATTAGATTCATTAAGGATGACAACAAAAGACTGGTTCTTGTCTGATTCTCTGTCCGGAAAAGCCGTAAGGTCTCCCATCTCTGTAGTAGAATAGATTTTTACAGGAACATTGCTTCCATTGATATCTAAAGTTCCGTCAGATAAACCTCCAGGGTATTCCTGTGCGAAAAAAAGCTGCGTTGTGAACGCAAACAGCACAAGATAAATTCTGAAAAAGAGTGTATTCATTTTTCTATTGATTTAATAGTTTTATTATTGACATTTATGTTTGGGTGGAACAGGGTCATAGCCGCTTCCTCCCCATGGGTGACATCTTAAAATTCTTTTAAATCCCAGCCAGAAACCTTTAAAAACACCATGTACCTGAAGCGACTCAATCATATAGTGAGAGCATGTAGGTTCGTAACGGCAGTTTTTGGGAAGTAAGGGCGAGATGAACCATTGGTAAAATTTGATCAAAATTACCAGCGGAAATGTAATGATTTTATTGAATGTAAGTTTCAAAACAATGCAAAAATAGGGTAAAAAAATGAAAATTAGTTTAAATTTGTTATAAGTTTCGGAGATCAGAAATCCGGAACATTGATCTTAAAAAAATAGAATTACTTTGAATCAAAATATTCCATTAGCTGAAAAATTAAGACCTAAAACCCTGAACGATGTGTTGGGACAGGAACACCTTACCGGCGATAAAGGAACAATCAGAAAAATGATTGAAAACAATACCCTGAATTCACTGATATTGTGGGGGCCTCCTGGTACCGGTAAAACTACGCTGGCTGAAATTATCTCAGAACAGTCGGGGAGAAAGTTTTATAAGCTTTCTGCAGTGTCTTCCGGGGTGAAAGATGTACGTGATGTGATTGAAGATGCCAAGAAGCAGAATCTTTTCTCTGGAAAATCACCAATTCTTTTTATTGATGAGATTCACCGGTTCAATAAGTCGCAGCAGGATTCATTATTACATGCGGTAGAAAAAGGCTGGATTGTTTTGATTGGAGCTACTACCGAGAATCCTAGTTTTGAAGTGGTTTCGGCTTTGCTTTCAAGAAGTCAGGTCTATATTTTAAAAGCTTTGAGCTATGAAAAGCTGGAAGAATTAATTGATATTGCTTCGGAAAGATACAATAAAGATGAAGGAACGGATTTTAAAATCCTTGAAAAAGAAGCTTTTATTCAATACTCAGGTGGTGACGCCAGAAAACTGATCAATTCTGTAGAATTGGTTTTGAATCAATATAAAAATTCGGGTACAACGGAAATTATTAATTCTGATGTACTGGAAGTTCTTCAGGAGACGATGGCTTTGTATGATAAGAACGGAGAGCAACATTATGACATTATCTCAGCCTTTATCAAGTCCATGCGTGGAGGTGATCCTAATGGAGCGGTATATTGGCTGGCGAGAATGATTGCCGGGGGAGAAGATATCAAGTTTATCGCAAGGAGGATGCTTATTCTGGCTGCTGAAGATGTAGGGCTGGCAAATCCTAACGCTTTGGTGGTTGCTAATAACTGTTTTCAGGCAATCAATGTGATCGGGAATCCTGAGGCAAGAATTATATTAAGTGAAACAGCGGTGTATCTTGCAGTTTCCCCTAAAAGCAATTCTGCATATATGGCCATCAATGAAGCTCTGGCTTTGGTAAAACAGACGGGAAATCTGCCTGTGCCACTTCATTTGAGAAATGCTCCTACCAAACTGATGAAAGACCTGGATTATGGAAAAGAGTATAAGTATGCCCATTCTTATGAAGGAAACTTTGTAGAACAGGATTTTCTTCCGGAAGAAATCAGGAATGTGAAGCTGTATGAGCCGGGAAATAACTCTACGGAAAAGAAGATTTACGAAGAGCTCAAGAAAAAATGGAACAATAAATACTAAAAATAAAAAAAGGATGCTGAAAAAACGGCATCCTTTTTATATTAAATCTGTTTAAATTTAATAACCTTAAAATATAAAGGTTATCATATTTCAGCTATTATAAAGTGAAAAAGGGGTATAGATATTTTTAAACCATTAAGGAATCTGAAGAATTAAAGTATAGTTAAGATCAATCATTCTGATTTTAAGTTAAAGCGAATATATCTTAATAATCTTAACGTCTTAATACAATCTTAATGGTTCAAAAAACTTTATTATTCAAGTTTTATTCGGTAGTGTAAATAAATAATGTTTTCTTACCGTTGTAATCTTTTGTTTCTGTTCTTTTCTTGATTTCAGGATAGATCATAGTACTTGTGTCTGCAAATTCATATCCTTCAATAAATACAGGATTATCTGCCGGGATATTGTATTGTACATTGATATTGGATAATGACATTCTGTCCAATATATTTTCTCCATTTTTAAACTTATATTCAGTTACGCCTTTTGTAAAAACAGAACTGTATTTTTTTAAGCTTTGGGGAAGACTGGCTGAAGTATTGTATACCTTTGAAACCTGCAATACGTTCTTTTTGGTATTGAACAATTCTACCGTCCCAATGGCATTGTCAGCCACTGCAAACTTCACCGCAGGATTTTTTTGCTGAGCAAATAAAGTAGCAGAAGATAGGAGTAAAAAAGAATAGAGTAATTTTTTCATAATCAGAATATGTAACTGTTAAAAACGTGATAAATATAGTTATTTTTTATAAAATTTGAATAAAATCTTAAATTGTTTTAAATTTTATTTAGAAATAAAAACTTTTACCCTGATTGTCAGTCGGTGCTTTCTTCCGTTTTGTCTTTTTTGTCCACCATATTTCTGATCATATTTTTCAGTCGCTGAAAAGTGAAAGAGCTTAATAATAAAATAATTCCGAGAACAATAAAGGCACTGATTCTTGAAATGTTATCCATTTGCCATACATCATACCCGTAAAGTTTTAATACCATCAGGCCTATCAATGCAAAACCAATCTTGTTGTATTCCTGGATATTATTTTTCAAGCCTTTATAAATAAATATACTGGCAAGAATTGTCCATATAATAGGAAGATAAAGAATATTGAAATGTTCACTTGCTTTATAAGAATGAGGAAGATCATTGGAGATCATTAAAATATAAGAGTGGTGAAGTTCACAGCTTACAGAGATAATGAGAGCTAAAGATAGCATCCAGTAAGAAATCCGTTGCTTATGAAATTCTGAAGAAGGAATAATTCTATATCCTATATATATAAAAGGAATCCATTGAAGCAGGTGTAGGAAATAAAAACTTAAATGGAGTTTTTTTGTTATAATAGCTGCTACAACTGGAAATGTAGAAGCAGATGTATTAAGGATGATCAGGAATAAAAACAGATAAATCAGGATGTTTTGGATATCATTTCTGATGTTCAATGGTTTTCTGAGAAGTAATAAAGCAAAAATATAATAAATACTGAATAAAAGTCCTACGCTGGTAATGGCTGCCCATGGCATTTCTGAAATATGGTACGTAATCTCAAGAAGAAAAGTAATGTAGATAACCCCGTAGCTGACCACAGTAATAAGATCTTCAAAAAAGTTATGATCTTTTCCATTGGATTCTTTGGAGGTGTTCCTTAATAAATACAGGTTAATTATGATAGAAATGATCGTAAATAAACTGGTGATAAACGGAGCATTCAATATGATGTTGAAATCTTTTGTTCCAAGATATGCGGTCCAGGTTACAAGCTGAGCAATCATCACTAATGGAAACAGAATGTAAAAGAAGATTTTGAAAATCTTATGGCCTGTTTTTTTCCAGATAAAAAGAAGGAGAGTAGTCTCTATTGCCCAGATACTGGTGATGAGATGGGTTTTAAACTGAATAGCAATCGCAACGGTTATAAGGCTGGTAACAAGACCTGCAAATACAGAATAGGCAATTCCGAAATTTCTGCGGCTATACTCTCTGAACAGAAGAACGGCATTAATAGCAGCAAAAATAAGTGGGAAAATAATCGGGGGTTCATATTTCAGGGTATCAAAAATATAAAGCAGTCCCAGAATGCTCGAAAAATTAGCGAGAGCAAGTATTAAAATATCGGAGGTTGAAAATATATTTCTTCTGAAGTAATCATGCAGGGCGAAGATATAGAAAATCAGATAACTGATCAAATAAAAAGTAATGCTTAAAATCTCAGGGCTTTCATTGGTCCAAAAGAAAAGATATCCGGTGGTGAAAATATAAGCTGTCCATCCCACGCTTTTCCAGTGCTGCAGAAAAGAGGCTGCCAGCATTCCTGTATTTAAAAGAGTAATATAAATAAAAAGGAAAAGATAGTTGCTTTGTCCGATGCTGATCATCAGAGGAGCTGCAAAACCTCCTATCAGTGAAAAGATGATCAGTACTTCACTTTTATAATAATAGGATAAGATTATAGAAGCTGCAGTTATGAGTGCAGTTATGATAAAAGCGGTATTTTGAGTAAACAGATGGTATTCACGGAAGGCAATGGTAGCTGTGAAATATAAAACAGCAACTCCACCTCCTGTAATAATAGAAGAAAAAGCCTGGTAATTTTTTCTGAGAAAATGTCCGGTGATAATGATTCCTGCTCCGGTACAAAAACCAATTCCTGCTCTTGCTGCTTCTCCAATCCAGTTTTTATCAATAGCGTATTTTACAAAATAGCCAATTCCAAGAACAAGGGTGAAAATACCAATAACTGTGAGTGCATTTTGTTTTAAAAAATCAGAAACAGGAGTAAGCCAGTCTTTTTGGGCGGGTGTAGAAATGTTTTCACTTTCTTCACTGTGTTGTATGTTTTGATGATGAACCTGCTGAGATTGCTCTTGCTGAGGGATGAATGTCTCTTCTGTTGAGGTTTTCTTATGAATTACTTCAGTCTGAGCCGGAGGAGTATTATTGATTTTATAATTAAGATCTGAAATCTCCTTTTCCAATTTTCTGATTTTGGTATTCAGATTATTGAAAATGATCAAGATAATGATAAAGATGATGACCGCAACAAATTCATTCATTTCATTAGTTTTTTATCAAATATAAAGAAATGGTTTGATATGCTATTTAAAAAATTAACCCATCACGGTATAAGCGATGGGTTAAATGGTATAGATAACTAACAATATGTTTTACTAGTTGGATACTTTGTAAATGTAGAATGATGCAATACTGGATCCTAATAATCCTGCCGAAACAATACCGGAATCTACAATTCCAAAAGAGACTTTGTCACCTGCCTGAAATGAATACAAAGAATTAATGCTGGAATCAGAAAGTGTTAAGTTAACTGCTAATGCAAGGTTAACACCACTGAATGGACGTGTGTCTATTAGAGTTGTTACTGCGGATCTGGTTCTTGCAATTGCGATACCAGGTGCTCCTGATAGTAAAGAAGCCTGTAAACCTGTTCCATATCTGAATGCGAATCCAACAGCATAAACTCCAGTGGATGGAATATTATAAGAACCGTCAGCATTTGTAAATAAAGTAGCAGTTCCTATAGTTCTGTCGGCTTGTACAAAGCTGACAGGCTGGAAATCAGACGGTAAAACACCTAAATTCAGAAGGGTTATACCTGTTGTTTTTTTTGCAGAATATACCGAACTATTAGTTCCTGCAGCGGCTGTTAATAGAGCAGGGTCCACGGTGAAAACCTGGGTAGTTCCCTGGTTAATTGCTAAAACCTGGTATCCGGGTAATGCGGTAGCGGCGGGAGTGTCACGAACTTTCAGTGTCCCGTTAACATCTAAAGTCGCAGATGGAGTTGCTGTATTAATACCTACTTGAGAAAATAGAGGTAATGAAGCGCATGCTAACATTAAGCTGTAAAGTTTAGTTTTCATGATCAAGATTTTAATTAGTTGCTAAGCAAATATACAATAAAAATTATACTCTACATTGTGATATTTTCATTTTTAATATTATTATGATATAATATCCTTAAACATATGTTTATATTTTGATCGATATTACTACATAATTTAATTACGACTTATTATATTTGTTTTTAGTTTAACATATTGTATTTCAATTGTTTAAAAATAATAATTCTCTCCATTGTGTGGGTTATTTTTCAATTAAACAGAAGGTATTGTTATTATGGTAATTTATTGTAAAAGTTTTTTTGATTTTGTTTTTTTTATAGTGGAAATAAAAAAAAAACACTGCTTTAATGGCAGTGTTTTTTTACAGATTTATTGTTTTCTTTCTAGCTTTCCAGAAGAAATTCTTTGTAATTCCCAAGAAAATCTACATTTGCATGGATTGATTCAAGCTCTTTTAGTGCATTTTCATGTAAGACTTCTTTCCATGGGCCTTCAACATTGATAAAGAAGAAATAGTTTCCCAGTCCTGTTTTTAATGTTCTGGATTCAATCTTGCTGAGATTCATTTTTCTCCATGCAAAAACAGATAATACCTGATGTAATCCACCGGGATGATCTTCGGGAAGAGTGATCAGCATACCTGATTTTTCACCCAGTGTTTCCAGTTTATCATTTTGATATTTATTCTGCTCTTTAGAAATGATGATAAATCGGGTGTGGTTCTGTTCGAAATCCTGAATATTACGATTCACTATTTTCAAACCATATAAATTGGCTGCAAACTGATTGGCTACCGCAGCAATAGGAGTGTCCGGATTCTCAGAAACAAATTTGGCAGCGGCTGCAGTTGAGGAAAAGTCCTGTTTTGGAATTTCTTTATAATGAGTATCCAGAAAATGGAAGCTCTGTGCAAGAGCCTGCGGATGTGAATATATTCTTTCGATATTCTCAATAGAATTTTCCGGGTGAATCATCAGATGATGGGCAATAGGCATTACTGCTTCTGCTTCAATTTTAATAGACGGAGTCTTATATAAATAATCCAGCGTCATAGAGACGGTTCCTTCAATAGAGTTTTCCAAAGGTACTACTGCTTTTACTGCCTCTCCGCTTTCAACGGCATTAAAACAATCCAGAATGCTGGCTTGTGGTACTATTTCGTCTTCAGGGAAAAGCTGTGCTGTAGCAAGCTGGGTGAAACTGGCATGAGGTCCCAAAAATGCAATCTTCATAATATAGTATATAAGGGATAATTAAAATAAGGGTACAAAGGTGCGAATTAATTCATAAATAGAGAGGGTGTGGGGTTTAAAGTTTAAGGTTTCGAGTTTAATGTTTTTAGTTTCGAGTTGCGGTTTTATTTTGTGACGGGATAATTTGAGATAGATATCTTAACTCTATTAAAAATTCACCTTTATAAAACTTCCACCAATATTTCGTAGAGTATCTCCTGATTTCTGCAACCTATTACCTGTAACCTAAAACCTCCTATCTACCATTTATCCTTTCCAGTTCTTCTCAATTAGCTCCATCAGGAAATCCGGACACTTGATTACCTTGTTGGTTTTTGCGTCGAGAAAGAATAGAGTAGTGGAAGCTTCTGTTATTTTAGTATGCTCTTCATTGTAAATTTCATACTCAAATTCAATTCTTACCCCTGGAATTTTTTTAACATAAGTATGGATTTCTAATTTTTGATCATATAAAGCAGGTCGGATATATTTAATTTTATACTCTGAAACCGGCAGCCAAATTCCTTGGTTTTCAATTTCATCGTATGAAATTCCTATGCTTCTGAAGAGTTCAACTCTCGCTACTTCGAAGTACGTTGCATAGTTTCCATAGTATACATATTTCATCGGGTCTGTCTCTGCGTAACGTACTCGTATTGAGTGTGTTGTGTGTATCATTTTACGTGTTAAATTATACATACAAATATATTTTTAAATAATCAATACCTGCAATATTTTTTTTTGAAAAGAAAATATTGGACCTTTGTCTTCCTTCTAAACACAGTACAAACAAAGAATAATCGGGGCTTAAAAAATGGATGACAATTTAATGATGATATGGCAGAAATGCCTTCAGTTTATGCGCGATAACCTGAACGCTGCTGAAGACAATTCTGACCTAAAAAAACTTGAAAAATCTTTCGATATGCTATTCGATAAGGTTCAGCCGCTTTCGTTGATGGCCAATAACCTTACGTTGATCGTACCGAGCGATTTTTACAAGGAATATATAGAGGACAATTACCTGTCCTTACTTTCTGCTGCCCTGAAGAAAAATATTGGAAAAGGAGTGAAATTATGGTATTCTGTGATGGAAAACAGACCAAAAGGTGAAGAGAAACCAGTTACCATGAATATCAAGGGACAAAGTGTTCCTACTCCAAAAACACAGGAAACAATGCCACAAGGTTTTTCCGCTAATATTGTAAACCCGTTTGTAGTTCCTGGAATTAGAAAAGTAAACATAGATTCTAACCTTAAGCCTGACTATTCATTTGATAGTTATGTAGAAGGAGAAAGCAATAAATTTGCAGCTACTGTAGCCAGATCCATAGCAAAAAGACCTGGAGCAACAGCATTCAACCCTTTATTTTTATATGGAGGTTATGGAGTGGGTAAAACTCACTTAGGACAGGCTGTAGGTCTTGAAGTAAAAAATCAGTTTCCTGATAAAGTAGTTCTTTATCTGTCTTCTGAAAAGTTTATCCAGCAGTTTATCTCTGCGGCTAAAGCTCATAAGCAGACGGAATTTGCAAACTTCTATCAAATGGTAGATGTACTGATTATTGATGATATTCAGTTCCTGTCCGGAAAATCAGCTACACAGGACAGCTTCTTCCATATTTTTGATCACCTGCATCAGAATGGAAAACAGATTATCCTTACTTCAGATAAGGCACCTGCAGATATCATGGATATCCAGGACAGAATTGTTTCCCGTTTCAAATGGGGACTTTCTGCAGAAATCAAATCTCCGGATCTATCTACAAGAAGGCAGATTATTGAAGATAAACTAAGCAGAGACGGAATTGTTCTTCCGGGAGATATGCTTGATTTCCTAGCTGCTGAAGCAAAAACGAATGTAAGAGAGCTTATCGGGGTTATCAACTCTGTGATTGCTTACTCTACAGTATATAAGAGAGATCTTAGTCTTGAGTTGCTTAAGGAAACAATCAACAGAATTGCAGCGAACCAGAAGAAGGTTATCAATATTCCTTACATTCAGGAAGTGGTTTGTGATTATTTTGGAATCAAAAAAGAACAGCTGCTTTCAAAAACAAGAAAAAGAGAGATTGCATTACCAAGACAGCTTGCGATGTACTTCTCCAAAGAATTTACCAATTCTACATTTACTAAAATTGGTGAAGAAATGGGTGGAAAAGATCACTCTACAGTAATGTATGCTTGTGATACCATCAAAGACGTTTCTAAAATAGATAAAGAAATCAAGAAATACGTAAAAGACCTTACTGAAAGAATCAAACAATAATTAAGGTTGAGCTTACATAAATTAAAATGAAGGATAGTTTTATTCTTCATTTTTTATTTAGTTTTGTCGTGAGAAAAGATTCTTTTTAAATACACAGGATATGAAAATATTAATGGTTTGTCTGGGGAATATATGCAGAAGCCCCTTGGCGGAAGGGATTATGAAAGCAAAACTACCTGATCATTATACGGTGGATTCAGCCGGAACTATTTCAATGCATGAAGGCGAACATCCCGATAAAAGAGCCATTAAAACGGCTGCTCATCATCATATTGATATATCCGGACAAAGATCAAGACCTATCACCAGAAAAGACTTTGAAACCTTTGATAAAATCTACTGTATGGATATTGACGTATTGGAAGATGTAGTTTCTAAAACTAAAAATGAAGAAGAACGTCAGAAAGTATCCTTATTCCTGGAAGTATTGGGTGATCATAAAAATGCTGAGGTTCCGGATCCTTATTGGGGAGATATGAAAGATTTTGAAAAGGTTTTCCAGCTTTTGGATAAAGGATGTGATGCTATCAAAAACCAGATATCAAAATAATAATTATGAAGAAGCTGCTTTTACTGCTTTTAGTAAGCTTTAATTTTTCCTTTGCTCAAACCAAGGATGAAACTGAAATCCGCAAGGTAATGGATGATTTCATGGGATGTATCAAATCCAGAGATGAAGCCAAATATCTCTCTTTATTTCAAGAGCCGGTGCTCTGGACTGGAATTTATAAAGACAGAACACAGGCCAAACGTTTGGAGAAAAATCCTAAGGCAGATTATTACTTTGCAGATGATTATAAAGCTTTTATCAAGAGTTTTAAAGATGATAAATCTGAAGAAAAATTTGACAATATTAAGATTGTGGAAGATGGAGCAATAGCTTCTGCCAATTTCGATTACAGTTTTTGGTATGACGGTAAAATGGAAAACTGGGGAAAGGAGATCTGGACATTAATGAAGATCAATGGAACCTGGAAAATCACCTCCGTTACCTTTTCTATGGATTTGACAAAATACTTCCCACAACCTACATTAAACGAAAGAACTAAAAAATAATACAATGCTTTTTTTACTCCCTGCTTACTTATCAGAAAATACTTCTATCAATCACTTTTCACCTGTTTTGAAAGATTATATCATGCAGACGGATTATTTCTTCGTGGAAAATGAGAAAACAGCACGAAAGGTTGTGAAATTTTTTGCTCCCGAAAAAAAACAGGCTGATTTGAAGTTATTCTTATTGGATAAATACACAGAAAATGCAGATATTAAGGAAGCTCAGGAGCTAATGCTGAAAGGGCAGGACTTCGGATTACTTTCGGAAGCAGGATTGCCATGTATTGCGGATCCCGGAAATCTGATTGTGAAATGGTGCCATGAAAAAAATATCAGAGTAGTTCCTGTTTCAGGGCCTTCATCCATTATTCTTGCTTTGATTTCTAGTGGTTTTAATGGTCAGGAATTCACATTCCATGGCTATCTTCCTATCGATAAAGGAGAAAAGAAGAAACAGATCATGAATCTTGAAAGCCTTGTTCAGAAAACCGGATATTCACAGATTTTCATGGAAACTCCTTACAGAAATAACCAGCTTTTTGAAGACTTATGCAAGTTTTTATCGCCTAATACAAAGCTTTGTATTGCTGCCAATATCAATGATCCGGAACATGAATTCATCAAAACAAAAACGATAAAAGACTGGCAAAAACAAAAACCGGAACTTCATAAAATTCCCGCAGTATTTGTACTTGGGAAATAAATCTTATTCCTTTTTGAAGATAATCTTTGGATCTTTAAAATTTACTGGCTGAGAGAATGATCAATTCTCTCAGCTTTTTTTTAATAGTTTTTATAGTAATTGGATGCAAATCATATAATTGTCAGTGTTTTGTGTTTTTATTTTCCCTCAATGCTCTATTTAATGTTGATTTACATAAAAATATTTCAACAAAATGTGACTAATTATTTAATTTTTTGTATTTTTATGTTTTAACATGTTGTAATTATATGTTAATAATAATATGTTATGAATTATTATTTTATGTTTTAATTTAAATTATTGAATAATTTATTTTGTTTAATTTGATTTTTATTAAAAAATATGTAATTAGAATTATTCAGTGAATTTAAACCTGTACCTCTTGTATTTCTTTAGTTATCTGGAGTGAAATGGTTTGAAAAATTAGCTTATAGAAAATTGATCTTATAAAATCAACACCAAAATATTAAAATATGATGACACGTAAATTTTTTCTTCCGGTATTGCTGATGTTGGCGATGCTGGTACCTTCTCTAATTCATGTATCTGCACATGGATATGTAATGAGCCCTGCTTCAAGAGGCTATCAGGGAAGTCTGGATAAGGCTACACTTGGTTATTCCACAGCATTTGGAATCTATGGATCTATCATTAACGAACCCGGATCTCTGGAAGCTCCAAAAGGGTTTCCTGCATTAGGACCAGCAGACGGAAAGATTGCTTCTGCAAACGGAAGTATTGGTGGAGACACAACGTTGGATATCCAAACTGCTGACCGATGGAAGAAAACCAATATCACTACCGGAGTGAACGCCTTTATCTGGAAATATCTGGCTTACCATGCCACTGCGAAATGGCATTATTATATGACAAAACAGGGTTGGAATCCCAATCAACCGCTTTCCCGTCAGGATCTTGAACTTATAGGTACAGTTACGCATAATGGAACACCACCACAGGACAATGTTTCTCATCAGATTACAGTTCCTGCTAACCGTACGGGCTACCATATTATTTTAGCAGTTTGGGATGTTGCAGATACCACCAATGCATTCTATAATGTAATTGATGTGAACGTCACCTCCGGAACAGGAGTTTCTGCACCCGCTACTCCAACAGGATTAACACAAGTAGGAGTTACAAGCTCTTCTGCTAAAATAAGCTGGAATGCACAATCAGATGCAGTGTCCTATAACGTTTTCCGAAACGGACAAAATATTCAGCAGGTAAGTACAGCTACATTTCAGGATAACGGATTAACTGCTAATACAATTTATACCTATGAAATACAGGCGAAAGGCTCTTTGGGACTTACTTCTGGAAAAAGTGCGTCACTTAATGTAAAAACGAATAGTGAAGGCACTCTCGAAAAACCTACACCACCATCAAACCTCCATTCAATGGAAGTTACTGAAAATTCTGTTTCATTGATGTGGATGGCTTCTACTCACTCACAAGGCATCAAAAATTACCAGATCTTTGAAAATGGAATCAAGGTAGGAGAGACTGTGCAAACAAGCTTTTTACGAACAGGATTGGCACAAGACACAGAATATCGTTATACCGTAAAATCAATTGCCATGAATGATCAGCTATCTGATGCCAGCAATGAATTAAAAGTCAGAACGAAGAAGACTACGCCAGGCAATGGTCAATATTGTGGCGCAGAGCAATATAATGCTGCTAATGCATATCCTACAGCAGGAGTGAAAGTTTTCTACTCTTGTAAAATCTGGAAAAACAAATGGTATGCGAATCCGGGAGAACTACCGGGAACTAATATGGTATGGGAAGAAGTAAGCACATGTACCGAAGGTCCAGGTTGTGAATCCGGCGGTCCGGTTACGTATTGTGGAGCGCAGGAATATAATCCGGCAAAAACCTATCCAACAGCAGGAACAAAGGTTTTCCACGCCTGCAAAATCTGGGAAAACAAATGGTATGCAAATCCGGGAGAAGCACCGGGAAGTAATGCTGTCTGGAAAATGGTAAGCGACTGTAATGAAGTGCAAAGCTGTAAAACATCAGCTCTTGCTAACAAAGAGAATGATCTTTCAATTATTGTATCTGAACATATGATCAATTTTGCACCAGAAACTTATTATGGTAAAATAAACAGAGTAGATATCATCACCCCTCAAGGACTTCAGATCATAACTTTCATGAATCCGGGACAAAATAGCATGAATATCAGCCGACTTCAGTCTGGAATCTATTTTGTAAAAATTCAGTATAAAGATGGAAGCAGTATTACTAAAACCATCAGAAAGTAATTTTTCAAAAATATTTAACAGCTGTTAACAAGACTATTGCATTGTTATTGATTTTAAACAAGTACTGGAAACAGGATAAATTGTTGATAATGCAGTAAAAATCCGGGCATCGCAGATGCCCGGATTTTTTATCATTTAATTTTTATTTTCCTTCCCTGGTTTCCATTTTCTCCAAAGGAAAATAATAACAGGAATAAGTAAAAAGAAAGGCCATAACGAAACCATTCCCAGCAGAAAACTTACAAAACTGTTCCAGCCTTCTGTCAGAGAATCTATAAAGCGGCTTCCAAAACCAATTTTTGAAGTGGTTGAGCTTCTTACTTTTTCTTTATATAAGTTTAAATTCAAAGTACTGTAATTCACACGGTCATCAATAAAACGAAGTCTGCCTTCAGCCACATCAATCTCATCTTCCAGTTCACGGATATTTTCCTGAATTTCCAGCATATCTTTCGTAGTAGCAGCCTTTTTAAGCATATCACGGTATTTTTCAAGATATATCTTTTTGTTGGCCAGCTTTATCGCTACATCAGTATATTCTTCAGTCACATCATTGGATGAAATATTTTTAGACAATACAGTTCCTACACCTTCTGAAAAGGAATTGATCAGTGCATCAAAATTTTTATGAGGCACACGGATGATCAGAGTAAGATTATCATCCATATCCGTATTTTGAAACTCTTCTTTCTGGATATAAGCATTGTTTTTCTTAATGATCTCATTGATCTGATTCTGCGTTTTTTTAATATCACCCACCTGAATCTTCATATCTCCTTTTTTGATGATTTTTTTGGAGATCGTATCTGTTTTCTTTGGAGTGTAAACATCTTTGTTTATCCCATTCTCATCAGAGACTAGCTTTTCGGAAACAGAAAGTGATGGGGGTGGAGGTATAGGTTCAGCTGCAGAAGAGGGCGCTTTCTCTTCGGTTAAAACTTCCATCAGGTCGGCTTTCACTTCTTGTTTTTCACCACCAGATTTACTGCAATTGATCAGAATAAGACCAGATAATAGGAAAATAATTTTTTTCATAGGTTAGTTAGTTTTTGATGGATATGATCAAAAAGTATGCTCAAAAATGATTATTGGTAAGATTGATTAAAATTTAAAATACGGGAATGTTTAAAATTGAATCAAAAAATAGAAGAAATAGCTTTAAAACCAATGTGAAAAATTGTGGAGACTGGTAAATTATTTCTATTTTTAATTCATGAAAAAAAGTCTTTTAGCATTTGTGTTTTCTCCATTTCTGATGTATGCCCAGGAAGTTCCGAAACTTACAGACGAGATGGCGATGAAATTGTCCGATAAACCTCTTCACTGTATCAATCAGGAATATCCTAATAAAACGGCTCATATCATTAATAATGCCGGTGAAGTTCCTTTGACACCCAAAGATCTTCATCCTAGTTTTTATGGATGTTTCGACTGGCATAGCTCTGTTCACGGACATTGGATGCTGACAAGACTTTTAAAAACAAAACCTAATCTCTCCAATGCCAAAGAGATTGAAAAAATTCTGGATGAATCATTTCAAAAAGAAAAACTTCAGACAGAAGCAGATTACTTTACAAAATATCAGCTGACAGGAACTTTTGAAAGAACCTATGGCTGGGCGTGGATCTTAAAATTGGATGAAGAACTCACGACCTGGGATCATCCAAAAGCTAAAATATGGCATCAAAACCTGAAGCCGCTTACGGATCAGATCCTGAAATCATGGAAGACTTATCTTCCCAAACAGACTTATCCAAACAGAACCGGAGTTCACCCTAATACAGCATTTGCAATGGCGTTTGCTATAGATTGGGCAAGAGCCAATAAAGATAAAGAGTTTGAAAATCAGTTGATGGAAAAGGCAAAATACTTTTTCTTAAAAGATCAGAAAACACCTGCTTATCTGGAGCCGGACGGTTCGGATTTCTTTTCGCCAAGTCTGGAAATTGCAGATCTTATGCGCAGAGTTCTTCCTCAAAAAGAATTTGTACAATGGCTGAATGCTTTTTATGAAAAAAGAAGTCTGGAAAATGTTGAGAAAATTCCTGTAGTAAGTGATCTGAGTGATTATCAGACGGTTCACCTTGTAGGATTATCCTTTTCTAAAGCATGGTGTATGAAAGGGATTTCCAACGCACTTCCTGCTAATCATCCGTTGAAAAAAGACTTCAGAAAAACAGCAGATGTGTTTCTGAATAATGGATTACCACTGCTTTTCCAGGGAAATTATGGTGGAGATCACTGGCTGGCCAGTTTTGCTGTTTATGCCTTGGAAGATTAGTATCTGATTCCTGTTTTTTTCAGAATAAAGCCTAAAAGCCATATGGGTCCTATCAGAAGAAACTGAAGATCTTTGAGAAAAGTGGGCTTTTTTCCTTCAATTTTATGACCAATAAACTGGAAAATCCATGTGATGATGAACACAGAAAGGTAAACCATCCATGATTGCTTTCCGACACTGATATTGGTCAAATAGATAAAATGTTCCATGATAAGCATTATTAGGATCATCACAACTGAGATCAAAAAAGACAGTCTTACATAGAATAAAGTGATCAGAGTAATCACTATAAGGCTTATGATACTGACACATCCGAAATAGGAAGCACAGAAATGTGGGGAAGGAATCAGGGAAGTAAAACCAAGAATTGTCCAGAAAATTAAAGGCACACAAATCCAGTGAATGAACTTGTTGGTCGCATTTCTATGGCTTTTACTATACTCGGCAAATAATAGATCAACCTTTCTCATAATGAAGGGAAATTGGATTCTTGCTAAAATAATAAAATTTTGTAATCACTGATAAGATTGCTTACATTTGTCTTATGTCTGCCCTGGAAAAATTTGGCGTTGATATTTTTACGGAAAGAAATATTTTCGAGAGAATTGCTGTCGGTAAACCTTTCCGTCCTGAAAATCCTGCTTTTATATTTATTAAATCAGGGACTATAAAACTCCGTCAGCATTTCAGCGATCTGGAAGTTTCTGCCAATATGTTTATGGTAACTGATCCACAAACCATTTATGAAGTGGTGGGAGTAACGGATGACTTTCAGTCGAGGATGGTTTCTTACAAAAGAGAATTTATTTCTGCCTTATCATTGAAATTTAACCGTCTGATTACGTATCGCTATTTCAGACAGCAGATGAACAAAGGAGTTCCTTTTCCTGAAGACGAAATGGAAGTAGTCTGGAAAAGTGTCAATTTCCTGAAATATATCCTTGATTCTGATACTGAAATGCTCTATAAGAAAGAAATGGTGGAACATCTTTTCTCTGTTTTCTGTTATCAGATGGCAGGAATTATTTCCAAGGAAGATAACAGTTCTTTGAATCAGATGTCCAGACAGGAAGAAATTGTATTTGTATTTCTTACCGATCTTGCAGAGCATCATCTTACCGAAAGAACAGTTGAGTTCTATGCCGAACGACAATCAATTACAACCAGACATCTTTCTTCAGTGGTAAAGACCATTACGGGTAAGTCTGCAAGCCACATCATTGCTTTAATTGTTATTAATGAGGCAAAAGTACTCTTAAACTCTTCCAATAAACCGGTTTCAGAGGTTTCTTCTATTCTTGGATTTAGCGATCAATACTCGTTTTCTCACTTTTTTAAGAAACATCTGGAGGTAAGCCCTACACAGTACAGGCATCAGTTTGAAAGTTAAAATCTTACATTTGAACATCTTTTTCCAAAAATCAAACATTTGATTGATTTTGTTGTTGACCTAACTTTGCATCTGTAAAACAAGGTAAAATGACAAAGAAAATAAAAACAGCACTATCTGTATTGATAGCAGCTTTTCCTGCGCTGTTTTTTTCACAACAGATCAAGCAGATGACCGCAAGTGAGGTGGCGGAACTCGCTGTTCAGAATCACCAGCAGCTCAAGGTTTCTGCACAGAACATTGGTATTGCAAAACAAAATACGAATGTCGTTAAGCTTCAGAAACTTCCTACGATCACAGCTTCTACAAGTCAGTTCTATTTAGGAGATGCAGTAGCTATTGACAAAGACTTTTCGAATTCTACAAACGTTCCGATGCCGCATTATGGAAGTTCATATGCTGTACAGGCAACACAATTGATCTTCAAAGGAGGATTGGTGAATAAATCTATTGAAATGGCAGGGCTTCGTGAACAGCTTTCGGAACTGGATTTAGAGAAAAATAAGCAGGATGTGAAATTTTTAGTGATTTCCAATTATCTGGATGTCTATAAAATCATCAATCAGGAAGAGGTATTTCAGAATAATAAAAAACTGGCTCAGGAACGTCTGAAAAACATCCAGAAATTCTATCAACAGGGAATGGTAACCCGAAACGAAGTGATACGTGGAGAATTGGCCATCAAAAACCTGGATCAGGGAATTCTTACCCTTACCAACAATAAGAAAATCCTTAATTATAATCTGAACATTGCTTTAGGTTTATCTTCTGACACGGAGATTGTTCCTACAGAAAGTCTGGAGAATAAAGAATCCGGAATAGGTATGGAATATTATACAGATCTTGCTCATGAAAGCAATCCGTTACTGAAATCGGCTCAAAAAAATATTGCAGTTGCAGATAAAAATATAGAGATTATCAAAACCGATAATGCGCCTACATTGGCAGGATTTGGTGGGTATACGCTGCAAAGACCGATTACAACAAGAAATCCTGTTTTGGATATGTATTCAGGAGGATGGCAGACAGGAGTTTCTTTGAGTTATAATATCGATACTCTTTTTAAAACAAAGGAAAAAGTAAAATTAGGTGAGCTGCAGAAGAATCAGGCGAATGATGCCAAAACTCTGGTACAGCAGAATGTAGATATGGGAGTGAACGCAGCCTATACAAAATATCAGGAAGCGATTCAGCAGGCTGATATTCTGAATGATTCCAAAAGACTGGCTGAAGAAAACTACAAGATTACAGAAGCGAAATATCTGAACCAATTGGCTGTGCAGGCAGAAATGATTGATGCGCAGAATCAGAAGCTACAGTCAGAGCTGGATTATGCAAATGCTGAGATCAATGTTTTGTATCAGTATTACAACCTTTTGAAATCTACGGGAACACTTTAATTTTTAAAACTGAAAATCAACAATGGAAAACAAGGGACAAACTACTCAAAATACAACACCAACTCCGGCAACATCTGCTGTAGAAAATAAAAAAAAGAAAAATAAAACGAATAAAATCAGAGCAATCATTTCCAACATCATCGTTTTTCTGGTGATTGGATTCGGACTATTCTGGTTAATCCGTGAATATTTCCATATCGGAAGTAAAACCTATACAGAAGCGGCACAGGTAGAGGAATTTATTAATCCTATCAATACAAGAGTTTCTGCTTATATCAAGGAAATTAAATTCATTGAACATCAACGTGTAAAAAAAGGAGATACTTTAGTAATCCTTGACGAACGTGAAATTCTTACTCAATTGGGACAGGCAGAAGCAGCTTATCAGAATGCAATGGCTCAGAAAACAGCAACAAGTTCTTCCGTGAATACGGTTTCCAACAATATCAATGTCATGCAGTCTAATATTGCAGGAGCGAAAGCGAGATTATGGAATGCTGAGCAGAATTTAAATAGATACAAAAACCTTTTGGCAGCTGAAGCCGTTACCAGACAACAATATGATCAGGTAAAAACAGAATATGATGCCCAAAAGGCCGCTTATGAAACGCTGGTGAATCAAAAACAATCCGCCAACCTTTCTACTACAGAAGTGAAAAGCAGACTGGGAATCAATGATGCTGAAATTAAAAGAACAAAATCGGCTCTGGATATGGCAAGGATCAATCTTTCGTATACTGTTATTACAGCACCTTATGATGGAGTAATGGGGAGAAGAACAATTTCTGAAGGTCAGTTGATCCAACCGGGACAACAGGTGGCAACGATCGTTCTGAATGGTCAGAAATGGGTAACCGCCAACTTCCTCGAAAGCCAGATGCCAAACATTAAAGTAGGTGAGAAAATTTTCATGACAGCTGATGCTTTAGGCGGTAAAAAATTCGAAGGAGTAGTCACAGCAGTTTCTGCGGCTACCGGTTCAAGATATTCAAATGTGCCAACAGATAACTCTACCGGAAACTTCATTAAAGTACAGCAGAGAATTCCTGTAAGAATAGAGTTTACAGCTTCCAACAAAAAAGAAGACCTGGATAAACTGAGTGCCGGAATGAATATGAATGTAAATATTGGGCAATAATTTAAAGCTTTAATCATTGAAAGATTAAAAGATTGGAAAATACAGAAGTTAAGCTGAAAACTTTCAGTTACTAACTTCTGGTTTCTAACCTCTAACTTCTAACTTCATCATGTACAACAAAGGATTATATAATGACTGGGTACCAAAACCCATACAGCTGCTGCTGATTGTATTACTGCTTGCTGTAGTAATGCCCATCGGTGGGGTGTATACAGGAAATATCAGTTCTCTGGTAAGCGGTACCGGAGCCATGACAGAATATTTTATGTGGGCTAACTACGCAACTACCATTGGGATGGGAGCCTGTATGCCTGTTGTTATCAGAATCAAAATGAGATTCAAAGTAAGAGATAAACTGGTTTTATTGCTGGTCCTTTTAGGATTACTCAGCTATGTGAACGGAACTACTTTACAGCCGATGGTTTTCATATTTACTTCTCTGTTGATTGGTTTTATGAAGATGATGGTTACCATAGAGTTGTTCCTCCCACTGATGGTGATGATTGGAAACCGCGGGATGTTTTACGGAGCTTTTTATACCTTCGTTCTTGTCATGAACCAGGTAGCTACCTATTATGCCGCTGAGTTTGCTCTTCTTTACAATTGGCAGCAATTTTACCTTTTTACAGCTGTGTTATGCTTTATTTTAGCTTTGATCCACTGGATTTTTATGCATAATAAATATTTTGCGTTAAAAGTTCCTCTGCATTATATTGACTGGTTGAGTATTTTGCTTTTCATCTCCACTTTTATGTTTTCTGCATATGTGTATTCATTTGGAAGACAACAGGACTGGTTCAACTCTAAAAATATCATGAATGCGAGCATTGCTGCTTTTGTAAGTTTTGCACTGCTTTCTATCCGTCAGCTCACTTTAAAACGACCGTACCTTTCATTCAAAATCTTCAAAAAAAATAATGTACAGAATGGATTGTTTATGCTTTTCTGGCTGGGAATGTTTTTAGGAACAGCTTCTATTCAGAATACTTTTGCAGTGGGAGTATTGGGATATGACCAATTGACCAATACCAGGCTAAGTTTATTGATGATTCCCGGAATTATTTTAGCAGGAATCATAGCCATCTTCTGGTTCAAAAAAGAAAAACCTTTGAAAATGTATATTTTTTCCGGTTTTGCTGCTATGATTGGATATGCTATTATCATGTACTTTTCTATGGTTTTGGAATTCAGTTATGACAACTGGTATCTGCCTATGTTTTTAAAAGGCTATGGAATGTGTTCACTGTTTATCTCTGTATGGTTTTATACACTGGATAAACTTGAAATGGATGAAATGCTGGCAGCCATCGGACTTGTATTGGTTTGGAGAACCTTCCTGGCTGTAGGAATTTTTTCAACACTGTACTCGTGGTTTCAATACCGTTTTCAGGTTACAGCAATAGGTGACCTTGCCGTTTATATGGATGGAATGACCATTACTCCTCAAAATGTTGCGGCTAATATGAAAGCGATTCAGCTTAATGCCATTATCATCGCCACCAAAAAGATATTCGGATATATTATTTTAGTTGGATTTGCGGTATTGATTTATGTTGCGACCCATCATTTTGGAGCAAAACGATTCCAGTATTTCAGATTTATAAGAGTTTTGGGAGGTAAATCCGTTATCGCGAGAAGAAGACTTCGCGAAAGAAGAAAATTATTAGAAGAAATAAAAGATGCAGCAGGTCCTGCAGTATAAAAAATACCTTGTTTTTCACTAGTAAAATCCTGGTCCTTCGTTGGGCTGGGATTTTACGTTTTTAATAAGATGTTAAACTTTAAACCTGTTTAAGCTTTTTGAACCATTAAGATTGTATGAAGGTGTTGAGATTATTAAGGTGGGCTTCGCTTTAAGGTTAAAATCAGAATGATTCATCTTAACTCTACTTTATTTCTTAAATCCCTCTTAATGGTTTTTAATATATCCAGAATTAAAACAATCTCTCTGTAAAAAACATGTTTGTCATCATAAAATAAGGAAAAATCTCATATTTTGTTATTTTTATTCTTTCTAAATAACAATTATCTTTGTGAGATTATAAAACTTTGAAGTAGAAAGAATGAAAAAGCAGTATGCATTCATAGGTCTTTTGGTTTCGGGAGTGATGATTTCCCAGACCGCTAAAGATACTATTGCCTCTAAAGGTATTGAAGATGTGGTGATCGTAGCCTCCAGAAAACCTACAAAAATCTCTGAAGTTCCGGGAACGGTTTGGGTAGTACAGAAAGAAAAGATCCAGGAGCAGGCCAAAAGTGGAGTTCCGATCAAAGAAATGTTATCGATTCTGATACCTTCTATGGATATTGGTCCTCAGGGAAGAACCAATTACGGACAGAATATGAGAGGGCGTTCAGCGCTTGTGATGATTGATGGAGTCACTTTGAACAGTATCCGTGCCATAAGCCGTCAGCTGGATGCGATAGACCCTTTTAATATCGAAAGAATCGAAGTGCTTTCAGGTGCAAGCTCAATTTATGGAGGGAATGCTACTGGTGGGATTATCAATATTATTACTAAAACACCTACCAAAAAAGGAATCAGCGGTGAAACTGAATTGGGTGTACGTACAGGATTTATGGGAAAAGATGACCATGATTTCCGTGCTGCTCAGTCTATTGCTGCTAAAGGAGAAAAGTTCTTCGGAAGACTAGGTGTTGCTTACCAACAGAATGGTGGAGTGTATGGGGCAGATCAGAAACAGCTTTTTACAGATATAACCCAGACGGACCTTCAGTATAACCAGTCTATTGATGTCTTGGCTACAGGAGGATATCAGTTTAACAATAAACATAAAATAACAGCCTCTGTTCAGTATTACAACTCTAAATTTAATGGAGACAGAAGCTTATTTTTAGGTGAAAATTTAAGTGCATTTACTACAAAAAATGCTTCATTATTGGAAATGAGAGATGGTTTCTCATCCGATAAAAATGTAGGAACAGAACGTTATATGGCCACCGTAGCGTATAACGGAAATGGAATTTTAGGCGGACAGGATTTGTATGTACAATTGGCTACCCGTGGTGAAAAATTAGGATTCTATCCATTCCCGGGAAATGTTACTTTGCAGACGGGGAAAATACCTTATATGTCTTCTTCACAGCAGGATACTTATTACTCAGGGATTAAAGCTTTGCTGTCAAAATCATGGCGAGGGCTGAATGTGACTTACGGAGCAGATTTCGATTTTGAAAAATTTGAAGGAACTCAATCTGTTTATGATATCGCAAAAACCATGTCTAGCGGAGGTTTAATCAACGAAACAAAATACAGCCTTGGCAGATATCCTACGAATCACTCACAGAGTTATGCAGGATATGTTCAGGCAAAATATAATATTCTTCCAAAACTGCAATTGAATGCAGGAATCCGTTATCAGCATATCAACGTAAAAATGGATGATTTTGTAGGTTCAGAGCAGCAGACACAGATTGCTATGGGCTATGGAAATTCAGCATCCGCAATTCCCGGAGGCGAAAGTTCTTATAATGTGACTTTAGCTAATGCAGGTTTATTATACAAATTCAATGAGCAGCATCAGGTTTGGGGAACTTTTTCCCAGGGAGCAAGCTTAGCTGATCCTGCTAAATTTTATGGAATCGGACAGTACAAATTGGTAGGAACAAACTGGGATGTAATATCCAGTATCAATGTAAAAGAACAGCCGCTTCAAGCTATCAAAACCAATCAGTTTGAGGTAGGTTACCGTGTCAACAGAGGTGGTTTAAGAGCCCAGATTGCAGGATTTTTAAGTAATTCAGACAAAACCGTTGCTGTAGATAAGAAGACTTTCCAGATTCTTGTGAATGATTTGAAACTAAGAAACATGGGAATTGAAGCTGAGGTTTCTTATTCCTTAAACAACGGAGTTTATTTCGGGGCAAGCGGACTTTTGATCAAATCTGAGGTAGATAATAAGGGAGAATGGCAGAAACAGGAGATTTATAATGCTTCTCCTTCCAAATTGGTAACCTATATCGGCTATAACATTCAGAACTGGTCATTCAGATTCCAGTCTTTGCAGAATTTCAAACAGAAAGACGAGCTTAATAATGTAGTGGAAGGGTATAATACTTCAGATTTGATGATAGGATACAGATTCCATTTTGGAAAATTCAATTTAGGAATCCAGAATCTATTCAATACAGATTATCAGACAATATGGAGCAAGCGTTCCCAGGTACTGTATTCTACTTACGGACTTCCGGAATTGTTTAATTATAAAGGAAGAGGAAGAACATTCAATCTTTCTTACACTTTTGAATTTTAAAAATAAGATGAAGGTAAAAATGCCTTGATCTGAAAACATATTGTATTTCAAATCCGGTTTCTGAATCAATCGGAAACCGGATTTTAACTTTAAAAAAATCAGTTATGGCTAAAATTTCAACAGGGCAGATTGTTGCCGAAGTCACCAGAAAAGAATACATTACTGACCATTTTATCAGAGTGTATTTGTACTCACCGGAAGTTCATCTGTTCAAAAATACGATGGTGGGAGATAATAATAAGATCGCAGTTCCTCCGGCTGGACTGAACGAGATTCATTTCCCTGCGCTGGACGAAAATCATCAATGGGTGTATCCGCCAAAAGAAGTGGCTCCATCCATCAGAACCTATACCCACAGAGGAATTGATCTGGAAAAAAATGAACTGATCATCGATTTTGTAGATCACGGAGACGGTGGACCAGCCTCAAGATGGGTAAGAGAAGCTGAAGCAGGCTCAAAACTGGGTGTCATGATGCGTTTGGAAGGGAAAGAATTGTATCCGGCAGCGGATTGGTATTTGCTGGTAGGAGATGCTACAGCTATTCCGGTCATCAGTGCTATTTTAGAAACACTTCCTGAAACGGCAAATGGGATATGTATTATCGAAGTTCATGGAAAAGAAGATGAACAACTGCTTGAAACCAAAGCTCAGATTGATTTTAAATGGTTACACAATGCAGAGCCTCAGATCAGCAGTGAAATTTCAAATGCTGTAAAAAGTATTGAGATTCCAGAATCAACAAAGTTTGGTTATGTAGCCTGTGAATTCTCAAGCGTGAAAGAAATCCGTACTTATCTGAGAAAAGAGAAAAACTGGACTTCCCAGGAACTATATGCTTATTCTTACTGGAAAGCAGGTGTAGCAGAAAATGAATCTCAGGCGGACAGACATAAAGAGAAGGATTCGATGGAGTAGGTGGCAGGAGTTTGAGAGTTTGAGAGTTTAAAGTTCAAGGTTTAAAGTTTAAAGTTTAAAGTTTAAGGTACGCCGTATCTTGTAACTGGGAACCCGTACTCTGCATCTCGAAACCCGTACCTCGCAAACCCGCATCTCGCAACATTCAACTAAAAACTTTGAACATTGAACATTGAACTACTATCTTTGCACTATGAAAGATTTAATGGGCAGAGCGATCTGGGATTATTACCACAATGACAATCCTGAAGATCTGCAGACTGAAACGTCAATTTCTGAGCTGGATGAACTTCCGGTGGATTATTTATTCAGAGATTTTGAAGAAATGAATGATATTGAGCAGAAAGCACTGCAGTTATCCAACGGAAAAGTTCTGGATATCGGAGCGGGAGCAGGTTCTCATTCTTTAT
The DNA here is from genome assembly GCF_024158915.1 of Chryseobacterium sp. S0630. Lineage (GTDB taxonomy): Bacteria > Bacteroidota > Bacteroidia > Flavobacteriales > Weeksellaceae > Chryseobacterium. The sequence continues at coordinate 16,765 of NZ_JAMZGF010000042.1, read as the reverse complement.
ACCTTCAAAATGAAAGAAATCTTGAGGTGACGGCTTTGGATATTTCACCAAAATCAATTGAGGTCTGCAAGCTCAGAGGCATTAAAAAAGCAGTTTGTGAAAATATGCTTGATTTCTCTGAAGAAACTTTTGATACCATTTTATTATTGATGAACGGTACCGGAGTTTTTGAAAGCCTTGCGAAAATTGATACTTATCTTCAGAAATTGCATACTTTACTGAACGATGGCGGACAGGTTTTAATTGACAGTACGGATATTCTTTATATGTTCGACCGTGATAAAGACGGTGGAGTGTATATTCCGGCTGGTGGATATTACGGAGAACTGGAATACGTAGTTCATTATAAAGGAGAATCCGAGGAACCGATTACCTGGCTGTATCTTGACTTTAATACGTTGAAAAATGCTGCCACAAATAATGGCTTCAAAATAGAAAGAGTTTTGAAAGATGAAGATTCTTATCTGGCAAAACTAACTAAGAAATAATTGACAACAAGTCATTGCGAGCTGAAAGCGAAGCAATCTCACGAACTAATATATGGTCATTCTGTAAACCGGAATGACTTTTTTTGTACTTTCTAGCCCCGATAGTAACGGTTACCCCACAGCAAAGAAGAGGCCCTTCGACTACGCTCAGGGTGACAGCTGGGTGCGAGGAGTAAAAGTGGATAGCGGGAATCAGCTCCTTGCTATTGTCTGAATAGATGAATCGCTCTTGCAAACGGATAATTAGAAAACCATTCCTGAAAATAAAAATACATCACAACAGCTGTTCCCAAACATAAAATTACCGGGAAAATATATGATGCTGCACGGTAAGGAAGTTTTTTGGGAGTCGCTAAAACGCTGATAAGAATTAGACTGAGAGCTCCGATTCCAATCACCCCAATTTCGGGACTGTATCTGGAAGATGTACCAAAATCAAAATGGGAAAGCAGGACGTATTTTTGAAATATAAAAAAAAGCACACCAAATGCCAGTGTCAGAAAGGCAGGAAAGTATTTTCTGAGTTTGATTAAATTAAGAGAAAGTAAAATAGCTCCGGGAATCGTGCTGAACAAAATACTGCTGACAAAAATAGTCATTCGCGAATAAAGTTTAATGGCCTCCGGATCTTCTGTAATATGATCTTTCCAAACTTCCACTTCTTCTGCACGTTTTGCTTCTTCAGCTTCTTGTTTACGCTGAATCAATTGCTGAACAGTTGTTTTTTCCTGCTCATTGAAAACACGCCCTCTTTCTTCCAGAATTTCAAAAGCTGCCTGAACTGCCTCCGGAACAAAACGGTTGCCTTCTTTTAAATATCCTTCTAATTCCTGATTGGAAAGCTTTCTTAAAACATTTCTATTAACCATAAACTGTATATAAAAGAAAGGCTGCTTCTCATGAAACAGCCTGTTATCTTTATAAAGATTTTAATTATCCGATCTCAATACCGTTTTCAACATTGCTGTCATCCGGAGTTACGAAAGATAATTTTCCGTCTGGTTTTGTTGTTAATAATAACATTCCCTGAGACTCAATTCCTCTGATCTTTCTTGGCGCAAGATTCAGAAGGATCATCACCTGCTTCCCGATTAATTCTTCAGGAGTGAAACTTTCAGCAATACCGGAAACAACAGTTCTTACATCTACTCCTGTATCTACAGTAAGCTTTAATAATTTGTCTGCTTTTTCTACTTTTTCAGCTTCTAAAATGGTAGCTGTTCTAAGGTCTATTTTAGTAAAGTCATCAAATGTGATCTCTTCTTTCATAGGGTTTGCGTTAGGGTTTGTTTTTTTATTGTTTTGTTTTGTGTTTTCCAGCTTTTGGATTTGAGCTTCAATGACATCATCTTCAATTTTTGAGAAAAGAAGAGATGATTCGTTAATTTTATGCCCTGTTTCAATTAGCACTGATTGGTTTTCAATAGAACTCCAGTCTTTCTTCTCAACATTGAACATGTTCAATAATTTGTCAGAACTGAAAGGCATGAAAGGTTCGCATAACTGAGCTAAAGCAACAGCTATCTGTGCTCCAACGAATAAAGATTGAGCCGCTTTTTCCGGGTTGTCCTTGATGGTTTTCCAAGGTTCTTCTGTCTGAAGATACTGGTTTCCAAAACGGGCAAGGTTCATTAATGCAGTTAATGAATTTCTGAACTCATAATTTTCAAGGAATCCTGAGATTTCTTTTGCCGATTTACTTATTTCCTGTAGTTCAGGGCTGTTTACATCACCTTGTGGAACAACACCGTCATAATATTTGTGAATAAGAACAGCAACTCTGTTAATGAAGTTTCCGAAGATCCCTACCAATTCAGAATTATTCTTAGTCTGGAAATCTTTCCATGTAAAGTTATTATCCTTTGTTTCCGGAGCAGATGAAAGAAGAGCATATCTTAAAACATCCTGCTGTCCAGGGAAATCTTCCACATATTCATGAGCCCATACTGCCCAGTTTCTTGATGTTGAGATCTTATCGTTCTCAAGATTCAGGAATTCAAAAGCAGGAACATTAGCCGGCATAATATAATCTCCATGAGCTTTCATCATCGAAGGGAAAATAATACAGTGGAAAACAATATTATCCTTTCCGATAAAATGTACCAGATCGCTTTCTGGACTTTGCCAGTAGTCTTTCCAGTCTTTTCCGTTTTTCTCCGCCCATTCTTTGGTGAAAGAAATATAACCGATAGGAGCATCAAACCATACGTATAATACTTTTCCTTCTGCATTCGGAAGAGGAACCGGAACTCCCCAGTTAAGGTCTCTGGTCATTGCACGAGGCTTAAGGCCATCATTCAACCATGATTTAACCTGTCCGTATACGTTAGGCTTCCAGTCATCTTTATGACCTTCAATGATCCATTCATTTAAAAAGTCTTCGTATTCGTTTAATGGAAGGTACCAGTTTTTGGTTTCTTTAAGGATAGGAACATTTCCACTAAGCATTGATTTCGGATTGATCAGCTCAGAAGGAGAAAGGGTAGAACCACATTTCTCACACTGATCTCCGTAAGCGTTTTCGTTACCACAATTAGGACATGTTCCTACAATATAACGGTCAGCAAGGAATTCTCCCGCCTGCTCATCAAAATACTGCTCAGAAACTTCTTCAGTGAATTTTCCTTTCTCGTATAAAACCTTGAAGAAATCCTGACTGGTTTCATAATGATTTTTAGACGTTGTTCTGGAATATTCATCAAATGAAATTCCAAGGTCAGAAAAAGATTTTTTAATGATTTCGTGATATTTGTCCACGATATCCTGAGGAGTTACTCCTTCTTTTTTAGCTCTTATGGTAATAGGAATCCCGTGCTCATCCGAACCACAGATAAACGCTACATCTTTTCCTAATCTTCTCTGAAATCTTGCGTAAACATCCGCAGGAATATAAACACCTGCCAAATGTCCTATATGAACCGGCCCGTTTGCATAAGGCAAAGCTGCCGTAATCATCTTTCTGTTTGACATTTATAGTAAAGTTTTAACTGCAAAGATAAGGAATATCTGTTGAATACCGCTATTGGTGGCATTATTATGATGAAGAAAGCAAATTTTAGGAGCTGAATATGAAATTAAGTTAAACAGTTGTTTAACATTATCTTAATTTAAAACAAATATTATGCAATGCATAAGACGTTGTAAATTATTGGATTTTAAAAAACTAACTAAAATGGGTTTCGTAATATACATAATTTTAACTAAAATTATATTAAATTTATAATAATTCTATTTTTTTTTTAAATTGCGAGTCTGGCTCCAGGCCAAAATATGACTGAAAAACGAAACTATAAAAAAATAAGATTGTGAAGAATTTTGCAACAGTATTAAAAATCGCGCCCGCTTTTTTACTGGCCAGTACAGTAATACATGCGCAGAAAAAAGATTCTCTTCCTCAGGAGAAGAAGATTGACGAAGTTGTACTAATCGGATATGGAAAACAGAAAAAATCTGATCTTACCGGTTCTATAACTTCTGTTACGGCTAAAGACTTCAACGGAGGAGCTACTTCTGCCGGGCAGTTGATCCAGGGTAAAACACCAGGAGTTCAGATTACCAATAACAGCGGAGCTCCGGGTTCAGGAACGAAAATCAGGATCAGGGGTACTTCTTCTTTGAATGGTGAAAATTCACCATTAATCGTGATTGATGGTGTGCCACAGGATTTTACAGGGATAAACGGAGCATCGGATCCATTATCACTTATTAATCCAAATGATATTGAAACATTTGATATTCTTAAAGATGCTTCTGCTACGGCAATTTATGGTAACAGAGCTTCCAATGGGGTTATCTTAATCACTACTAAAAAAGGAACTGCAGGTAAATTAAAAGTTAATTTTTCAACTCTTACCACTGTTTCTACAAAAATGGATAATGTGAATGTTCTTGATGCCAATGAATACAGATCATTTGTAAATGATCTTGCAAAAACAAATGCTGCAGTTGCTAATAATGTATCAAGAATGGGGACTGCTAATACAAATTGGCAGGATCTTATTTATCAAAATGCATGGGGAACGGATAATAATTTGGCATTTTCAGGAGGTATTAAGGGGTTGCCATACCGCTTATCGATCGGATATAATGATCAAAATGGTATCGTAAAGACGAATTCTTTTAAAAGAACCTCTGTAGGGTTAAATTTGAATCCTAAATTTTTTGATAATCATTTAAGCGTAAATGTAAATGCAAAAGGTACTTTCACAGACAATAGATTTACTGATGATAAAGTAATTAAGGCTGCTACATATTTTGATCCTACCCAATCTGTTTATTCAGGAAACACAAAATACGGAGGGTTTTATGAATGGACAGATCCTAATAATGATATTACCGGTCTTAATGTAAATGGAACTTCCAATCCAGTTGGTCTTTTAAATGGTGTACACGATGTATCTTCTCTTTGGAGAGGATTAGGAAATATTCAATTAGATTATAAGCTGCACTTTTTGCCTGATTTACATGTTAATGTAAATGCTGGATATGATTACTCTAAAAGTAATGGAGCGAAAACTGTAAGTCCAATATACAGAGCTGGGATAGGTGATTTAGGAACCTATAATCAGTATACGATGGAGAAAAAGAATAAGTTGCTGGAAACTTATTTAAATTATCTTAAAACAATTTCTTCAATTTCTACTACTATTGATCTTACTGCAGGATATGCTTATCAGGATTTTCATACAATTATTCCGGGATCAACTACTTTCAAAGGAAGAGGGCAAAATACATTTACTAATGATTTTGAAACGAAAAGTGTCCTATTATCATTCTACGGTAGAGGTATTTTTACGATAGCTAATAAATATATTATTTCAGCCTCCATAAGAAGAGATGGTTCTTCAAGATTTTATAATGGTACCAGCAGTAATGTGTGGGGGAACTTCCCAGGTGTGTCAGTTGCATGGAAAATTAACGAAGAAAATTTCCTGAAAGATACAGGTATCAATGTTTTAAAATTAAGAGCTGGTTGGGGTAAAACCGGACAACAAGAACTTCCTACACTAGATACAAATAAACCGAGAAACTACCCATCTTATGCTGCTTATAATTTAAGTTTCAGTGGAGCAGAATACCAGTTTGGAGATCAGTTCTTTTTTATGATGAGACCCGAAATTTATAATCCAAATCTAGGTTGGGAGATCACAACAACAAAAAATGCAGGTATTGACTTTGGTTTTGCAAAAAACAGAATCACAGGTTCCATTGATGTTTATCAGAAAGATACGAAAGATCTTATTGTAGATTCACCAATTGCAGCAGGGGATTTAAGTAACCATAATCTTTTGAATGTGGGGAATATGCAGACAAAGGGTATAGAAGCTTCGGTTACATTTGTTCCTGTAAAAAAAGAAAATACAACATGGGAAGTATCTTTTAATGCTACGCACTATAAATCTAAGATTACCAAGCTTATTAATGGAGCGGATTCTTCATACAGAATTCTGGTAGGAGGAATTGATGGTGGTGTGAATAATACAATTCAGGCTCATACGGTAGGACGCCAGCCTAATGCTTTCTATGTATTCCAACAAGTTTATGATGCTAATGGGAAACCATTGGATGGAATCTATGTAGATAGAAACAATGACGGAAAAATTGATGTTAATGACAGATATTATTACAAATCAACACAGCCGGATGCTATCATAGGATTTAATACTAAATTCTCTCACAATAACTGGGATATTGGTTTAAGTGCAAGAGCTGTACTAGGGAATTATGTCTATAATAATGCTGCCTCCAATAGTTCAATTCAGTCATTAACAACCAATAATTATCTGCAGAATGTGTATTCTACTGCAGCAGATTACAGATTTTCAAGCCCACAATATTTCTCCGATATTTTTGTAGAAAATGCTTCTTTCTTAAGGTTAGATAATATCAACGCAGGGTACAATTTTAAAGATGTTTTCTATAAAGGAAGCAATATCAGAGTATATGCGATGCTTCAAAACGTATTTGTGATTACCAAATATTCGGGAATAGATCCTGAAGTATTTGGAAACATTGACAATGGATATTATCAGATGCCAAAAGTGTATTCTTTAGGGTTTAACTTTCAATTTTAAGAAAAATGAAACAATTTAAAACAAATATAATAGCTGTTGCAGCCTTATTCAGTATTCTTACTGCAACATCTTGTGTGAACGATCTTGAACAGCAGCCTATAACGGATGTCACTTCTGCCAGTGTATTTACTGATTTTGCTAATTATCCTTTAGCGTTAGCAAAAATTTATGGAGGTTTTGCAAATGGTGGACAGAATACAAATGGTGGAAACTCAGATATTAACGGAATTGATGGAAACTTCTCACAATATACAAGAGTATTGTATACATTGCAGACCCTTCCCACAGACGAAGCGGTAATTGCCTGGAATGATGGTACCCTACAGACAATTCATAAAATGACTTGGGATTCTTCAAGTGAGTTTGTTGAAGGTGCATATTACAGAATTTTTACACAAATTGCTACAAGTAATGAGTTTTTAAGAAACGTAACCGATGAAAAACTTGCATCAAATAATATTACTGGTGCTAATTTAACAGAGGCAAAATATATGAGAGCTGAAGCAAGATACCTTCGTGCATTATCATATTATTATGCGCTGGATCTTTTTGGAAATGTACCTTTCGTTGATGAAAGTTATTTGCCGGGATCTGTTAATCCACCTAAAAGAATTACCAGGGCAGAGTTATTTAATTTTATTGAAAGTGAACTGCTTGCAGTATCTGGAGATCTGAAAGATCCTAAAGCAAATGTTTATGCAAGAGTAGATAAAGCAGCTGCATGGGCTTTATTGGCTCGTCTGTATCTTAATTCTCAGGTTTATAATGGCTCTAATCATTATACAGATTGTATTACGTATTGTAATAAAATAATTCAGTCGGGGTATTCTCTGAAAACAAAATTTGCAGATTTATTCCTTGCGGATAATGATAAAAATAATCCGGAAGTGATACTTCCAATTGCATTTGACGGTGTTCATATTCAGACATCTGGAGGGACAACATATCTTATCCATGCTGGAGTAGGAGGAAGTATGCCTGCTTCAAGTTTTGGGATCAGTGGCGGCTGGGGTGGTTTAAGAACTACAAAGGCTTATGTCAATTTATTTGCGGGATCTCCTTCTGATCAAAGAGGTAACTTCTATACAGACGGACAGAATCTTGAGATTAATGATTTAGGAGTTTTTACAGATGGTTACGGATTTGTTAAATACAAAAATTTAACGAGTGCAGGTAAACCAGGATCTGATGCTGCCGGAAACTTCTGTGATACTGATATTCCTTTATTCAGATTGGCTGATGTTTACTTAATGTATGCTGAGGCTACTTTAAGAGGAGGAAGTGGAGGAAATGCGGCAACAGCTCTTGGTTATGTAAATGCTTTAAGAAAACGTGCTGGTGCTGGAACTGTAGCTTCTATTAATACAGATTATATACTGGATGAAAGAGGAAGGGAACTTGGCTGGGAGATGACAAGAAGAACAGACCTTATCCGTTATGGTAAATTTACTACTGCTTCATATTTATGGCCTTGGAAAGGAGGAGTTAAGGATGGAAAAAGTGTAGAAGACTATAGAAATCTTTATCCTATTCCTGCAAAAGATATTATTGCTAATCCAAACTTAATTCAGAATCCTGGATATTAATTTAAAAATTTGATTACAATGAAAAATTTATTCAAAATATTTACACTTCTTGTTTTAGGATTTTTGGTTATTTCCTGTGAGAAAGATGAAGATAGGGCAGTATTGGGAAATCCTTCTGCATCTAGCCTTACTTCAGATAAAACAAGTTTGGTTTTACTTAAAGATAATGCCACACAATCTGCGATCACTTTTAATTGGAAAATGCCTGACTATGGTGTAGCTGTTGCTCAGAAGAATCAGCTTCAGATTGCTGTTAAGGGAACAAACTTTGCCACTCCGAAAAATGTGGATTTGAATGATGGAGCTACCAAAGTAACCTTTACAGTAGCGGATTTCAATAATTATGTATTAGATGCGGGATTAATTCCTGAAACTGCAGCTGATGTTGAAGTGAGACTTTCTTCAAAACTTGGAGAGAATGCTGCGATCGTTTCAAATGCAGTGACTATTAAGGTAACACCTTATACTACTGCTTACCCTTCATTTTATATTGTTGGAGATGCGTCGGCTGTAGGTTGGAATGCAACAGCAGCTCAGCTTCTTTATAAAAAAGATAATTTTTCCACAATCTATACTTATCTGGAGAATAGTAAATCATTTAGATTTTTGGGACAGCAGGATTGGAGTCCTATCAATTATAGTTTAGATACTGCAGGAATTAATACTACTTATAAGTATTTCAAAACCTGGTCAAATAACTTATTGGCAGCACCTGCTGAAAATATTCAGTTTAATGGAGCAACAGGAATGTATAAAATAGTTATTGATGCGGATGCTACACAAAAATCAATTACTGTAACTCCATCACCTATTAATAATTGGAATCCAACAAATATGTATCTGGTAGGTACTATTAACGGATGGAATGCTGCTACAGCTATTCCAATGAATAGTTTAGGAAATGGAAAATTTGAATATACAATAGCTCTTCCAGCAGCTTCTGAATTTAAATTTCTTGGTCAGCAGAGCTTTGGTGATTTAGACTGGGGTAATATAACGGCTGACGGGAATACAGGATACTTGGGGCCAAAAGGAAGTAATGGAAATATCAAATTTGATGGTACTGGTGGAAATTATAAAATCTCAGTAGATGTTAAATTAGGTGTGTATACAATAAAACCAATATAATAGATTAAATCTGATAATAAAGCAAAGTGCTGCTTTACTGCGGCACTTTATCTATTTTTTAAGTTAATAAATAGTCATTATGAAGAAAATTACAGTTGGAGCACTTTTGCTCTCAATGATGTTTACAGGTGTGAAAGCCCAAGCTTTAAAATCTCCGGACGGGAAATTTGAAATGAACTTTCAGTTGAAAGAAGGAGTGCCTTACTACAACCTTAAGTATAACGGTGCAGTAGTAGTGGAAGATTCTAAATTGGGATTGAGATTATTTAAAGACACAGCCATAAAATTCGCTTCTGAGATTGCCAAACCAGAAGATGCAAAATACGATCTGAACAACGGTTTTGCGAAGACAGATGAAAAAAGAGACTCCAAAAATGAAACCTGGCAGCCGGTTTTAGGAGAAAAGAAAAATTATATCAACCATTACAACGAACTGGCAGTTACCCTGAACCAGGCTTCTACAGACAGAAGTATTGTGGTGAAATTCAGACTATTCAATGATGGTCTTGGTTTCAGATATGAATTTCCACAACAGAAAAACCTTAATTATTTCGTCATCAGAGAAGAAGATTCTGAAATCGATTTCCCTACCGATATGAAGGCATGGTGGATGGTAGCAGATTACGATTCTCAGGAATATCAGTATCAGGAAACTAAAGTGTCTGAAATTCCTTCAAAATGGGACAAAGCATACGATGCAAACGCTTCACAGTCATTGGTGAAAAATGCAGTTCAGTCTCCATTGATGCTTAAAAAAGAAGGAAAAGAACCTTTATATATCAACGTTGCTGAAGCTGCTGTATTAGATTATCCGGCTTCACACCTTGAGGTAGATGCACAGAATTTTAAATTCAAAACGCATTTGACTGCCGACAGACAGGGAGCGAAAGGATATATTCAGACTCCGTCAGTAACGCCTTGGAGAACGATTATTGTAGCTCCGAAAGCAGAACAGGTGATGGATTCTAAAATGATCTTCAACCTTAATGAGCCTACAAAGTACACCGATACTTCTTACATTCACCCTACAAAATACATGGGAGTCTGGTGGGAAATGATCATCGGGAAATCACAGTGGGCTTATTCTATCGCTGAAAATGTTCATTTAGGTAAAACAGACTTTGCAAAATTAACTCCAAACGGAAAACATGCTGCCAACAATACAAAAGTTAAAGAATATATTGACTTTGCTGCAGAAAACGGATTCCAGGGATTATTGATCGAAGGATGGAATATCGGTTGGGAAGACTGGTTCGGACACTCAAAAGAATTTGTTTTTGATTTCATCACACCTTACCCGGATTTTGACATTAAAATGTTGAATGAATATGCCCATTCAAAAGGAATCAAGCTGATCATGCACCACGAAACTTCAGGTTCTGCCACGAACTATGAAAGATGGGCGGATAAAGCTTTCCAAACAATGAATAAGTATGGATATGATGCCGTGAAAACCGGATATGTAGGAGATATCATTCCTAGAGGGGAACATCATTATTCTCAATGGACAATCAACCATTATTATAGAATTGCAGAAAAAGCAAACGACTATAAAATCATGGTGAATTCTCACGAGTCTGTACGTCCTACGGGAGAAAGCCGTACTTATCCGAACTACATCTCTGCAGAAGCAGCTCGTGGAACGGAATATGAAGCTTTCGGAGGAAATAAGCCAGATCATCAGACGGTTCTTCCGTTTACAAGATGGATGGGAGGTTCTATGGACTACACGCCGGGAATTTTCCAGACAAAACTTGACTATTATTTCCCTGGAGATAACCGTTTTGTAAAAACTACTTTGGTAAAACAGTTAGCGCTTTATGTAACGATGTATATGCCGCTTCAGATGGCTGCAGATCTTCCTGAAAACTACAAAAAGCACATGGATGCATTCCAGTTTATTAAGGATGTAGCAGCAGATTGGGATGATACAAAAATCTTAGCTGCTGAGCCAGGTGATTATGTAGTTACAGCAAGAAAAGCAAAAGGTACTGAAAACTGGTTTGTAGGAGGTATTACTGATGAAAACAAACGTGAATATGCAGTAGATTTCTCTTTCTTAGACAAAGGAAAAAAATATGAAGCAACCATCTATGAAGACGGAAAAAACGCTGATTATATTGATAATCCTCAAAGCTATAACATCTATAAAAAAGAGATTACAGGTAAGTCGAAAATTAATTTTAAAATGGTAAGAAGTGGCGGTTTCGCAATTTCAATTAAACCAGTAAAATAATTGTAAAGAGACACTAAGGTGCCCCGGTTTATCGAATTTTCGATGGCCGGGGTATTTTTATTTATCCTCTGCCTGTTGAATCAGTTGGGAATATTGATTTTCAGATTCTAATAGTTGCTCCTGTACTTTAACAGGAGTTTTTACTTTCTCTTTATATTCTTTCTGGTACTGTTTGACAGTTTTTCCAGTACCGTCATGCCTCCATCCCGGCGAATAAAAAAGATATTTAATGCGGTCTTTAAAAGAGATTCCCGGCTGTCTGATATCTTTCCCTATTCTTCTCCATTCATAGAAAAGCATCGTTGCAGGGTCTTTGGATTTTATTTTAGGATAAACACCATATTTTACAGGAACTTCAGGATCTTCTTTTTCAAAAGTTCCGAAAATTTTATCCCAGATAATCAGTCCCATTCCCATGTTACGGTCCAGATATTTGATATTACAAGCGTGATGTACTCTGTGATGAGAAGGAGTCACCAGAATATATTCTAAAAATCCCATACTTTTAATGGATTGAGTGTGTACAAATGTACCGTAAATCTGTATGGAAGAATACGCTACCAGAATATGCCACGGATGAAAGCCCATGAAAGCTAATGGAGAGAAAAATAAATACCTGTACAAGGGCTGAAATACAGGACTTCTGAATCCTGTGCTGATATTGAAATAATCAGAATTGTGGTGCGTAATATGTACTGCCCAGAAAACACGTGAATGATGATCTACATAATGATGGACATAATAAGCAAAGTCCTGGGCCAGGAATACGGCGATCCAGTACCAGATTCCTTCCTGCCAGTCGAAAAGACGATGTTGGTAAAAAAACATCATAACGAATAATGAAAAACCTTTCATGATGATATCTAGCCCATAATTAAGCAAGGCGAAAAGAACATTTGTTGCTACATCTTTAGTCTCATATATTTTCTCTTTATTAAAATGACTGTAGGCCATTTCCAGGAAAATTATAGCAGCAAAAACAGGAATTGTCCATGTGTAAACAACATCCGGTCCTTCAGTTTTGAATATATTGCTGAAATCCAACATTTTTTCTATAAAACTAAACATAAAAAGCATGGGAAATTAATTTTATGCATGAATTTTTTGTGAAAAATTTAATTATTCTTTATAAAATTTAAAATGAAGATATTTAATCTTATCATCTTCTAGAAATGAAGATGAAAAAAAGAGGTTTTCCGTAACATTTTTGAACGTGTATTTGAAAATTTAATGCTAAATTGAAAACTAATATGAAGACAATATATGCAGCATTCGCCCTTTCAATAGCTTCTTGTGCTTTTTCTCAGAAAAATCTGGAAAGAGTAGAACCGGCTTTCTGGTGGAAGGGAATGAAAAATCCTGAACTTCAGATTCTTGTGTACGGAAAAGAAGTGGCTAATAACGAAATTACGCTTTCAGATGGAATACAGATTAAAGACATCCGGAAAGTAGACAATCCGAATTATGTTTTTATTACAGTCAATACCAACGAGATAAACGTTCCGAAGTTTGCTATCAATCTTAAAAAAGGCAAAAAAAATATAGGTTCATACACTTATGAGCTGAAACAAAGAAATCCGGGATCTGCCAACCGTGAATCTTTTACTTCAAAAGATCTCATGTATCTGATCATGCCGGATCGATTTGCCAACGGTGATGAGAAGAATGACTCAAGGCCGGAACTTACCGAGAAAGCAGATCGCAGTCTTCCAAACGGCAGACATGGAGGTGATCTCCGTGGGATTATCAATAACCTTGATTATATTCAGAATCTGGGAGCAACAGCAGTCTGGCTGACTCCAGTGAATGAAGACAACGAAAAAGTGTATTCCTACCACGGTTATGCTCAGACCGATCTGTATAAAATTGATTCCCGCTACGGTACCAACGAAGAATATAAAACATTATCTCAGGAACTGAATAAACGAAAGATGATGCTGGTGATGGATTATGTTACCAATCACTGGGGTGGCTCACACTGGATGATTAAAGATCTTCCTTCCAAAGACTGGATCCATTGGTTTGATGAAGGAGAAAAAGGATTTAAACGTTCCAATTATAAAACCACAACGCAATTTGATACCAATGCTTCTGATATTGATAAAAAATATGCACTGGATGGATGGTTTGATACTACGATGCCTGATATCAACCAAAAAAATCCATTGGTTCTGAAGTATCTCATACAAAATGCAATCTGGTGGATAGAATATGCCGAACTGGGAGGATTTCGTGTAGATACCTATCCTTACAATGATAAAGATGCGATGGCAAAATGGGCAAAGGCAATCACTGATGAATATCCGAAATTCAATATTGTAGGAGAAACCTGGCTTTATACGGCGGCACAAATTGCAGCATGGCAGAAAAATTCGAAGATCGGAGAAATAGAAGGGTACAATTCAAATTTACCTTCTGTGATGGACTTCATGCTGTTTGAAAATATGCCTAAAGCCCTTAAAGAAAAAGAAAGCTGGGATAAAGGAATGATCCGTATTTACGATTCTTTTACCAGTGATTTTCTTTACCCGGATATCAATAATACGCTTGTTTTCTTCGAAAATCATGATACCGAAAGGTGGAACGAAATCTTTAATGTAAACCCTGATGCCTACAAAATGGCACTCACTCTGATCTCGACAGTAAGAGGAATTCCACAGATTTATTACGGATCTGAAATAGGAATGAGAGGCGATAAAAAAGCAGGAGGCGATGCCGATATCCGCAGAGATTTTCCGGGAGGATGGAAATCTGATCAACAAAATGCTTTCAATTCATCTACTCAGACTCAGGAGCAGAAAGAATTTTTTCAGTTTACTCAAAAATTAATGAACTGGAGAAAAGGCAAAGAGGTGATTCATAATGGAAAGACTAAAAATTTCGTTCCTCAGGATGGTGTTTTTGTGTACTTCAGATATAATGCAAAAGAAAGTGTAATGGTAATCATCAACAATAATGAAAAAGATCAGTCGTTAGAATTGAAACGATTTGCGGAATCACTTAACGGATTTGCAAAAGGAAAAGAGATTATTTCAGACAAAGAAATTTCATTACAAAACAATATGAATATTCCTGCGAAAACATCATTGATTATTGAACTAGAAAAATAATAATACCATATGAAAAAACTAACGACTGCTTATACATTAATCCTTTTTTTACTGGGATTCTCTTTATTTACCGCACAGTCAAAAAATACATTTGAGAAAGAAAAAACGGAAATAAGTATGATGCTGGACACTTTCAATGCAACAGCTGCAAAGGCGGATTATACAGGGTATTTTAATCTCTTTGCGGATGAATCTACTTTCATCGGAACAGATGCTACCGAAATCTGGGATAAAAAAGCATTTATGGTGTGGGCAAAACCTTATTTCGACAAAAAGAAAACCTGGAATTTTAAAGCGCTTAAAAGAAATATTTACTTCAGCAAAGATGGAAAACTGGCATGGTTTGATGAATTATTGGATACGCAGATGAAAATTTGCAGAGGTTCCGGAGTGGTAGAAAAAATCAATGGAAGCTGGAAGGTAAAACAATATGTTCTTTCTGTGACAGTTCCTAATGAAGTGGTAGATAAAGTGGTTACTGAAAAAGCACCTATCGAAGATGCATTAATTCAAAAACTGAAGTCATAATGGCAATAATGATGGGGAAATATGATACTGGGGCAGTCGGAAAAAGAAAAAAGCCAGACTTATCAATGCTCCAGATTATCAATATGAGCATGGGATTCCTGGGAATTCAGATGGCATTTGGACTACAGAATGGAAATGCGAGCCGTATTCTTGGGAATTTAGGAGCAGATGTACACGAATTATCGTGGTTCTGGCTGGTGGCCCCCATTACAGGTCTGATTGTTCAGCCTATAATCGGCCACATGGGCGACAATACTTGGAGTCCGTTGGGTAGAAGAAAACCTTATTTCCTGATTGGCGCTGTTTTGTGTGCTATAGGATTGGTTTTGCTTCCTAATGCAGCTTCAGTTACGCAGATGTTTGCGGCCAATGCTCTTTTGTTAGCGGTAATATTCCTTGCCATGATGGATGCTTCGGTCAATATTGCGATGGAGCCATTCAGAGCTTTGGTAGGAGATATGCTTCCCAAACATCAAGGTACTATAGGATTTTCCGTACAAACGATTTTAATTGGAATCGGTGCGGTACTAGGCTCTTATCTACCGGATTGGTTAACAAAAATGGGAATTTCCAATGTAGCTCCAGAAGGATTTGTTGCGGATAATGTTATTTACTCTTTTTATATTGGTGCAGGATTGCTTATCATATCAATTCTATACACCATCATGACAACCAGAGAGTATTCCCCACAGGAATTTGCTGATTTTGAAGATGGAAAAGAAGGAGAACAACATAACTCTAAGTTTTCAGATATTTTTAAAGATTTTGCTGCGATTCCTGCACAGATGAAAAAACTGGGAATTGTTCAGTTTTTCTCGTGGTTTGCATTGTTTACGATGTGGGTTTTCACAACCAGTGCATTGGCAACCCATCATTTCGGTCTTTCCCCGGAAGATACCCATTCCAAAGCATTTAATGATGCAGGTGACCTTACCGGAAAACTTTTCGGAATGTATAATCTCTGGGCAATTCCGTTTGCGTTTCTGTTAACACCTATCGCTAAACTGATTGGTAAAAAACAGACTCATGCTTTAGCTTTATTGTGTGGAGGTTTGGGACTGGTTTCAATGTACTTTATTAAAGATGTCAACAACCTATGGATTTCAATGATCGGATTAGGTTTTGCCTGGGCAAGTATTCTGGCAATGCCTTATGCCATGCTTATTGAGGTGATTCCACAACGGAAGATGGGTGTTTATATGGGAATATTCAACTTCTTTATTGTGATTCCGCAGATCATCAATGGTTTATTCGGAGGTCCTGTCGTAAGCGGTATTTTCGGAAAACAGGCCATGGATTATGTTGTTGTTGGAGGTGTTTGCATGCTGATTGGAGCTGTAGTAACCATGATTTTTGTAAAATCTGAAGATGAAACACCAAAGGAAATTGAAGAAGAAATCAAGCAGGTACATTTTTAATTAGAAACTAGAAGTTAGAGGTTAGAAGTAGAAGTTAGAAGTTAGAAGTTAGAAGTTAGAAGTTAGAAGTTAGTTGCGCCGAAAACTTTAACTTAAATATAAAAAAATATAACAAAATTCGACACTATCCCGTAAAGTGTGTAAGTTAAAAAGTCAGGGCTTAGATTTTATAATCTGAGCCTTTTCTCAAAAATAAG
>NZ_JAMZGF010000041.1 GCF_024158915.1 Chryseobacterium sp. S0630 | reverse complement strand
ATCATCCTAAAAAAATAATATGGGTAGTTTATAAACAAAAACCGCCTCAAGGAAAATGAGACGGCTTCTTTTTATTTAAAATCATTTCAGATTTTGCCCATTCTGAAAAAATGTCTAACTTCGTCCCAAACTTTAGGGGTGTCTGTTACCAACAGACTGAGACTTTACCCTTTGAACCTGATCTGGATCATACCAGCGTAGGGAAAAGTAGATGACTTTTGCTGTACATTCTATTGTACAATAATGGCCATTCCTAAAGTATATATAAAATATTAGGAATGGAACTTATAATCAACCACACCCGAAAAACATTTGATGTACTTCCTGAAAATCTGGAAGCATTACTGGCTATTGAACTGCCTGGTAAGAAAAAAGGCATTGCTGTAGCGCTCAACAATCGCATTATTCCCCTGTCAATCTGGGCGGAAACAATCCTTAACAACAACGATTCTATTTTAATCATTACTGCCACTCAGGGCGGTTAATTCTCATATTTAATACCAATACTTATGGCTCACTCCATTACATGTTCGCCATTTCCGAACTCAAAGAAAATCTATGTTGAAGGAACATTACACCCTATCAATGTAGCAATGCGTGAAATACAGCTTAGCCCGACCAAATTAACCAATGGCGGCTTTGAACATAATGCTCCGGTAACGATTTATGACACTTCAGGTCCTTATACCGATGAAAATGCAGTCATTGATATTCAGAAAGGGCTTCCAAGAATCAGAGAACAATGGCTTCTGGATAGAAATGATGTGAATATCCTTGACGGAATTACTTCTGAATACGGAAAAGCCCGTTTAGCAGATCCACGTCTGGATGAACTGAGATTCTCTTATGATCATAAACCTAAAGTTGCACAGGAAGGAAAAGAAGTTACACAGCTTTACTATGCCAAGCAGGGAATCATTACTCCGGAAATGGAATATGTGGCGATCAGGGAAAATCAAAGAATAGAACAGCTTGATTCTGTGTCTAAAGAAATGGCTTTTCAACATCCGGGACACAGCTTTGGTGCCAATACTCCCAAAAGCAAGATCACTCCGGAATTTGTAAGAGACGAAATTGCTGCCGGAAGAGCGATCATTCCCAATAATATCAACCACCCGGAAAGTGAACCGATGATCATCGGAAGAAATTTCCTGGTGAAAATCAATGCCAATATCGGAAACAGTGCCGTTTCATCCAGTATTGAAGAAGAAGTAGAAAAAGCAGTATGGGCTTGCCGATGGGGAGGCGATACCATTATGGATCTTTCCACAGGGAAAAATATTCACGAAACAAGAGAATGGATCATCAGAAACAGCCCGGTTCCTATCGGTACTGTTCCCATCTATCAGGCATTGGAAAAAGTAAAAGGAGTTCCGGAAGATCTGACATGGGAAATTTTCAGAGATACGCTGATTGAACAGGCAGAGCAGGGAGTTTCCTATTTCACTATTCACGCAGGAGTTTTACTGAGATACATTCATTTAACAGCGAAAAGAGTCACCGGAATTGTTTCCAGAGGAGGATCCATCATGGCAAAATGGTGTTTATTCCATCATAAAGAAAGCTTTTTGTACACTCATTTTGAGGAGATCTGTGAGATCATGAAAAAATATGATGTTGCTTTCTCTCTGGGAGATGGTCTTCGTCCGGGATCTATTGCAGATGCCAATGATGCCGCTCAGTTTGCAGAACTGGAAACTTTAGGTGAACTGACTAAAATTGCCTGGAAACACAATGTACAGGTGATGATTGAAGGACCTGGACACGTTCCGATGCATATGATTAAAGAAAACATGGAAAAGCAACTGGAAGAATGCCATGAAGCTCCGTTTTACACCTTAGGTCCTTTAACTACAGATATTGCACCAGGGTATGATCACATTACTTCGGGAATCGGTGCAGCAATGATCGGATGGTTTGGTTGTGCAATGCTTTGCTATGTAACACCAAAGGAACACTTAGGACTTCCGAATAAAGATGATGTAAAAGTTGGGGTAATTACTTATAAGCTGGCAGCTCACGCAGCAGACCTGGCAAAAGGACATCCGGGAGCGCAGTATAGAGATAATGCATTAAGTAAGGCAAGATTTGAATTCAGATGGGAAGACCAGTTCAATCTTTCATTAGATCCAGAGACAGCAAGAGCTTATCACGATGAAACACTTCCGGCAGAAGGAGCCAAAATTGCTCATTTCTGTTCTATGTGCGGTCCGAAATTCTGTTCCATGAAAATCACACAGGAAATTCGTGAATCTGCAGAACAGGGAATGCTGGATAAATCACAGGAGTTTATCGAAAAAGGAAAAGAAATCTATATATGATTCTAGTCATAACTCCTGAATGGATTGTTCCGAATGAAACAGATACTATTCATCAGATGTTTCAGGAAGGACTTGATTTGCTTCACATCCGTAAACCGTGGCTCAGCCGGAATGAAATGATTGAATTTATCACTCAGATTGATGAATCTTTCTATTCACAGCTGGTATTGCATACGCATTACGATCTTGGGAAGGAATTTACTATTTCAAGGTTTCATTTCAGGGAGATTGATAGAAAGGAAGAAATATATAAATCGTTTGTGAAAGAAAATACCATTTCAACTTCGGTACATGATATTAAAACATACAATACTTTGGAAAAAGAATGGGAATATGCTTTCATAGGCCCATTCTTTCCAAGTATCTCCAAAAAAGGATATGGACTGGATTCTACCATTAAGGAAGAAATAAAACATCGGGACAATCCTGATGTCAAATTGATTGCCCTTGGAGGAATTGATCAGGATAATATTCATGAAGTTTTCGAATCAGAAGCAAATGGAGCAGCTTTATTAGGTGCCATCTGGGAAAGTGAAGACCCCTTAAAAGTATTCAAAAAATGCAGGAACGTCCTTATGTCATAAGCATCGCAGGTTTCGATCCCAGTGGCGGCGCTGGCTTATTATCAGATAGTAAAACCTTTGAACAATCAAAAGTAATGGGGCTTGGAGTATGTACAGCATTAACATTGCAAACTGCTTCAAAATGTCTGAGTTTAGAATGGCGTCCTATAGACGAAGTAACTGAAGCCATTCAGGTGATGATGGAAAGTTATCCTGTTTCAGCCGTGAAAATCGGAATAGTGAAGGATGCCGAATTTATGGGTAAGATTGTGGAAACAGTTCAAAAAGGAAATCCTGATGTGAAAATCGTATGGGATCCCGTTCTGAAAAGCACTTCCGAATTCACATTTTTTGATCTTGAAACACTTCCTCAATTAAAAAGTACAGTTAATAAACTTAGTTTAATAACTCCTAATTATAATGAATACAGTGTTTTAAAAGAAAATCATCTTTTGCCGGATACGAATCAATGCTCTTTACTGATTAAAGGAGGACATCGGAAAGATCATCTGGGAACGGATATTTTAGTTGAAAGTGAAAAAGAAACGCTTTTAGTTCCAGCCGAAGGTAGTACAACCTATTTTCCCAAACATGGTTCCGGCTGTGTTTTATCATCAGCCATTACAGCAGAGCTTGCCAAAGGTGAAAGTATGGAAACAGCCTGCCGAACCGGAAAGCGATACATCGAAAAATTTTTAAAAAGTAATCCCTCTTTATTGGGAACACATTCATAGAAAACATGGAAAAATTACAATATATATCACAGGGAAATACCCGACAAGAACAGGAACTTTACATCCGTAAAGCACTGGATAACGGCATCAAATGGGTACAGGTTCGATGGAAAAATGCTCCTGAAAACGAATTAATCCAACTCTGTGAAATTTCAAAACAACTTTGTTCAGAATATCAGGCGGTTTGTATCATCAATGACCATGTACAAATAGCTAAAGAAGTAGATGCTGATGGCGTTCATCTGGGATTAAACGATAGCGCTATTGAAGAAGCAAGAATGATCTTAGGCGAAAATAAGATTATTGGAGGAACGGCTAATACCCTTTCAGATGTTCTTCAGAGAATCAAAGAATCTTGTGATTATATCGGTCTAGGACCATTGAGATTTACCACAACCAAAGAAAAACTAAGCCCGATTCTTGGGTTTGAAGGATATCAGTCTATCATTGATGGATTAAGAGAGAAATCAATAGACATTCCTAAAATATTTGCCATCGGAAGTGTTACGCTTGAAGATATTTTACCGTTACAGGAGATCGGGATTTACGGTGTTGCTGTATCCGGGCTTATTACAAAGCAGCCGACCCTAATTAATGAATTAAAAAAAGTAATGATATGAACAATCAGAAATTAGAAATAGCAGGAAGAACTTTTGAATCAAGATTGTTCCTAGGAACAGGAAAATTCGGAAGCATGAGTGATATGGTACAATCTGTCATCGCATCCGAAACGAATATGGTGACTATGGCTCTCAAAAGAATTGACGCCCAATCCAGTGAAGATGGTCTGCTTGATTCATTAAAAGAAACCCATGTTCATCTTCTTCCGAATACTTCCGGAGCACGAACTGCTAAAGAAGCTGTATTGGCAGCGCAGTTAGCAAGAGAAGCACTGGAAACCAACTGGGTCAAACTGGAAATTCATCCGGACCCGAAATATTTATTGCCAGATCCTATTGAAACCTTGTATGCTACGGAAGAATTGGCCAAACTGGGATTTATTGTAATGCCTTACATTCATGCTGATCCTGTTTTATGTAAACGTCTTGAAGATGCCGGAACTGCTGTAGTAATGCCTTTGGGGGCACCTATCGGAACGAATAAAGGATTAAGAACACAGGATTTTCTGGAAATAATCATCAGTCAGAGTAATGTTCCTGTAGTGGTAGATGCCGGAATCGGGGCACCGTCAGATGCTGCAAAAGCAATGGAAATGGGAGCAGATGCTGTTTTGGTGAATACTGCCATTGCTGTTGCCGGAAATCCACTGAATATGGCTTTGGCTTTTAAAGAAGGTGTGATTGCCGGAAGAAGAGCCTTTGAATCAGGATTGGGAGCTATTGCCAACCATGCCGAAGCGTCAAGCCCGCTTACTTCGTTTTTATTTGAATAAATCAGACTCATGAAAAGCTTTAAAGATGTTTTTGAAAACTACCAGTGGGATGAGGTAAAGAATAAGCTTGAAAAAGTAAGTCTGGCCGATGTAAGATGCAGTCTTCAGAAAAAGAATAAAACCCTTGACGATTTTTTGAATCTCCTGTCGCCAGCCGCTTCTCAGGAACTGGAACTGATGGCAAGAATGACACAAATGCTCACCCAAAAACGATTTGGAAAAACCATTCAGTTGTATGCACCGCTGTATCTCAGCAATGAATGTCAGAATATCTGCACCTATTGCGGATTCAGCCTTGATAATAATCTGAAAAGGAAAACGCTTTCCGATATGGAACTGATGATTGAAGCCTCAGTACTGAAATCTATGGGAGTGAATCATGTATTACTCGTAAGCGGAGAAGCCAATAAAATAGTAGGAGTACCTTACTTTCAGAATGCTGTCCGTAAGCTAAAGCCTCATTTTTCTAATATTTCCATTGAGGTTCAGCCATTATTGGAAGAAGAATACAAACTGCTTCATGAAGAAGGAGTGCATTCCGTTTTAGTGTATCAGGAAACCTATCATCAGGATGTATACAGAGAATATCACCCGAAGGGTAAAAAATCTAACTTCCATTTCCGTCTCGAAACTCCCGACAGGATAGGAAGAGCAGGCATTCATAAAATTGGACTTGGAGTTCTCCTTGGGCTTGAAGATTGGAGAGTTGACAGTTTTTTCAATGCATTACACATCGATTACCTTCAGAAGCAGTACTGGAAAAGTAAATTTTCTGTTTCCTTTCCAAGACTCAGACCTGCTGAAGGAATCATCGAACCTAATTTTATCATGGAAGATAAAGACCTTCTTCAATTGATCTGTGCCTACAGAATCTGGAATGAAGACCTTGAAATCTCCATTTCTACCAGAGAAAATGAAGTGTTCAGAAATAATATTGTCTCTCTGGGAGCAACTGCCATGAGTGCAGGTTCAAAAACAAATCCCGGAGGATATGCAGTGGATAAAGAATCTTTGGAACAGTTTGAAACCAGTGATGAGCGTAGCATGGATGAAATTAAAATCATGATCAAAAAAGCAGGCTATGATCCTGTAATGAAAGACTGGGATTCTGTATATAGTGGATTTTAAAATTTTTAAACCATTAAGAAATTTGAAGAGGTGAAGTTGAATTAAGAAAATCAAAGATTTTTAAGATACTCTCTTTTTTGAAGCGAAGCTCAACTTAACTTTCCTTAAAAACTTAAAGAATCTTAATGGTTCAATGATTATAAGTATGGAATTAGAGCTACAATCCTGTAATGAAAGATTGGGATTCTGTATATAGTGGATTTTAAAATTTTAAAACCATTAAGGATTTTGAAGAGGTGAAGGTTATTTAAGAAAATCAAAGATTTTTAAGATACTCTCTTTTTTGAAGCGAAGCTCAACTTAACTTTCCTTAAAAACTTAAAGAATCTTAATGGTTCAATGATTATAAGTATGGAATTAGAGCTACAATCCTGTAATGAAAGATTGGGATTCTGTATATAGTGGATTTTAAAATTTTAAAACCATTAAGGATTTTGAAGAGGTGAAGGTTATTTAAGAAAAATCGAAGATTTTTAAGATACTCTCTTTTTTGAAGCGAAGCTCATCTTAACTTTCCTTACAAACTTAAAAAACCTTAATGGTTCAATGATAATTATGAAAGAAGATCATTTTTCACGGTACAGCCGTCAGATATTTATTGAAGAAATAGGATTGGAAGGACAAAAGAAAATAAGGTCTTCCAAAGTTCTTGTCATTGGAGCAGGAGGTTTGGGAAGTCCTGTTATTCAATATCTGGCTGCAGCAGGAGTAGGAACTTTAGGTATTATCGATTTTGATCATGTAGAACTTCATAATCTGAACCGGCAGATCATTCATACTGAAAACAGAGTAGGATTTTCCAAAGTAAAGAGTGCTGAAATATTTGTAGAAGAACTCAATCATCAGGTTAAATTGACAGGAATTGAGGAAAAACTCAATGAAAATAATGCCGAAGAAATCCTTTCTCAGTATGATATTATTGTTGACGGATCTGACAATTTTTCCACAAGGTATCTGGTGAATGATACCTGCGTAAAACTGAATAAAACTTTGGTTTACGGGAGTATTTTAGGGTTTTCAGGACAGGTTGCTGTGTTTAATCATAATGGAAGCAAAAACTTAAGAGATATTTTCCCTGAACCGCCTTTCGATGAGGATGTACCGGATTGTGACCGCCTTGGTGTCCTGGGAGCTCTTCCCGGAATGATAGGAAGCATGATGGCGCTTCAGGTCTTAAAAATTATTACTGATCTTCCGGTGAATATCAATCAGCTGACATTGGTAGATACGATGAACTGGAGATTCCAGACGATAGATTTCTGATGTAAATGTAAACACCAATGTCACTAATATTTTCACAAATAACACGAATTCAATATCAATAGGAACGGGTTCTGATCCTGAGCGTAGACGAAGGAAACCCGTTTTACTTTTATAAAACCATCCATTGGCTTTAGCCAAAAATTATCCGACAAATAAAAAATAGGCGCAAATCATTTTACGCCTATTTTTATTTTATTGTCAAGAAGAATTACTGTGCCTGCTGCATTACGCCTCCGTTATCTTCTTTTTTAGTCTGGTTCAGGATATTCGGATCCTCTTTTGCCAGTTTATTTCTTGTCGGAATTTTATAATTGATAGAAAATCCGAAATTTCTCGTGTCATACTTGCTACTGATCAAGACCGGCGTTCCTGATGGTGGATTAGAACGTACCTGCATCATCTGTCCGTTGAAAATATCATTCGCAAAAACAGAAAGCGTCAGACGGTTGTTCATAAACTTTTTCGTCAACGTAATATCAAGAGAGTTGTTGAATGGTTTTTCTGCCGTAAAGTAGAAATATCCCGCCTTTGGAGTCAGATAGCTGTAGTTGGCTGTCAGTTTGATGTCCTTAGGTAAAATAACCTGGGTCATGATATTGAAAATCCAGAAGCCTTTATTATTCAGGTTATCGATTTCATGTTTCTGATATCCTGCATATAAATACATGAAATTAATTTTATCCGGATTGAAATTAAATTTCATGATTTCACTAAATGGCTTACTGAAAATCATAAAAGGAACCGGTAATCCCACATTGAAATTGTGAATTTTCATATTCGAAATATTCACCTGCTCGTTGTAAAGTTTTCTTCCGTCCTTTCGGATGATCTGTGCCACCTGGTTGCTTGCCGAACTTACACTATATCCGATAAATGCATAATCAAAAGCTGAAATTTTCAATTCATAATTATCAAAAATAGTAGGCTGTAGGTTAGGATTACCATTTACTTCGGTACTTGGTCCGGAGAAAGTCACGTTATTCGGGTTCAAAGCAGAAATACTCGGTAAGCTGATTTTTCTGTTGTAATTGGCGGCAATATTAACCTGATTCATCATGTTATATTGTACGCTTGCATTCGGGAAAAATTTAAACTTATTGAAAGGAATCAAATTAGCCTCCACCAGTTTTGAATCTTTATCAAAATATCTTGTTACCCCGGAAATATCATAGTTTTCCGCACGGGAACCCAATGTGAAGTCAAACTTTTTCAGTTTAGCCTGAAACTCCAAATAGGTAGAAGCAGTTTGTCTTTGATATTCTAAGTTAGTCAGCCCAAAACTTTCCGTATCATAATCCTGTCTTTCATATAATCCTCCAAAACTTACCTTTCCGCCATCAAGAAGTTTGATAGGTTGGGCATAATCTACTTTGAAGTTGGCAATATTCATTACAGATTTATTGTTCAGAATATCTTTTAAACCATTGGTAGGGCTATTGATAGGAAGATAGGGTGCTGCTGCAAAATTACCATCCTGAAAGAAATTGTCCTGAGAAAATTTACTGTCTGATCTTGTATAGCCAAACTGGAAGTCTAATTTTTGAGATTTATCTGCAAAACGTTTCTGATACGTTACCACAGCTTCCTGTCTGAGACTATTGGTATGGGCAACATCCGAAGATGTATAAAAAGCTTCCCTTAAATCTTTTGGATTATTCTGGAAAGGCAAATCACCATGACCGTTACTTAAAGTATAGTTGTCATTATTATTGTGATAAATATCGTAGTTTAATAATAATCTGTCCTGACCCAAATCAAAAGTTAACCCTGATTTTGCAAAATATCCACGTGCGTATCTATCGGTATGGCTGCTCAAAAGTTCATCTTGTTGACCATTCAGCATACTTTCACGGTAGTTTTGACCTACGTTCAGCTGCCATCCGAAATATTTATTCCTTGCATTTAAATTAACAGAATTGGTTGTCCTGTTTCTATATTTATCATAATTCGTGAAAGAATAATTTCCTGAATACGTAGCAGTTAAATATTTGTTGGCATTTTTATTAGTAATGATATTCATGATGGCACCTCCGGAAGTAGCCGGAAACTCAGCACCGGGCTGTGTGATTACTTCTATTCTTTCTACAGAGTTGGCAGGCATTCCTTCAAGGAAAGAGTTCAATTCATTGGACGTAATATTCAGAGGTCTTCCGTTAAGATACACTTCCAGCATTTTTCCCTGATACATCATTCCTGCAATATCGGTAGATACAAGTCCCGGAAGTTTTTTAATTCCTTCCAGAACGTTTCCGTTATTCAGCTGAGGTTGTTCAGAAAAGTCAAAAATGGTACGGTCGGCCTTTTGTTCAACGGCTTTTTTAGTTTTGGTGATAACTACACCTTCTATTTGTTTTTCTTTAGCACCCGTAGTATTCTTTTCTTGTGAGAAAACAAAAACAGAACTTACCAGTGATAAAGCGAAAATCGTTTTTTTCATAATGTTTTACTGATATCCGGTTAGACGCTGAAAAACAAAATTTGTTACGATAAAATTGTGAAAATCGAAAAATTAAGCTGAAATTTTTTTTATTTCCGAAATAATTATATCTTTGCCAGGTAATTATCAAGAATCTCTAGATGGGATAGCAACCTGCAAAAACAAGCAAGGTGCTGCAATCGATAAGCCGGATCTTCCGGAAAAAATGTTTATCATTCTATCATTATCCCCATCTTGAATTTTTGTTTTAAAGTTAAAACCAATGTTTAAAGACAAGGGAAATCACATTCCATCAGTAATTTTTTATTCTTCAGATCATGAAGTGAGTCTTCATTATTCTGATATGTTTTCATGCCATTTCTATATGCGCATGTGTTGTTGCTGCTAGCACTTTCTATTTCTAAAAAATAATACAAACATTCCGAACATCAATGGTAACCTTACATTTTAGGGTTACAGGATTTGTATTGCTTAAAAACAATTTTTAACAACAAAAAGTAACAACAAACAATATGCATAATTTCAAAACAAAAATATTTGTTCCTTCTATCGCGCTTATCTCTACATTTTATTACGCCCAGACGGACACTTTACAATCTAAAAAAATAGATGATGTAGTCATCCTCGGTTCAAGAGGCTCAGGAAGATCATTGACAGATACACCCGTTCCGGTAGATATTATTAACATATCGAAAATTTTAAAACAAAGCCCCACTAACAATATCAGTCAGGCTTTAAATTATATTGTCCCTTCATTTTCATCCACCTCACACACGGTGAACGATGGAACTGACTTTGTAGACCCTGCACTTTTAAGAGGGTTGGGGCCGGATCAGGTTTTGGTTTTACTCAATGGAAAAAGAAGATACCAGTCTTCATTGATTAATGTTACCCTTACGCCGGGAAGAGGCTCTGTGGGAACTGACCTTAACGCTATTCCAGCCTTTGCTTTAGAAAAAATTGAGGTTTTAAGAGACGGAGCTTCTGCTCAATATGGTTCTGATGCCATTGCAGGAGTTGTCAATCTCGGCCTGAAAAAAAGATTAGGACTTTCGGGACAAGTATTTCTGGGAGGATACGCATCGCCTGTTGCCAATAATTTCTCCGGAGGAGCAGATGGACAGACTATTTCCGTAGATCTTAATTATGGAGCTAAAATAGGAAAAACAGGATTTATTAATATTACAGGTTCTGCACAATATCGTGATCCTTATTCCAGAGCCGGAGTAAGAGAAGGTGATATTTTCAATGCTTATAATGCAATTAATTACAGAGCATTGCAGGATGGAGTGAATATTGATGGTTTGTATAAAAATATTTCGAATACTTCCAATACTCAGCAGATTATCAATACGATAAAACAATATGCAGCTAAGGTGGGTTATTTTGGAACTGATTTTCAATCTCAAATTTCAGGAGCCAACAGCATTTCCGATCTTCAAAAATTATTAGGTAAAGATTTTACATCTCAGGAGCTTAATTACAGAGGACTGGAGAGAAAAGATTTCAGCCTAAGAGCGGGACAGTCTAAGCTGCAGTCGGGCCAGCTCTTCTTCAACTCTGAAATTCCTGTGAATGAGGATTGGAAGGTGTACTCATTTGGAGGCTATAGCTACCGCCTTGGAAATGCCGGAGGATTTTACAGACTTCCGAATACTGAAAGAAATATCAATGCAGTGACTCCCAATGGATATCTTCCTCAGATTGAAGCAGCCGTGAATGATTATTCTCTTGCTGCCGGAATTAAAGGAAAATGGAATGGCTGGAATGTGGATTTCAGTAATACTTTCGGGAAAAATACCTTTGGTTTTGGGGTTGTCAATACATTTAATGCTTCTTTGACAGACAATTCTCCAAGAACCTTTGATGCCGGAGGATCTGAGTTTTCACAAAATACCGTCAATCTTGACTTCTCAAAAAAATATGATGTATTGAAAGGATTGAATATTGCATTCGGAGCAGAATACCGACATGAAAATTATAAAGTGAATGCCGGAAAAGAAAATTCTTATGCTTCTTATGATATCTATGGACGTGTAGTAACTGCTAAAACTCCTGAAAATGAGAAGGTAACCGACTTCTTCGGAAATGTAAGGCCAGCGGGAGCACAGGTTTTTCCAGGCTTTAGTCCGGAAAATGCCGTTTCAGGAAATAGGAACAGTATTGCTGCTTATGCTGATGCAGAACTGGAAGTTACCGATGGTTGGCTATTGGAAGGAGCTTTGCGATATGAGAATTATTCAGACTTCGGATCTACATTCAATTATAAAGTGGCAACCAACGTGAAGCTGGCTCCTAACCTGAACTGGAGAGGTGCTGTTTCTACAGGATTCAGAGCGCCTTCTTTAGCTCAAATCTATTATAGCTCCACATCTACACTGATTCAGCAGGGAAAAACTACACAGGTCGGTACTTTTAGGAATAATTCTGAAGCCGCACAGGCATTGGGTATTCCGAAATTAAAACAGGAAACTTCACAATCCTACAGCACAGGAATTACATGGAAGATTCCATCATTAAACCTGACTTTCACCGCAGATGCTTATTTAATAAAGATTAAAGACAGAGTAGTACTTACGGATCTGTTTTTCCGTCCGGATAAAATCAACAATGCTGATGATCAGGTATTGCAAAGTGCCTTTGATCTGGCAAGAGCCAGCGCTGCCAACTTTTTTGCCAATGCTGTAGACTCTCAGACAAAAGGGTTGGATATTACGATTTCTCAGAACTCAAAAATCTCATCGGGAGTTTCTTTGGAGAATAATTTGGGAATCAACTTTAATCAGACCAAAAGAATCGGAGATATTCATGCGTCACCTAAATTGGTAAGCCAGATTGATAATTATTTCTCAGAACCCAACAGAGTGTATTTTGAAGAAGCTGTTCCCCGTGTAAAAGCTACTTTATCGAATACTTTAAGAGTTTCCGGATTTACCTTTGTACTGCGTAATTCTTTCTTTGGTAAAGTAACTGATGCAGATGTTCTGGATGCTAATTTTGACGGAGTAACAGGAAGTACAGAGCATTTTGTTCTTAATAACCGCTTTGTGACGGATTTATCTGTAGGGTATGATTTTAATAAAAATATTTCAGTAACGATCGGGAGCAATAACATCCTGAATATTCTGCCTTCTAAAAGCCCGAATATAAGTTCATTAACTGCTGATAACCAGTTTGTGTATTCCAGACAGGTTTCCCAGTACGGTATAGGGGGAAGGTTCTTGTTTGCAAGAATTGAATTCAGATTCTAAATATTGACATGATTTATAAATTATTTTAACCAAAAAATGAAGCGTCTCAAAAGTCAAACAATTTGGCTTTTGTCATTCTGACGAAGGAAGAATCTTGTTGATAACCAAACATATGAGATTCTTCACTACATTTATGAACTTCGTTCGCAGACTTTCAGTCTGTGTTCAGAATGACACTTTTGAGAATGCTTCGTTTTTTATATATGATGATGGTTATCTCAGGGAAAAATCCCTAAGCTTAGCTTTTTGCAGTTATTGGGCACGGTTTTTTTCTTCAAAATTGACTGACCTGTTATTCGATTTTACTTTCTGATTTCCAAAATTATAGGTGATGCTGAGGTTCATTCTTCTGGCATCCCAATAGTTGTTGAATGACTGCGTGTTATCAGTAAAATACATATCAGCTCTCAATCCGGACTGTCTGAAAATATCGCTCACCGAAAGATTGACCTGAAGGGCTTTTTCCGCAAAACTCATTTTGATTCCTGCATCCAGACTTGCTGTGTTTTTCATAGAAAAATATCCGTCTCTGGAAGGAAGGTTATTCCAGTAATTGACAAATAGCATGAATGTCTTCGCTTTATTCAGCTGGAAGGTATTGTTCAAAGAAAAATAAAATGACTGTCCGTTTTTAGCAACCAGATTGAACTTTGTAATCTGAGTTTCATTATAGCTGAAGGAGGTAGAAATATTACTTTCCCAGATTTTGAAATAGGTGTCCGTATAATTGAGATTGAGCCCGTAAATATTTTGATTGTAATAATTTTCATAAGTACTGGTAAGGTCAATTCCGTTCAGGAATGAGAGTTGATCAAAATTATTTGTGGTTCTCTGATAGTAAAGATTGGCAGAAAATTTACTTTTAAAAATATAATTGAATTCAATATTGTGATTGAAAGAAGGTTGCAGACTTGGGTTTCCGGTATAATATGTATTAGGATTAGAATACCATCGGAACGGGTCTAAAGCCCGGAAGTAAGGACGGTTAATTCTTCGGGAATAATTAATGCTGAACTGATTGTTTTCATTGGCTTTATAAGATATATAGGCTGTTGGAAAGAATTTTCCATAATTGTTCTCCGATTTTGATTGGGTAGTAGGAGAAAAGCCGCTGGTTTGTGAATATTCATAACGAAGCCCTGCCTTTACAGACCATTTTTCGCTGAGGTCTTTACTGGCACTGATATAGGTTGCATAATTTTTTTCATGATAATCAAAAAGATTACTCTTTGCCGGATCTATGATATAATTTCCATTGTTAAAATTAAAATATGCGATGTCTGAATTATTAGAAAACTGACTGTATTTCGCTCCTGTTTCTACTTGAATTTTTTTGAAATTTAAAGTTAAGTCTGCCTGCCCGGAATAGATTTTATAATCTACCGAAGATAGATTTCTAACAATCTGAGTTGTATTACTGACAATATTTCTTGTTGTGAAATTAACCTCATTATCAGGCAAATTTCCATAATAATTGGCTCCGAAACTAAGTTTATGCTCACCCAATTTCTGATCAAAATAAAGATTAAGCATTTGGGTGGTAAAAGGAGAGCGATGCTTTGAATCTGTGTCTGTCTGTAAAGCAGGAGTGCTTCCTGTGAGGTAATTCTGTGTTGAATTGATATCCATATTGGTATGTCCCTTTGTAATATCGTATACCAATCCGATATTGGAATTTTTAGAAAGAGAATAGTCAAAATTGGCATTCAGTCCAAGTCCGTCATTCATATCCTTTCTGTCGTCTTTGCTGATAGAAGAGTTTTGCCCGATGATATTATTTTTTTCTACAGACCTTTTATCTCCATCATATCCCATCACCTTTACAGAAGCTTTTATCTTTTCGTTTTGATAATTTATTCCGGCCACACTACTGAAACCAGCATAGGTTCTCTGGGTGTAGTTAGTATTCAGATAGCCGCTCCATCCCAGATTCTGATTCTTTTTAAGGACGATATTGATAATTCCGCTGTTTCCCTGAGCTTCATATTTAGCAGGTGGAGTTGTGATCACTTCAATTTTCAAGATATTTTCAGAACGAAGGTTTCTCAGATAATTCATGAGTTCGGTTCCGGAAAGATTCAGCATTCGGTCATTTACCATTACAGACACTCCATTTTTTCCGGCAATGGAAAGAAGTCCTTTATTTTCATCTACCTGCAATAAAGGAGTTCCTGCCAGAACTTCAGTCCCGGAGCTTCCCTGTGAAAGCATGGAGTTTTGAACGTTGTAAACAAGACGATCCACTTTACGCTCTACAAGAACTTTTTTACCATTCACCGTCACTGCTTCAATTTTGTTAACATTGATGGTGTCTTTAGTTTGTGCTACTGCAAAAGAAAAAGCAAGGGTTGTTATAAATAAAATATGTTTTTTCATGGGATATTAATGACAGATTAAATAATGATTGTGTTAAATTTCTCTCACAAAAGTATTGGAAGGGCTCTTGAATGGAAATAGCATTTAGATGAAGGGGAACATTATGCATGTCAAAAAAGTTTCGTCGGAAAAAAACAGGTTTTTATCGAAAAGGATTGATGAGTTGTGCCTGCAGAGATTTATATTTGAGTATGAATAAAAAGCAAATTATCTGGCTTCAGATTTTGTATTGGAGTTTCAATTTTATAGGAAACAACATTACACCTTACTTCTTTTTTCCTGAGCGAAGAGGATTTGAAACGTATGTGCTGAACTTTACCTATTTTATTTCTGAAATTTCTACTTTTTATCTTTTGTATCTGGTTATTATTCCGAAAGTATTAAATCTGGAGAAACTTTATTCTGCCGTTTTAGTTTTTTTGATCTCTATATTAAGCTTTGGTGTCATTCGGTATGGAATAGAAGAAGTGCTGCTTCCTATTACTCTTGGATTCAGAAATTATAATAAAGATACCGGACTTTTATATTATTTGACAGATAATATCTACAATGCTTCACTGACGGTTTTCATTGCCGGAATTTTGTGGATCGTGGAGAAATACGGAGTCGCAGAAAATGATAAAAAACAACTTCTGATCGAAAAGAAACAGGCAGAGCTACAGGCTTTGAAAACACAGATCAATCCTCATTTTATTTTTAATTCATTAAATAATATTTATTCTCTTGTCTATCAAAAATCAGATAAAGCGCTTCCTGCCATTGAAGAGCTGGGACAGCTGCTGAGATACAGCACCAAAGATCTCGAAAAAGACTCCATTTCTTTGGATAAGGAAATTGGTTACATAGACAGTCTGATTGCGCTGGAAAAGCTTAGAATCAGAAATCCTGAACTTTTGTTGATAGAAAAAGATATTCAATATCCTCAACTGAAGATCTCACCCATGCTGTTGGTTCCTTTTGTTGAGAATGCCTTCAAGCATGGTGATTTCCGTGATAAAGGTTTTGAAATGAAAATTTCAGATCAGAATAAAATTCTGCATTTTTATCTTTTGAATTTTAAAACACAGAAAATGAAAGATACCGTTTCAGGAATAGGTATTCAGAATGTGAAAAAAAGACTGGAAATATTGTATCCTAAACATCAGCTGGAGATCAGGGATTCGGAAACAGAATTTATGGTGGATTTAAAAATAGATTTAAGGGATGAATAAGATAAAATGCATTATTGTGGATGATGAGCCTTTGGCAATCTCTCTTCTTGAACATTATGTAGAGAAGATTCCCTTTCTTGAATTGGTGTTTTCCACAGAGAATCCAATCCTGGCTTTGGAATATCTTCAAAAAAACGATTCAGACCTCATCTTTCTGGACATTCAGATGCCGGAACTTACAGGAATCAATTTTATGAAAATTGTAGGACCTGATCAAAAGTATATTCTGACAACAGCTTATTCAGAGTATGCTCTGGAAGGATATGAGCATAATGTAGTGGATTATTTATTGAAGCCTATTTCATTTGAAAGATTTCAAAAGAGTATATCAAAGGCTCAGGAGCGGTTTCCTTTTCCACAGGAGGAAAATACCCATTTCTTTGTAAAATCTTCAGGGCAGAGACATCGTATCGGCTTTCATGAGATTCTTTATATTGAAAGTATCAAAGACTATGTTAATATCCGGACGGAAGCCAATGAGTTTATCGTTCTGGATACTCTTAAATCAATGGAAAACCAACTTCCTGAAAGATTTGTGCGGATTCATAAATCTTTCATTGTCAATCTGGATAAAATCAAAAGTATAGGTGCTAAAAAAGTGATTCTTCCCGAGTATGAAATTCCGATTGGGGAAAGCTATAGAGCAAATCTTCTGGATAGATTAAAGTGAAAATGTTTTAAGATTAATATTAAACCTTATAGGTTTTTAAAACCTATAAGGTTTGAAATATTTACCAAAGTTCAGCAAAGAATATTTCAATACAGTTAAAACAAAAAAGACGACTTCTAATGAAGCCGCCTTTCTATTAATTAATCTAACAATTAATTTTATTTTTCCTGTTGTTTGATCAGGTTTAGCGCTGAACCAGCCTTAAACCAATCAATTTGTTGATCGTTGTAAGTATGGTTGGCCATAATGATGTCTTTAGTTCCGTCAGCATGAACGAATTCTAAAGTCAATTGTTTTCCTGGAGCAAATTGGTCAAGATCTAAGAAGTTAACCGTGTCATCTTCCAGAATTTTATCATAGTCTGCTTCATTAGCGAAAGTAATTCCAAGCATTCCTTGTTTCTTAAGGTTGGTTTCGTGGATTCTCGCGAATGATTTTACCAATACTGCTTTCACACCAAGGTGTCTAGGCTCCATGGCAGCGTGCTCTCTTGAAGAACCTTCACCATAGTTCTGATCTCCTACCACAATGGTTGGAACACCTGCAGCTTTGTAAGCTCTTTGTACAGCCGGAACTTCACCGTATTCACCGGTTAATTCGTTTTTAACTTTATTGGTTTCCATGTTGTAAGCATTTACCGCTCCAATCAACATGTTGTTTGAAATATTATCAAGGTGACCTCTGTATTTCAACCAAGGTCCAGCCATAGAAATGTGGTCAGTAGTACATTTTCCGAAAGCTTTGATCAATACTTTAGCTCCTTGAATGTTTTTACCATCCCAAGCCGGGAATTCTTCCAATAACTGAAGTCTGTCTGAAGTAGGACTTACATTCACAACTACTTTAGAACCATCATGTGATGGAGCCTGATATCCGTTGTCATCTACCGCAAATCCTTTTGCTGGAAGTTCAAAACCTTTAGGCTCGTTAAGTTTTACCTGTTCACCTGATTCGTTAGTTAAGGTATCCGTAATTGGGTTGAAGTCCAGTCTACCAGAGATTGCTACAGCAGCTACCATTTCCGGAGAAGCTACGAATGCGTGGGTATTCGGGTTACCGTCAGCTCTTTTCGCAAAGTTTCTGTTGAAAGAGTGGATAATAGAGTTTTTCTCTCCTTTTTCCGCACCTTCTCTGTCCCATTGTCCGATACATGGTCCACAAGCATTGGTAAAGATTCTTGCATTCTCAAATTTTCTGAAAGAATCTAAGAAACCGTCTCTTTCTGCTGTGAACTTCACTTGCTCAGAACCAGGGTTGATTCCAAGGATTGCTTTAGGTTTTACCCCTTTTGATACTGCATCCTCTACAATGGAAGCTGCTCTTGATAAATCTTCATAAGAAGAGTTGGTACAAGAACCGATAAGTGCCCATTCTACTTCTAAAGGCCATCCGTTAGCTTCAGCTTTAGCTCTGAATTCAGCAACTGGAGTCGCTAAATCTGGTGTGAAAGGTCCGTTTAAGTGAGGAGTCAGTTCAGAAAGGTTGATTTCTATTAATTGATCAAAATATTGTTCAGGGTTAGCATATACCTCAGCATCACCTGTTAAGTGTTCTGCAATTGTATCAGCAGCATCTACTACATCCTGTCTTCCAGTAGCGGAAAGATATCTTCTCATAGAATCATCATATCCGAAAGTAGAAGTTGTAGCTCCGATTTCAGCACCCATGTTACAGATAGTCCCTTTACCTGTTGCAGAAAGAGATTCAGCACCTTCACCGAAATATTCTACGATGCATCCTGTACCTCCTTTTACAGTAAGGATTCCTGCTACTTTTAAGATAACATCTTTTGCAGAGGTCCATCCATTCATTTTACCGGTTAATTTTACCCCGATAAGTTTAGGCATTTTAAGTTCCCAGGCCATTCCTGCCATTACGTCTACTGCATCAGCACCACCTACACCAATTGCTACCATTCCTAATCCTCCTGCGTTTACCGTATGAGAATCGGTACCGATCATCATTCCTCCAGGGAAGGCATAATTTTCCAGTACAACCTGGTGAATGATACCAGCTCCCGGTTTCCAGAATCCGATTCCGTATTTATCACATACAGAACTCAGGAAGTTGAATACCTCAGAGTTTTTGTTGATCCCTTCCTGTAAATCTTTGTCTGCACCTACTTTCGCCTGGATCAGGTGATCTGCATGAGCAGTAGAAGGAACGGCTACTTTAGCTTTTCCTGCCTGCATGAATTGTAAAAGAGCCATCTGTGCTGTGGCATCCTGCATTGCTACTCTGTCTGGTGCAAAGTCTACATAAGAGTTTCCTCGTTCATATGCTTGTGTAGCATTTCCTTCCCAAAGGTGGGTGTAAAGAATTTTTTCTGAAAGGGTAAGAGGTTTTCCCACGATTTGTCTTGCCGCAGCAATTCTTTCCGGGTAGCGCTCATACACCTTTTTGATCATATCAATATCAAAAGTCATATCGTATTTTAGTTTTGTTCTTTTTCCGTTAAAGCTTCTTTTTCTATGGGATGAAAAAGAAAAATCACTCTTTTGTACATCAAAAAACGTTCCTATAATCCATAAATAGGGTGTTTTTGACTTTAAAATCAATAGATTTTATAACTTTCAATTTAAGAAAAATTAGAATTTATTTTCCTGATTTTATCGAAAAAAAGACGTAACTATCTTAAAATAGAAACGTTCTAAACAAAAAATTGGAAGATTTTAAATCCAAAAGGACCAAAATCTTCCAATGATATAGTTTTTAATAGGTCTTTCGACGTATTATTAATCTCTTAGTGAGCGCTTGTACTTGTCAGTTCTTTAATAGAAGGAACAAAAGTAGTAAGGTCAATTCCCTCAACAGCAGCTTTATACTCATCAATGCTAGGAATTCTTCCGATAATCGCAGAAAGAACAACAACCGGCGTTGAAGCCAATAGAGATTCTCCTTTTTTACGTTCAGAATCTTCCACTACTCTTCCCTGGAAAAGACGGGTAGATGTAGCTAAAACAGTATCTCCTTTCGCTGCTTTTTCCTGGTTACCCATACAAAGGTTACATCCAGGACGCTCAAGGTACATTACGTTTTTGTATTCCACACGAGCTTCTCCTTTTGGAGCGTTATCATCAAATTCAAAAGCTGAGTATTTTTCTAATAATTCCCAGTCTCCTTCTGCCTTTAACTCATCAATGATGTTGTAAGTAGGAGCTGCTACTACAAGAGGAGCACTGAATTCTACTTTACCTTGTTGTTTTTCAATGTTTCTAAGCATTTGAGAAACGATCTTAAGGTCACCTTTGTGAACCATACAAGATCCTACGAAACCAAGATCTACTTTTTTCTCACCACCATAGTAAGAGAGATCTCTGATGGTATCGTGTGTATATCTCTTGGAAACATCGTCATTGTTTACATCCGGGTCAGCAATCATTGGCTCAACAATTACGTCAAGATCTACAACTACTTCAGCGTAATATTTAGCGTTTGAATCCGGAGTCAAAGCAGGTTTTTCTCCTGATCTGATTTCTTCGATTCTCTTGTTTGCTTTATCAATTAGTCCCTGAAGAACTTTATTGTGGTTATCCATACCCTTGTCGATCATGATCTGGATTCTGCCTTTTGCAATTTCCAGTGATTCGATCAAAGTATTATCTTCAGAAATGTTGATAGAAGCTTTTGCCTTCATCTCAGCAGTCCAGTCTGTAAATGTAAATGCCTGGTCAGCAGGAAGTGTTCCGATGTGAACCTCAATGATTCTACCCTGGAATACGTTTTCTCCTCCAAACTGCTTCAACATCTGAGCCTGTGTAGCATGAACCACATCACGGAAATCCATGTGTTCTTTCATGTTTCCTTTGAAGGTTACTTTTACAGATTCAGGAATTGGCATAGATGCTTCACCGGTAGCTAATGCAAGAGCCACAGTTCCTGAGTCAGCTCCGAAAGCTACCCCTTTTGACATTCTTGTGTGAGAGTCACCTCCGATGATGATGGCCCACTCGTCTACAGTGATGTCGTTAAGAACTTTGTGGATAACGTCAGTCATCGCGTGGTATTCACCTTTCGGGTCACGGGCTGTAATCAAACCAAATTCGTTCATGAACTTCATTAGCTTCGGAATGTTAGCCTGAGCTTTTTTATCCCAAACAGAAGCAGTGTGACATCCTGACTGGTAAGCACCATCAACAATTGGAGAAATCACAGTTGCTGCCATAGATTCAAGCTCCTGAGAAGTCATAAGACCTGTTGTATCCTGGGATCCAACGATATTTACCTGTACACGAACGTCTGAACCAGCGTGTAAAACTTTTCCTGGTGTAGTTCCAACTGCATTTCTGTTGAAAATCTTTTCTACAGCAGTAAGTCCTTGTCCTTCGTGAGAAATTTCTTTTGATGGAGCAAAAACAACTGGAGCTTCAACTCCTAAAAGCTGAGCTGCAAATGTTTGTAACTTCTTACCAAATACGATAGCGTAAGATCCACCAGCTTTGATGAATTCCATCTTTTGCGGAGTGAAAGATTTGGTAAGGTCGATCAATTCCTGATCTCCGTTATATAATTTCTTTTCTTTTGTATTGATTGTTAAAACAGTTCCTGTTGCTACTGAATACGCTTCTTCAAGAACGATGTCTCCATTTTCGTTACGAACAGGGTTTCCGTTTTCGTCTACTTTCTTCACCCAGTTTTTAAGGTCGATACCAATACCTCCGGTAACGTCTACTGTGGTAAGGAAGATAGGAGAAATTCCGTTTGTTCCTCCTACAATAGGAGCAATGTTTACGAATGGTACATATGGGCTTGCCTGTTTTCCTGTCCAAAGAGCAACGTTGTTTACTCCGGACATTCTTGATGAACCTACACCCATTGTTCCTTTTTCAGCAATAAGCATCACGCTTGCATTAGGATGTTGTGCCTGTAAAGCTTTGATTTCTTCCTGAGCTTCAGGAGTGATCATACATTTACCGTGAAGTTCACGGTCTGATCTTGAGTGAGCCTGGTTACCCGGAGAAAGTAAGTCTGTAGAGATATCTCCTTCACCGGCGATAAATGTTACTACTTTGATTTCTTCTGCAACTTCAGGAAGTTTAGTGAAGAATTCAGCTTTTGCGTAGCTTTCAAGAATTTCTTTTGCAATTTCGTTTCCGCTGTTGAATGCTTCTTTCAGACGGGTAGTATCTGCTTCATAAAGGAAAACCTGAGTTTTAAGAACGTTAGCCGCTTCTTTAGCAGTAGCAGGATCGTTACCTAGAGCAAGATCCAGCAATACTTCAATAGAAGGTCCGCCTTTCATGTGAGATAACAATTCAAAGGCATATGCAGGGGAAATTTCTTCTACTACGGATTCACCTAGAATAATTTCTTTTAAAAATTTTGCTTTCACTCCCGCTGCACTTGTAGTTCCGGGTAGTGTGTTATAAATGAAAAATTTAAGAGAATCTGATCGGTCAGCATTACCTGAATCTTTAATTTGTGTAATGATTTCGCTTAGTAATTCAGCCCCATCAATTGGCTTTGGATGAAGCCCTTGGGTTTTTCTTTCTTCAATCTCTTTGATGTAATCCTTATAAATACTCATAATAGAAGGTCTTTCAAAATTAAAGGTAGGCCTGCTTTTTCTTTACCGGTGTGTATAAATACAATTAATGACATTTTGAGTTCTCGCATTTTGATGCAACATTAACCGAATAAAGTCAGCATAATCTACACTTTTTCAAAAGTTTTTTAAAATTATCAAACAATTCAAAATGTTCCCAAAATTACGAAATTTTACTATTTTATAAGAATGAAATTATTTAGATTCTTTATAAATATGAATTTTATAATATCTATTTTTGGTCGTATTTTTGTAAACAAATGGAGAATATGAAAAATATCCTGAATGTTTTGTGTGTTTTTATTTCGATTTTCGTTTTCTCACAGACCCAATCTGTGAAGAAAGTTCCCTTGAAGAAAGGATCAAAAACCACGACTAAAAAAGCAGCTGCAGCTAATAAACCTAATGCTGATCTGGTGGTGATCAATAAAGATCTTCCGGTTTTGATTCCTAAGAAAAAAGGTGATCAGTTCGGATATGTCAATCAGAATGGGAAATTTATTATCCAGCCGGAATATCATATCGCGGTATTTTTTTATGAAGACTGCAATCTTCTGAATTCTCCTAATGAAAAAGTCAGAAAATTTGGAACAAGAGACT
This sequence comes from Chryseobacterium sp. S0630, assembly GCF_024158915.1. Lineage (GTDB taxonomy): Bacteria > Bacteroidota > Bacteroidia > Flavobacteriales > Weeksellaceae > Chryseobacterium. The sequence continues at coordinate 21,951 of NZ_JAMZGF010000041.1, read as the reverse complement.
ATGCTACGGTAGAAAAAAATATGATTTCTTATCGTGTGGATCAGTCTGGAAAGAGAGTGTATCAGTTCAAAGAAGCAGATTTTGGAAAATGTAAATTTGAAGAATATAAACAACAGTTATTTCAGGCCTATATCCTGAATGGTTTTTACGGAATCATTGAAAAATCAAAATTTGTGAATGCAGCCGATTACAGACAATATCAGATCTATCCTCAATATCAGTATCTGTTCATTCTTGAAGGAGATGATGTGGCTAATCCGATGATTGTTGCTTCCAATAATGATAAATTTGGAATCATCGATGTTAATAATAAGATTATCATTCCGTTTGAATATTCCAATATTAAGCGAAACTTCAGCTGGAAACTGGGTAAGATGTTTGAAGTAACAAAAGATGGCTCGAATTACTACTATATCGACGCCAACAACAAAACTTACTAGAGAGTTATAAGTGATGAATGATTCATCTGATAACTCCTATTTTTCGTAGTATTTTTTCCATTGCGTAACCCTCAACCTAACACCCTGAGTCTCGCACCTCGTAACCCACTATCCTGCATCTCGAAACCCGAATTCCAATTCATATATTTTTTGTAATTTTGCAGCTGAAATAAAGGGGTGCTTTAACAGGCTGAGATTATACCCAATGAACCTGGAACAGGTAATGCTGTTTAGGGAACCATTTAAATAATTGATAGATGATTAGCGATAAATGATCGGTAAACATCACGTATCATTTACTATTTATCAATTATCTCATAATCACCCCTTTTATTCATTAAATGTTAAAGATTTATAGAATGAAAGGATTATTTTTTTTAGGGCTTAGTGTAGGCTCTGTAGCTTTTATACAGGCCCAGAATAAAGATTCCCTAAAGGTCAGGGAAATTGAGGCAGTCAACTTTACCAAAAGACTGCCGGTAGCAAAGGAAATCATCAATGTACAGAAAGATCTGGACAGTAAGAATCTGGGACAGGATCTTCCTATTCTTTTGAAAAATCAAACCTCCATTATTTCTACTTCCGATGCTGGAAACGGAGTAGGTTACACCGGTTTCAGAATCCGTGGTGTTTCAGGAAGTGCTATCAATGTCATGATGAATGGTGTTCCCTACAACGATTCTGAAAGCCAGGGGACATTTTTTGTCAACGTTCCGGATTTAACAAGTTCTGCCTCACAGATTGTCATTCAGAGAGGAGTAGGAACTTCCAATAATGGAGTGTCTGCCTTCGGAGCAAGTATTAATGTACTTTCTAAAGATCCGGAAGAGAAGTTTTATTTTAAAACAGATGACAGTTACGGATCATTTAATACCTATAAATATTCAGCAGAAATAGGCTCCGGAAAGTTCTGGAAAAACCGTCTTTCCGTGATGGGAAGATATACCCATATTCATTCTGACGGATATATAGACAGAGCTTCATCCAATTTACATTCTTATAATTTCACTGCTTTATTTGAAGAAGGAAATACGAAATTACGTTTAATGGCCTTCGGAGGAAAAGAGAAAACGTATCAGGCATGGAATGGTATTGACCGTAAAACCTGGGAAACGGACCCGAAATTCAATATTTCAGGAGCGATCTACGATGCCAATTGGGAGAATATTGTAAGTTTCTATGATAATGAAACGGATAATTACAGACAGAATCATTATCAGTTGCTTTGGGAGCAGAAATTCAGTGACCGCTGGAATCTGGAAACCACGTTCCACTATACAAAGGGAAAAGGATATTACGAAAACTATAAACAGGGAAATCCTTTCTCAAGGTACAATCTGCCTAATATCATTGAAGGTGGACAAACTATAAAATACTCAGATTTTATCAGAAAAAAATGGCTGAATAACGATTTCTACGGAATGGTTTCTACATTGTACGGGAAGTTTGAAAATCTGGATCTGAACTTTGGTGCCGTTGTGAATCAGTATTACGGAAGACACTATGGAAATGTGACGGGAGTATTTTTCCCTCAGATTGATGAAAGCGAATATTACAGAAACCGCTCTGTGAAGAATGAAGTGTCTGGTTTTGCAAAAGCTTTATTAAGAGTGAATAATTTTGAATTCTTTGGTGATTTACAGCTTAGAAAAATTAATTACAATACTAAGATCCTGATGGCAGGGGACGGTGAAGGTGCAGATTTAAGTAAAAACTGGCTGTTCTTTAATCCTAAAGCCGGAGTGAATTACAGGATTGACGGAGGTAAAATTTTCCTTTCATACGCTCATGCTCATCGTGAACCCAACAGAGATGATCTGATGGCCAATAACGATGTGAAAGCAGAAAAACTTCATGATATTGAAGCAGGTTTTGAAAAACAGTTCGGGATTGTTTCATTGACGGCCAATGTTTACTATATGTATTATGTGAACCAGTTGGTGTTGAACGGAGAACTGAATAACGTAGGAGCATTTATCAGAACAAATTCAGGGAAGAGCTACAGAAGAGGGGTTGAAGTAGGTGCTTTGGCAAAACTATCTAAACAATGGGAGGTTTCAGGAAACGTAACGTTAAGTCAGAACAGAAATCAGGATTTCAATATTCAAAATGGAGATTTGCCTAAAAGCCTTGGAAATACTCAGATTTCATTCTCTCCGAATGTAATTGCCAATATAAGCCTGAAATTCAATCCTACAAAGAATTTCCAGTTTGCTTTAATGAATCAGTATGTTGGAAAACAATATCTGGACAATACCGAAGATGCGAATCTTCAGCTTAAAGATTATTTCCTGACAGATTTCAATGCGCAGTATCAGTTTAAAATTGCTAATAATGAAATTGCATTAAAGCTATTGGTGAATAACCTGTTCAACAAGAAATATGTGAACAACGGATCTGTATATGAAGGCCAACCGTATTATTTTTCACAGGCAGGAACGAACTTTATGTTTGGAATAAGCTGGAAGATTCAGTAATCAGGAAAAAAGTTTAGGGAATAGATCTATGGAACCACAAATCTGTTCCTTTATTTTTCAGCTTTTTTCTCTTAAAACCATAATAGTAAAGCTTTTAAAAAAGGATTTGAATAATGGTATTCCTTTTTTAATACAGAATAATTAAAAGGCTGCTCCGGCAGTCTTTTTTATATCCATTAAATATTACAAAAAGTCCCGAAAAAGTTATAAATTTGCTGCCAAATGAATATTTCAGCATATATTTTAGAATACTTAAAACAATTTGGAACTGCCACAGTTCCAGGCTTTGGGGTGTTTTCACTGAAAAATTCTAAGGCAATTATTAATTCTGAAAACGGAAGCATTCTGCCTCCGGCCAGTCAGATTGAATTTACAATAGATTACGAAGTACAGGCTGAAGATCTTGCTGCTTTTATTGCAGAACAAAAACAGATGTCTCTGGAAGCTTCAAAAAGTGATCTTAAAATTCAGACTGATTTTTGGAAGAAAAAACTTCAGGCCGAACAGGTTCTTGAAATTCAAAACCTTGGAACAGTCTTCATTGAAGAAGGGCACACTCATTTCAAGGGAAAAAGAATAGAATCCGGACGTCCGGATTTTTACGGATTGGAGGAAATCAGATTCTCAGATATCAATAACGGGGAAAAAGTGAATACCACAGTGAATCGCGAAAAGGATTTTAAATTCAAAAAAACAATTCTTTGGATTTTCCTTCTGGTTATTCCGGTTCTTGGAATTTTATACCTTGCGTTTACCCAACAGGAACTTCTTTTTGGAAAAAAATCTTTCAATAATGTTTCCGTACAGACCTCTACCCATAGAATTGTAAAAGATACGGTAAAAGTGATGGTACATACCCCGGAAACACCTGTTTCAGATTCTTTGAAAAAAGATTCATTAGTAAAACCTGTCGGAAAAGGAATGAAACCTGCTCCGGCTGTCCCAAACAACACTAAGACTAGATGGCAAAAATAAAAAAAGCGTCAGAATCTCTGACTATTATGACCAATATCGTTCTTCCGAACGAAACCAACTCTTTAAGAAACCTTTTCGGTGGTGAACTTCTGGCAAAAATGGACCGTTGTGCATCTATTTCTGCAGCAAGACACTGTGAAAGAAGAGTAGTAACAGCTTCTGTAAACCACGTATCTTTCAACCATCCGATTCCGGAAGGAGGTGTAGTGGTATTGGAATCTAAAGTTTCCAGAGCATTCTCTACTTCCATGGAAGTGTATGTAGATGTATGGTTGGATGATCCGATTAACCAGAAGAAAATTCATACAAATGCAGGGATTTATACGTTTGTTGCAGTGGATGAATTCAATCGTCCGATTCCTATTCCGGAAATGATTCCTGAAACAGAGGAAGAAAAAGAAAGATTTGCAGCAGCATTCCGTAGAAAAGAACTTTCATTAATCCTTTCCGGAAGAATGAAACCTTTGGAATCTGTAGAACTTAAAAAGTTATTCCAGGAACCGCAGGAGTCTAAAAAAGACAAGAAATAAAACACAAAAAACACAAATGGTTGGCACAAATTTTCACAAATGGTTTGTGCCCAGTCAGATGAAAAAATAATCAAAATGGATATTTCAGAAAATGATATATCAAAAATTGTTTATGAAGCAGGGTATATAGTTCATAAATCTCTTGGACCATGACTTTTGGAAAGTGCTTATGAAGAATGCCTGTTTTATGAATTAAGTAAACATGATATTCTTGTAGAAAGACAAAAACCGATGCCATTAATTTATGATGAAGTTAAAATGGATGTTGGCTATAGACTTGACTTTTTGATTGAGAAAAAATTTGTGCTGGAAATAAAATCTATAGAATCATTACAGAATATTCACTTAGCACAAATACTTACTTACCTTCGTCTGAGTAATTGTAAACTTGGGATATTGATCAACTTCAATACACTTCAGTTTAAAAATGGGGTTAAGAGAGTAATTAACGGTACTTTATAATTTGTGTTATTTGTGAAATAAATTAGTGTCATTCGTGTTTAAACTATGAAAATACTTCTTTTAGATAAAAATCATCCTCTTATTACTGAACAGCTTTTGGCTCAGAATTTTATTTTGGAAGAGGATTTTACGTCGTCTTATGATGAGGTTTGTGATAAAATTGAGAATTACGACGGAATTATTATCAGAAGCCGTATCCCACTTAACAAAAACTTTCTGGAAAAAGGAAAGAACCTGAAATTCATCGCAAGAGTAGGTGCCGGAATGGAAAATATTGATATTCCTGTTGCCGAAAAACTGGGAATTCAGCTGATTAATTCTCCGGAGGGAAATAGAGATTCTGTGGCGGAGCATGTAGTGGGAATGCTGCTTGTTATTATGAACAGACTTTTTATTGCTTCTCAGGAAGTGAAAAACGGGATCTGGAAACGTGAAGAAAACAGAGGTGACGAGTTGTTAGGGAAAACAGTAGGATTAATTGGATATGGAAACATGGGAAAAGCTACTGCAAAAAGACTTTCAGGATTCGGATGTAAGGTGATTTTCCATGATATTCTTCCTGACCTTTCTGATGAATATGCAACACAGGTTTCATTAGAAGAATTAAAACAATCTGCAGAGGTTGTAAGTTTACATATTCCTCTAACGTCAGAAACGCATTATCTTATTGATCAAACATTCATTCAGGAAATGAAAAACGACTTTTATTTCGTGAATACAGCAAGAGGAAAGAATGTTGAAACTAAAAGTTTAGTAGAAGGGTTGAAATCAGGAAAGGTAAAAGGGACTTGTCTGGATGTATTGGAGTATGAAAAGTCTTCTTTCGAGAACATAGAATCTGAAAATGAAGATTTAAAATATCTTCTGGAATCAGAAAAAGCAATTGTCACACCCCATATTGCAGGCTGGACGCATCAGAGTAAAGAAAAACTGGCTCAGTTTATTGTAGATAAAATAGTAGCTTCACATTGTTAAGAATAGAACGCAAAATTATAAAACAGTAAAAAGGCGAAATTGCAGAAGTGTGAATTCGTCTTTTCGCATTTTTAATTCTCTATTCATTTATGTTAAATAATTCATAATATCCACCTCATATTTATTATTTATTTTGAGTTTTATTAAATTGCCGCTCATTTTTGAATCTCATGAAGACGCGTAATTTTGTACTTATCCTAACTGTTTTATTATCGATATTTTCCTGTAAAAAAAAGTCTGAAGCCAAAGAAGCTTCGGCTGAAAATACAACCAATCTGCCCAACTATGGAAATGTAGATCTGGGTGATATTTTTACAAAAGGGGACGGACAACTTCTGAACAGACAGACTACTGTAAGTTATATCGATCAGTATTACAAAAAGGTATGGGAAGGAGGAGACCTTAGTGGTGGAATTCTTGTTGCCAAAGGTGATGAAATCCTGTATGAAAATTACAGAGGCTTCGGAAGAGAAGGAAATCAAATGCCGATCGACAAAAATACACCTTTACACGTTGCTTCAGTTTCGAAAACTTTAACGGCAATGGCCATGATGAAGTTGATAGAGGCAGGAAAAATAAAGTTTACAGATCGCCTTACTCAGTTTTTTCCAGGATTTCCCTATCCGAATGTTACCGTTCAGACTTTACTGGATCAAAGAAGCGGTCTTCCGAAATATGAATATTTTATTACCAAAATACAGCCGGCTCCGGCAGAACTTTCCAAGCCATTCATTACGAATGAAGATGTATTGAACATGATCATTAAATATAAACCTGATCTGGCAAGAGATACAGATACAGGATTTATGTATTGCAATACGAACTTTGCTTTATTGGCTTTATTAATTGAAAAAGTGACCAAAACTCCTTTTCCACAGGCGATGAAAGAAATGGTTTTCACACCGTTGAAAATGAATAACACGTACATCTTCCAGGAAAAAGATATTCCAACAGCATCACAATCTTTTTATTATGGAGGAAATAAGCTGTATCCTTTAGACAGACTTGATTTGATTTATGGAGATAAAAATGTGTACACTACGCCAAGAGATCTGTACAATTTCTCAAAAGCCATGTTTTCAAAAAATTTCCTGAAGCCTGAACTGATGCAGATGGTATTCACTCCTTACAGCAATGAAAAAGCAGGAATGAATAATTATGGTTTAGGATTCAGAATGAAAATATTTGATAACGGTGAAAAGCTCACTTATCACAATGGATGGTGGCATGGTACGAACTCTGTATTTGCCCATCTTTTAAAATCTAAGGTTACCATCGTAGCTATCGGAAACAAATATTCAAACAAAGTATATACAGCTCTTGCATTATCCGGATTATTCGAGGATTTCCCTTTGCAGAAGGATAAGCTTCATTCGGTGATGCATGACAATAAAGATACTTTGAATTCCGGACAGGAAGTTTTTGGAGAATAATGTTTACTTTTGCCTAAACATTTTCATGAAAAGGTTTCTTTTATTATTCGTTATCTGTTTTCTTGTACATTCATGTGCAAGAGTAGGATCTCCTGTTGGAGGACCTAAAGATACTCTGGCGCCGAAGTTTTTAAGTTCAAACATTGATACAACAAGAATTAATGTCAAAAGAGATATTCACCAGCTCCGTCTGGACTTTGATGAATATGTGACGTTGAAGGATATCAATAAAAACCTGATTATTTCACCTCCTATTAAAGGAATAACGAGGATTCTCCCGTCCAATATTGCCAACAAATTTGTTCTGATTCAATGGTCAGATACTCTTCAGGCTAATACTACTTATAACTTCAATTTTGGAAACTCAATTGTTGATAATAACGAATCCAATATACTAAGGTATTTCAATTTTGCTTTTTCTACAGGCGATAAATTGGATGACCTTTATATCAGTGGTGAAATAAAAGATGCCCTGGATACTAAAAAGAAAACAGGAACTACAACAGCTGAAAATAAACTTGTGGTAGGATTGTATCAGGTAAAAGATACGATGGATTACAAGAAAAAGCCTTACTATATCACTAAGGTAGATGAAGACGGATATTACGAACTAAACTATCTGACTCCTGGAAAATATAAAATTATTGCTTTTGAAGATGAGAACGGAAATTCTATGTATGACCCGGGGAAAGAAAAAGTAGGATTCCAGAAAGATCCAATCAATTTTGAGAAATCTATATCAGGATTAAACTTAAAAGTATATCCTTCCAAAAAGGCTGTAAAGTATGTAGAAATGAAAGAAATCTCAGGAGGTGTTCTGATGACTTTTGAAGGAAATCCTGATGAAGTAAAAGTTCAGTCGCTGAATGAGAAGCTGAAAGATGTAAAAATAACCCATACTCCGAAATCGGACTCTGTAAGAATCTGGTTTGATGCGGCAAAAGATAATGTAGGGCAGGATGCCAATGAAAAACTGATATTCACTCATAATAAAGGTCCGAAAAAAGACAGTGCCTACAGTGTATCTTTATTTTACAGATACAATAAAAAGAATGTCATGGATCTCAACAGTGATAATGGAGGTGAATCATTAGCTCCAAAGTCAGATTTTAAGATATCTTCCAATTATATAGTTGATAAAATAGATCCTTCAAAATGGACATTGAGAGTAAAAGGAGACAGTTTAACAACGTTACCATTTACTGCGAAAATTTCAGAAACCAATCCATACCAAATTCAGGTTCAGTCAGATTTTGTGATGGGAAAAAGCTATGAGCTTACTGTGCCTAAAGAAACTGTATCCTCATTCTATGCAAAAAATACTCAGTCTAAGCGTTTCGATTTTGATGTTGACAAAATAGACCAGTTTGGAAGCGTTGAATTCTCCATTTCTAATGCACCTACGACAAATTATTGGATTCAACTGCTGGATTCTTCAGATAAAATAGCCTATCAGAGGTATACAAAAGGAGATAAAGTGAAATTTGATATCCTGAAACCTGGAGAATATGTAGTGAGAATTCTGGTAGATAATAACGGGAATAAATATTGGGATGAAGCAGATTTTGCTAATGATATTTTTGCTGAAGATGCTTATATTTTCTATAAAAAAGTGATCATTAGAGGTCTATGGGAAACAAGAGAAGAGTGGGATCTTAAGGATACCAAAACACTTGATAATCCTAAAGGAGCTACACCCGCTGTAGCAACTCCTGCAGTGGAAACACCATCAGCTACCACTGAAGTGAAACAAGAAGCTAAAAAAGAATTGAAATCTCAAAATGCTGTTTTAACGCCAGTAAAGTAAGTTGATGAAGATTGCTAAGAAAATAATATTCTGGACATTGGTGGCATTTGCTCTGATTCAGTTCTTTCCTATCGACAGAACCAATCAGCCTGTGGATACGAAGGTAAACTTTGTTGATGCAAGGAAATCACCGGAAAAGATCAGAACACTGCTTAAAAATGCCTGTTACGACTGTCATTCTAATGAAACAGTATACCCAAAATATGCTTTTATTGCGCCCGTTTCCTGGTCTGTAAAAAGCCATGTGAATGAAGGTAGGGAACATCTTAATTTTTCTGCCTGGCAAACTTATAATAAGGATTTGAAGGAGAACATGCTTACTAAATCTATTCAGACCATTCAGAATAAAACAATGCCGATGCCTGGCTATATCGTGTACCATAAAGAGGCTAATCTTTCAGAAGCAGAAAGAGCATTGCTGATTCAGTATTTTGAAGAAATGCTGAAGACTAAAACTTATTAATCTCTACCATAAAAAAACTCCCGCAGATTTTACAGACCGGACAGATATTTGTTTTAAACAATCTGCTCAGTTTGTAAAATCTGCGGGAGAATATTTTACAAAAATTATTTCTTTAAATAGCTCTCAAAAAATCTCTTCTGAGAATCAAAAGCAAGATCTTCAAGATCCAGATTCTGTAAAGGAATCCAGACTGCTTCCGAAATCTCAGAGAGCTCAAGATTTAACTCAAACTTTTCCGAAACATTGTATTCATAAAAGAGATCGATCGTATTATAATCAATTTCCTTGTATTGATAGATGTTGGGAAGGCTGGTAAGGTATTTCAGGTTAGAAATATTGATATCAAGCTGAAGTTCTTCAAAAAGTTCTCTCTTACAGGTTTCCTCTGCACTTTCTTTAGGGTCAACAAATCCTCCTGCAAGATCGAGTTTCCCTTTTTTAGGATCTCTGTTTCTTCTCGTAAGATAAATTTCGTCTCCACATCTGATGACAACCGCTACAGCACCTGCCACATTATTATACAAAGTAAAACCACATTCCGGGCAGCTCCATTTTTTTTCACCATCCCAGTGTAAGGACTCCTTGCCACAGCTTTGGCAATATTTCAATAGTTTCATTGAGCAATATTAATATTTCTCGGGTGATAACTTAAAATAACATCCCTTAATTCTTCCGTTTTCAGGTGCGTATAGATCTCCGTTGTTGTAATACTGGAGTGTCCCAGCATTTCCTGAATATAACGCAAATCTGCTCCATTCTGTAATAAATGGGTCGCAAATGAATGTCTGAATGTGTGTGGAGATATTTTTTTGTTAACCCCTGCTTTATCTGTAAGTTCTTTGATTATAAGAAATACGATTACTCTGGACATAGATGTCCCTCGGCTGTTTAAAAACAGAGTATCTTCATATTTCTTATTCACTTTTCCTTTAGAACGTACCTCTTTGATATAACTTTCAAGCAAATCAGCGGTATAGTCGGCTAAAGGAACAAAACGGGTTTTATTTCCTTTTCCGTGTACCTTGATGTACTGTTCTTTGAAGTTGATATTGGAGATCTTCAGATCGATCAGTTCAGAAACACGAAGTCCGCATCCATATAGTACCTCTATGATGCAGTGGTTTCTTTTTCCTAGATCTGTATTGACCTCAATAGCAGCAATAATTTTGTTGATATCAGGCAGGCTTAAAGTATCAGGTAGATATAATCCCAGTTTAGGGCCTTCAAGTAACGCCGCAGGATTGTCTTCACGATATTCATCCTCCAGCAGAAATTTAAAGAAAGCTTTGATGGAAGATATCCATCTTGCTTGTGATCTCTCACTGAATTTCTGTTTGGAAAGATTGAAAATGTATTCCTGCAGGTTTTCGTAACCGATGGAGTCTGGACCGACGTTTTCCAGATCCTCTTCTGCGTAATCTTTTAATTTCTTAATGTCCCGAACGTAAGCGTCGAGCGTGTTTTCTGAAAAATTTCTTTCGAAACGAAGAAATATTTCAAAATCTTTGATCTTTTCATCCCAAGTCATTTGTGCTTATTTTTTTAGTTCACAGTCCGATATTTGTTCTATTTCAATGTTATGGTTCCTCAGGAACGATATTCCATCGTCATCCGAATACTCATTAATGTACACCAGTCTCGTAATCCCGGCCTGCAGAATCAGTTTACTACATTCTTTACATGGAGACAGCGTTAAATATAACGTTGCTCCTTTCGCAGATTGGGTAGAGGCAGCCAGCTTTAATATAGCGTTAGCTTCCGCATGCAATACGTACCAGTGTGTTTTTCCTTCTCCATCTTCACAGCAGTTTTCGAATCCCGAAGGAGTCCCGTTGTAACCATCTGAAATAATCATCCTATCTTTTACGATAAGAGCTCCCACCTGTTTTCTCTTACAGTAGGAGAGTTTTGCCCATTCCTGAGCCATTTTTAGATAAGCTTTATCAAACTTATTCATACCGCAGCATTGTTTTTTTTCGAAATAATTTGGATTAAAATCTTTTAGAAAGATTTAGAAGTTAGGCTTTCTCTTCTCTAGAAACGCAGTAACTCCTTCTTTCTTATCTTCCATTTCAAAAAGTTCTCCGAAATATTTAATTTCAGTTTCAAAACCTTTCTCCGTATCAGATAAATTCACGGCATTTATAGCCTTCGATATTGCCATTGGTGAATTGTAGGCAATCGTGTTTGCTAATTCTTTCGTTTTGGTTAATAATTCTTCAATAGGATATACTTCATTCACCAATCCGATCTCTTTTGCTTTTTGAGCAGGGATCATTTTGGCAGAGAAGATCATTTCATTGGCAATACCTTTTCCTACAAGCTTTGGAAGCCTCTGAGTTCCTCCATATCCTGGAATTAATCCAAGAGTTACTTCAGGAAGTCCTAATCTGGCGTTTTCCGATGCGTATCTGATGTGGCATGCCATGGCAAGCTCCAAACCTCCTCCTAATGCAAAACCGTTTACGGCTGCAATGACAGGTTTAGACATATTTTCAATTTTGTTGAACAATGTATTTTGTCCGTTTCTTGCAAGTTCTTCAGCTTTTTCCTGTCCGAAGTCGCTGAATTCCTTGATATCAGCTCCCGCTACAAAAGATTTTTCTCCACTTCCGGTAAGGATAATTATTCTACATGAAGTGTCAGCGTTAAGCTCATCCAGTGCGGTACTGATTTCCTGAATTGTTTTAGCATTTAAAGCATTTAAACTCTCAGGTCTGTTTATGGTAATGATAGATAATTTATCTTCTTTTTTTAATAATATGTTCTCGTAACTCATTTTTCCACTTTAAAATATCATCCTTTGCAAATTATGAATTTTTTACAAAAAAAAGGAAAAAATATTATTTTTTTTTCCTTTTTTTTACAAAAAAAAGGAAAAAATATTATTTTTTTTTCCTTTTTTTTAATTTATCATTCAATATGATTATTTGGAATGATTCATCATATTTGCATCAATATTGACGTTTAGCTGAGAAGCCACTTTCATGCCAAGCTCAATGTTAGCACGGAAAAAGTGACATAGTTGTCGGTTGATAATCTCGTCTTTTTTAGGCCCTGTAATGCCATTCATGCTGCCTACAATATTTTTGATCAAATGATCTCTGTCTTCTGAATTCATTGCTTTTGAATACAAAAGTCCTGGTTGGGTATAGTGATCACTGTCGTTGTCATTTCTGTTGTAGCTGGCAACATGAGCGCTGTCTAACTCATATTCATAGTTTTTATAAGATGAATCTGCTTTGATGTCATCAAAACTGTTCGGATGATAATTAGGTTTGTCCTGATACTGGCTTGAATCTGCCATATAACCATCTCTTTGGTAATTGTTGACTTCAAATGGACATCTGTTCACTTCCAGCTGATGAGAGTTGACCCCTACTCTGTAACGGTGAGCATCAGGATATGAGAATAATCTTCCCTGAAGCATTTTGTCCGGAGAGAAGCTGATTCCGTTAATCAGATTGCTCGGAGAAAAAGTAGACTGCTCTACATGCGCAAAATAATTAACAGGAACTTCATTAAGTTCCATTTCTCCAACCTCAATCAAAGGAAAATCGTCATGGAACCATACTTTGGTTACATCAAACGGATTCCATCTGAAATCTTTTGCCTGTTCCTCAGTCATTACCTGTATAAATAAGGACCATTTCGGGAAATCTCCATTTTCAATAGCATTGCAAAGATCTTCCTGTGCAAAGTCCGGGTTTTCTCCGGCCATTTTTACCGCTTCTTCATCCGTGAAGTTTTTTACACCCTGTTTAGTCTTGAAGTGGAACTTTACCCATACTCTTTCATTTTTATCATTAATCATGGAGAAAGTATGAGATCCGAAACCATGCATATGTCTGTAACCATGTGGAGTTCCTCTGTCTGACATTAATATAAGAACCTGATGAAGTGATTCCGGGTTTAGGCTCCAGAAATCCCACATCATGGTGGCACTTTTTAAATTGGTTTTTGGTACTCTTTTCTGAGTATGAATAAAATCCGGGAATTTTTTGGCATCCTTAATAAAGAATACAGGAGTATTATTTCCTACAAGATCCCAGTTTCCGTCTTCAGTATAAAATTTTAATGCAAATCCTCTTGGGTCTCTTGCCGTATCTGCACTTCCTTTTTCACCTCCCACAGTAGAAAATCTTGCAAACATTCTGCATGAGTTTCCTACTTTTGAAAACAGTTTTGCTTTTGTGTACTGGCTGATATCATGCGTTACGGTGAAAGTTCCGTAAGCTCCGCTTCCTTTGGCATGCACAATCCTTTCAGGAATCCTTTCCCTAACGAAATGTGCAAGATTTTCCTGAAGAATAAAGTCCTGCAGCAATACCGGGCCTCTTGGTCCTACCGTCTGTGAATCCTGATGTTCAAAATAAGGTGCGCCGCTACTTAACGTTAATTTTTTAGAATCCATATCATTAATGATTTGTATAAATGTTTTTTGTTTTTCTAAATCCAAGTGTAAAGGTAATGAATATCAAATTTACTTGAATTTTTAATTGGTAATAGCAAAAACGTTATATCTTTGTAATAGATAATATTAATCAAATGAACATTCAGCAACTGGAGTATCTTATCGCTGTAGATAAGTATAAACATTTTGGTAAGGCCGCTCAGGCGTGTTTTATTACCCAACCTACGTTAAGTGCCATGATACAGAAATTTGAGGATGAACTGGATGTAAAGGTGTTTGACAGAACTACCCACCCGATTCGTACCACGGATGTAGGTCTTCAGATTATTGATCAGGCAAAGGTAATTATCGAGTCTGTGAATGAGCTGAAAAACAAAGCCAATCTTTTGAATAATATTTTAGGAGGAACCATCAATCTGGGGATCATTCCTACAGTGTCTTCTTTCATTCTGCCAACAGAGATTTTCAAATTCCTGGAGGAAAATCCGAAGATTCAGATGAATGTGAAAGAAATGACAACAGATAATATTATTAAAGCTTTAAAAGCAGGAGAACTGGATGCGGGAATTATCTCTACTCCTTATGATACTGCTGATGAGTTTTATCAGGATTTCCTATTCAATGAGGAGCTGATGATTTACAGTTCCAATACAGAAGCTAACAAAAAGAATTCTTATATCATTCCGGAAGATCTGAATGTAGAGAAAGTATGGCTGCTTGAAGAAGGAAACTGTCTGAGAAATCAGTTTGAAAATATCTGTCATCTGAAAGAAAATACCCTGAAGCCTAAAAATTTAGATTTCTTAGCTTCCAATATCCAGACTTTGGTGCATATGGTAGATAAAGTAGGAGGAATCAGTATTCTGCCGGAATTGGCTCTGAGCCAGCTTTCAGAAGAGCAGAAGAAGAATGTTTTCAGATTCAAAAAACCTTTCCCTTATCGAGAAATCAGTATTATTTATTATAAACCAACCTTTAAGCAAAAAATTATTGATGAATTATCACATTCTATCAAAACTTCTTTAGAACTTAAGTTGAATTACCACGAAAGTCCGAAAGAATTTGTAAGCATTAAGCCTCAGTAATGGAAATGCTTTAAAGTGATAGAAATCATCAATTTAAATAAAATTATAATTAATAAACAAAATTTTTGAGTATTACGAAAATAGTACTTAAATTTGCTGACGTTTATTACGAGGAAAAATTTGACCTGATTGCAACCTCTATAAAAAAATGCTAAAACAGTATTCTTTTTTCTGGGCAATTTCATTCATATTTTTCGCAAATACAATTTTTTAAATCTTTAAAAACAAAAGAATTATATGTCTTATTTATTTACATCTGAATCAGTTTCAGAAGGACATCCGGATAAAATTGCCGATCAAATTTCCGATGCATTAATCGACCATTTCTTAGCATATGATAAAGATTCAAAAGTAGCATGTGAAACTCTTGTAACTACCGGACAGGTGGTATTGGCAGGAGAAGTAAAATCAGATGCTTACCTTGATGTACAGACCATTGCCAGAGAAGTAATCAATGGAATCGGATATACGAAAGGAGAGTATATGTTCAATGGAGATTCTTGTGGAGTAATCTCTGCAATCCATGAGCAGTCACCTGATATCAACCAGGGAGTTGACAGAGCGGTAAATGATGAGTCTTTCGAAGCTAAAGCAAATGCACAGGGAGCTGGAGACCAGGGAATGATGTTCGGGTATGCTACCAATGAAACGGCCAACTATATGCCTCTTGCATTGGATCTTGCTCACACAATTCTGAAAGAACTTTCTGCCATCAGAAGAGAAAATAAAGAAATCGCTTATCTTCGTCCTGATGCAAAAAGCCAGGTAACCATTGAGTATTCTGATGATCATAAACCAATCAGAATAGATTCTATCGTAGTTTCTACTCAGCATGATGACTTTGGAAGTGAAGAAGAAATGTTGAACAAAATCCGTGAGGATATCAAAAATATTCTGGTTCCAAGAGTTGTTGCACAGCAGACTGAAGAAATCAAAGCTTTATTTAACGATCAGATTAAATATCACATCAATCCTACAGGGAAATTCGTAATCGGAGGACCTCACGGAGATACAGGTCTTACAGGTAGAAAAATCATCGTTGATACTTACGGAGGTAAAGGAGCTCACGGTGGTGGTGCTTTCTCTGGAAAAGATCCTTCTAAAGTAGATAGAAGTGCTGCATATGCTACAAGACATATTGCTAAGAACTTAGTGGCTGCAGGCGTAGCGGATGAAGTTTTGGTACAGGTTTCTTATGCAATTGGAGTAGCTGAACCTTGTGGTTTATACATCAACACTTATGGAACTGCGAAAGTAGACCTTCATGATGGAGATATCGCGAAAAAAGTTTCTGCTATTTTTGATTTAAGACCTTATGCTATCGAGCAGAACTTAAAATTAAGAAACCCTATTTATCAGGAAACAGCTTCTTACGGACACATGGGTAAAGAGCATTATGTGGCTGATAAAACATTCAATAAAGGACATAAAAATGAGCTTACATTGAAAGGGCTTGAGTTCTTTACTTGGGAGAAACTAGACAAAGTTGAGGAAATTAAAGCCGCTTTTGGAATTTAATTTCTTTTAAAGAATAATAAATGAACTGCTTTATCTTTGGATAAGGCAGTTTTTTTTAATTTTACACCTTAATAATATAGAAAGATGATGAATTTTCGAACTGTAGTTGCTGTCCTGTCCCTGTTTTTGCTAAGTACATTAGTAAAAGCTCAATATACCATGCATAAAATGATCAGTGTAGGGTATACTTACCAGAATCAAAGTTTTGGTGAAGTAGGAGGTAAATTGCTTTTCCTTAAAAATGATGATGTTATTTACAGATTGGGAGGATCTGCAATGATGGGATCTGTGGATTCTAAATTTGCTATTATGCCGAAACTACAGGCTGATGTACTTCTTAATTTTGAAAAAAATGTAGACTTCTATCACTCGTATTACTTTTTAGCAGGAGTAGAAGGTACCAATAAATACGTTGCCCCTAAGATAGGAGTTACCTTATTTGGGATGCTCGATCTTACAGGAGGCTATGCTTTTCCTATCGGAGATACCCGATTGAACGGTAAAGAGATGAAAGGACTGAATGTTAATTTAACATTAAATATCCCCACAGTCTTTATTCATGACATGTTTAAATGATTTTTTTTAAATTTTTCTCTATAAAATTTAATAATAGGTTAACAGTTATTAAAAAATTATTATATTTACATCATAATAATTGTACTACCGCCTATAGAAGATACTCTACTCTAGAACTGTTTTGTTTATACAGCAAAGGCCAGAAGAAATATCTGGTAGAATGCCTGTCTGCAAATATTTATATTGAGAAGAGTTATGAAATCAAAATCGGATAGTTTACTAATTTCCCTTTACCAGAAAGGTGATGAGAGCGCATTATCAACCCTCATTCACCGTCATCAGAGAGAACTTTTTACATTCATTTTTTACAAAATTAATGATGAAGATTTAGCCAACGATATCTTTCAGGATACATTCATGAAGATTATTGTAATGCTGAAAGAAGGACGCTATAACGAAGAAGGCAAATTTATTCTTTGGGCGAAAAGAATTTCCCACAATTTAATCATCGATCATTTCAGGTCAAAAGCCAAGAATATCAAAGTTTCAGAAACTACTTTTGAAACAGATGAATATTCTATCTTTGATTTGATCAGAGAGCCTTCGGAAAATATTGAGGATCAGCTAGTGACCAATCAGATCCAGGAGGATTTATTAAGGATGTTACAGTTTTTACCACAAAACCAGCAGGAGGTAATCAAGCTGAGATTTTTTGATGGTTTGAGTTTCAAAGAAATTGCAGATCATACAGAGATGAGCATTAATACTACTTTAGGAAGAGTAAGATATGCACTCATCAACCTGAGAAAAATCATGGATGAAAACAATATAATATTAACCAGATAAATAATATTTTGTGAAATTTTACGTTTTAAGGAAAACATACTTCGCTTATGAAAAAAAATGACTCCTTAAAAGTGAAAACTTTGAAACCTAAGAAACAAACAATTGATTTTTTGCTGAATTTTTCCAAAAGCCTTGAGATTGTGAAGAGCAAGAGCAAAAATTATCCTATTACAAAAAATTAAAATTATTAACTTTGTGCTGTATGAAAATGCAGCATGTTTTTTTTGACCTGGATAATACACTCTGGGATCACCGCAGAAATGCTTATCTTACCATCAAAGATCTTTTTGAAAAACAGGAAATTACTTCGAAGTACTCTATTGACTTTGAAGAGTTTCACTCTGTATATCACGATATCAACGAAGAATTGTGGGAAAAGATCAGAGACGGAATTATTGGCAAAGAGTACTTGAGAGAACACCGTTTTTATGATTCATTTAAACATTTTGGAGTAGATAATAAAGAGCTTGCCCTTTATTTTGAAGAAAACTTCCTTGATAATATTGTGAGCCATAATGAACTGGTAGAAGGCGCTGAAGATGTTTTGGAATATCTGAAAGCTAAGAATTATACACTACACATTATCTCCAATGGTTTTCAGGAGGTCACAGAAAGGAAGTGTACCCTGTCCGGAATTGCACCTTATTTTAAAACCATTACCAGTGCAGATGCAGTAGGAGTAAGAAAGCCCAATCCAAGAATTTTTGAATATTCATTAGGACTTTCTGAAGCCAGAAAAGAAGAAAGTATCCTGATTGGCGATGACTGGATTGCAGATGCTATGGGAGCTACGGATTTCGGAATGGATGCAATCTTCTTCGATGTTTATAAAGAAGACAAACAGAAGGAAGGTTTAAAAGCCATTACCCATCTTCAGCAGATTAAAGAATATTTATAGAGTATAAGATCATAGAATCTGATAAAAAGCCACTAAGAACACCTTAGTGGCTTTTCTGTTTTCAATACACTTCAGAACAAACATTTGTGATCATCTGTGTCAATCTTTGGTTAAATTAAATATTCTCCACCAAAATCATTTTTCCCAATTCTTTCCCAAATTGATTAGGAACTTTGCTCCATAATAATAACAGAAAAATGTAATAGTATGAAAAATGTAAAGAAAATCACAGGAGTATTAATGGTTTTATTTTTATTGATCGGAGGCTTTGTTTCTGCACAGGACAGAGCAATCAATGCTAATCAGTTACCGAAAACAGCTAAAAACTTTCTTGCGGCTCATTTTAAAGGAATACCAGTAAATTCAGCAATAGAAGACAGAGAAATCTATGGTGTAGATGAGTACAAAGTATATCTGACTAATGGAATGAGAATGGAGTTCGATAGCAATGGAAACTGGAAAGAAGTAGATGGAAAACATCAGAAAATCCCATATGGTTTTATTCCTGCTTCAATCAGGAATTACAGCACGAAAAATTTCCCTAACACTTACATTATTAAGATTGAAAAGAAAAGATGGTCTTATAAAGCAGAACTTTCTAATGGATTGGAGCTTGAATTCGACAGAAACGGGAATTTTAAAAGAATCGATGATTAACACGTAACCGAATACAAACACTAAATATTAATACTATGGTCAACTGGAATTTAATAAACAGCAACGGAAGAAAGGTTTCTTCTGCGATGATTAGAAAAAGTATTGTGTCTTTTATGACAAAGCACCATCCCGGTAGCGTGATTGATTCTATTGAGAAAAAATATAATGCCTATAAAATCAATCTAATGAATGGTATCAGTCTCGTTTTTGATGCAGACGGCCGATATGTCAAATCGAATTAATGGTAAGACTGGAAGTTGGAGGCCGGAAGAAGGAAGTTAAATGAAACTGCATAGATTGATGGAGTCTGAATAACTTCCAGCTTCCCTCTTCAATCTTCCAGCTTTTAATTTCATATATTTGATATACATTAATGAAGTAGCAGAATATACAGATCCAGAAATATGAAGATTTTAATAGTAGAAGATGAACCCGAACTGAAAGATACCGTACAGAAGTTTCTGGAAGCAGAGCATTTCATTGTTGAATATGCGGAAAATTACAGTGGTGGGCTGGAGAAAATTATTTCTTACGAATACGACTGTATTTTGCTCGATATTATGCTGCCTGACGGAAACGGAATAGATCTTCTGAAAGAGATCAAAAAAATGCATAAGAAAGATCCTGTGATCATTCTTTCTGCCAAAGACTCTGTGGACGATAAGGTGGCCGGACTGGAAATAGGAGCAGATGATTATCTTGCAAAACCTTTCCACCTTGCAGAATTGATGGCCAGAATCAAGTCTGTGATCAGAAGAAAAAATCAGGATGGTGAAAATATCATCCGATACAAAAATATCAGCATTGATCCGGAGAACAGAACGGTAAAAGTAGGGGATGAAGAGCTTATTCTTAACCGAAAAGAATATGACCTTTTGTATTATTTTGTAATTCATCCGGAGAAAACCTTACAGAAAACAACATTAGCCGAAGCAATCTGGGGAGATTATATCGATCAGGCAGACAGTCTGGATTTTATTTATTCCCAGATTAAAAACCTTCGAAAAAAACTGAAAACTCTCAATGCAGAAGCTGATTTTCAGGCTGTATACGGAATAGGATATAAATTCATCTGATGAAGACTTCATTAAAATATTACACGATAAAATATCTGATCATGATCCTGCTGCTGATTATAGCAGTGTGGGCCGGTCTTTTTTATGCCTATATCCTGGATGAAGTACATGATAATGTGGATGATGGATTGAGGGACAGAAAGATACAGATCATTAAAGCGGTTTATCTTAATCCTCAGCTTTTGAAGAACAATGAATTTGGATTCAATGAATTTAAAATCAATCCGATCAAAGCTGGAGATTATCAAAATAAAAGCAGGCTGTACAACAAGATGTACTATATGGAGTATGATGACAAAGACCAGCCTTACAGAGTTCTTGAGGCCGACTTTATTGATCAGTTCAAAGGTCATCAGCGGCTTGTCATCAGAACATCTACGGTAGAAGAGGATGAATTGATATACGACCTTACGACAGCCTTAATTGTGCTTTATATCCTTTTGGTGGTAAGTATCGTAGCTGTCAATGGATATCTGCTGAATAAAGCCATGAGGCCGTTCTATCTGATTTTGGATAAACTAAAAAAATATCAGTTTGGAATTCCTTTTTCTCAGGAAAAACAGAACTATAAGATCACTGAGTTTGAAGAATTAAATGTGGAAATCAATGAAATGATTGAACGTAATGAATTGGTTTTCTATCAGCAGAAACAGTTTATTGAAAATGCTTCCCATGAGCTTCAAACTCCTTTGGCTATCGTGATTAATAAAATTGATCTGATGATTTTAAATGATGATCTTGACAAAAAGAATCTGACTTTTCTTACGGAAGTGAAGAATGACCTGAGAAGAATGGTAGGTTTAAACAAATCTTTATTAATGCTTTCCAAGATTGAAAACAGCCAGTTTAATAAAACTTCAGATGTTGATTTTAATGCAATGATCGCTCAATTAGTTCAGAATTATGAAGACTTTATTGCCTTTAAAAAAGTAGAAGTCAGTATCATTGAGAAAGGAAAATTTGTCGCAGATTTCAATCAGGATCTTGCCGATATTCTTTTGTCTAACCTTCTTAAAAATGCAGTAAAATATAACAACGAAGAAGGAACTCTAAACATTATCATTGAAAATAACAGAATAGCATTTCAAAACAGTGGAAACCCTGTGTCTTTAGATCAGTCAAGGATCTTTAACCGCTTTTACAAACAAGGTTCAGATCATACGTCCACCGGACTGGGATTGTCTATCATTAAGACTATTATCAAACAATATCCGGGCTGGGATATTAATTACGAATATGGAGATCAGATGCATTACTTTATCCTGACCAAGAATAATGCTCGATAATAATTTATATCAAAAGAAAAGAAGCCGTCTCATTTTCCTTGAGGCGGTTTTTGTTTATAAACTACCCATATTATTTTTTTAGGATGATTTTTT
>NZ_JAMZGF010000040.1 GCF_024158915.1 Chryseobacterium sp. S0630 | reverse complement strand
CGCGGGATGGAGCAGTAGGTAGCTCGTCGGGCTCATAACCCGAAGGTCATCGGTTCGAGTCCGGTTCCCGCTACTAAACGAAAGAGAAGCAATATTTATTGCTTCTCTTTTTTATTTACTATCAGTCATTGCGAACAAAGTGAAGCAATCTCAGGTAGAAATAATGCGTAGAGACAAACTTTTATAACTGAATTTACATTTTGGGTAAGACCCAAAGATTTTATCTTGGGTAAAATAAATAGGGAGAAGGGTTATAGGGTAAGTACTACTGGTTTTTCCACAGCTTATAGGCCTCTTTCATACAATGTCCACACGGACGATAGCCATTTTCTAAAGCATCTTTCTCATCTGTGAAGAAAACTCTGTTGTCCATTTTCATTCTCTTTCCTGAGCGGCAGCTGAGCAATCCATAGATTTTTAGTTTTTTATTTCCTCCAAAACGAATTTGTCTGTGGTGGATTTTACTTCTAAGACTTTCTGCTGGTATCTGAGAATGCTGAATCATAGTTCAATTATTTAATAATTAGTTGGTTGCATCATGAAAGATAATTCCTAGCGCATAACGGTTTCCCTCTCTCACTTCACTTACTCCATGTTTCATATTGACTCTGTAGTATCCTTTGGTTCCTTTTTCGGGTTTAAATTGAGTCGTAAAAATAAGAACATCCCCTTTTTTAGGTTTTAAAACAATAGCTTTTGACTGTGCCCTCGGAATCTGTTGGGTAAGTACAAACTCACCGCCTGTAAAATCTTCGTCAGGTTCGCTGAGCATTAATACAATTTGAATAGGAAAATAGATGTCTCCATATAAATCCTGATGTAAGGTGTTAAATCCGCCTTTTCCATATTTCAAAATTAAAACCGCAGCTTTTTGCTGACTGTTAAGATGACATAGGTCCAGGAACTCCTGATGGTCTAAAGGAAATTGAGTGTCAATATGTAACGCTTTAAACCACGTATTGGCAATAGAAGCCAGATAGGGATACATTGTTGTTCGTATGGTTTGAATGATTTCAGGTAATGGGTAAGTAAAATATTTATATTCCCCCAAACCAAAACGATGTCTGGTCATGACAACTGTTTTACGATAAAGAGAAGAATGATCATAATTTGATTTCAATAGTTCACATTCATCTTCAGACAGCAGATCAGGAATGATAGCATATCCGTTTTGATGCATTGCTTCTGTAAGGTGTTGCCAGTCTGTATTTTTGAGTGTATGAAGAATATTTTTCATTGGTTTGATTTTATTCTGCAAAAATCTATAGTTGTTCAGAACAATACAATCCGAAACGTGCGGTATTCATTGTGTAATTTAATAAAGATCACAGTAAATCTATCTGGACTATAGTTTTAATATGATTCTGGATGATATCACTGGTCCTGTTTAAGGCTATTTTTGCCCTGTTAATAAAAATAGATATAACGATGAATTACATGATTAAAAAGGCAAGTCTTGAAGATCTTGATGAAACGGCTGAATTGTTCAATCTTTACCGTATTTTTTACAGACAGGAATCGGATCTTGAAAAAGGGAAGGCTTTTCTTAAAGAACGGTTTTTAAATAGTGAATCCGATATTTTTCTAGCAGTAGCAGACGGAAAAGCCGTAGGATTCGTACAGCTTTACAAATTATTTCATTATACCAGATTGCAAAAACAATGGCTTTTAAGTGATCTTTTTGTTCATCCTGATTATAGAGGGAAGGGGCTTTCTGTGGCATTAATTGACCGCAGTAAACAATGGTGTGAAGAGACAGGAGCGTGTGGGCTGATGCTTGAAACCGAAAAAACAAATGATATAGGAAATACGCTGTATCCACGCTGCGGGTTTGAATATGACGGACTGCATAATTACTACCACTGGTGGAAGAATAAAGCGAGTAAAACGTAATTGTAGAGCACCTTTTTTGAGGTGCTTTACTTCTATAATGAGAAGTAGTATTAGTTCTACAGTTTTGAACATTTAATTCTACAGGTATTTTCAGCCAGCAGAAGGCTATAGTCCTATTTTTGTAAAGCTCTTACAGATCATGGGTAGGACAGTTGATCTGTAGAGTGTATGCAAAAAAATCTCTGCCTAATTTTCTACTTTTTCCCCAAGGGTTTTATGATTAGTACCACAAAACTGCTTTTTCCGGCGGAGATTTTTTGCTTTTGAATAAAAAAGAGAACCACAATTGAGGTTCTCTTTTTTTATTTTTAAATATGATTTAGATATTATTGTGCCAGTTGAGCGTAAGGAGTAAGCTTGTTGTCATCAGACATTGTCTGTCCTAAAAAGTCTCTTTTCTGATCCGCTTTCATTCTTCCCGCAGCATCGTTTGCATTGAAATACGCTTCACTCAGCTTTGTAGCAATATCAGCAGGTTTGAATTCAAATTTTGTATCTCCTTCAACACCCAGATATCCGTTCTTTCTTGTAAGGTTGGTAATATAATTGTTGTAATTGATCATCGTACCTCTCAACATATTGTTGTGGTATTCCATACATTTCTTAGCTTTTTTAGAAGAATTGTTCAGGATACAGTTTTTCATATTGTTTCTGTATAAAAACCATTCAGACTCTAAAATACCATATTCTCTACCCAAAGCAATCTTTCCGTTATTCACAATATTATTATCTCCTTCTTTTGTAGAGATCGTTTGAAGATGCTGAATAACCAATGGAACGGTAGCTTCGATTTTTGATTTTGTATCTTTTAATATACTAAGATCAGCAGCAGGAGAACCCTTCTTTTGTGCTGTAGTAACATTGAAAATAAGCAGTAATAGTACAATCAATAAATTATATCTTTTCATGAGAAATTTTTAAAGCACTAAAATAAATATAATTTCCCGGTTAAAACAAATACATTTTAATATTTATTTAATAAAATTTAACAATTCTATAATGTATATGAACCATTGTTGTAAAAATGACGTCTTCAGGGTCTTTATTGACATGATTTTTGTAATTTAAATTGTTAATACAACTCAATTTGTGCATTTGAATGGTCATTCACAATCAAAATAATTTTGTGTGCATGGATAAAAAAAACACTACTCATAATGATAGTAGTGTTTTGCAAAGATTATTTATTTGAAATAATGAGTGATTTTATCACTTTCAGGAACTACTTTAGAGTCAAAATGTTCTAATAATTTTCCTTCCGGGCTGATCAGAAACTTATTGAAATTCCAGCTTATGGTAGCGTCCATTACCCCGTTTTGAGATTTGTGGGTAAGATAATCGAATACAGGAGTGATTTTTGAACCTTTTACATCCACTGAAGTAGTAAGCGGAAATGTTACCCCATAGTTCTTTTCGCAGAAAGATTTGATATCAACATTGTCATGAAACTCCTGATCTGCAAAATTATCAGAAGGGAAGCCAACCACAACCAGTTTATCACCATAATCCTTGTAAAGTTGCTCCAAGCCTTTGTATTGAGGAGTGTATCCACACTTGGATGCTGTGTTTACAATAAGAATGTATTTTCCTTTGTATTCAGAAAAGTCAATTTTTCCGCCATCGATGGATTCAATCTTAAAATCATAAATTGATTTTGCAGGTTTCGTACCTCTGGAATCATCCGATTTAATAAATGATGAAAGGCTTATAATCCCTATAAGCACCATTCCGATAAAAAGTATTTTTTTCATTGAGAAAAGATTTTAATATTAATGTATGTATTATGTTATTTATTTAATGGTAAAGGCATTTGATCTGCTGCCCATATTTTACCTTCTTCATCTTTAAAGATTTTGCCTTCATTTTCTATTTTTTTCAGCACTCGGCTTACTACTTCCCGTGAAGTTCCCAGGCTTCCTGCTATTTCTCTGTGTTTGATTTTTACAGGTTGATTTCCTGCTAAAATCACTTTTCGTTTAATATAATTCAGAACGCGTGTATCCAGATGATGAAACATTGCTTCATTAATCATATCCATCACGGCTGAAAATCTTCTTTCATATTCATGAAAAAATATTGTATTAATGGCAGGAAACGCTACCAGCCACTTGCTTATCACTGCCAGAGGAACAAGAAGAACCTCAGAGTCCTCTTCCGTAGTAGCATAAACCTTACTGATGTTATTATTAAAAATTGATGAAAAGGTCATCAGACAGTTCTCTTCATCACTGATATAATAATATACAAGTTCACGGCCATCATTCAGAGAATACACTTTAATAGCTCCTTTTATTAAAAACAAAACATACTTGACGCGGTCTCCTTCGCGGATGATTTCCTGCCTGGCTTCTATTTTGTCGTAGATTCCATGAGTTTTGAGCTCTTCCAGAAAGTCTTCACCAAGAAAACCAAATTTACGGCGAATAAATCCGTCTGCAATAGTATTTTTTTGATCCATTTTATTTGTTCTTTATTTTGAGCTGGAGTTGAGCTCAGTTGTTTATTGCTGTATTCCAAAACGATTTCTGATTGGGCAAAATATTAGCTTTCTCCAATGGTAATCAGAGATTAAATTATTTTATATACTGCTTTTAGTTAATTGTTTTATCGCTCTTCCAGCCACTGGAGAAAACGGGAAGCTTTATCTTTAGTGACCAATGGCTTTTCGGGGGTAGTAATTTTCAGGCTGACAAGAAGTTTTCGGGAGAAATAATGTTCCACTTCAACAATAGCTGTAAAGCTGATCAGATATTGCCTGTTAATTCTAAAGAATTGAGCTCCTGAAACCAGCTGTCCAATCTCATCCAATGACTGTGGAACTGAATATTCTTTCTGATCGAAAGTCACCAGTACAGTACTTCCAAACTGGCTGTAAAAACAGGCAATTTTGTCAACAGGGATATTATTGTATTTATTATTGGAAAAGACCAGGAAATTGGTTTTTCCTCTTCCTGTTGTCAGATTATTCAGAATATCTTCCAGTTTCTGGTCGGGAGAAGGAGCGTGCTGAAAAAAGTTTTTAAGATTATTGATCTTTTCAAAAGCGGACTGAATATCTTTTTTCTCAAAAGGTTTCAAGATATAATCCACTCCGTTACTTTTAAAAGCTTCTATCGCATATTCATCAAAGGCAGTACAGAAAATAACGGGCACTTTTATCCTGACCTTGCTGAATATCTCAAAACAATTTCCGTCCGCCAGTTGAATATCCATAAATATAATGTCCGGAGTTTCAGTGCCAGAAAGATATTCCACAGCCATAGCAACACTTTCAATGTACTGTACTATGGTAGCTTCCGGCTGTACTGCAACGATCATCCGTCCCAATGCCTTTGCGGTTTTTATCTCATCTTCTATTACTAAAACTTTCATCTACTATGGGTAATTTGACTGTGAAATTATGATCATTATGCAGGATGGTAAGTTCCTTTTCAGCAAAATGCTTGTAACGTTCTCGGATATTTTCAATTCCTATCCCTGCGGATTCCTGTGGTATATTCTTCGGCTGGAAATTATTTTCAATAATAATATATTCGTTATCACTGTATAATTTTATGATTAACGGATTGGCCAGTGATACAATATTATGTTTGATACAGTTTTCACACAAAAGCTGCAGTGTAAACGGAGGAATGTAAGAATTTAAGATCTCTTCCGGAATATCTATTTTAAACTCTATACCATCTTCAAACCTAGATGTCAGAAGAAAAACGTAGGCATCCAGTATTGTAAGCTCCTTTTTTAAGGGAATAAGATCCATTTTTCTGTTGTCTAAAGTGAAGCGATAGAAATCTGCCAACCTCACCACAAAATCCCCGGAACTTTCATCTTTTATGTCAATCATAGATTTCAGTGTATTGAGACTGTTGAATAAAAAATGAGGATTAATCTGCTGCTTCAGCAATTCATATTGGGCATTGAGATTATCCGTTCTGATTTGTTCAAGTTCAAATTTAATCTGCTGAGAATTATAAGTCTGATACAAAAGGTAGAGAAACATATAAATCGTAAGATTGATCAATACGCCCCGGAATTCGTACATCAGCACCATAGTATTAAATCCATACTTGGGAAATATAATATGATGAATAAGCACTATGGCTGCCATGACAACTACTCCGATGGATAAGCTGATCACCAGTTTTTTATTGAAAAATCTCGTAGATATATTCTGAATAGAAAACTTCGGCAGACTGTAGATATTAAAATACCATACAAATAATGAGAATAAAAAGGAGATGGAAAAATCTATCGTCAGCTCTCCCAGTGTAATATGCATACGGAGTATTTTGGGCACTGAAGCCAGAATCCCCATAAAAAGAGAGCTGAAGAGAATGATTCTCGGATCAATCCTGAATACCTTTCTTCCGTTGGTATTTATATATTTTGCATAGATCATAAATAAAAATCAGGCAGTTAAGCAGTAACAAAGATACAAAAGCTAAATAACGGCACGGCAGCACGTCCGTTATTTAGCACTGAGATTTCTATAAAAACACAAAACTAGGGCATAGCTGCTGCCATATTTTTCACAGGTACAGGCCAAACACCGCCCGGAGTAGGAAATGAAACACCTTTATTAGAGCCCATCACCATATTATCCTGTCCAAAACGGTAAAGAGGCCATCCTTTATACGTAAGCTGTTTTCTTCCGAATACTGTAATAGATCCAAAAAGCGTTTTATCAAGCCCGGAAGGAACTACAATTTTATCTGTTTCATAAATGGGCCAAACGCCATTATTCGAAAAATCAGAGGCGGTAAAATTGTTCTTATTTTGTTTGTCATTCTTAAAGGTGTAGAGTGTTACTCCTTTAGCATCTGTAAAATAGAGCGTTTTTCCCGTCCCTTCCGTATACGTTGAAGTATAGTTTTTTCTGTCATGTCCTACAAGTTGTGCATTGGTAAGCATAATAGTATAATCAGGTTTTGCAACAAACCATACGCCTCCTACGTTTTCTCCGCCGGTTTTCCCTGCATCTTCTTTTACATTGGTTCCGTTCACCAAAGGTGCATAGTAATAAAGAGGTCTTCCTTTATAGGTTACCTGCTTTTTCCCTGAACCCGTTGTTATTGTCGTAAAATCTGAAAGTTCCAATCCGGAGCCTAGTTTTTCGGCAGAAAGATTATCTACATTGAAGATAGGCCATACAGGTTCGCATCCTCCGGTACAATTGTTGGTGGCAGTAGCATCATTGGCAAAATAATAAAGAGTATGGCCCTCTTTATCAGTCAGTACACTTCCAAGACCGGCATCATTTCTCAATTGTACTTCTTTAACGGCAGGATCAGACGATTCATCCTGATTATCCTTTGAACAGGCCACAGAGGTGAAAAGCAATAACGCTGCAGAAACGCATCCGGTAACCAGACTTGAACTGAATGTAAATTTTTCCATTTTTTTAATAGTTTTTAATGAATATTATTTTTTTATATGTGATTTTAAAATCCTATGTTAAGGCATGATTGAAGGTTTCATACTTAGAATTGTAGAAACTCTGTTTGTCCCATCTGCCTTCACTTTCTTAAGTTCTTTCCCTTCATATTTTTGATACAGAATTTCTGAGTTTTCGGAGAAAGGCAGTTTACTTTTGATAACTTCTACAGACAGAAGATTATTGGGGATTTTAGCTCCATACCAATAAGGATCATCCTTCTGCGACCAGGTAACCAATGCCAGTATTCTTTCTTTACCATTGACTTTTCCAGCATTATCCTTCAAATCATCAATTGCTGAATCAGTGCCGTAGAGCGTCATCATCGTCTGTTTTTTATGATTGATCGAAGAGGTTACCACCTTTAAGTTCATAGCATTAAAATCAAAGCTTTCAGGAAGGGACGCATTTTCATTCACGGGTTCGTATTGTTTTTTGGAATTGCAGCTCACAATAAATACGCACATTATTAAATAAACAGTCAGATTCTTCATCACTTAATGGTTTATAGGAGAGGTAAATACAAAATCATTGTCTTTCATAGGACGATGGCAGCTGATGCACTCGTTGCCGAAATCTGCTGTCTTTCCATAGGGGTCAAGTTTGGGAGATAAAAATCTTGCCCATCCCCATCCTTTTGTAGAGGCGAATTTTTTGGAATCCTTAATCATATATTCCACCTGTTTAAAGGCTCCGGTAGTGACATTCCCGTCACTATCTATTATCTGATCCCATGCTACTTTCGCAAATATGGTTCCGTCCGGCCATGGATTGGTTTTATGCTCTTTTGCCGCTTTTACAGCAATATCATTTCCGAATATGATACGCATTGTACCATTATCAAATCTTTCTGTAGAACTTATCGGTTTCCAGTTTTTATAATCAGGAATATAGCTGATCCCATTCAGTGCAGTAGGGAATGATGGTTTAGATGCATTAGTATGCATTTTACTGACTTGCTGAAGCTGTTTGTTATAAGTAGAAACCTTTGCAGTGTCAGGTTTTTGCTTGGGAGCAAGAGAAGTCACATAGTTTTTCAGGATGCGGATATCATTTT
The DNA here is from genome assembly GCF_024158915.1 of Chryseobacterium sp. S0630. GTDB lineage: Bacteria > Bacteroidota > Bacteroidia > Flavobacteriales > Weeksellaceae > Chryseobacterium. The sequence goes on along the minus strand of NZ_JAMZGF010000040.1, from coordinate 39,343 downwards.
CAGAAAGTTTTGCTTCGGGATGAAGTAATTTGTAGCTTTTTAGAGGCATTGCTTTCAGGTTAATCTGATTAAAAGCTTCCCAAAGTTTGGCATTTTGTGCAGGAGGAGCCAGTTTATCCCATTCAGAAAAATTGAGTCCTTGTTTTCCTTTTTTAATATGATTTTCTACCAGCCAGTAAGCAGGAGCAATCTGATCAAACCACTTCAGATCTGTCTGATTAGAATGACAATCGAAACACGAACGCTGCAGGATCGCTCTTACATCACTGGGCACATGAATCTCACCAGTTATAGGCTTTTGTACAATTTCAGGTCTGTAAAACTGAATTCCAATAAAGACAATCAGTACTATTACCAGTATATTTTTTGTTTTTAATTTTTTCAAAAAACGATTCATATCTCTTTGTTTTTATTCAAATTTCAGAACTTTTTGAGGTATGTTTTTCTGAAAATCTGATCAATCGGACAAATTTTACTTTGAATCTGACATTTGTGATTATGAATTTTTTTAGTCTTTCATTTTTTATATATTGACCCTTGTCAAGGTTTAAAACCTTGACAAGGATTGCTACTAAAAGAGTTGAAAATCTTTGAGCAACCGGACCTGTTTAGTGTAAAAAAGTAATACTATTAAATGATTTTCTACAAAATAAACAGCAAATATTCCCATTCATTAAAAATTTAATAAATTTTAACTATTTTTATTGTGTTGATTTTCAAACGATTAGTATTTAAAACGTTTTATCACTAAAAAAATAGTTGTTTGATTCATTTTTATTTCTACATTTGTATAACTAATTTATTAGTGATATAGGATAATATGATTGTATATCACTTTAATTGATAAATGAACAGGATATGAAAATTCAGACTCTAACAAAAGCAGAAGAACAGGTAATGCAGTATTTATGGAAATTAGAAAAAGGCTTCCTGAAGGATGTGCTTGATCTTTTCCCGGAACCAAAACCACATACGAATACTGTTTCTACTATTTTAAAAGTATTGAAGGATAAAGAATTTGTAGACTATCATGTATACGGAAGACAGCATGAGTACTTTCCGCTGGTTTCAAAAGAACAGTACTCCGGGAAAACAATGAAGAGCCTTGTGAAAAACTATTTTAAAGGTTCTTACAAAAGTGCCGTTTCATTTTTAGTTGAAAAAAATGAAATGACAGTAGAAGATCTTGAGATGTTATTAGATGAACTCAAAAAGAAAGACTAAGACTTATGGAAGCAATACTTTTATACTTTGGGAAAACTATTTTATGTTCAGGTGTAACATTTTTGTATTATCAGTTGTCATTAAAAGACAAGACATTCCATCATTATAACAGATTTTATCTGCTGGGTGCAATTGTGATATCACTTTTGTTGCCACTTATCAGAATAGACGATTTTACGATAGAGGTAAATAATGATATGTATATGCTTCTTGACAAGATTCAGAATTTTAACACAGAAAAAAACATAGACAGTGGTAACCTTTATTTTAACATTATTTTTTCAACTCTGGGACTGGTTTCTCTCTATTTTTTAGGGAAGCTGTTGTATGGGATTTTCAAAATCCAGCAGTTTAAAAACCAATTTCAGAAAGAAAGTTTTGACGGGATCAATTTTTACCGTACAGACCTTACCGAAGCTCCATTTTCTTATTTTAAAAACCTGTTCTGGAAGAATACAATTACACTGCATTCTGATATCGGAAAACAGATTTTAAAGCATGAAATGGTACATATTGAGCAGAAACATTCCTTTGATAAGATCTTTATCGAGATTATTACCTCTGTTTTCTGGTTCAATCCGTTCTTTCATCTCATTAAAAAAGAAATTAATCTAATCCATGAATATCTGGCTGATAAAAAAGCCGTAAAACAATCGGACACCAAAGCATTTGCGCAGATGCTTTTAGCAAGCCACTTTTCCGGAACACAGTTGCCTGTTACCAGTCCGTTTCTAAGTTCAAACCTTAAAAAAAGACTTAAGATGTTACAAAAACCAAAAACCAAATTCGGATATGCGCGAAGAATTTTTGCCCTGCCGGTTGTATTCTCTATCGCTTTTGCTTATCTGGTAAATGCGAAGAACAGAGAAATTGAAGAAACAAACCTTTCTATAAAAAAAGTAGTTTCAGAAATCAAGAAAGATACGATAAGACCTGAAAAATCAGGTCAGGAAAAAATTGCAGAACTGAAAACCGTATCGCCTGAAGACCACACAAAAATTTCAGGGCTTGAAAAGAAAATAAAAGAAAAAGAGAAAGAGCTGGAAGGTTTGGATCCCGAAAGTGATCTCTTCAGCGATAAAATAGAAGAAATAAGCAATATGGCTTCAGAAATAGGAGAAATTGCTTCAAAAGTGGAAGTTGATAAGTATTTCAATTCTGTTGAATGGAAGAATCAGATGAAGGAGCTCGAAAATATGGAACCTCTTAGTAAAAAAGAGCTTCGAAAAATAGAAAGAGCGGCAAAAAAAGCAGAAAAAGCAGCGGCAAAAATAGGAGAAATGCCAATTCCTCCTGCACCACCTAAAGCGCCAAAAGAACCAAAAATAACCTATTTTAAAACAAACAGAGTTGTTAATTATAATGATCTGAGCGCTCAGGAAAAAGAAGAGATACGCAAAGCAATGGCCGAAGCTAAAAGAGCAATGAAAGAAGCAACTAAGGCCAGAATAGAAGGTGACAGAGCACGTGCTGAAGGAGATAGAATCAGAGTACAAAGCGAAAGAATCAGGATTGATGCAGACAGAATCAGAAAAGAAGCTGAAAAAGCCCGCGTGGAAGCAGAAAAAACAGCACAAAATTTCAGAGGAGGTAATTTTACGATGGTAAGTTCTTCTCCAAACGTGATGGTAATGCATGCTGATTTTATTAAAAAAGATGGCAGTGGCAACATTTCAATGAATGGAGTGAAGAAATTCAATATAAGTGCCGGAGATGATTTCAGATACAAATACTATATTGATGGAAGAGAGGTTTCTAAGGATGATGTCAATTCATTGGATACAAACAATATTTCAAGAGTGAATGTCAACACACAGAAAAAAGGAGATGCTAGACAGGGAGAAGTAAGAATAGAGACAAAAAAATAAAGTTCCAGAAAGCTTTGTCAGTTTTGGATTGGCAAAGCTTTTTTAATAATATTTAAATAAATACATAAATTATGAAAAAAATACATTTGCTTTTGCTAGCGTTTTTAAGTGTAGCCCTACAGGCTCAAGTCAACAGATTCTATTATGACTATAAATATATCTCTGATTCTACCAATAAAGCAGATGTGAAAAGTGATGTAATGTTTCTGGACATTGATAAAAATGGATCTAAATATTACAGCAGAGAAAAATTTGCTTCAGATTCTGCAACAAAAGCAGATATTGCAAAGCAGATGAAAGGAGGATTTGGGGGAAGTATTAATATCAAAAAAAATATAAAACCCGGTACAATTTCCTCCACGGTTACAAAAAAGTATCCGGATTACAGTGTTTCATTCTCAGAAAACATTGGGAATACCAGCTATAAAATGCCGGAAGATCAAAAACCTGAATGGAAAATACTTCCTGAAAAGCAGAAAATCGGAGAGTATAATACCCAAAAAGCAACTACCAGTTATGGAGGAAGAAGTTGGGTAGCATGGTTTTCTACAGACATTCCTTTTCAGGATGGTCCTTATAAATTCTATGGATTGCCGGGACTTATTGTTAAAATTGAGGATACCACAGGCTCGCATATAATGACTCTAATCGGTAACAAGAAAACAGAAGCTGCATCGCAGGAAGATCTTCAAATACCCGGCCTCACTACAATAGGTTTGGGAGGTAAAGAAATAGAGATCAGCAAAAAGCAGTTTAAAAAAGCCTGGAAAGATTATCTTACTGATCCTACAAAAGATATGAAGCAAACCATGAGTACGCTTCCGGCAGGAGCTGTAGTGCAAATGAAAAACCAGGATGGTAAAAGCATTGATATGAATGAAATGTACAGGAATATTGAAAAAAGAGCAAAAGAAGATCAATTAAAAAATAACAATAAAATAGAACCTGATTTGTTCAAGTAAAATTATATATTTTCTAATATCTGCAGGATGGCATTTTTGTCATCCTGTTTTTATTTTTTAGAACATAATGTGGTTTGAGGTGCTGAAACGAATGATCAATATCACTGAGGTTTATCAGGACATATTTCTTATATTTCATAAGCAATAAGCAATAAGCAATAAGCAATAAGCAATAAGCAATAAGCAATAAGCAATAAGCAATAAGCAATAGCAAAAAATTATATCTCATGACAGAAAAGGAAAAATGTGCTGCCGGGCTTTTATATAATGCCAATTATGATAAAGAACTGATTCGGGAACGTATTGCCTGCAAAGATCTATGCCAGGAATATAATGGATTGAAAAATTCAGATACAGAAAACAGATACAGACTGCTCAGAAAGATTATTGGCGGTATAAAAGAAAATATCTGTATAGAACCCAATTTCTGGTGCGACTACGGATACAATATCAAAGTGGGAGAGAACTTCTATGCCAATCATAACCTTGTTATTTTAGACTGTGCCAAAATAGAATTTGGTGATAACGTGTTTATCGGGCCCAACTGCAGTTTTTATACAGCAGGCCATCCGCTTGATGTACAGCAAAGGAATGAAGGGCTGGAATATGCACATCCGATCAAAGTAGGTGATAATGTATGGTTGGGAGGAAATGTGGTTGTACTTCCGGGTGTTTCTATCGGAAATAATTCGGTGATTGGAGCAGGAAGTGTTGTCACAAAAGATATTCCGGATAATGTAGTGGCAGTGGGAAATCCGTGTAAGGTGGTTAAAAATATAACTGAAGAAAAAAAATAAAACACCCATTAAAAAATAAAATCCCGGATAGTGTTCCGGGATTTTTTATATCTGAATAAGGACCAGTGATTATGCTAATTTCTGAGAATCTGCAATAAACTGAGCCAATCCGCTGTCTGTTAACGGGTGCTTCAATAAGCTCAAGATCGGAGGAAGTGGAGACGTGATAACATCTGCTCCTATTTTAGCACAGTCGATAATGTGCATTGAGTGACGGATAGAAGCGGCCAGGATTTCAGTTTCGAACATATAGTTATCGAAAATTAATCTGATCTCCTGAATAAGGTTCAGACCGTCAGTAGAAATATCATCTAATCTTCCTAAGAACGGAGAAACATAAGTTGCTCCTGCTTTTGCTGCCAAAAGAGCCTGTCCCGGAGAGAAGATCAAAGTACAGTTTGTTTTGATTCCTTTATCAGAAAAATATTTTAAAGCTCTGATTCCGTCTTTGATCATCGGAATTTTTACAACGATATTCGGGTGAATAGCAGCCAATTCGTCTCCTTCCTTAATCATTTCTTCATACGTTGTAGAAAGAACTTCTGCAGAAATATCTCCGTCTACAAGTTCGCAGATCGTTTTATAATGGTTTTTGATCGCTTCAGCTCCCTGAATTCCTTCTTTTGCCATTAATGAAGGATTGGTAGTTACACCATCTAAGATCCCAAGATCTCTTGCTTCCTTGATTTGCTCTAAATTAGCTGTGTCAATAAAAAATTTCATTTTGATAAATAGATTTATTGATACAAAGATAGGGAATTAATTGGGTTCTGAGGTATGAATTTTGAGTTACGGCGTGATTGGGTTAGAGGGTTTTGGGGTGGGAGAGTTTGAGTGTAGGAGGGTTTGAGAGTTTTAGGGTTTTAGAGTAGGAAGGCTATAGAGGAAAAAAATATGTTGATGTTAAACCAAATAGTTAATTTTGTTTCTAGCCTAACTAAATCTGTTATCTATGAAAAACAACAGCTTCACCGCCTCATTGGAAATTATAGGAATCAATCCTTTTGTTTTTATTCCTGAAGAAATTCTGGAAGAAATTTTTAATGAATCAGGGAGAAATAAAAGTCCTATTGCTGTAAAAGGAACTGTGAATGGGAAAGAATTTAAGCAAAACCTGATGAAATATCTGGGAGAATGGAGGCTGTATGTGAACCTGATAATGCTGAAAAACTCTCCAAAAAGAATAGGAGAAGTTATTGAAGTTGTTCTGGAATATGATGATTCTGACAGAAGTATTGCTATCCATCCGCAATTAGAAAAAGCAATTAAAGAAAGTACTGTGGCAACAGCAAATTTTGAAAACCTGATTCCTTCAAGAAGACATGAGCTGATCCGGTATATCAATAATTTAAAAACCGAAGCCAGTATTCAGAGAAATATTGATAAAATTATCAGACATCTGCATGGTGAAACAGATTTTTTCGGAAAGATGATTGAGTAGGATCATAGCAAGACAAAGTTTCAAATAATGCAGGAAATCTGGAATTAAAAAAGAGTAACTCTGCACAAAAAATATATTTTAAATTTAACGCAAAGATTAGCTTAAATTCTCTTATTCCTAAGCGTGCTAAGAAAGCGACAGTGTCGCTGATGAAACTTTATGATATACATACGCTTAGAAAGAATCAATGAAATTGATTCCATCCTTAGCTTCCTCAAAATTTAACAGCAGGTACTTAATCTTTGTGTTTAATTTAAATAAAACCTGAACATTTCATCATTTATAATTAAAAACAAAAAGACCGGAAAAATTTTCCGGTCTTTTTTATTTACTAAGAATTTAATGTTTTGCTAAGCTTTACAGCATCCTCGTTGGTTGGGTCATACTGTATAGATTTTGCAATGTGTTCTTTTGCTTTATTAGGATCAGTTTGCTGTTCTGTAAAGGCAAGATAGAAATAAGCGTATGCCAGATTCTTCTTATTTTGCTCTACTTCTTCAGGTTTTACTGTTGCAATATACTTTTCGTAAGCAATTTTTGCATTGGCATCATCTTTTGCAGACTGATAGGCATAAGCCTGGCTGTAATAAGACGGAGCCCAGTCCGGTAATAAAACAGATATTTTCTTCCATGTATCAATGGCATTGGGCCAGTCTGAAGCTTCCTGATAAGCATTAGCCAGTTTTGCTAATGATTCTGCATCTTTTGGATTGGCTGCGATCTGTTTTTTAAGACCCTCAATAGTTGGATTAGTGGTTTGACTCGTTGATGCCGAAGTTTCCGGCTGAGTCGTTTGTGCATTTACAAGACTTACACTTCCTGCTAGTATTAATCCTAAAAATAGGCTTCTACTATTAATTTTACTCATTTTCATAATCTTATATTTTAAATTCGAAAATCTAAAATTCAATAATAATTCCACAAAATGTAAAATTTTAGAGGCTTTAAGTTTTTTTAGAAAATATTAACGGGATTCGTGTTTTTTTTAGTTTAATTTTTGATTCGTTCATCTTTGAAGCTATCTTTGTAATTCATTTTTTATTAATACCTATAATTTCGCCATATGAACATTATATTAGCTTCAACATCCACCCTTTTTGGTGGGGAATATCTGGAATACTTAAGAGAAGAATTAATCCAACTCTATAAAGGAATTGACGAAATTGTGTTTATCCCTTTCGCAAGACCAGGCGGAATTTCCCATGATGACTATACGGCTAAAGCACGCTCTTTTTTTGAAACCATCCATATAAAAGTAAAAGGGCTTCATGAATTTGAAGATAAAAAAGAAGCCATTCATCAGGCAAAAGGTTTCTTTACCGGAGGAGGAAATACTTTTTTATTGGTTAAAACATTACACGAAGAAGGATTGATGTCTGTCCTGAAAGAAAATGTATCTGAAGGAAAAGCTTATCTTGGATGCAGCGCAGGAAGTAATATCGGAGGTCAGAATATGAAAACGACGAATGATATGCCGATTGTATACCCACCGAGTTTCGACTGTATGGGACTGGTGTCTTTCAATATCAATCCCCATTACCTTGATCCCAATCCGGATTTGAAACACAACGGAGAAACCAGAGAAACCCGTATTCAGGAGTTCCTTACCCAAAATGATATTAAAGTGGTTGGCCTTAGAGAAGGAAACTGGATCCGAAGAACAAATGATTCCATTACAGTGGAAGGAAGTGAACTGACCAGGATTTTTGAAAAAGGGAAAGAACCTTACGAAATAGAAGCAGGAAGCAGCCTTTAATGAACAAAGAAGAAATCAATCTTTTCATAGAACGTAATCTCACTAATTTTTCAGTGAACAGTACCGGATGGAATGATCTTATCCGGAAATTGCTGTATGAATTTGCTGTTGCAGGCTGGAATATGGAACATCGTGTCTTTGGAAAGGAAAAGTTTGGAGAATTGAGATGCTACACCTATTCTGAAGATGAAACGCTCAACGACAAACTTAAAAAGATCAAAAGTAAATATTCAGAACTGTCTGTCAGGACGTGTGAGATCTGTGGAGAAGAAGGTAAACTGAGAACAATTGGTTCATGGCAGACCACATTATGCCTGAATCACTTTCTGGAGCAGCAACCCGTTATTGAAATTGATGACAAACAGAATGTCAAAAGAAACAATGAGACTGTTCTGAATATTAAAAATATTGTTAAAGCTGAGGTAGAATATGACTTTCAAAGACTATGGCTTTTTATAAATAAAACGGAGTCGGTGTATTTTTCATGGCAGGAACCGAATTATTATCTGCTTCTGAAAACAATTCCTCTTTCCCTTTTTTCGGAAGAAAGCCAGCATGAGATCTCAGTATTGTTTCAAAACTTACAGGATTGTGAAGTATGTGGTCATAAAGCTGTTTACCGAAAAAGCTGTTTACGCTGCCATAATGAAACCTGGAATGATTCCGGATATTTTGTTCAGGATTATGGGGAGAAATCAAACTATATCAAAGAATGTCAGATGGATATTTTCATAGATGAAGATGATTATGAGAAATATTTCAAAAATGATCGTTCATTTGAAAAATCTCCTGACCATCAGATTCTTTTCACTTCCGATGACCTCATTGAGTATAAAAAGCTTTTATTTTAACTATATTTGATTAGAATTAAATAGAGCAAAAGGTTCAGCCATCGGCAAGCATTAATAGTCTTGCAAACTGTATTTGATACCTGCTTGCTTAGATCCAAACAACAATGCAATGAAAAAAACACTTGCTGTTCTTGTGCTTTCTGTACAGATAGTTGCTGCACAGAATATAGCCCAAAAATTAGATAAAGTAACAAAGGATCTTATGGATTCTTCTGGGGCGGTTTCTTCTAGTTTATCATTTTATGTTTCAGATGAAAACGGCAATTTTATATATGAATATCAAGGAAATAAGGGGCTTTCTACTGCTTCTACACAAAAGATTTTCACGGCAGGAGCTGCATTGGAAACTTTAGGGAAAAATTATACTTTCACTACTACTTCAAGCTATTCCGGAAACATCTCCGGAGGAACACTGAACGGAAATCTTTTCATCAGCTCCAATGGCGATCCTACATTAGGAAGCTGGAGGTACGATGCCTATAAACCCGAAAATTTTAAAAAGAAACTGATTGATGCTGTCAAAAATTCAGGAATCACAAAAATATCCGGTGATCTGGTGATTGATGATTCTTATTTTGATCATCAGACGATCCCGGGAGGCTGGCCTTGGGATGATCTGGGTAATTACTATGGAGCCGGAGTCTGGGGAATCAACTGGAAAGAAAATCAGTTTGATATCAATATCAACGGAACAGATTTTAAAAGCTTTTCTTATCCGCTGGAAGGCGTAAAGTGGCTCAATGACCTTAAAGCAGGAGGAAACTCAGATCAAAGTCTGATTTTTACTGCTCCTCATTCTGATGTTGCTTTGATTAATGGAATGCTTCCGGCGGGAAAAACTGTTACCGTTTCCGGTTCTACTCCTAATCCGCCACTCCAATTAGCCACAGAAGTAAAACAATGGCTGAAGGAATCAGGAATTGAACTTTCAGGAAAAGCAGTAACGAATTCAGAACTTGAAATAGAAGGGAAAACGGCTTTAGCAGCTCCTAAAAATAATATTCTCCTGACTTATCAATCTCCGACTTTAGATAAAATTGTCTATTGGTTTTTAAGAAAAAGTATCAATCTTTACGGAGAGATTTTGATTAAAACATTAGGAAAAGAGAAAAAAGGAAATTCAAGCTTCAAAAGCGGCGTTTCTTATCTGAAAGAATTCTGGAAATCGAAAGGAATTAATCCTAATATGATCAATTTTGCTGATGGAAGCGGACTTTCTCCACAGAATTATGTAGCGGCAAAAGCAGAAGTTCAGGCTCTTTTATATGCTAAAAAACAATCATGGTTTGAGGCTTATTACGACGGATTCCCGGTTCAGGATAATGGAATGAAGATGAAAAGCGGGACGATGAGAGATACCAAGTCCTTCGCAGGATATCACACTGCAAAAGATGGGAAAAAATATGTATTTTCGATTATCATCAACAATTATCAGGGAAGTGGAAATACAGAGCTGCAGAAAATCCTGAATGTTTTAAAATAAAATACTTTGAGAAAATCCATACTCACCAGACTGAATAACTGGATCATTTTTGTTGTGATGACTACTTTGGTAATTGCTATTGTAGTAGCCTCAACATCGCTTATTAATTTTCTCAGAAAAGAGGAGATCAAAAGGATTAGCCTTCTTTCCAAAGCAATTAGAATACAGCAGGAAGTGAAAACTCCAGACACAGACGTTCTGGATTTGTTGCCAGATATCCTGAATATCAACAATACCATTCCGTTTATTGTAACAGATAAGTTCAAAAATCCAATCCTTGATCTCGGATACTACAGAAATATTCCTGAAAGTACGATTAAGGATCCTGAGAAATTGCAGGATTTGATCCGGAATATGGAGAAAAACTATGATCCTATTGAGATCAAAGTGCCGGATGGCAATAATCAGTTTGTGTATTATGATAATTCACGTCTGCTTAATAATCTTCGATATTCACCCTATATTTTAGGACTGTTTATTTTACTGTATTTTGGTTTTTCTTTCTGGTTTTTCAGAACGATAAAAAAAACAGATGAAGGCTATCTTTGGGCAGGTTTGGCTAAGGAAACAGCGCATCAGATTGGAACTCCTCTGTCTTCTATGATTGGCTGGATAGAAATTATGAAGCTGGATAATCCGGATTCAGATGGCGTACATGAGATTGAAAAAGATATTGAAAGACTCAGAACGATCTCAGAGAGATTCTCAAAAATTGGTTCTATTCCTGAGCTGAACGACAGAAATTTCAATGAAACCATTCAGGAGAATTATGACTATTTGAAAACAAGAATTTCAAGGAAAATCAATTTTACACTTAATCTTCCAACATATATCGTTTTGGTTCCTCACAATAAAATTCTAATAAGCTGGGTGATTGAAAATCTTGTAAAAAATGCTGTGGATGCGATGAAAGGAGAAGGAGCAATCACCATGTCTGTTTTTGAAAGAAATAAAAATATTCTCGTTGAAGTAAAAGACAACGGCAGCGGGATGACAAAACAACAGGCAAGAAATGCTTTTAATCCTGGCTATTCTACCAAAAAAAGAGGGTGGGGATTGGGATTGTCATTGGCAAGAAGGGTAATTCATGAATATCACAATGGAGATATCAAGATTTCCCAGACTGAAGTAGGAAAGGGAAGTACTTTCAGGATAACAATCAGAAAGGAGGAAAATCTTTAACGGCAAATTTCTTTTACAAATAATAAACCTAACAGGTTTTCAAAACCTGTTAGGTTTGAATATTCAAGAATAAAGTTATCAGAGTAAGAAAATAAAAAGCGGGGAAATTTTCCCCGCTTTTATCTTTATTTTTTACCAGTAAGCCACTGGGTCTGTAGTTTCAGTTCTTCCGGAGTTGGATTCGCCTTGAATGAAGGGGTTTCCATGGTCATTTTATCCAGAATAGCCTTTCCTTTCAATGTCATTTTCTCTTTCTTCCCGGCATTATCTCTTAAAATAGTTACCGTAACTTCCTGTCCTTCTTTAATGGTTCTGGTATAACCAATAAAATCCTGTACTTTTTTGATGTCTACTGTTCTTCCGTCTAAAGCAAGTACCTGGTCAGTGATTTTAAATCCGATACTTTTTGCAAATGGAGATAGTGCTGAATGATCGTCAAAAGCAAAAGCATTGGTCTTCTCATCAAAACCAGTCTGGTTCGGGTCTTTGATAAACCAGAAAAGAGGGTGGCTTTCCTGCTTTTTAATATCCACACCTACCATGCTCAGATATTGTGCATAAGGTGTTGGCTGGTTTCCTGCAATATATTTGTTATAGAAATCTTTTACCTGAGGATATCCGGTTACCGTTACCAGTTCGTCAATCAGTTTATCATCTTTGAAAGGTTTGTTTTCACCAAATCTCTGAGACAGTTTTCTGATCATATCACGATATCCCATTTCTCCGTTGGACAATTTTCTAAGCTCGATATCTAGACACATTGCTAAAAGCGCTCCTTTCTCATATACGTTTCTGTACTGATCTTTGTAAGGCTCTACCAATACATTTTTACTCATTACCGTAAATGGCATTGTATCATCATAGCTCTTGGAGTTGGCAATTTTTTCACCGATTCTTTCAAGGAACTGATCTTTATTAATCAAACCTTCCTGAATCTGGAATAAGTTGGCAAAATATTCTGTCCCGCCTTCATACATCCATAAATGCTGAGACATTTTCGGATCTGCATAATCGAAATAGTGAATTTCTTCAGAGTGGGTCTTCAGAGGGTTTACAGTATGGAAAAATTCGTGGGAAACTACATCTGTAATGGTATTGTCAATAGCATCTTTCGGCATTCCTTCCGGAAGCACTACACTTGTAGATTCATGGTGTTCCAATGCTCCGAAACCTTTTATTTTAGGCCCGTCACCACCGGAAAGATAGAGCATGATAGCATACTTCTTATTGGTGTTCATATCCCCCAGAAACTTCTTTTGGGCAACAACCATTTTCTCAAGATTGTCTTTGAAATCTGCTGCTTTATATTTTCCTGTCGGAGAATATACACCCAATACAAGATCCATTCCTCCGGCATTGAAGGTAATATAATCAGGTTTTGTATACATTAATGGAGAATCTGTCACCTTAGCATAATTGGCAAGAGTATAGGTATCTGTAGATTCAGATTTATCCTGATCTACCAATGCTGTGGTTCCATAGAAATCAGTTGGTTTCTGAACGACAAGCTGATAAGGAACATCCTGCATATTCTCAATATATCCTATGAATCCGTGGGTATTGATCATGTATACTTTTCCTTCTTCAATATCCGTTCCTGAAGGAGAAAATACAGCTTTATGCTTTGATGTATCTAATTCATCATCAAAACTGTCATTCACTAGATATGAAATTTTGGAAAGTGCCTGAGCATTTTTCAATGAATAGGTATTGTCATTTACTTTAGTATAAGTAAGTTCTTTTCCTTTATTATCGTAAAATTTGATTCCTTCGATGAATCTTCCATAGTCGTCTACAGAATAAGTACCTGGAACCGTTTTTGGGAAATGAAATTTAATATCCCCGGATTTCATTTTCGGAAATTCCATGGTAACGGCTACTTTATCATCTTTTACATTGACAAGGTCAATGGTGGTTTTTATAGACTGAGCATTTGCTAAAAAAGCAGCAAAAATACCAAGGCTAAGTACTGTTTTTCTCATTAGGTTTGAATTAATAGTTAAATAGTTGCTTTTTTTCTGAGTTTGTTACGAAGAAAGTATTAAACTTTTCTTAAAATTTTAATAGCAAAAAGCAAAAAGGCAAATCTGCTGATGTGCGGATTTGCCTTTTTCTTTATTTAGTTTCCTTATAATTGATATAATAGTTCGTATTTAGCTCAACAGGAGTGCTCTTTTTAAGCTTTACAGTCTGCCATTCTTCCGTTGGATTTATGGTTTGATCGCCATTGATGATGATAGGTAATTTCAGGTTCTTTACCACATCTGTATAACGGAACTTTAAAGTATCACCATTTTGAGCATACTCAAGGGTTGGTATTTTTATGGTTCTCAGATACTGATCAAAAACTGTTGAAAAATCGATTCCTGATTTTGAGGAGATATAATCTTCTATCTGCTGAGTGGTAACAGTCTGATGATAAAAGTCTTTATTCAAACCTCTTAAAATCTGTCTGAATTTTTCATCATTATTGATAACTTGTCTTATCGTGTGAAGCATGTTGGCTCCTTTCGGGTACATATCTCCGCTGCCTTCATTTCTTACACCATACTGGCCAATAATAGGAATGTCATTGTCTATCAATTTTCTGATCCCCTGAACATAGATTTCAGAAGATTTTTTGTCCATATATTTTTCCGTGAAAAGAGTCTCGGAATAGTTGGTGAAACTTTCATGGATCCACATATCAGCCTGGTCTTTTGCGGTAATATTATTGGCGAACCATTCGTGGCCACTTTCATGGATAATAATGAAATCCCATTTTAACCCAACTCCCGTCCCTGAAAGATCTCTTCCGAGATAGCCGTTCTGGTATTTATTTCCATAGGCTACATTGCTCTGATGCTCCATGCCAAGGTGAGGTGATTCTACAAGTTTGTATGAATCTTCATAAAACGGGTACGGACCAAACCAGTATTCAAAAGCTGATAGCATAGGTTTTACTTGCTCAAACTGTTTCTTTGCCTTGTCCAGATTATAGTCAATTACCCAGTAATCCAGGTCTAGTTTTCCTTTTTCACCCTCAAATGTATCTTTGAAATTTACATATTTTCCTATACTCGGGATAATGGAGTAGCCATTTATAGGATTTTTAACCTCCCAGGTATAAGTAGTTTTAGTGCCGGTTGTTTTTTTATCAGTGAGTCTGCCGTTCCCTACACCTACCAGATCATTAGGTGTTACAATTTTCATAATGATCCCGTTATCAGGTTCATCGCTCCAGATATCTTTGGTCGGAAGCCAGATGGAAGCTCCTATTCCTTCGTCAGCAGCAGTCATCCATGGATTTCCTTTTTCATCTTTAGTGAAAACCCATCCGCCATCCCAGGGAGCATTTTTAGCTATGGTAGGTTTTCCGGAATAGGTAACGTTTATTGTATATTTTTCACCTTTTTTGAACTTCTTATTCGTTGTAATGAAAATAAAGTCTCCATCCTGCTTATAATTGGCAATAGGGAAATTTCCTTCCACCTTATCCGCTTTCATTGGTTGTTGAAGGTCAATCTGGAAAACAGGATTGGTAACATCTTTGATGATCTCAAAACTGATTTTATTATTTCCTTTAATACTTTTCTGTTCAAAATCAGGTTCTACAGAAAGATCATATTTTTTGACATCCCAAAAATTTCTGAATTCAGTATTAGAACCTTTTAAAGTATCCTGTTTGGTGAAAACCTTATCTTTCTCAAAGAACTGTCCGAAAACCAGCCCTGATGCAAATAAGAGTGTATATGACAATTTTTTCATTTAAACTTATATTAAATCTTTTCAAAAGTATAAAATTAAATTAATAGGCCCATGCCGGAAATCAAATTAAATACAGATTTTAAGAAGGCATAAAAAAAGCCCGGTCATTGCCGGGCTGTAAAAACTTATTAGGTTTTATTTTTTGATGAATTTCAGATTTGAAGTAGTTCCTTTATCTTCAATTGAAATAATATAAGCTCCTGTACTTAGGTTGGATACAGAGATTTTATTATCATTAATCTGGCCATTCATTACTTTTTGACCAGCCATATTTGTAATAATATACTGAGCTTTAGATGAAATCTGAGTTACATTCAATACATCACTTGCCGGGTTAGGGTAGATCTGAATTGAGTTTTTGTCTTTCACCGTCTCACTCGTGGAAAGCTGCTGCTGAATCAGTACCGGATAATCCTCAACTTCACCATATTGCTGGTTGCTGCATCCGCTACTTGGCTGGCTTTCATATCCTAATACAACTCTCATAATTACGTTTCCTCCGGTATAAGCATCTGCCGGTACGGAGAATGTTCCGGAAACAGGTGATATGGTACTAGCTGCGCTGGTGTAGATTACTTCAGAAGAAGAGAATACTCCGTCTTTGTTAAAGTCTATCCATGCTGTTACTCCGTCATTATACTGAGCACCTGTCCATCCTTTGGTTATACTTACATTATTTCCAGTAGATCCGGACATAAGGGTAATCAGTTTTGAAGGATCTGTAGTATAGTCTGTGTAAGGAGTATTACTGCTGCTGTTTGAAACAGGGCTCATTCCGGAACCAGTTACTGTAACATTGGAAATATACTCATCAGCAGCATTTGTTCCGGTTATTGAACATTTAGCAAATGATGAAGTGGTAAAATTCGTTGATGCAGAATAAGTACCAACAGAAGCGCTACAAACATTAGCTACCTGTACTTCATATTGAGTGGCTTCAGTAAGCCCTGAAATGTTATAAGCATTTGTTGAAACAGGTACTGTAGTCCATGTTGCTGTTCCTACTTTTCTATACATTACAGAGTATGTTGCTCCTACTAATGCGGTCCAGTTTACAGACGCAGAAGTTCTTGTAATACCGGTTACTGTAATACCTGTCGGAGCAGATGTTGTACAAGCACTCGCAGATGCGGATACGGTAGCATTTCCAACAGCGTAGAATACATTATCAATAGCACTTACTCTAATTTTCAGACTGGCACCAGTTGCCAAAGATGAGAAAGAAAACGGCTCAGATCCGTCGTTCGCTGTAGATGGGCTAATAACGGTCCATGTAGTTCCGTTGTCTGTAGTATAATCTATTTTAACATTTTGTACATTATACGGAGCATTATTGGTGTTTACCACATCCCAGGTAACAGCTCCAGGTGTATTATTATAAACGGTAGTTGAAGTTACTTTGAAAGGTCCTTCATTTCCTATATCCACTTTCATCAGACTGCTCTGAGTTTGCTGTTGCGCAGCATCCGGATTGTTATCTCTTACCGTTACCTTGAAATTCATTGTTCTCGGGATATTGGATACAGTTTCCCAATCTACTGCACTGGTAAGAGTACCGTTAAGAACATTGGTGAATTTAGGAAAATAACGGGTAGGCGAGGTTGTAGGCATTAGAGATCTGAAATTCGCTCCATTATTTCTGGTTGCACTTACGGGGCCAAAAGCAGATGTAGCCAGATCATATTGTTCCCAGGTATAAGTCATAGGATCATTTTGTGTATCTGTTGCAGAAGCTGTTAACACAAAAGCTGTTCCTTTAGGGATCATTTTATTAGCCATTGGCTGAATAGAAGGAGGAGTATTGGCTACATTCGTAATAATTCCACAGTCCTGAGCATTAACATAGGTATCTACTTCTTCAATATTTTTAGTATGAAAATAAGCATCAGAATGCATCTGAACATTATAGTTGGTAATACCAGCATATCCCATAATTGAAGATCCTGATCCCGGCTCCATATGGGCACCGTGCAATGCAATAGACATGGTATGTGCTGCACCGAACTGGTGGCCAATCTCATGCGCTACAAAATCGATATCATAATTGTCTCCAAAAGGCTGATCCGGAGTAGAAGGTGAAGTAATTCCCGCTCCTTTAGAAGTTGCATCATTGTTATTTGCAGGGTTTCTGCAGACATTTCCTACATCTCCGGCACTTCCACCACCACCTCTGTGACCAAAGAAATGTCCTATATCATATGCTGCGTTACCTACACCGGCAGTATTGGTAAGCGTTTGCTGAAGCTGAAGGTTCCATGCTCCAGGAGCGCTATAGGTTCCGTTTGAATTAGCGATTACATTTGAATAAGGGTCAGTAGCGGGATCTGCAAATATAAGTTGGGGAAGATCCTGTACAATCATATGGATTCCAAAATCTTTTTCAAAAACACCATTCACACGGTTCATGGTAGCGTTAATACGGGCTGCTGCTGCAGGAACACCTCCGGCAAGTTGCGTATATTCACCATTTACAGAGATCGCAATTCTGTAGGTTCTGTATTTTTGTTCATTACTTTTGTTAGCATTTCCTAAACCCTTTAAAACATTTTTTGTTTTAAGCAGTTTATTCATTTCTTTCTTTACCTTCTCAGGTTCAGAAGTTCTACATTCGAAAGGATCTTCATGAGATTTATTAGATTTGAAAAAGACTCCATATACATCCTTTTCTTTATTGATGGGTTCTATGAATTCGTATTTTCCTGTATCAGTATTGAATGTCATAGACTGAAAATCGTTTGGTGCTGTACTGAATCGGATTTGTTTATGTGGATTATCCAGCCCGATACCTGCATATGCTCCCAATTCATATCTGTCTGCCATAGATTTTTCTACTACCGGCGAACTGTACACTGAAAACCTTTCAATTCTTCCATCTGCTGTAGGAAGGGAAATAATTACAGCGTTTCCTCCTTTTCCTGCTTCAGGAGCATTCTTCAGTTGATCTCTTAATGCAGAAAGATCAAATTTGTAGGCATATTCTACTTTTACTTCTTTTCTTACTGGCGTAACTTTTTCCGAGACAGGTTCCCAGCGTTGTGCCTGCAAACCACTTAGACTTAAAGCCAATGCACAGACGAAAATAATTTTCTTTTTCATATTTTTTTATTGATTGTTATTAAAGTTTTTAAAGATAGTTTATTTTTTTAAATCTTTAGTTAGTGATACATTGTTAATTACTCCCAACTTTATAATTTTAGTTGAATTTTATCGTTCTTTTTAATTATATTAAGAATAGATATAATTAAGGTTGATTTTTTTTAATAAAAAAAGTGCTACTATTCAATTGAATAGTAGCACTTAGGCTTTTATTAGTAAAAAATACTTTTATTTTTGTACTGCCGGAAGATTTCCGTTGCTTTTCTGTACTTTTTTATAAGTGAAGGTACACATCATAATACTGAATTCATATAAGATAAGCAGCGGGAATGCGGCCATCAGCATACTTAGAACATCCGCCGGAGTAATAATTGCAGCCACTACCATAATCAGAACAATAGCATGACGACGGTAGGTCTTCATAAATGTAGGCGTAAGAATTCCAATGCTGGTAAGGAAGTAGATCAAAATCGGGAAAAGGAAAATAACACCCATACCCAAAACCACCTGTAAAAATAAAGTGGTATAATCACTTAAATCATAAAGCGGAACGATAATGTCTGAGATTTTAAAAATGACCCCGAAATTAACGGCAAACGGAAGAATCAGGAAATAACCACATAATACTCCGGTCATAAAAAGAATCCATACCGCATTAATAATATAAATAGAATTTTTTCTTTCTCTCGGATGTAAAGCAGGGCCAATAAAACGCCATAGCTCCCAAACAATATAAGGAAATGCAGCCACCATTCCACCAAAAATTGAAACAGCCATCATTACATTGAACTGCTGATACAATCTCTGTACACGAACAGGGAAGTCCTTTGGAAGATGAATACTGTCTTCTCCTAAAATCATTCTTGAAAAATGATTAACAACTCTGAAAGTCGGGAAATCATTTCTGGTAGGCCCAAAAAAGATATGGTCCATAATCCAGTTGATATTAAAACCAACCACAAAAGCCGCAATTATGATAGCAATAATCGAACGGATCAGATGCCCTCTTAATTCTCCTATATGCCCAAGGAAGGACATGTCTTTACCATCACTCACAGAATACAATTTTTAAAGCGCAAATTTATAAAAAAAATGACAGAAGTAAGAGTCTGCAGGTTATTAGTTAAATTTTACTTTTAATCCGCAAATTTTCTTTTATTTATTAACCTCCAACTTCTGAATTTCTATCTTCTAGTTAATCCCTTCGTCCAGCAGTTTATGCAGGTCTATAATCCCGAAATATCTTCCGTTTTCCGTTACTACCAGCTGGCCGATATTATTTTCTTTCAAAACTTTCATGGCTTCTTTCGCCAGAGCTTCCTTTTCAATTGTTCTCGGACGGGCAGACATAATGTCTTTAGCCGATACCTTACTGATATCTTCTCCTTTCATCAGCATTCTTCTCAAATCTCCGTCTGTGATAACGCCAATAATCTGGTCTTCATTGGTTACTACAGTGATTCCATGGCTTGAAGCACTGATGGAAATTATGACATCTCTTATGGAAGAATCTTCTGTTACCTGAGGCTTTTGGGAAGAAAGAAACTGTTCTACTTTAGAAGTAAGATTCTTTCCTAGACTTCCTCCAGGATGAAATTTGGCAAAATCATTAGCTTTAAAATCGTTCAGTTCCATTAAAGCAACAGCTAAAGCATCTCCCAACGCCATTTGTATCGTTGTAGAACTTGTAGGTGCCAGTTTATTCGGACAAGCTTCAACGTCCACATGAGTATCCAGAATAACTTCTGAAAATTCAGCCAGTTTACTGGATTTATTTCCCGTCATTCCGATCAAAGCCGAAGAATAATCTTTTAAATAAGGAACCAGATTAGCAATTTCAGGAGAATTTCCGGAGTTGGAGATGCATAAAACAACATCCTGCTTCTGAATGACTCCAAGATCCCCATGAATAGCTTCTGAAGCATGTAAAAACTGAGAAGGTGTACCCGTAGAATTTAACGTAGCAACAATTTTGTTACCCACATGGGCAGATTTTCCTATTCCTACTACGATGAGCTTCCCTTTTGCTGAGTGAATGATCTCTACAGCCTGTGCAAATTGGTCATCAATTCTGTTTTTTAATTTTTCTAGTTCAGAAATTTCTATTTCTAAAGTGCTTTTTGCAATTGATATAATGTTGGTTCTATCCATTTTACGATGATAAGGTATACAAAAAAGTTTATAAAAAACGTTATATTTTAAAAAGAATATTTAATATAAATTTTATTTTTTATAAATTCGTTCGCTTTTATTTTAAGCAGAATTTTTATAACTTTGGGTGAGATGCAAATTTAGCAATAGAAAATTAGATGAGCGCAAAAAAAGCCAATTTATCAGGCGAATTGAAAAAGTATTTTGGGTTTTCTACATTTAAGGGCCAGCAGGAACAAATTATAGACAACCTATTGAATGGGAAGGATATATTTGTTTTAATGCCTACAGGTGGCGGAAAATCATTATGTTATCAGCTTCCGGCACTTATTTCGGAAGGAACAGCAATAGTAGTTTCGCCCTTAATAGCGTTGATGAAAAATCAGGTAGATGCGGTGAACGGTCTTTCATCAGATGATGGAGTAGCACATGTACTGAATTCATCATTAAACAAAACGCAGACCAAGCAGGTTTTTGACGATATCAAAAGCGGCAAAACCAAACTTCTGTATGTAGCTCCTGAATCATTAATTAAAGATGATTACCTGGATTTTTTGAAAGAAGTGAAAATTTCTTTCTTTGCTATCGACGAGGCCCACTGTATTTCAGAGTGGGGACATGATTTCAGACCGGAATACAGGAATCTGAAACAGATTATTGACAAAATCGCCAATGTACCGGTGATTGCTTTAACGGCTACTGCTACTCCTAAGGTTCAGGATGATATCCAGAAAACTTTAGGAATGACCAATGCATTGGTGTTTAAAGAAAGTTTCAACCGTCCTAATCTATATTATGAAGTATGTCCTAAAATCAACGTAGATAAGGAAATCGTTAAGTTTATTAACCAACATAAAGGAAAATCAGGAATTGTTTACTGCCTGAGCCGTAGAAAAGTTGAAGAATTTGCCCAGCTTCTGCAGGTGAATGGAATCAATGCGCTTCCTTATCATGCCGGTCTTGACCAAAAAGTGAGAGTAGCCAATCAGGATAAATTCCTGATGGAAGAAGTGGATGTAATTGTGGCCACCATTGCCTTCGGGATGGGAATTGATAAACCGGATGTCCGATTTGTAATTCATTACGACTTCCCAAAATCATTGGAAAGCTACTATCAGGAAACCGGAAGAGCAGGAAGAGACGGAGGTGAAGGCCATTGTCTGGCATTCTATGACCCGAAAGACATTGAAAAACTGGAGAAATTCCTGGCTCAGAAACCTGTTTCAGAAAGAGAAATAGGATTACAGCTTTTGAATGAAGTGGTAGGCTATGCTGAAACTTCCATGAGCAGAAGACAATATATTCTATACTATTTTGGGGAAAGTTTCGATCCGGTAAACGGAGACGGAGCTAAAATGTGCGACAATTCATCCAATCCTCCAAAATTAAAAGATGCTACGACAGATCTCGAAAAATCATTGGCGTTGATTAATGATACAGGAGAAAAATTCAAATCTAAAGACCTGATTTCGGTTATCGTAGGAAAAGAAAATGCAGTAACGAAATCTTATAAATTGGAGCAAAGTTCTCACTTTGGTTTTGGAAAAGACGAAAAAGATAATTACTGGAAAACAATTTTGAGACAGGCGACTGTTCAGAATTTTTTACAGAAAGATATTGAAACCTACGGGGTTTTAAAAATTACAGAGAAAGGGAAAAGTGTCCTGAATGGTAAATCTAAAGACATCTTTTTAATTGCTGAAGACCGTGAATTTGATCTTACTCAGGCAAAAGCTGAGAGTGATCAGGTACAGCAGCAGGCTGGAGGAGGACTGGATCAGAACCTTTTCAGTCTGTTGAAAGAATTGAGAAAAAAAGTAGCCAAAAAACATGGAATTCCACCATACACAGTATTTATGGATCCAAGTTTGGAGGATATGACGGTTCAATATCCAATAAGTGTAGATGAGATCACCAAAATCTATGGTGTAGGTGAAGGAAAAGCCAAAAAATACGGTAAAGAATTCGCAGATTACATCAAAACATACGTAGAAGATAACAATATCGAACGTACTCAGGATATGGTATTGAAGCAGGTGGCCAATAAATCCAGCCATAAAGTTTTCATCATCCAGAGCACTGATAAAAAGATTGACCTTGAAGATATAGCAAGAGCTAAAAACCTTTCTATGGATGAACTTCTGAAAGAAATGGAAAGGATTGTTTATCAGGGAACAAAGCTGAATATCGACTATTATATTGAAGATAATTTTGATGAAGACATTGTAGACGGATTCATGGAATTCATGAACGAATCTGAAAGTGACAGTATGAAAGTATTGCTGGATGAATTCGGGGATGAACTGTCTGATGAAGAAGTAAGAATGTTGAGAATTAAATTCATTAGTGACGTAGCCAACTAAAATGATTTTAAACAATAACGAAATAATTAAAAAAGAAATTCTTCCTAAGAAGAGTTTCTTTTTTAATATGACAGAAAAGTTGAGAACAGCTTTTTCTGTATTCTACCTTGCAATTGGTGTTTTTTTTATTACGAGTAGCTTAAATTCCAGTTTTTGGCTCTTTTCAATAATAGGGATTGGGGTTTTTTGTAATGCTTTATACGTTACTTTTTTCAGATGGATTGTAAAATATTGGAAACTGAAAAATAACTATTATGTAATTACAAACCAAAGGATAGCTATCGTTGAAAAGGGAAGCGGGAAGGTTCTAAAATATAAAGAACTGAATGAAATAAAAGAGGTAAACGCTGAAATGAATACCAATCATTTTGGGAATATCATTTTTGGAGAGCCTGAAAGTTTTTTTGGTAAAGATGATGAGAGTTTTTCTTTTTTTAGAAGAAGAGGAGTCAATTTTACTGAAGATAAATATGCCTTTCTAAGTGTTGAAAACATTAACGAAATTATACCTTTATTTAACGAAATGGGCTTAAAGGTTAACAAAACTTTTTACTAACTTTACATTGATGAAAAAAATATCTGTCATATTTATTCTGCCGGACTTAGAAACCGGGGGCGCAGAAAGGATTGTTACCACAATAGCGAATCATCTTTCCAGAGATCGGTTTGAGCCTAAGATTTTGCTGTTACGTAAACAGGGCGGATATTTGAATTTTCTGAAAAAAGATGTCGAAATTATCGATATCAATACCGAAAGAATAAGACATTCTTTAAAACCTATTTTAGGAGAAATCTATAGAAGAAAACCTGATATTGTATTCTCCGGTTTTGGTGAAGTCAATGCTTATTTATCATTATTTATAAGACTTTTTCCAAGAACAAAATTCATTGCAAGGGAAACCAATGTGGTGACTCAGCATGTAACCCGCAAAGAGATTAAGTTTTTCTATAATTTTTACAATAACTATCAGAGAATCATTGCTCAAAGTGATGATATGATGAAAGATCTTGTGGATAATTTTAATATTAAAAAGAAAAAAATTGTCAAGATCAATAATCCTGTAGACTTTGACTTTATTGAAGATAAAATGTCTATTTCTTTAAAACCGGAATGTTTCAAATACAATTATAAAAATGTAGTGGCCATTGGAAATCTGTCTTCCAGAAAAGGGTTTGATAACCTGCTGAAAGTTTTTTCAAGGCTGAAGAATGAAAATATTATGCTTCATATTTTAGGAGATGGAAAAGACAAAGATGTTCTGCTTCAGACAAAAGAGCTTTTAGGATTAAAAAAAGTGATTTTCCATGGCAGACAGGACAATCCTTATCAATACCTGAAATATGCAGATTTATTTGTGCTTTCTTCACGATACGAAGGTTTTCCCAACGTTCTTCTGGAAGCAGGAGCCTGCGGAACTTATTCTTTAGCCAATAACTGTCCCGGTGGAATCAATGAAATCATCCAGCACAATGTAAACGGTGAAGTTGCCAATATTGAAAACTATGATGGCTTTGCCCAACAGATTGTGAATGTTCTTCAGAATAACTATAACAGAGATGCCATAAAAAACTCTATTAAATCAAGGTTCTCTAAGAATATTATCATGGATAAATACGAAAAAGTTCTACTGGATTTGATCAAACCTTCATAGCCCTATTTGTTTTGTAGGGTGTTAATTTCTTACTTTTGGAGTTATAAATTTTATCTGAAAACCAATTTTTTCATTCATGAATAAAATCCAAAAATTAGGATGCGCCTGTGAGAAACCGAACTCCAGTTATACCGAATATAGAAGCTCGGCATTAGGAATTGATCATACCAACGGAAGATATGGAGAAGTAACGATTCAACAGTGCAAGTTGTGCCAGAGAATATGGATTCATTATTTTGTGGAATATGAAAGCTTTTCCAAATCAGGAAGATGGTACAAAGGAATTGTTTCGAAAAAAGATCGTCCTCAAATCACCCCGGAAAATGCAGTAGAATTTCTTGAAAGCCTTGAATGGTATGTGTATGGCGGGTCGTTTTTTGAAAGTACAGGCGAATTTGGACAAGGAAAATTGAATATAAGTTTGTAAAATTTATGCTGATTGAATTAGAATAAGTCATAAAAATAAACATCCAATCAATGAAGCCATTTATAATCGTTATTTTGTTGCTGAATGCTGTTCTCATGAATGCTCAGCAGAAGACCATCTCCAGAAAAGAGTTATTAAAAACAGCTCTTGATCAGAAAGTGAAATCTACAGAGATTCAGGAAATAACAATGGCTGCCGGACAAGGAGCTCCTGAACATCTGCATCCCTGTCCTGTTTTGGGAATCATCAATTCCGGTGAAGCTGTTTTCCAGATCGAAGGGAAAGAAAAAGTAGTACTTCATGAAGGAGATGCTTTTTATGAACCTAAAAATGTGAAAATTCTTCATTTTGATAATGCCTCTGCCGAAAAACCACTTGTCTTTACCGCAATTTACCTGAAGAAAGGGAATGAGGAAAATATAAAGTTCATAAAATAACACTTTTCATAAAACTAAAGCATATAATTATCATTTTTAAAATTGATAAAACTCACTTTGGTGCTTGGTAATTTATATGTAAATTTGTGAGAATTAAGATAGATAATAATAAACAAATTCATACAATAACATGAGTCAATTCGATGTTACCGTAATAGGTTCTGGTCCCGGTGGTTATGTTGCTGCTATCCGTGCAGCACAATTAGGTTTCAAAACAGCAATTATTGAAAAATATTCAACTTTAGGCGGAACTTGTCTTAACGTTGGATGTATTCCGTCAAAAGCGCTTCTTGACAGCTCTGAGCATTTCGAAAATGCAAAACACAATTTTGCAGGTCACGGAATCATCATTAACGAGCCTCAAGCAGATATCGCTAGAATGATCGAGCGTAAAAACGAAGTGATCAAGCAGAATACAGACGGAATCAGCTATCTGATGAACAAAAATCAGATTACTGTTTTTGAAGGTGTAGGAAGCTTCGAATCTGCTACTCAGATTAAAGTTACAAAAAACGACGGTTCTTCTGAAACGATCGAATCTAAATATACAATCATTGCAACAGGTTCTAAACCAACTACACTGCCTTTCATCTCTTTAGATAAAGAAAGAGTGATTACTTCTACGGAAGCTTTAAACCTTAAAGAAATTCCTAAGCATTTAGTAGTAATCGGAGGTGGAGTTATCGGTCTTGAACTAGGTTCAGTATACCTAAGATTAGGAGCTCAGGTAACGGTTGTTGAATTTATGGATAAAATCATCCCTGGAATGGATGGAGCTTTAAGCAAAGAATTGACTAAAGTTCTTAAGAAACAAGGAATGAAGTTTATGCTTTCTACTGCGGTTTCTGCAGTTGAAAGAAACGGAGATACTGTAAAGATCACTGCTAAAGATAAAAAAGGAGCAGAAGTAGTAGTAGAAGGAGATTACTGTTTAGTTTCTGTAGGTAGAAAACCTTACACAGATGGTCTTGGACTTGAGAAAGCAGGTGTAGAGCTTGACGAAAGAGGAAGAGTAAAAGTAAACGACCACTTACAGACAAATGTTGCTAATATCTATGCGATCGGTGACGTTATCAAAGGTGCGATGTTGGCTCACAAAGCTGAAGAAGAAGGTGTTTTCGTTGCTGAAACATTGGCAGGACAAAAACCTCACATCAACTATAACCTGATTCCTGGTGTTGTTTATACATGGCCCGAAGTTGCAGGAGTTGGTAAAACTGAAGAGCAATTAAAAGAAGAAGGTGTTGCTTACAAAGTAGGATCTTTCCCAATGAGAGCTCTAGGTAGAAGCCGTGCAAGTGGTGATATCGATGGTCTTGTTAAGATTATTGCAGACGAAAAAACAGATGAGGTTTTAGGAATGCACATCGTAGGAGCAAGAGCTGCTGACCTTATTGCTGAAGGGGTAATCGCTATGGAGTTCCGTGCAAGTGCTGAAGACATTGCAAGAAGTTCTCACGCTCACCCAACGTATGCAGAAGCTATTAAAGAGGCTGCATTGGATGCTACAGCAAAAAGACCTATTCATATGTAATATTTGATTAAAAAATTTAATCATTTAAATATTTAAAAATTAAAGGCTGTTTCTTATTGAAGCAGCCTTTTTTGTACTGCTTTTGGCATGAAAATGGAGATGGTTTTTGAAAATTTCATGTATGAAAAAGATTTTTATCAGTTGGATGCTTTTGGCGGGAATCAGTTCATGGGCACAGGAAGCAGGAAAAGCAGGAGAATTATTAAAAAATGAGGCTTCCACTACAGAAATGAGAACCTCTAAAAGTCCGGATGAAAGAAATAAAACTTTTGATCAACCTAGATCTGGAAATAATACAATTCCCCAGAGAAGTGGAAATAGAATAAAAAATCCTAATTATCAATGGAACAGAAACTATGGGTATGCAGAAGTCTTTCTGCGAATTCCAGAGCAGGGATTTTTTACTGTGGAAGTTGGTGATCAAATGATGGCAAACGGCTCCGGAAAGTACAGGTTCTTTGATCTGTCATCAGGAAGAATGCCTATTTCAATCTACGAGAATGATTTTCTGATCTACAGAACAACATTGATGCTTCGAAATAACAACAGAATGGTGCTTGATTTCTTTACCAACGAAGGCCTATACCTCCTGGATTCTTATCCTGTTCAAAATCAATATGGTTTTAATGACTGGAACGATATCTGGAATAATCCTTATGGAAATCATTCCGGAGACTGGCCTCTGCAGGGAAATGTGATGGATAATCATTCTTTCCGTCAGTTTTTTGATATGATGATGAGCAATGAGAGTTTTGATGATGGAAAAATTAAGATGATCAATCAGCAGATGCGTACATCAATGTTTACTTCGGCACAAATAAGAGATCTGGTAAAAGCGATCAGTTTTGATAATAAGAAATTGGTTCTTGCGAAATCGATGTACCGCAATTGTGCGGATAAAGACCGTTATTTCATGGTTTATGATGCTTTTGATTTTGAAAGCAGCAAGCGTGAACTGATGGATTATATCTCGAACTTATAATATTCCATAGAAA
Source organism: Chryseobacterium sp. S0630 (assembly GCF_024158915.1). Classification (GTDB taxonomy): domain Bacteria; phylum Bacteroidota; class Bacteroidia; order Flavobacteriales; family Weeksellaceae; genus Chryseobacterium. Next base: position 11,377 of record NZ_JAMZGF010000040.1, on the reverse strand, counting down.
CGGGCTTTAGCCCGTTTATTTTATACAACAAATCCAATGGCTTTAGCCAAAACGTATTTTTTACATGACTTTCAGTTTATCATAAAACTTAGAATGTTTCGGAGCGATATTAAACTGGATTCCAAAAGTTACCCCTTTAAAATATTTTTCCCTGTGAATAGGAAAGGCATAGCCGCTATTCAGAAACACTGCATTGAATAATGAAACACCAATCCTGGGTTCTACTGAATATGGATTACCGGATATTCCCATTAATAGTCCGGCACGGAGAAGATTGATGTTGATCTCTGGAATAAATTTATTGGTCTCATTTACACGCGTATAAAGTAGGGAAGGACCAATAATAATAGACCCTTCATAGCTTTCGCCCCATCTGTATTCTAATCCAGCCTGCAAAACATTTCTTCCGGTATAACGATATGAAATATTGACCGCTGTTTTCTCAAGCAGTTGAGCTTTTGAAAAGACAGCAGAAAGAAACAGAAGCAGGATGAAATATTTTTTCATGATTATTTTTCTTTGTTCAAATGTAAGTGTTTTAGAGGTTTTATAAAAAATAGAAATGAGTCTTTAAAAGAATTATAATGGTATTAACTAGGATAGCATCTTCAAATTTCCGTACCTTTGTCAGCTAATTTTATCATCAATGCAACTCGGAAAAACTCAAACTTTAACAATTTCAGAAAAAATTAATTCAGGATGGATCCTCGTAGATGAATCCGGTGAGAAGGCTTTTCTACCTAAAATCTTTATTCAGGACGAAAAAGAAATAGGTGAGGAAGTTGAAGTTTTTGTATACCAGGATGATGATAAATTAAAAGCAACTACTGAGATTCCGTTAGCTGAAGTCGGTGAATTTGCGGTAATGAGCTGTGTACAAAGTCTTCCAAGCGGAGCTTTTATGGACTGGGGAATCATTAAAGATTTATTTATTCCTTACAAGCAGCAGAAAACCAAAATCATCGAAGGAAAAAGATACCTGGTTTATATCTATGTAGACGAAGATATGGAACTGATTACAGGTACTACTAAGTTCAAGAGAAACCCTCAATATGATGAGCTTCCGTTCAAGAAAGGAGACAAAGTAGACCTGATCATGATGAATGAAAGTGAACTGGGCTGGAATGTCATCATCAACAAACAATACATTGGTTTGATCTACGCTTCCGATGTTTTCAAAAAACTGTATCCATTATCAGAAGAAACAGGATTTATCAAAGCTATTCGTGAAGACGGTAAAATAGATGTCTCTTTACAGCCGGAAGGATTTGAAAATATTGATGAGTTCAAACAAAAGATTCTGAACAAACTGGAAGAAAACTACGGACTTCTGTATGTATCTGATAAATCTTCACCTGAAGAGATTAAGGACGAACTTCAGATGAGTAAGAAAAACTTTAAAAAAGCGATCGGAGGACTTTATAAAGATAAGATCATCGATATTTCAAACGATAAGATCAAATTATTATAAAACAAAAAACGAGCAGAAATTTCTGCTCGTTTTTATTTTACTATCTGTTCTTAATCAGAAGCCAGCCGCTGTAGACTCTTCCGTCAGAAACTTTTATAGTATACCAATAATTTCCTGTGGAGATAGCATGAGATTCATATTTTCCATCCCATTGAAAAGGATTCTTTTTAATAATCTCTTTGTAGATCACAGCACCTCTTCTGTCATAAAGGCTGACTTCTGTTCCCGGATAATTTTCCAATCCTGCAATTCTCCATGTATCATTGATGCCATCACCGTTGGGGCTGATTGCATTCGGAATGTTGAATATCGAGAAGTTCTTCTGTCCGATAATACATCCTGATTTTGTTCTCACATACACAGTATATTCTCCCATATTTAAATTAGTGAATATATTAGAATCCTGCCATGTGAAATTATCTAAAGAAAACTCATAATTTCCGCTCTGAGAAAGAATCACAGTTGCTGTATTGTTTGTAATATTCACAGAAACAATATGAGCCAAAACAGAATAACTCACCTGAGTAGAGCTTGTACTTTCACATCCAAAAACGTTGGTTACTTTCACAGTATATGTTCCCGGAGTAGATACTGTAATAGTTTGAGTGGTTGCTCCCGTATTCCATTCATAAGACTTAAATCCGGGACCCGGATCTAAAACAACTGATTTTCCTTCACAGAAATCAAGCATATCAGGAAGCAGAACAATAGGTTTTGGATTAAGCGTAAGGTTTAATCTCACCACTTTAAAACATCCGTCTGGAGTTGAAACCCTTACGTGGATAAGGATTGTTCCGATATTTAAAACATAAGCTGAAGGATTAGAAATAGGGTTTCCTGAAGTGTCAGTATAAGTAAAAATATAATTCCCTGGGTTATTAATAATATTTGCTTCATAAGAATGAAGATTAACGACCATAGAATTGGCAGTCGTCGTATTACATTGTACCTGTGTAATGTCTTTTGCCGGTACATTATCTGAGGAAAGTGTTACGGTAATAGCCAGTTTTTCAGATTCACAGTTATTGACTGTTTGGGTTACAAAGTATGTTTGTCCGTTCACAAGAGGAGTTGACATTGGAATTACATTTCCTGCTGTATCATAGAATTTAAGGGATGTTCCCATTGCAACTATCTTTTCGAGTGTAGGATTTGCAGAAGCACAGAAATCCTGATTAACATTGGCTGTAGGTTTAGGAGTATTATTTACCGTTACTTGAACCGAAGTTTTATTACTCTCACATCCGTTAATAGTCTGGGAAGCATAATAGGTTTGTCCATTGATAAGAGCCGTTGTTGCAGGTAAAGTATTTCCTGCTGCATCATACCATTGGATGTTCTGTCCTGTGATCTGAATGTCAGAAATCTTTGGATTGTTGGTAGCACAGAAGCTCTGTTGAGTGTTTACAGGGGTCGGAAGAGCAGGAGATGATACAATTACATTCTGATTCTGAGTTGCAGTATTACCATTTCCATCGTTATAAGTCCAGTGGATGATATAGTTTCCTGGAATTGAATAAGATAAAGGATCAGTTGTTGTTGCGGTAATTACTCCTGCACAATTATCGGTAGCAGTAGGAATAGTAGCAACCGTTGTATGACAGTCTCCTGTGATATCTGTCAGAACAGGAATATTCGGAACAGGAGCGATATGATCACCTACAACAACATTTATGGTAAATGTTCCACTGCAAGTTCCTCCTGAAACCTGGCAAGTATAAGTTCCTGTATTATTTGTGGTTGCATTAGGTATGGTTGGGTTCTGCTGATTTGAGGTAAAGCCATTTGGACCAGTCCAGCTATAGTTTGTTCCGCCAGAGGCATTAAATTGAAGGGTGGAGTTAGTACAAACAGGAGAGTTTGATGAGAGTGTATTGGAAGAGTTGGTTGTACTATATTTATACAGTAACACATCCTCAGCACCATTTCCACTGTTGTTATTAATTGTTGTTCCGTTCAGTATGATCGGTATATTTCTAAAGTTTGATGAAAGATAGACATTATCATTATTGATGAAGATTTCATTTGCTGCATTTAAGTTTTGATAGGGAGTATTTTGTGGAGCATCAGACTTAAACAGGTATTCAGCTTCAAAATTGACCAAATTAATTTTAAAGAAAACCAAATCTTCGCCATAATAAGTGTTATTGGTATTAGAACTGGTAATCGTAGTATTACCCAGCGTCATCGTTTTTGAAAAGGTTCCAAAGGTGTACAGGTAATCATTGGTTTCAGCAAAATAGGCATTATTTAAAGTTCTCGTATTATTATTGGTTTCCTGAGGAATTTGTAAAAAACTGTTATTGTAAAACTTTAAATACCGGAGAAGATTTAAATTATTAATATCAAACTTGGTAATAATACTTTGCTGTATTCCATTACTGGTGCTGCCTGTAGAAAATGAAGTGTTGTCTACTTTTGTTGAAATAGCAAAAGTTCCATAAACATACATCTTATCATTAATTTTGTTATAATGAAGATTTGTAGGGCAATATGCCCAGTAAACTCCTGCATTGTTGGAGATCTCTTTAGAAAGAATTAACTGTAGGTTATGATCAAACTTTTCAATCTTACTATAAGCAAAATTCGCATGAACTTTTGATATATAAATATTGCCGGCATTATCCATTTCAGAGTCTTTAAAAAATTCCATATCCTGACCTAGCTGGATGGCATTGTAGAAATTTCCATTGGTGTCAAATTTGGCTAGAAATCCTCTGCGATAAGGCTGTGTAAGACCACTGTTATTAGTTAATGAAACTTGATTGAAAAAATCCAGTGTATAACTGAAAACTCCTGTTACAATGACATCATTCTGATGAATAAATATGTTTTTTGCCAGTCTTCCAATCTCTCCAGTGAATTGTTTCTCCCAAATTAAAGTACCGTCTGCGCTGTATTTTTTTAATTTGTTGACATAGTTCATATAATAACCAGACGTTCCAAGCGTATAGATATTCCCGGCATTGTCTACTGTTAAAGCCTGTATTACATCATATTTTTCCCAAATCAGATTACAGTTAAAATCATATTTGAGCATTTCGGCATACGTATAAGACTGGTCAGCCTGATAAACATATAAAAAACCATCATTTGTTTTTTTCATGCCTACCATATTATCCTCAATCCAGCCTCCAAAATTTTTTGCACAGTTATTACATTGTGAATAACACAGAGTTGCTATCAATAGAACGAATAGCAAGAGAAGTTTTCGCATTGGGTTATTAATTTTGCGGCAAAGATATAAAAATAGACTTCTCGTGAAACATTAAGAAATCACAAACTTAAGTTGGGAAACATGATGGATGTCATAACATTTTTGTTTAATTTTTTTGTTTAACAATTTTGTCAAAAATATTTTTTACTATAAATTTGCACAAATTTGTTTAACAAAAATGTCAAATCAAGCAAAAAAAGACCAAACACAGGAATTGATCAAGGAGACAGCGAAGAATTTATTCTTTGTGAAAGGAAAGTTTGATGCTACTACGCAGGAGATTGCCGATGAAGCTGGAGTGAACAGAACCCTTATTAATTACTATTTCCGTTCAAGGGATAAGCTTATCCAGATCATCTTTGATGAAGCACAAAGAGTAGAACAGGAAAAGTCGAAGATCATTCAGAATTCTGATCTGCCTTTTAAAGAGAAGATCAGTCAATTCATAGAAAGCAGTCTTTCTACAAGTCTTCAGTATCCGTATCTGGAAACGTATATCGTATCCCAGATCAATAAAGGAACCTGCCATCAGAGAGAAATTGAAGAAGATATCCTGAACGATATGTACAAGGATATTGAAAAAGAAATGGAATTGGGAAATATTGAGAAAATGGCACCTGTTCAGTTTATTCTGAATATGGTTGCCCTATTGGTATTCCCAAGTGCGATAAGACCATTATTTATGGAGAATCTTTTAATTAATGATGAAGAATATGATAAGATTATTTCTGAAAGAAAAGAGATTATTATCAATATGTTGTTCAAAAACTAAAAAAAAACTAAAGTATTTCTGAAAATGATTCGTCAAATAGAAATAAATAATGACTGAAAATTAAATAAAAAATAAACGAAGTATAAAATTATGAATAGAAAACGTATAACTGCTACAAAGCTAAAAATTGGGATAGCTTCAGCATTTATGATTTTCGGCTCAACACTGATGTCTGCCCAGCAGCAGGTTTCCCTGCAGGAAGCAATAAAACAGGCACTCCAAAATAAAGCAGAAGCTAAAAAAGCTGCTTTACAGGTCAAAAAAGCCGAATACAAGATAGATGAAGCCAGAGCTGGTGCCCTTCCACAGGTGACTGCGACGGCAGGATTAACCTATAATCCAATTATTCAGGAATCTTTACTGGAATTTGGAGGAGAGAAAATCAGAGCTCAGTTTGGGCAGCCTTGGGGTTCAACAGCTTCTGTACAACTTCAACAGGCGATTTTTGATCAAAGAGTATTTACAGGACTTAAAGCGGCAAAATCAACAAGAGAGTTTTATGTACTGAATGCCCAGTTAACCAATGAACAGATTATTGAAAATGTAGCTACAGCTTATTATCAGGTGTTCGTACAGGAAGAAAATCTTAAAACGGTAACTGCCAGCTATGCCAACACTGAAAAAGTAAGAAATGTTATTAAAAGTCTGGTTGATAACGGTTTGGCAAAATCAATCGATTTAGACAGAACCAATGTCCAGCTTACCAATATTGGTTCCAATAAGCAGACCTTAATCAACTCGGTTGAACTTTCAAAAAATGCCCTGAAGTTTTATATGGGAATCCCGATTTCTACAGACATCGAGCTTGAAGAAAAAGAAATCGAACCAAAGCCTGAACTGATTGCGAGCAACGTAAATCTTAATGATCGTACAGAGCTTAAAGTTTTAAATAAAAACAGAGAACTTTTGGTTTTCAATAAAAAGGCGACTGAAGCTTATCTTTATCCATCAGTAAATCTTACAGCGAACTACGGATGGGGAGCAAACGGAGCCAAATTCCCGTTGACAAATGGTCTTAGCAAAGGCGTTCTTTGGAGTGATTATTCAGCCATTGGTTTGAATGTAAATATTCCTATTTTCACGGGAGGTGCTACAAAAGCTAAGATCAACCAGGCAGAAATTGATATTCAGGATCTTGATGTTGATATTGAAAACACTCAGTTGAGCTTAAGTTTAGATTATAAAAATGCAGTGACCAATATGGAAAATGCATTGATTAATATCGAAAGCATGAAAGATAATGTAGGATTGGCAGAAAGAGTTCAGAAAAATACTCAATCTAACTATCAGTATGGCTTGGCAACACTTACAGAAGTACTGGATTCTGAAAATGCTTTAACACAGGCAAAACAGAATTATTCTAATGCATTATTAGATTACAAACAGGCAGAGATTAAGCTGATAAAAGCTAAGGGTGAACTAAACACACTACAAAACTTATAATAAACTAAAATGAAAAAAACTGTAATATATATCATCGTAGCAGCTGTACTGGTAGGGTTAGCCGCATATAAGATTGCTGGTAACAAAGAAAAGCAGACGCAGGAAGTAAAAGAAGTTGCCAAGCAGGTAGATAAAATCAATGTAAATATTGTAACGGTTACAAGAGAAAATATTGATACAGACTATTCAGCCAATGGTACTTTCATTCCAAAACAGGAAATGAACCAGTCTTCTGAAATCTCAGGACGTATTGTAAGCGTTTTGGTAAAAGAAGGTTCAAGAGTTGGAGCAGGCCAGGTTTTAGCAACCATTAAAAGAGATGCTATTGAAGTGGATGTTACCCAGGCTCAGAATAATCTTCAGAATGCTATTATGGATAACCAACGCTATGAAAATGCTTACAAAACAGGTGGAGTTACAAAGCAACAGCTTGATAACTCAAGATTACAGCTGAAAAATATGCAGGCTGCAGTTAGAGCACAAAGCGTAAAAGTAAATGACACAAGCATTCGTGCGGGAATCAGCGGTACCATCAACAAGAAAATGGTTGAACCTGGAACAGTAGTTTCTCCTGGAACGTCAATGTTTGAAATCGTAAATATCAACAGCCTTAAACTTTCTGTTTTAGTAGATGAAAGCCAGATCGGAAAAATCCAGTTAGGTCAGGAAGTTCCGATTAAAGTAAATGTTTTACCTGAAGATTCTTTCGTAGGTAGAATTACTTTCATCGCTCCTAAAAGTGATGCTTCTCTGAATTTCCCTGTAGAAATTGAAGTACAAAACAGAGGAAACCTGAAAGCAGGTATGTACGCAACCGCTAAATTCAGTACAAACAACGGTGCAGAAACTCAGAATATGCTGACAGTTCCTGCAGAGGCGTTTGTAAATGGAGTAAGCTCAGGACAATTATTCGTTGTTCAGAATGGTGTTGCTAAATTGATCAAAGTAACCATCGGAAAAGTTTACGGAGATAAAGTTCAGGTGTTAAGCGGATTGAATGGAGGAGAGCAGGTAGTAACCAGCGGACAGATCAATCTGGATAACGGATCTAAAGTGAACATTATAAAGTAGTAGATCTATGAAGTTAGCAGAAATATCGATTAAAAGACCCTCGCTGGTAATTGTATTATTTACAATTCTGACGTTGGGAGGTATCCTGAGTTATACGCTCATGGGATACGAATTGATTCCAAAGTTTGAAACCAACATGGTAACCATTTCTACGGTCTATCCGGGAGCTTCACCTGCAGAGGTGGAAACCTCCGTGACGCGAAAGATTGAAGATGCCGTAGGTTCTTTGGAAAACGTTAAAAAAGTAGAATCTTCTTCATACGAGAGTTTATCCGTAATCATGGTTCAGCTGAATGATGGTGCCGATGTAGACTACGCCTTGAATGATGCCCAGAGAAAGGTAAATGCAATTCTGGCAGACCTTCCGGAGGATGTGAAAGCGCCGTCTTTGAATAAATTCTCCTTAGATGACTTACCTATTATCACGATGAGTATTTCATCGGATAAACTGAACAGTAAGGACCTTTATGACTTATTGGATAAAAAGATTGAACCTATTTTCTCCCGTGTAAACGGTGTGGCTCAGGTAGACCTTGTAGGTGGACAGGAGAGAGAAATCCAGGTGAATCTTGATGAGAAAAAATTACAGGGGTACGGACTTTCAATCGGAGACGTACAACAGGCAATTCTTTCATCAAACCTTGACTTCCCTACAGGAAGTTTGAAAACGAGAACTACAAAATCTACGATCAGACTTTCAGGAAAGTATAAATCTACAGAGGAAATGAACAACCTTGTTGTTTCTAACAAAAATGGAGCACAAGTACGTTTATCTGATATCGCAACCGTTTTTGACTCTCAGAAGGATGTTGAAAAAGTAGCGAGATTCAACCAGTTTCCTACTATTTTGATGCAGGTTAAAAAACAATCTGATGCGAATGCCGTAGCAGTATCTGAAAGTGTTCAGAAAACAATTAAAACGGTAGAAGAAGCTTATAAAGTTCAGGGAGTAAAAGTAAAAATCGTAAACGATACTACAGAATTTACCCTTGAATCTGCCAACCACGTTATTTTCGACTTATTCTTAGCGATTATCCTCGTGGCAATTGTAATGTTATTATTCCTTCACAGTATCAGAAACGCATTCATCGTAATGGTTTCTATCCCGGCTTCATTGGTAGCAGCATTCATCGGAATGAACCTGATGGGATATACTTTGAACTTAATGAGTTTACTGGGACTTTCGCTTGTGGTAGGGATCCTGGTGGATGATGCGATTGTAGTACTGGAAAACATTTACCGTCACATGGAGATGGGTAAAAGTAAGATCAGAGCAGCGTATGACGGAGCTTCAGAGATCGGATTTACCGTAGCTGCGATTACCTTGGTAATTGTGGTGGTATTCTTACCGATTGCGATGAGTTCAGGTCTTGTAGCCAACATCCTTGCACAGTTCTGCGTCACGGTAGTTATTGCCACCTTGTTATCATTGTTGGCTTCATTTACCATCATTCCTTGGTTATCATCAAGATTCGGTAAGCTGGAGCATTTAACAGGTAAAAACTGGTTTGAGAAATTCATTCTTTGGTTTGAAGGATTAATTGACAAGTTTACACACTGGATCACTGATATTCTTGAATGGTGTCTGAAAACGACATTGAGAAGAATTTCAACAGTGGTGATTACCTTCATTGTTTTAATCAGTTCATTCATGCTGGTAGCATTCGGATTCATTGGAGGTGAGTTTTTCCCGCCCATCGACCGTGGTCAGTTCCTGGTACAAATGGAATTATCAAAAGATGCAACCGTTGAAAAAACAAACCAGTTAACATTAGATGTTGAGAAATTCTTAAGAAACGATAAAGATGTTGTAGACCTTATTACAACAGTTGGACAGCAGTCTACAGGTTTTGGTGGAGCTCAGGCAACAACATACCAGTCTGAGGTTCAGGTAAACTTAACAGATAAATCTGAGCGTACAGAAAGTACCAATATCAAAGCTGCAAAAATTAAAAGACAACTTGAGGAGAAATTCACAGGAGTTGAATTTAAAACGGCTCCAATCGGTATCATGGGTGCAGAAAATGCTCCAATTGAGATGGTGGTAACTGCTCCGGATAATGCTACAGCAGTAAAAGAAGCAACAAGAATCCTTGAACTATTGAAAAAAGTTCCTGGAGCAGTAGATGCAGAATTGTCAACAGATACAGGTAGCCCGGAGGTTCAGGTAAGTATTGACAGAGATAAAATGTCTGCTTTAGGTTTAAACCTTTCAAGTGTAGGACAGACAATGCAGACAGCGTTCAACGGAAATACTGACGGAAAATTCAGAGCCGGAGAATATGAATATGATATCAATATCCGTTTCGGAGATGTGAACAGACAGTCTATTGATGACGTTAAAAACCTTATGTTTACAAACCCTCAGGGACAGCAGGTTCGTTTAAGCCAGTTTGCTGATGTAAAAATGGGTTCAGGACCAAGCTTACTTGAACGTAGAGATAAATCTCCTTCGGTAAAAGTAAGAGCTAAAGCAGTAGGTAGACCAGTAGGGGACGTAGCTAATGAGTGGGCAAATCAGTTCATGAACAGCACCAAAAAACCTGTGGGTGTAGATTACATCTGGAGTGGAGATATGGAGAACCAGCAGGAAGGTTTCGGTACATTAGGAATTGCATTATTGGCAGCTATCGTATTGGTATACCTGGTAATGGTTTCCCTATATGACAGTTTCGTATATCCTTTCGTGGTATTGTTCTCAATCCCGTTAGCGATGATCGGGGTAATGGTAATTCTTGCCTTAACTGCCAACTCGTTAAACATCTTCACCATGTTAGGGATGATCATGTTGATTGGTCTGGTAGCGAAGAATGCGATCCTTATCGTTGACTTTACGAATGCGAGAAAAGCAGCAGGTGCCAATACTCACGATGCCTTGGTACAAGCCAACCACGCTCGTCTTCGTCCGATCCTGATGACCACTATTGCGATGATCTTCGGTATGTTACCGATCGCATTGGCAACAGGTGCCGGAGCTGAGATGAACAAAGGTCTTGCATGGGTAGTAATCGGTGGTTTGACATCATCACTATTCCTTACATTGATCATTGTACCGGTAGTATACTCTCTATTTGACTCTGTTCTAAGAAGAATGGGTAAAGATACTAAAGTAGACTACGAAGCTGAAATGAAAGCAGATTACGTACACAGAGAGCTGAATGAAGACGGATTTACTCCTAAGCATTTAGACAAATAAATTAAACCTTTAATTAACCGAAAGCGCCTCAGATTTTCTGAGGCGCTTTTTTGTTGATATGGATGATTAATGCTTTTATAGATTTGTGCTAAAGCCGTTGGATGGTTTTTATTATTGTAAATGGGCTAAAGCCCATTTCTATTGATGATTATTGCGAATTAAGAAAAATATTCAATAGGAGCGGGCTTTAGCCCGCTTAAATTTATA
>NZ_JAMZGF010000003.1 GCF_024158915.1 Chryseobacterium sp. S0630 | reverse complement strand
TTTTAAATTTGGGCTGAAGCCATAGGATTTAGTGATCTTATTAAAACGGGCTAAAGCCCGTTCCTATTGAATATTTATAATTATTAATTTTCAGATAGTTTTTATATCAATAGAGGTGGGCTTTAGCCCACCTAATTTATTAATCATCATATCAAAAGGCTTTAGCCGAAACCTTATATTTTTTAAATTTGGGCTGAAGCCATAGGATTTAGTGATCTTATTAAAACGGGCTAAAGCCCGTTCCTATTGAATATTTATAATTATTAATTTTCAGATAGTTTTTATATCAATAGAGGTGGGCTTTAGCCCACCTAATTTATTAATCATCATATCAAAAGGCTTCAGCCAAAACTTAAAACATTTCCTTAAAAAACGTCATCATATTTTCCTTCAACAGTGATTAAATTTTAAAGCCGTATCTTTACCATACCAAACAAAATATTACAATATGTCATTTATAACACCTGAAGGAGCCAGGAAGGCTCAGCTATCCCTATCTGAAAGGGCACCCGTTGCTCATTCCATTCTCTCAGGGGAAGAGAATATTTCGAAATACAACAGTGGAGTATGTCATGATGTGGTGGCCTATGCATTGTATATGCGTGGTGCCAGGATAAGTCCTACTCAGCTTGCAGAATCTGCAGGACAGAAATGGTTAACGTTATTCAATTATCCGGCTGGAGAAAAATGGGATGGATATACACCTATTCCTGCAGGAAAAGCCATTGGTTTTTACAGGCTTATTGATAAAACATTTTTTCATTCAGCGATTACCACAGGAAACGGAAATGAAATCAGATCTGTCAACGGATTTTCATTAGGATCAGCATGGACAGTACCTGTGGATATGAAATGGGTATTGGGTAAAAAGAATTCTGACGGAACCTTCAATTATGATGGTACCAAAATAGAAGTCTATATTTCTTCTTTATAACAGAATTTATATTTCAATACAACAAAAGGCAGATCAGCATATTCGCTTTTCTGCCTTTTTATTTTTTAAGCATCAGCACATTTCGGGCATATCCCGCTGATAATAAAATTATATTCCTGTGCGATAAAATGTTCCGGTAAACTGATTTCCGGAATAGCGTTTTCAATACACGTCACAGAATGACATTCTTTACAATTGAAATGAACATGATTGTGAAAATGCTGTTCATGTGTACATTTTCCACTACACTTTGCAAAATTCACTACACCATCAATATTGACGATCTTGTGTATAGCGCCCTCATTTTCAAGCCTTTCCAGCACCCTGTAAATGGTTACTCTATTGCACAGATCTCCCAGTTTCTTCTGAATATCAGAGTGGGTAAGGGCTATATCTGAACCATTGATAAGGTTTAAAATTTCCGTTTTGGCGTGCGTATTTCTGACCTGTTTCATATTTTAATGCAACAATGTTGCGTTATTTAATTTTTTATCTCTACTTTTGCAACAAAGTTACGATAAGAAAATTAATCCATACTATTATGAAATCAAAAATTCTTGATGCTGTAGGAATCTCCGCTGCTGTTTTATGCCTGATTCATTGTATTGTCTTTCCGTTATTACTGATTGTTCCCCTGGGAATATCACACAATCCCTATATTGACCTGGCTTTTCTTTGCATTGGAGCTGTTGTCGTATTCAGAATAACAAAGAAAATGGAAAACCGATGGTTAAAATTCCTTTTCTGGATATCTCTTGCCCTTATCTTCATTTCTATACTGGCAGATTTCCTGTTTGAAGTCCATATTCCTCTGATTTATGCAGGAGCTGTCGGATTAATTACCGGTCATATTATCAATTTTAAAAATCATAAACATTAAGAGCATGGTTAAAAAACTTCCTGTAACGGTACTCAGCGGCTTTCTGGGAGCTGGAAAAACGACACTATTGAATCATATTCTTCACAATAAACAAGGATTAAAAGTAGCAGTCATAGTGAATGATATGAGCGAAATTAATATTGATGCACGCCTTGTTGAAAATCAAAATACCCTTTCAAGAACTGAAGAAAAACTGGTAGAAATGAGTAACGGATGCATCTGCTGTACACTTCGTGAAGATCTTATGGTAGAAGTAGAACGTTTGGCAAATGAAAACCGTTTTGATTATCTCCTTATCGAAAGTACGGGAATCAGTGAACCTATTCCTGTTGCCCAAACCTTTACTTATATTGATGAGGAAAGTGGAATAGACCTTTCCCGTTTCAGCTATGTTGATACAATGGTAACGGTGGTCGATTGTTTCAATTTCATGAATGATTTTGGCTCTAATGAAATGTTGCTGGATCGTGATCTTACCGATATGGAGGGCGATTACAGAACTATTGTCAATCTTTTGACCGACCAGATTGAATTTGCCAACGTAATTATTTTAAACAAAACAGATCTTATAGACGCAGAAACATTAGGCTTTTTAAAAGCAGCGATCAGAAAACTGAATCCCGATGCAACACTTTTACATGCAGAGTTTGGAAAAATTGATCCTCAAAAGATTTTAAATACACAGCTTTTTGATTTTGATAAAGCACAGTCATCCGCAGGCTGGCAAAAAGAATTACAATCAGAACATCACACTCCGGAAACGGAAGAATACGGAATAAGTTCAATGGTTTTCAGAGATAAAAAACCCTTCCATCCTATAAGATTGTGGGAATATCTGAATCACCATTATCCGCAAGGGGCCATCAGAGCTAAAGGATTATTCTGGTTAGCCTCAAGACCTAATGATGCATTGAATTTTTCCCAGGCAGGAGGTTCTTTCAGGCTTGAAAAAGCAGGCGTTTGGTGGAGTAGTATGCCTATGAATCACAGGGTTCAGTATTCTTCATTTGTAGAAAACCAAAAGTTCATAGAAAGCAGATGGGATAAAAACTGGGGGGACAGAATTAATGAATTAGTGTTTATCGGTCAGAATCTGGATAAAGAACAAATATTATCAGACCTTCAGCATTGTCTTATTAATGACAGGGAAAAGGAGTTGTTTGATAAAAATCACAGTTTTGAAGATCCGTTCCCGAAGAATATTTAAAATTAACTTTTAATTAATGCAACAATGTTACGATAAAAATTTAAATACGATAACTTACAGCATTATTTCAAAAAAAATATGGACAGAAGAAAATTTCTAAAAGGATCTGCATTGCTTTCAGGGTTATTGACCTTATCACCATCCGATCTCTGGAGCTTCGGGAAGAACACTGAGCAACACGGAAAAGGGAAAGCGAAGAATATCATCTTCATGGTAAGTGACGGGATGAGCCTGGGAACACTTTCAATGGCAGACTTGTATTCACGGAATATTTTAGGAAAAGGAAGTAACTGGCTTAATCTGTATCATGATAAAAAGGTAACCCGTGCTTTGATGGACACCGCCTCAGCGAGTTCTATTGTTACAGATTCTGCTGCTGCCAGTTCAGCATTTGGAGGAGGAATCCGAGTGAAAAACGGAGTTTTAAACATGGGGGCTAATGGAGAAAAGCATCTTCCTATATGGCAAAAGTATAAAAAAGCAGGAAAGAAAGCCGGTTGTGTGACTACTGTAACCATTACTCATGCAACTCCTGCCGGATTCTGTATAAATTCTTCCAAAAGAAATGCTGAACCTCAAATTGCAGAAATGTATGCAGAGCTGGAATTCGATGTATTGTTAGGAGGCGGAGACGAATTTTTCAACCCTGCCAAAAGAGATGACAAAAAAGACCTCTATTCTGTTTACAGCAAAAAAGGATACCGGATTCTGAAAACACAAAGCGATCTGAAAGAAATCAAAAAAGGGGAAAAACTATTAGGAATCTTCAGTACAGGAGCATTACCCTATACTATTGACAGAACGCATCTTACTGAGCATAAAAATACTCCGACTCTTGCTGAAATGGCTAGTACTGCGATCCATCAGATGAAAGACCATCCAGAAGGTTTTGTACTTCAGGTAGAAGCCGGAAAAGTAGACTGGTCTGCCCATGCCAATGACGTAGCAGCTCTGATACATGATCAGCTGGCATTTGATGAAGCTGTAAAGGCTGTAATAGATTTTGCTGAAAAAGACGGAAATACTTTAGTTATCATCACAACAGATCATGGAAATGCGAATCCGGGAACGATTTATGGAGCAGAAGCCACCAAGCAATTTAACAGTATTTCAGATTATCGATATACCAATGAATATATCCTGAACAAGATACAGAAAGATTATTCGGTAAAAGACATCAAAGACTGGATTTATGAAGGCAATAAAATTACACTGAACGATGATGAAGCCAAACATCTGCTAAGCTTTTATAACGGACTTGAAAAAGAAGAAGGACTTTATAATTATAAGAAACTGCCTTTTAAATTATATTCAGAAATTCAGAAAAGCAGGAATTCTGTAGGATGGATCAGCATGGATCATTCCGGAGATTATGTGGAAGTAGCCGCTTATGGCCCTGGAAACGAGCTTTTACAGCCGTTTATTAAAAATACAGACCTTCATGATCTGATGCTGAAGGCCTGTTTAGTATAGACATTCATATTTTTTCATATTTAATTATTTGGGAGATACGAGGCGGATTGATTGTGTCCGCCTTGTTTTTTGTGCATAAAAAGCAAACTTCCACCAAAATTACCCGGTAAGTATTTTTACTTATTTCACATTAAGTAGAAATACTATTGTAGCATTCTGTCAATTGAAGTAACTTTATAGTATCATCGATTAAAAAAAGTAACCTTAAAAACCTTATTATGAACCATGTAAAATACAGAGTAGGGAAATGGCTGCCCTCCGACAGAAAGTTCCTCAATACCTGGCTGGAAAAAAAAGTAAAGCAGGCCCAAAACAGCAGACTCCCAATGAATCCTGCTGTTGCTGATCTCAGAGACGCTATTTACAATGATCCTGTTTTATATATGAGCTTTACCAGCATGTATGATGAGATCCCTCAAGGATATAATGGGCCTGTAAAAAACTTCGAAACCATGCTCCTTATTATCAATCAGGTTTTACAGGAAGCGCCCTGCTACAGTGTTATAGAAGATAATATAGGACTTGTAGGATTTCCCATTAATGCAATTGTAGACTGGGCAATGGGAACACAGGCAGGATATTTAACGTTTCTTCATCCCGAAGTGAACCAAAAACTAAGCGTTATTTTAGGAGAATGGAAAACTTTTCTGGAATCTCCGGCATCACAATATGTTTTGGTGAATGGTCCTGTAAACCAGCCACAACCTGATTATACCAATCCTTTAGGCTGGTTTTCTCCACAAGCCCTGGAAGCAATTGCCGCCATGGATCCATTAAGAGGAAAAGGGAATAATCCTGAAGATCCTTTGCAGAATTTCATTTACAATTATCAATGCCAACCTCATGAACCTTATTTTGGATTCAAAAGCTGGGACGATTTTTTTACCCGTCAATTCAATCCGGGAGTGAGAGAAGTAAGTGAAGAAGACAAAGATCCGTCAGTAATTGTTAATGCCTGCGAATCGGCTCCTTATAATTGCGTTACCAATGCTCAGATGAAAGATAAATTCTGGATGAAAGGACAACCTTATTCTTTGCTGGATATTATGAACCATCATGAACTGGCTCAGAAATTTGGTGATAACAGTACTGTTTATCAAGCATTTCTTTGTGCTAAAACCTATCATCGATGGAACAGTCCGGTAGATGGCACTATTGTAGCCATTGAGAATGTTCCGGGAACCTATTACGCCGAAGCTCCTATTGAAGGATATGACCCTTCCGGCCCAAATGATTCTCAGGGATATATCACTGAACTGGCTGCACGTGCCTTGATTTTCATTCAGTCGGATAATGATAAAATAGGATTGATGTGCTTTGTTGCTGTTGGAATGGCTGAAGTATCCAGCTGTGAAATTACGGTAAAAGAAGGGGATCACGTTAAAAAAGGAGATCCTATAGGTACTTTTCATTTTGGTGGATCTACCCATTGTTTGATTTTCAGACCTGAAGTCAATATCGATTTTGACTTCCATGGACAGACACCTTGCCTGAATACCTACAACATTCCTTTGAAAGCAAGAATCGGAGTAGTTACAAATTAAATCATACGTCAAAATCATATTTATCAATCATAGAAACAGAGAATAATCTTCTGCTTCTATGATTTTTTTATAGGGTTATGAAACAGTAAATTTTTCAAAAATTCTGTTCTCAAAACATATGAAACGCTATATACTCAAACATGCAACATGTTATTTATTAATAATTTAAATATCGTTATGCAAAATTTAATCAAATGATTAAAATATTTGATTAAATAATAAATTTTGTTTATATCTTTGTAAAAGAAAATAGTAGGAATGAAAAAAATAGATAGCAGTACGGAAGAAAAAATCAAAGAAGCAGCCCGTACTGTGTTTTATAAAAAAGGATTTGCTGCCACAAGAACGCGGGATATCGCAGAAGAAGCGGGAATCAATCTGGCCTTACTCAACTATTATTTCAGAAGCAAAGCAAAGCTTTTTGAGATGATTATGATAGAAACAATGGCTGGATTTTTTCAGAATTTAATGATTGTACTGAACAATAAAAAGACAAGCATTGATGAAAAAGTAGTAGAAGTTGTTGGAAAGTATATTGATCTCATCATTAAAGAACCGGAAATTCCGACATTCATCATCAGTGAACTTCGCAATAATCCTAATCTGCTTTTACAAAAAATTCCTCTGAAAGAGGTAATAGAAACCTCCGAATTTTTAAAACAACATCAGGAAGCCGTAAAGAACGGAAGCATTAAAGAGCCCAATCCTCTACATTTTCTGATCAATATCCTCGGGCTTACGGTATTTCCTTTTATTGCCAAACCCATGTTACTGGGAAGCAGTAAATTGAATGACAAAGAATTTGAAAAGCTGATGCTGGAACGTAAGAAGCTCATTCCTATGTGGATAAAAGCCACTATGTCTATAGGATAATTTTTTTGCCCTGAATTTAATCAAATGATTAAATCCAATGAATAATAAATGCAAAATTGATTTTAACTTTAAATAATCAATTCTTATGTGTAGAAAATTTCATATACCTCTTCTTACCCTTTTTCTAAGTGTGACAGCTGTTACCTCACTGAATGCTCAGTCTGTACCATTAACGCTTGAAGAATGTTACCACCTTGCAAAAGAAAATTATCCTGCAATCAAAAAGCTGGGAATTATAGCAAAAACCGCAGATTACACGATAGAGAATGCGAATAAAGGTTACCTGCCCAAAATTTCATTTACCGGTCAGGCAACTTATCAATCCCAAACCATCAGCTTTTCTGACGCTTTAGGTGCTCTTCCTATCAATGCATCACTTCCATCATTGAGTAAAGATCAATATAAAATTCAGGGTGAGGTAGATCAGTTATTATATGATGGTGGTATAATACACAACCAGAAGGAACTTACAAAAGCCAATACTGAACTGCAGACCCAGAATATAGAAGTTTCCTTATATACATTAAAACAGAGAATCAATGCCTTATTTTTCTCTGTTCTTTTAACCAATGCTCAGCTCAAACAAAATGAAATCAAAAAAGCAAACCTGCAGACACAGGTACAGAAAGCAGAAGCAGCGCTGCAATATGGAACAGCCTACCGCAGTAATGTAGATGAACTGAAGGCAGAAGTAGTGAATACAGAGATGGCCAGTACAGAATATATATCCAGTCGCAACGCTTATCTGAAAATGCTTGGAATCTTTATTGGAAAAGAACTTTCCGATTTTTCGGTATTGGAATCCCCGGAACCTGAACTTCTGTCTCCGGAAATCAACAGACCTGAACTGAAAGGTTTTGATCTTCAAAAATCAGTTTACACATTACAGGAAGAACAGCTCAAATCTGATCTTATGCCTAAGGTTAGTGCTTTTTTTCAGGGAGCATATGGAAGACCAACTCTTAATATTATTGAAAATAAATTCGGACCATGGTTTATTACAGGAGTAAGATTCAGCTGGTCTCTGGAAAGTTTATATACTTCTTCCAATAAAAAACAAATTCTGGAGCTGAACAGAAAAACAACCGATACAGACAAAGAAACATTTTTACTCAATACCAAAATGGACATGGCGCAGCAGGAAGAAAACATTAAAAAATACAATAACCTGTTGGAGCAGGATAAAACCGTAATCGGCCTTAGACAATCCGTCACCAGATCAGCAGAAGCCCAGCTGGCAAATGGTGTGATTACTACCCATGAATATATTCAGAAGCTCAATACAGAACACCTGGCTAATCAGACAATGATTCTTCATCAGATTCAGTTGTTACAGGCCAGATACAATCAGAAATTTATTTCCGGAAATTAATAATCCTTGAATCCTATGAAAAAAATGATCATCATACTCAGTGCTTTAGTCCTGTTAAGTGCATGTAAATCCAAAGACGATTTTGATGCTTCAGGAAACTTTGAAGCAGATGAAGTTATTGTTTCTGCCCAGCAAAACGGAGAATTAATTTCCTATTCCATACAGGAAGGAGCCACGCTTAAAGCAGGAGCTCAGGTGGGCCGTATTGACGTTACCATAGTCCAACTTCAAAAAGCACAGGCAGAAGCCAGCATTCAAGCCTTACAGCAAAAAACAAGCAATACCAATGAACAGGATTTGTTGGTGAAAAAACAACTTGCAGTACAGGAAGCACAGCTGGATCATCAGATTCATGAACGTACCCGTACCGCCAATCTGGTAAAAGCAGATGCTGCAACCCGAAAGCAATTAGACGATATTGATGCAGCCATTGTACAGCTCAAAAAGCAGATTTCCGTTACCCGACAGCAGCTTTCCGTCAATAATTCCAACAACAGCACTCAAAACAGAAGCATTTTAAGTGAAAAAGCTCCCCTGGAAAAAACAGCAGCACAATTTCAGGAACAGATTAATAAAGGAACAATTATCAATCCCATCAATGGGATAGTATTGGTTAACTATGCGCTGAAAGGTGAAATGCAGACAATTGGAAAACCTCTGTATAAAATAGCAGATATCAGTACTCTGGATCTCAGAGCCTATATTACCGGAACGCAATTGCCACAGGTAAAACTTGGCCAGAAAGTAAAAGTAAGAATCGATCAGGGAGAAAAAGGATTTAAAGAATATCCTGGAATCATTACATGGATTTCAGACAAATCGGAATTTTCTCCAAAAACCATCCAAACCAAAGACGAAAGAGCCAATCTTGTCTATGCGATCAAAATACGGGTGAAAAATGATGGCTACCTGAAGATAGGAATGTACGGAGAAACACTATTTTAAAAATTAAATACGATCATCAGAAAATGTTTTCCATTACCGTAAAAAACATAATCAAAACCTACAATGGCGTAAAAGCAGTAGATGACATTTCTTTTGATGTAAAGAAAGGAGAGCTTTTTGGCCTTATCGGTCCTGATGGAGCCGGAAAAACCTCTCTATTCCGGATCCTGACCACTCTTTTACTGGCAGACAGCGGAACGGCAGAAGTGGAAGGCCATGATGTGGTAAAGGAATATCAGTCCATCAGAAATAAAGTAGGGTATATGCCCGGAAAATTTTCTCTTTATCAGGATCTTACCGTTAATGAAAATCTGAATTTCTTTGCCGCCATTTTTGAAACTACAATTGAAGAAAATTATGATCTGATTAAAGATATTTATGAACAAATCAAACCATTCGGTAACCGGCGGGCAGGCAAACTCTCCGGGGGAATGAAACAAAAACTCGCATTGTGCTGTGCTCTGATCCATAAACCGGAAGTCTTATTTCTTGATGAACCTACCACCGGAGTAGATGTTGTTTCCAGAAAGGAATTCTGGGATATGCTGGCTAAACTGAAAGAGCAGAATATCACCATTCTGGTATCCACCCCTTATATGGATGAAGCAAAACTTTGTGACCGGATTGCACTGATACAGAATGGAAAAATAATGTCTGTAGATCAACCTGAAAACATTGTAAACAATTTTCCCAAACCACTTTTTGCTGCTAAAAGTAAAAATATTTATCCATTGCTGGAAGCTCTCCGTACTGACAAAGATATTGAAAGCTGCTATGCTTTTGGAGAATATCTGCACCTTACATTAAACGAAGATGGAGATATGCAATCTGTAATAGAGATAGCCGAAAGATATCATCCGGAAAGTCTGGAAGTGATGAAAATAACACCAACCATTGAAGACAGTTTTATCCGGCTGATGTGGGAACAAAAAGAAGTAAATCATGGAGAATAAAGCGATAATCTGTAGAGACCTCACCAAACAGTTTGGAGACTTTAAAGCTGTGGATGCTATTTCTTTTGATGTGGATCAAGGCGAGATATTCGGTTTCCTGGGAGCTAACGGAGCCGGAAAAACTACCGCAATGCGGATTCTGTGCGGATTATCTTATCCTACTTCAGGAACAGCATCAGTAGCAGGATTCAATGTCTATAAACAACAGGAACAGATCAAAAAAAATATTGGCTATATGAGCCAGAAATTCTCGCTCTATGATAACCTTACCATTCTGGAGAATATTGAGTTTTATGGCGGTGTATATGGTGTTTCCCGCAAGGATATAAAGACAAGAAGTGCAGAACTTATGACTACATTAGGTTTAGAAAACGAAGCAAAAAAACTGGTAGGAGCCCTGCCATTAGGCTGGAAACAAAAACTGGCATTCTCGGTGGCTGTTTTTCATAAACCTAAAATTGTATTTCTTGATGAGCCGACCGGAGGTGTAGATCCTATTACCCGAAGACAGTTCTGGGATATGATCTATCAGGCCGCTGCAGATGGAATTACCGTTTTTGTAACCACACACTATATGGATGAAGCAGAATACTGCAACCGGATCTCTGTGATGGTAGATGGAAGGGTAGAAGCCATGGATACACCTTCCAATCTTAAAAAGAAGTTCAATACCCATTCTATGGATGATGTATTTTATGAACTGGCAAGAGGAGCCAAAAGATCAGGCGATTAAAAATAAAAATCTCAACAGATAGGAAATTGTTCAAAAAAGAGTAAAAATGAAACAGTTATTCGTATTTATCAAAAAAGAATTCTATCATGTATTCAGAGACCGGAGAACGCTGCTGATTCTTTTCGGTATGCCTGTTGTTCAAATTATCCTTTTTGGGTATGCTTTGAGCAGTGAGGTTAAAAATATCGGGATTACAGTTTTGGATAATGCCCATGATGTTCAGTCTGGGCAGATCATTTCAAAGATAAAATCAAGTTCCTATTTCCAGATGCAGGAATCTTCTCTAAATTATCCGGATATTGAGAAGAAATTCAGGGAAGGGAAGATAAAATGCGCTGTAATATTTCCTGCGAATTTCGGATCAGATCTTTATACCTCAGACGGAGCGCAGATACGGATTATTGCCGATGCTTCAGATCCGAACACAGCCACTATTCTTACCAATTATCTCAATGCAATGATTGCAGACTACCAGCAGCAGCTCAATCCCGATATAAAACCTTCCTATAAAATTATCACCGAAATGAGACAGCTTTATAATGAAGAGCAGAACGGATCCCTTAATTTTATCCCTGGCGTTATTGCCCTTATCTTTATGATTGTAAGTACTGCTTTGACATCCGTAGCCGTTGTTCGCGAAAAAGAAATGGGAACTATGGAAATATTACTCGTATCTCCTTTCAAACCCGTTATGGTATTAGTAGCAAAAGCAATTCCTTATCTTGTCCTGTCTCTTGTTAACTTTATCATTATTCTCCTTCTGTCTGTTTATTTATTAGATGTAGAGATCCGCGGAAGTCTTGTTTTACTCTTTGCAGAAAGTATCTTATTCATTATCACATGTCTTTCATTAGGTTTATTGATATCTAATGTTACTAACTCCCAGCAGACGGCTATGTTGATCTCCATGATGGGAATGATGCTTCCTACCTTATTATTAACGGGATTTATGTTTCCCGTAGAAAATATGCCTGTCGTTTTTCAGGTGATATCCAGAATCCTTCCTTCAAGATATTATTATGATATTGTAAAAGCAGTGATGCTGAAAGGTCTTGATTTCAGATATGTATGGAAAGAAACGTTGGTTTTACTGATCATGTCGGTAGGATTGCTGGCACTTGCCCTGAAGAAATTTAAAATCCGCCTGTCATGAGAATAATGCTATTCATTTTGAGAAAAGAATTTCGGCAGATATTCAGGGATAAAACAATCCTTGCGATGATGTTTGTAATGCCTATAGTACAGCTGATCATCATGCCTCTGGCCGCTAATTTTGAAGTGAAAAACGTCAATATTGCCTATGTAGATCATGACCACAGCAGCTATTCTCAAAAATTACTTCACAAAATCATGTCTTCCGGTTACTTTAAACTGGCAGGAAATCCTGATTCCTATAAAAATGGATTAAAAATGATTGAAGAAGGAAATGCTGACCTTGTTTTGGAAATTCCTCCCGGTTTTGAACGAAATCTTGTACGGGAAGGAAGCCAGAAGGTGAATCTCTCTGTAGATGCAATTAATGGAACAAAATCAGCATTGGGAGGAAGTTATTTACTATCTGTGATCAACGATTTCAACAATAGTCTGGATGTGAATGTTAAATTATCAGCCCGAAAATCAGACAACTCTCCTGCGAAAATTGTTATTAAAGAGACCAACTGGTATAACCCAAGAGCAGAATATAAATACTATATGGTTCCGGGTATATTAGTACTGCTTCTTACTTTGATCGGAGGTTTTATCACTGCCTTAAATATCGTAAAAGAGAAGGAAATAGGAACGATTGAACAAATTAACGTAACTCCTATAAAAAAATGGCAGTTTATCTTAGGTAAGCTGATTCCTTTCTGGATTGTAGGAATGATCGTTTTTACCATAGGACTCGTCGTAATGTATGTCATTTACGGCATTTTTCCGGAAGGTAGTCTTTTCACCCTGTATGTTTTTGCCGCCATTTATCTTATTGCTTTACTCGGGTTGGGACTGCTCATATCCACCTTTGCAGATACCCAGCTGCAAGCCATGTTTATTGCCTATTTCTTTATGATGGTATTTATGCTGATGAGTGGTTTTTTTACGAATACCGAAAGTATGCCGGACTGGGCTCGGAAAATGTCTAACCTTACTCCCGTAACTCATTTTATTAAAGTAGTAAGACTCATTGTATTGAAAGGAAGTAGATTTTATGAAGTACAAACCGAATTCTACTATCTGATAGGTTTTGCAGTGGTACTTAATGGTCTCGCCATCTATAATTACAGAAAAACCAATTAAACAAAATGAAATGGGTGAAACTTAAATTTCACCCATTACAAACATATTTTCCATAGTAGGAACGCTGCTTCCGCCTTCTTTTTCAAGCGTAATAGCAAAAGCCTGAGCTTCTGGTATACTGGCCAGAGCAATCCTGCTGTCTTTATCTTTGGTGTACATTCCTGCATTTACAGGTTTTCCATCTTCTATAGCCCAAAGCTGATATTGCATTCCTTCAGGGGCTTTAGGAAGTTTTTCTGCATTCAGATAGACTTCTTTTGTTTTTTTGTCCCAGAAAACCATTGCTTTGGCTTCTGTATGCTTTTCTACACCCTTCAGCATCACCATCTGCATATCAGGATTGGAAAACATATCAATCTTAAGATTCATTTTCTCCATAGCCTGATCCTGATTCTTCTTATCTGCTATCATTAATGCCATTTTCTCCTGATTGACAGATTGGGTATTCATCCAGAATACATTTCCGCCAACACTTATCAGAAACAATACCGAAGCTGCTACTGCATAGGTCTTCCAAGGTGTATTTCTCTGAATATCTTTCCTGTCTGTATGATGTTCTGTCTGTCTCTTTACTTCGGAAATATCAGTAGAAGGAACAGGAGCTATTTCTTCAACAATCTGTTCCTGCTGAATTTTATTCCAAATCTTAGATTTCAAATCACTTGGAGGTGTTACAGCCTGAGCTGTAGCAAGATGTTCCAAAGTTTTCTGTGCTTCTTCAAAAGCTGCTTTTACTTCAGCATTATTTTTCATCACACACTCCAAAATCCCCGCTTCCTCAGGAGAAGCATGGCCAAGAATATAAGATTCTATAATTCCGGATGATATGTATTCTTTAGTATTCAATTTATTGATAATCTTTTAGCAAATCTTTTAATTTCATCAGTGCATTCCGCATTTTCGTTTTAACCGTTCCCAGCGGTATCTTCAGTTTTTCGGATATTTCATGTTGGGTATATCCCTGATAATAAGCAAGATTTATAAGTTCCTGCTTGTCTGCTTCCAAACCTTCAAGCACATTATTAAATCCGATATAATCGGAGGAATTATTGGTAGTTGAAAGCTCTTCAGTATTATATACGAAATCCGGAAGTGATTGGTTTTTAAGTTCATTCTGGAAAGCTTTAGATTTTAAATAATCAATAGCTGTATTCCGGGCAATATTAATCATCCAGGTATAAAATCTCCCTTTAGAAGCATCATATTGGTGGATAGAGTTCCATATTTTAACAAAAACATCCTGAATAATTTCTTCGGTATATTCTTTAGACTGAACGATTCGAAGAATAATTCCGTACAACGCACCGGAATAGTGGTCATACAGATAATGAAAACCGTTTTCGTTTTTTTCTTTTAATAAAACGATAAGTTCCTCTTCAGAATAGGTTGTTTTAATAGCGTTTATTTTTCTGTTCAAATGTAATAAAATAAAAGACATAGTCAACAAAAACCAATACATCTTTTATTTCGTACATGTTTTTCTGAAAATTATTGAAAAATATTCAATTTTAAAATTGTATTTCATGAGTTGATTTTATTTTTCATAAAAAAATAATTCACTACAAATCAGATAGTTATAATTTATTTTGTTTTTTTTCAATCTAAAACAAAACCAGCCTCGTAAATGATTTTAAAAACACATTCAATATAATTAACTAAAAATCAACGTAATGAACACACATTCAAAAATCACAGTTTTAGCAATGGTAGCTTTATCATTTGCTTTCAGCGGGAAGGTAACTGCACAAACGATGAAAGAAAAAACAGTAATGGTAGGAGGAGCTCCTATGTATCCTTCCAAGAATATTATTGAAAATGCGGTCAACTCCAAAGATCATAAAACCCTTGTCGCTGCCGTAAAAGCTGCTGGTCTGGTAGAAACATTACAGGGAGCAGGACCTTTTACCGTATTGGCGCCCACAGATGCTGCCTTTGCAAAACTTCCGAAAGGAACAGTAGAAAATCTTGTAAAACCTGAAAATAAAGCAATGCTTACTTCTATCTTAACTTATCATGTTCTTTCGGGAAAATACAGTGCTAAAGAAATATGGGCAGCCGTAAAAGCAGGGAACGGAAAAAGTATGATGAAAACTGTACAGGGTGAAAACCTTACATTCTGGACAAAAGGTAAAGATCTTTACATAAAAGACGCAAAAGGAAACAGTGCCAAAGTAACGATTGCTGATGTGAACCAATCTAACGGAGTGATTCATGTAATAGATACGGTATTGATGCCATAATAAATTCTAAGATTTCAAACAGCATATTCAGTATGCTGTTTTTCTTTCTTTTATATCTAACACTAAAAAAATTAATAGTATGAAAAAACCAATTCAGGTTTCTAATCAAGGTGCTACCCTTGATACCAGCAGAAGAAACTTTTTAAAATTAGGTGGAGTAGGATTAGCCATCGCAGGCCTTACCATCATCGGATGTAATGGCGATGATGACTTCCAGATTATAGAAGAATCCAAGTATGATCTTGGAACAGGAGATGTAGGCGTACTCAATTATGCCTATGCTTTAGAACAGCTTGAAGCCGATTTTTACACCAAAGTGGTCAACAATTTTTATACGGGAATTTCCAGTATTGAAAAAGAGGTTTTTACAGATCTCTATCATCACGAGGTGATTCACCGTGATTTCTTCAAAGTTGCAATTAGTGGTGCTACCGATCACGTGCTTCCTAAACTTGAATTCCAGTATCCGAATGTGAATTTTAATGATCGAAATTCAGTATTGGCTACAGCAAAAGCGTTAGAAGATACCGGTGTTGCAGCTTACAATGGAGCAGGAAAATACATTTCCAATCCTGCCTATCTTGTGATTGCCGGTAAAATAGTTTCTGTGGAAGCCAGACATGCCTCTGCTATTAGAAATTTAATCAATCCCGGATCTGCAGATTTTTCGGGAGACGATGTAATAGATGCCAATGGGCTTGATCTCGCCAAAGAGCCAAAAGATATTGTAATGGCTGCCGGAGCATTTATCAAAACACCTTTTACCTGGAAAGAAAGAGGAATCAACTAATCATTCACCTTAAAAACTCACATTATGAATATTCTTAGATTACTGGACAAGCTTTCTAATGATAAATTTTTCACTACAGAAGCTTCAAGACTGGAAACCATTACGAATATTTCTTTATTCGGAAAAAAAGCAGCTACAGCAGCTGTACCTCTTGGATTGGGAGCGATGATGGCTACATCTGCCAAAGCAGAAACTCCAAAAACGGGATTAACAGGTATGGCTTTAAAAAGTACACTCACAGATGCTTTACAACTGGCATTGGTACTGGAATATCTGGAAAATGAGTACTACAGTATAGGATTGTCAACACCAGGATTAATTCCTAATGGAGACAGAACTGTTTTCATGCAGATTTCAAAACATGAATCCGCCCATGTAAGCTTCCTGAAAAGTACTCTGACTTCTTTAGGAACAACCCCAGGCAATAAACCAACCTTTGATTTTACAGCCGGCGGAAACTTTATGCCTTTTACAGATTATAATCAATTTCTTATCCTTGCTCAGGCCTTTGAAGATACCGGAGTAAGGGCTTATAAAGGACAGGCAGGAAATGTGATGTCCAACAAAGTGGTGCTTCAGGCAGCATTACAGATTCATTCCGTTGAAGCAAGACATGCTTCACAAGTAAGAAGAATGAGAGCCAACAAAGGTTGGATTGAGCTTGCTAACGGAGGAAGTATGCCTTCAGCTACCAATCCGGTCTATGCCGGAGAAGACAATACCAATCAAGCTGGCTACAACACAGCAACTTTATTTGGTGCTGCAGCCGGATCTGCAGCCTATGACGAAATTTTAAGTGGCAGCGACGCACAGGCTATCGCTTCCCTGTTCATAGTTTAGTTGTGATTTGGATGATGATAAGTGGTGAGTCCATTTCCGAATTTTCCGGGAATGGACTTTTTTTAATAATTAATCATAGCCTTTAAAAATATTCATATTTAAGATGTATTATACAAAAGATTTCATTCACTAAGCATCTTATTATCAGACAAGGTATTTTTATCTTCATAATAGGTATTACTTCTTTTTTTATTTAAAACTTTTCCTGGTTAATTTTAAATAAACATACATATAGCTTTATTATCAAATTTCCTGTAACGGAATACGAAATAATTTCGTAATTTGGTTTACTTATTAAAATAATAATTTAAAGTACTTAAAAATATTTAAAATATAAACTTTAATGCCTTGATTATCATTTTTTAATAATCGAAAAAAGAAAAGTCTCTAATTGTTGATATAGTATATGAAGAAGTATCCAATTCCTGCGAATGAAGAAGGGAGAATGAAGAAACTGGAGTATTTTGATCTTTTAAACCTTGAAAAAGATCCCCAGTTAGACATTTTTGCAGAAACCGCATGTCTGGTGACAGACTGCCCTGCAGCGCTTATTGCCATGATGGAAAGCGAAACCCAGACCATTCAGAGTTGCGTGGGAATGGCTCTTGATTTTGTAGACAGAAAAAATACGGTATGCCAATATTCCATTGCAAGTGGAGAAATTCTGATCATCAATGATACATTATTGGATGAAAGATCATCAGAAAATCCACTTATTCTGGCAGGCGGAATCCGGTTTTATGCAGGAGTTCCTTTGATTGATGATGAAGGTTTTGTATTGGGAACCATCTGCGTTATCGACTATAAACCTAAAACCATCACAGAAGACCAGATATCTGCTCTGAAAAAGATAGGAGACGCAATCACAAAAATTCTGACGGGCAAAAGGAAAAATATCCAGGCTGAGTATTTTCAACAAACTTTTACCATTTCCAATAACCTGATCTGTGTTCTGGATAAAGATTTCTCATTGAAAGAGATTAATCCGGCTTTTGAAAACACCTTTCAAATGAATAAAGGTCAGATTCTCGGCCAGAATTTCCTGGACCTGATAGGGAATCATAATTCTCAACTCCAATTACTTTCCAAAAATCTTCCCAATACGGATGAAGAAGTAACATTTACTACTTCAACAAAAATAGATGATACCCAAACGATCATTATTGAATGGTATTTAAAGCTCAATCAAAATCATTCAGAGATTTTCTGTTTTGGAATTAATATCACCCAACGTATTGAAGAAAAGCTTAAACTGGAAAGCTCTGAGCGCCGCTTCAGAAGCTTCTTTGAAAACGCTATAGGCTTAATGAGTATGCATGATATGGAAGGAAATATCATTGCTGTCAACGAAAAAGGAAGAGAAACCCTTCAATATTCTGTCGAAGAGGTAGAAGGGTTGAATTTAAAAGACCTTGTTCCCCAAAAAAACTGGCCTCTTCTTGAACAATACCTCGAAAGAATCAACAAAAATCAGGAAGATTTCGGAACCATGATCCTGAGAACTAAAGGAGGTGAAGACATGATCTGGATGTACCATAATCTTGTGGAAATCAATAAGGAAGGAAAACCTTACGTGGTGAGTACCGCACTGAATGTTACTGAAAGAATAACTTTGGAAAAAGATCTTGTTCATACCAAAAAGATGTTGGAACAAACCAGTGCTGTTGCCCAGGTGGGAGGATGGGAAGTGAACCTGAAAAACAATACTGTAGTTTGGTCACAATCTACCCGGGAAATCCATAAAATAGATAAAAATTTCCAGCCTGATTTTGACAATGCACTGGGTTTCTACAGTGAAAAAAGCCGGGAAAAACTGGAATTCTTATTCGAAAAAGCTATAAAAGAAGGAATTCCCTACGATGAAGAATTACAGCTTGTACAAAATGACGGCATGATGATCTGGGTAAGGGTAAAAGGTATCCCGGAATTTGAAGATGGAATATGCACCAGAGTCTACGGAATCATTCAGAATATTGATACCTTCAAAAATATCTACCTGGAACTGGCCAAAAAAGAGGCTATGCTGCAGTCTTTTGTAAAATATGTACCTTCTACAGTAGCCATGTTTGACAAAGATCTCAATTATGTTTCTGTAAGCAGAAGCTGGAAAGATGAGTTTCAGATGAATGACATCAGACTTATTGGTGAAAATATGTTTAAAATCTCACCCAACGTACCAGATGAGAGATTAAAAATATATCAGGATGCACTGGCAGGAAAGGCCTATAAAAATGAAGATATGGCCATAGAAGTTCCGGGTAAAGGAATCATTCAGCATTACAGTGTAGAAGTGACACCATGGTACCTTTCCAATAATGTTATCGGGGGAATTATTGTCTCTGCACAAAATATCACCCCTTCCGTAAGAATCAATAGAGAACTGAAAAATGCCAAGAAAATGGCAGATATTGCCAGCAAAGCAAAGTCTGAATTCTTAGCCAACATGAGCCATGAAATCAGGACTCCGCTGAACGGTGTTATTGGCTTTTCCGATCTTCTTTTAAAAACTCCGTTGAATGATATACAGACTCAATACCTCAATTATATCAATGAATCAGGAGAGAATTTATTGAATATCATCAACGATATTCTTGATTTTTCCAAGGTAGAATCCGGAAAAATGGATCTTATCATTGAAAAATCCAATATTTATGACATGGTAAGTCAGGTGATTAATGTAATTCTTTACCAGTCTCAGAAAAAAAATATAGAATTACTCCTCAATATAGAACAGGGACTTCCTGAAACCATCTGGCTGGATGAATCAAGGTTGAAACAAATTTTAGTCAACCTTCTTGGAAATGCCGTGAAATTTACACAACAGGGAGAAATAGAACTTAAAGTAGAAAAGCTCAATATTGATAACAAGAATATCAAACTTAGATTTTCTGTAAGAGATACCGGAATTGGTATTCCTAAAGAAAAGCAACACCATATTTTCAATGCCTTTACGCAGGAAAACAGCTCTATCAGTAAGACGTATGGAGGAACGGGTCTCGGATTGACCATTTCCAATAATATTCTGAAATATATGGGAAGCAGCCTGTCATTGGTGAGCGAAGTTCAAAAAGGATCTGTTTTCTATTTTGACTTAGAGGTTCCTTATGAACTATCTGATCGTCATGAAGACGAAGATCTGAAAATAAGCAAAGTACTTATTGTAGATGATAATGAAGCGAACAGAATTATCATTCAACACATGCTTGCTTATAAAAATATAGATTCAAAGCTTGCAGCCAATGGAATGGAGGCTCTTCAGATACTGCTTGCAGGAGAGCGTTTTGATGTCATTCTGATGGATTACCATATGCCTATCATTTCCGGTCTGGAAACCATAGAAAAAATCAAGGAACTGTTCAGCAAACAAAATGAATCTTCTCCTCTGATTATTCTCCACACGTCTTCCGAGGAACATGATGTGATCAATTCTTTCCGTCAGGAAAACAATTCATTCTTCCTGCTGAAGCCTATCAAGTCTGAAGAACTTTATAAAACATTGAGACGAGCTGTAAAAAATACTGAAAAGGAGGTAATCAGCATTGCACAACCGGAAACAGAAGCCTCCATACTGATGCAGGCACCACAGGTTTTATTGGTAGATGACAACCCTGTCAATATGGTTCTTAACCACAAAATGATGAGATCACTGATTCCTGATGCACAACTTACAGAAGCCACAGATGGACTTCAGGCGCTTTTGCAGTGTAAAGAAAAGGCTTTCACTATCATTTTAATGGACGTTCAGATGCCGGTAATGGATGGTATTGAAGCTACCAAACAAATCCGATTACTCCCGGAATATTCTAATGTTCCGATTATTGGGGTAACGGCAGGTAATGTGCTGGGAGAGAAAGAAAAGTGTCTGAATTCCGGCATGAATGATTTTCTACCTAAACCTTTAAGACAGGCAGATCTGCTGGAAATGCTTAAAAAGTATATCATTAACGAAAATAATAACCCTGCTGTAGACAATAGCCCTGCTAAAGATTCTTCCCATCAGGAAAATTACCTTGATATAAATCTCCTGAACGAACAAATAGGTGACGATGATGAAGATTTCAGAAAAATCTTCTTAAATCTTGTCATAGAGCAACTTACTCAGGCTGAAGAAAATATCAAAAAAAGCACCGCTGAAAAAGACAGTGCCACTTCACAAACTCAAAGGAACGGCAGGAACAGCAGGATTGGTAAAACTTGCAGAACGTACTGCCGGCTGGGAGAAAAAAGCAGAACCGGACATGGATTTTATGTCCATGGAAGAAGAAATTATCCGCGAAATAACAACAGGATTACAATTAATTAAAAATCTAATACAATAAAAAACTAAAATTATGCTGATTCTAATCGCCGAAGACGACGAACTGATTCTAAAAACGATTGAACACAAATTATTAAAAGAAGGGCATGAAGTGATCCTGACCCGAAACGGGAAAGACGCTATTGAAACCCTTAAAACCAGAGATGTAGATCTGGCCATCACAGATATTATGATGCCGTTTGCCTCAGGAATTGAAATACTTTCAGCCATTAAAACCATGGGCAAGCAGGTACCGGTGATCATGCTTTCCAGTATGGGGCAGGAAGAAGTAGTACTGAATGCTTTTGACCTCGGAGCTGCCGATTTTATTGTGAAACCATTCAGTCCCAATGAATTGATATTAAGAATAAAAAGATTTTCTTTAAAATAAACTAAAGCCATGTTTCTCACCACTTCTGTGCATTTTCTTTTTCTTGTTTTTCTGGGAATGCTATCTTTAGTACTCTTACTGATTATTGTTGTACTGATTTACAGCTTTTATCAGTACAGAGAATCGGTTCAGGCCTTCAGATGGTCTGAAGTGATCAATAAAAAAATCTCAGAAGTGATTGTATATGGTGAAGAGGAGATGTCTCCAGACGCTAATTTTTCAGTGGCTTCCGGCAGTCCTTCATTCAGAAATTTATTCCTTCAGAAACTGGCAGAATCCGAGAAAAAATTTTCCGGAGCAGCACAAAATAAACTCAAAGACTTATTCCAGGAATATGGACTTCAGGAAGAAGCATTGAAAAAACTGAATCAAAAGAAAGAACATATTATTGCAGGAGGAATACAGGAACTTACAGCAATGCACGTGGAAGAAGCATTGCCAAAAATTTCTACATTTTTAACCCATCCTTCAGCTCAGGTGTATCAGGAGGCTCAATATGCGATGGTTAACTTTAAAGGATTTGAAGGTCTTCATTTCCTGAACAGCATTTCCTCCAAAATATCAGAATGGCAGCAGCTTCGTTTGCTTATTTCAATCACCCACATTCCGGAAAATTCAGGGGACAGTATTAAAAACTGGATGGAAAGTTCTAATGAATCCGTAGTCATTTTTACCCTTAAACTCTTAAGGAAATTTCAGATATTATCACTCTATTCTACAGTAATTAATCTCCTGGATCATCCTTCTGTTGACGTACGAATACAGACCGTACAGACTTTATTATCACTGGAAAATTCTTCCACCATTGCTCATCTTATGGAAATGTATCCAAATCAGCCGGTTGAAGTACAGAAAGAAATTCTGAAAGTCATGAAAAAGTCGAAAGACCAATGCAGTACGGATTTTCTTAAAGATCAATTATTAAATAACCAAGACTCTGGAATAAAGGTGCACGCCGCAGAAGCTTTATGTGCTTTGGAGCAACAGGAATACCTGGCAGAAATATCTCAAAAAGAAACCTCTTCAGAAGAACTCAATCAAATTATTAAATACGCATTACAGGAAAAAGTATGTTAGAATTCTCACACATCATCTATGAAGTTGTTATTTGGCTGTTTTTGGTTTACGGAACAGCAGTAACCCTTATCTATGGCTGGATAGGAATTTATGCGTTGGGTGCTGTATTGCGTTATAAAAAAGAAAATACATTTACAGACTACAGCATTATTGCGGCCAATCCCAATGCTCCTGTATTCAGTGTTATTGCTCCGGCCTATAATGAAGGAATGACCATTGTGGAGAATGTACGTTCTCTCTTGTCTCTTTACTATCATAATCTGGAAATTATCATTGTAAATGACGGAAGTAAGGA
Source organism: Chryseobacterium sp. S0630 (assembly GCF_024158915.1). GTDB lineage: Bacteria > Bacteroidota > Bacteroidia > Flavobacteriales > Weeksellaceae > Chryseobacterium. The sequence continues at coordinate 133,028 of NZ_JAMZGF010000003.1, read as the reverse complement.
TGATTCCATTCAAAAGCTGATCGAAGCTTACGAACTTGAATCTGTAGCTTATTTTATTCAGGGAAAAATAGAAACCAATGCGGTAAGGGGAGTTTATAAAAGTAAAAATCCGGCCTTTAAAAAACTGATTGTTGTTGATAAAGAAAACGGAGGAAAGGCGGATGCTTTAAATGTTGGCATCAATATTTCTTCCGGTGAATATCTGGTTTGCATTGATGTCGACTGTATTCTTGAGCAGGATTCGATTTTAAAACTTGCTAAGCCAATGCTGGAGCAGACCGATAAAAAGTTCATTGCCTGCGGTGGCGTGATTCGACTGGCCAACAATTGTGTTATTGAAAACGGAAAAGTAGTAAGTGTCAATATGCCGAAATCTCTTCTGGGAAGAACACAGGCATTGGAATATATCCGAGCTTTTGTACTTGGACGTATGGCATGGTCCAGAGCTTCAGGATTGATTCTGATCTCCGGTGCTTTTGGAGTCTTCGACCGAAAAATTGTACTGGCATGCGGTGGTTATGATAAAAATACAGTGGGAGAGGACATGGAGCTGGTGGTAAGAATGAGGAAGTATATGGAGGAAAAAAATGAACCTTACGAAGTACTTACTATTCCGGATCCTCTATGCTGGACAGAAGTTCCCGAATCCAAAGATATTCTTAGAAAACAGCGAAACAGATGGATGCGCGGCACCATGGAAACCCTGTGGAAACACAGAAAAATGATGTTCAATCCGAAGTATAAAAAACTCGGAATGGTAAGTCTTCCTTATTGGTTCTTCTTTGAATTTCTCGGTCCGCTCATCGAATTTTCAGGATATATTATCTTTATCATCTTTTTACTGCTGGGAATTATCAACTGGCCATTCTTTATCGTTCTGTTCGCCCTAGTGATCTCAATGGGATTCCTCTATTCCATCTATGCGATACTGGTGGATCTCGTAAGCCATCAGGTCTACACCAAAAGAAAAGACTTTTTTAGATTAATTTTCACCGCTTTTTCCGAACCTTTTTATTTTCATCCCATTGTGGTAAAAGCAGGAGTTAACGGATTTATAGATTATTTCAAAAAATCTCATGGCTGGGGCGAAATGACAAGACAAGGTTTCAACCAAAGCACACAACATTTACCGCTGAAAGAAAGAATATATGCTATTCTTCAGGTAGGACTCAAAAAATGGGGAATGCTGGCGTTGGTTTTCTTTGCTTTGTTTTTAATAGGAGTAACCGCAGAATCTCTATGGTACAAATATACTTTTCCAAAATTTGATACTTCAGCCATTATTGGCAGTCTTTTCTTTGAAAATATCTTATTTGCTCTGCAACTGACATTCTGTGTTGGAGTTATATATCTGATTATTAATTTTATCAAAGAAGGCTGGGCAAGAATTCTGGGAGTGCTAACCCTGGTTGTTGTAGCCGTTACACAGTATATCTTATTTCTATATTTTTCTGAAAGCCGTAACGTACTGGGTGCAGATCTTTTATACTACAGCAAAGAAGAGATGAAGCAGATTTTGCAGGCAAGCGGAATGCTCAACTTCAAAAACTTTGCATTACTGGGAATTTTGATAACAGCTTCTCTTGTTCCTTTATGGATTGCAGGTAAAACAGCTTTAAAATCGATATATCCGGGAATGATATTATTGATTTTCGGATTATCAGCATTCTTTATTCCTTCCAATTTAGTAGGAGCAAAGGTTTTGAATTCTGAGAGTGAGTTTAACCAAAATGCGGCAAAAAGTAAATGGGCTTACTTCTTTAAATCCAACGAAGACAATTTCATCAGCGACCATCCGGAACTCACCGAATTGCTGAGCAATAATGAAGATTTTACTGCCAATGCAGAAATGATTGATAAAAACTTTCCATTCTGGAGAAAAGAAAACACCCCAGACTTTCTGGGATCTTATTTCAACAGGTCTGAGAAAGTCCCTAATCTTGTTTTTCTTGTTATGGAAGGTTTCGGACATGCTTATACATCCCCGAAAGGATATATCGGTAACTTCACACCTTATCTTGATTCCTTATCCAATAAAGGGTTGTATTGGGAGAATAGTTTAAGTTCAGCAGGAAGAACATTCGGAGCATTACCATCATTAACAGGATCACTTCCTTTTGGAAAAAACGGCTTCCTTGAAATAGAAAAAACACCGGAGAATTTCAATCTTTATAATATCCTTAAAGCAAACGGATTTGAAACAGGATTTTATTACGGAGGTCATGTATCATTTGACCGCTACCGCGAATTCCTGGAGTACAGTGGAGTAGATCATATTGTGGATGAAGCCTCATTCAGCAGTCCTTACCGTAAACTTCCTGCCAATAACGGGGAGAGCTGGGGATATGAAGATCAGGCTGTTTTAAATAAAATGCAACAGCAGCAGAAACCACAGAATCAGCCGTATTTCAATATGATACTTACACTTTCAACCCATAATCCTTTTTTAATCAACAATAAGGATTATTATGAAAAGCTGTACAACCAAAGGCTTAACTCAGGGATTTTAACCAAAGAACAGAAAAAATGGGCAGCCGCTCACAAAAATCAGCTTATTTCTGTTTTGAATGCTGATGATGCTATGAAAGGCTTCTTTGAAAACTACAGCAAACGTCCTGACTTTAATAACACAATTTTTGTCATTACAGGAGATCACAGTATGCCTGAAATTACCTTAGAATCTAAAATTGACAGATTCCATGTGCCTTTATTAATCTATTCACCTTTATTAAAAGAATCAAAACGTTTTCATAAAACAGTAAGTCATTTTGATATTGCACCTTCCATTTTAGCCTACTACAGAAATAATTATAAAATCAATACCCCTTCTACAGTAACATGGGTTGGAAGAGGATTCTCCGCAGATTCTGAAATCAGCAAGGCCGGAATTCCTATGATGCAGAGTAAAAACCAGCTTATAGATTTTGTTTCTGAAAAATATTATATCCATGATGGGCAACTTTTCACGCTTAAAGACATGGAAGAAGATGCTTCCAATGACGCTGCAGCCATGGGTAAAATCAACGGCAGGTTCAACCAGTATAAAAGCATGAATGCTAAGTTTTATTCCACGAAAAAACTGATGCCGGATTCAGTAATGGTCAACTTTAAGAAAAAAACAAAGTCAAAGTTTTAAAACTTTCGGGTATAACCTAAAGTAATATCAAACTGATTGCCTTTTTCACCCGGACGGAATTCCTGGTTATAATACATTGTTCCCACAGAAAAAAGATTGACGGAGCGATAAGAAAAATTATACTCCGCACCTACTTTAAAGGTTTTAAGCTTAAAGGTCTCATTTTCCAGAAGGTTATTTCGGTATTCTTCCGGGCTTATTCCCGTTCCGATCTGAAAAGCAAAATAATCCTGAGCTCCTTTAGTATAATAACGCACCGTTCCTGTATAAGAATGTGAAATGTTTTTGCTGTCAGGAGTAATATAAGTACGCAGGTTGAACCAGAAATTTTTATAGTATTTTCCTACAGCAGCAGTATACATCCAGATGCTGTTGCTGAAATAAAGCTGGCGGTACCCCAGTTCTGCCTCAAAACTGTGGGGAAGATTGGCATTCAGGGAAACTCCGGTACGGTATTTCGGAAACAGACCTACATCATCAGAATATCCTCCGCCTACATAAAGGTAGAACATTTTGGAAAGTCTTGGATAGGCTTCCAACTCAATCTGTGTACCGCCCTGTGCAAATTTGTTCGCATAGTTTCCACGAAGAATCACAGAACCGATAGGTGTAATTCTTTTGTAACTTACTCCCACGATATGCCAGTCATCATCAAATTGTTTGTCAAAATGAGAATAGTTGTAAATAATTCCGACAGCATTTTTAGAAGACAGATCCTTGATTCTTACTGCAAGAGCCCTTGCCTCTGTATTTTTTGGATTGATAGATAATAGAGTGGTTACCGCTTTGTCAGCTTCTTCATAATTATCCATTCCAAAATATACTTTTGCTTTCAACAATAGTAATGCCTCAGATTTAGAATGATAAGAAAGTCCTTTATCTATAATTTCGATAGCTTTTGTATTCTGATCATTCCAGTATTCCAATGAAGCATACGCCAGGAAATAATCTTCATCCTGAACCTCTCTTTTTCCTAGATCTTCAAACACAGCTCTTGCTGCCGCTACATCTTTATTCCAGGTATATAATCTTCCCAAAAAAACGGAAATATCAGTATAATTAGGTGCTTTTTCCAATGCCTCTTTTGCCAGGGCAATAGATGTAGCATAGTCTTTCTGCTCAAAAGCAGTGGTACGGGCTTTAACAAACAATTCATCAGCAGTAAGATTCTGCTGGCTATATAGGGTAATTGGGAAAAGTAATGCTAATAAAAAGGTCGGATATCTTTTCATCGAAGTTTATTATTAATGAGCTACATCTGGTATCACAAATATATTGAACTTTTATCTCTCAAACCAGAGATTATTCATTAAAACTTATTTTTTTAAGATTATTATTCCACAAAACATCAAATAATAGATATTTATGATGAAATAATTATTACCGTAATTGAAAAGAATTGTTTTTTTTAATATGACATCATATGCTGTTAGAAAAAGATGTCATATCAACAAATACTCCCGGCTGTATAACCGGGAGTAGATATTATAATATAAGTATTTTACATCTTAAGATTGCTTACGGCGACGTCCGGAAACCTTCTTGTCAAGATCCCTGATGTCCTGTCTCAGTTCACGGAACATTTCTTTAAAATTGTAGCTTTCATAATCGCCCGGTTCAAAATCTTCAGGGAAAATTCCTGAGGCGTACTGCCAGATTTCCACTACTTCTTCAAAAGGAATATCATAAGGCTCATAAAAAGAATTGTCAGCACTTACAGAGATTGCATTTTCTTTTCTTTCTTTAAAACGTTTATAGGTAATTCCATCATTTAAAGTAACGAAAACATAAGTTTTACCTGGTTTCAATTCATTGATTCCTTCTACATATTTTCCTACAATATAAGATCCGTTTCTGAACGGAGGCATAGAATCACCATCTGCAGGAAAAGCTCTGTATTTTCCGTTGGTAAGAAAAGGAAGAGCAATACGCTGAAGACTTTCTATATAATCTATATCGCTATAACCTTCCAGATAACCCATGGAAGCTTTCTGAGGAATAATTTCTATCGTATCATTTCCATGAGTATCTACCGCAACCGGAAGAACAATTCTGTTGTCCGGAAGCTTCAGCATTTCATCTATCGGATGCTTCTCAATATCTACAGACAGCATAAGATCAATACTTACATGGAAATATTTTGAGATTTTTACCAGCAACTCAATAGGAGGTTCAGAAATTCCGTTTTCATATTTCGAATACCGAACTCTTGAAATCAATAATTCATCGGCTACATTTTGTTGGGAGAGCTTTCTCCTGGCTCTTAAAAAGCGTATATTATTTGAAAAAACTGACATTGATATAAGTATGTCAGCAAAAATACAAAATTTGATTCCGTTATCAATGAACAGAATGGTTTTTACTACAAGAAGAACACAAATTTTATCTTCCTTTTCTCTTTTTTTCAAAAATTAATCCATCTGAAGACTTCAAATGATCAATTTACACCTTGCCAGAAGTCTGTTTATAGGCAAATTAGAGAGGTTTCATAGGTGTTGAAAAATAAATACCAATAAAGAGTATTTAATGCAAAAATAATAACTCTAAATTATGCAAATTGAGTTATCATTTTTAACTTTTAGAAAATCAATCACATATAAGTGAAAATCATATTTTTATTAAAATACACTTATATTAATGAAATATTAAATAATAAAAACATATAATTAATTTATTGAAAATAATTTGCAATTGTAAAGTTATTATTCATATATTCGTGATGTAATAATCATATAAAATTATAGTTATGAAAAACTTAAAAAAATTGGACAGAAACGAATTAAAAGCTATTTCAGGTAACGGATTACTAGATCCAATCGGCGGTCTTCTAGGTGGACTAGGAGGTGTAGTTGGTGGAGTAGTAGGCGGTGTAGGTACTATCGTTGGAGGTGTTGTTTCTGGCGTAGGATCTACAGTAGGTGGAGTAGTAGGCGGTGTAGGCACTGTTGTAACTAACGCTTTATGCCAGACACAATGTGTTGTTAATGGTGTAATCCACATCAAATTACTTGAGTGCGGTTCTACTTGCTAATCAGCAAGCAAATTCACAGTAAAAAATCAGACCGCTCTTTTTAGAGCGGTTTTTTTATATCCTGTAGACCATAGAAACCTCATATAGAGCATTTATTTTCAGTCGCTTATATTCATTCAGGAATCTTTTCAATAAATAACCAATAAAGCAACAATGTTGCATTAGTGAATTTAATTTTCTAGCTTTGCCGGATCATTAAAGTATATGCACATGAAAAGGACCGTTTATTTTTTGGTGGGTGGCACACTTATGTATTCACCATCCATTTTGAAAGCTCAGAAAATTACCCCAGAAAAAAAAATTGTAAAGGATATAGAATCCGTTCAGGTACAGGGAAAATCTAATTATAACACTGTAAATATTTCAAGAAAAAAGCTGGATTTTATTCAATCCAATACACTGGGAGAAACATTGAGTAAAATTCCAGGAATTCAAAATTCAGGATATGGCCCTAATTCCGGAGCTCCCGTGATCAGAAGTCTAAGCGGAAACCGTGTAAAAATTCTGGAAAACGGAACAGCAGTGAATGATCTTTCCGGGATAAGTCCTGATTTTAATACGGATATAGAAATGAATAATGTTCAGAGTATCACCGTTTACAAAAACTCAGCATCAGTTTTGTATGGAGGAAAAGCTATTGGAGGAGCCATAGATATTGAAACAGATTATATCGCCAGACAATTGCCGGATAAAAAGGTCAATTTCAAAGGTCTTCTTGAAGGGGGAAGCAACAGTGGACAAAAACAGGCTTTTTCAACGAAAGGAGTCATTGCTAAAAATTGGGTCTGGACGGTAGGAGCATCCAATCAGAAGCAGGAAATGGTCAGAATTCCTGGAAAATCAAAAGACAGCAGGTGCTATGATCCGAACCTTGTTGGTTTCAACAGCATCTTACAGTCGTTGTGCCAGATCGATGTAAATTCGAGACGTGTACTCAACAAGAGTCTTTTTCCCTACATCAGCCAGTTTGCCAAGGATCATATGATAGAATATGAACTGTCTGAAGATGATCTTTATACCTTCAGTTCTACGTATTATAATCCGGCTGATGGTAAATATTATCCCAATCCAAAAAATGACCTGTACATTCCCGGTCAGGATGCCGTGAACGACCGCTATAAAAGTGAAGTAAACGGAATCAAGGATTATGTGGAAACAAAAGATGGAGTGATACCCAATAGTCATTCGGAAAGCAATTCATTTTATGTAGGCACCAGCTATATCGGAAAATCATTTTATGCAGGAGGAGCTTATCAGAATTCTTACTCTTATTTTGGAGTTCCCGGGTATGCAATCTCTAAAATACCCAAACATAGCCATGGAAAACCACAACCCAAAATAGAATATAGTCCCATCAACATCAGAAGCTTATCTCATAAAGCCATGTTTGAATCCGGTTACAAGTTTACCCATTCTCCGATTTCAAGTATCAAACTGAATTATATGGGCGTATTTTCAAAAAACGCAGAGCTTCTGGATCGTTACCGCGCCAATCAGTTTGCCGTAAACCAGCACAATGGCCGCCTGGAAATCACACAGCAGAAATTTAAATTTCTTACCGGAACTACGGGTCTTGAAGTACAATACAGAGATATGGAAGGTACTGGCGGCCAAAGATATTTACCTAATAATATCAGTAGAGAAATAGGAATTTTTACGATGCAGCATCTTGATTTTAATATCATTCAGTTTGATCTTGGGTATAGAAATGATCATGTACAACGTAGAGCGGAAGCAGATAATAAATATGTCAGAAGCCGTGGACTATCCGGTGGAAAACTCAGCGACAGAGATTTCACCCTTCATCAATTTCATAGTTCCGCCCAATGGAATATCTTTAAAAAAGGCTATCTGAAAGTACAATATAACCATTCAGAAAGAGCTCCGGAAGTAAATGAGCTTTACTCAGGGAACAATCATTTTGCGATCCTGACAGAAGAAAATGGAGATGACAAGCTGGATAAGGAAACAGCCAACACCATTGAAATCGGGGCTGGACTTAATCTGAAAAACCTAAGAGTATCTGCCAACTGGTACAATACTTCTTATAAAAATTATATTTACCTTGCCCATACCGGAATTTCCAGAGAAATTTTTCTGGTAAAAGAATGGCGTTCCGATGATACAGAAATCAATGGAATTGAAGCTGAAGCCGCTTATAAAGCAGATCTGGGAAAAATAGGAAAGTGGGAGATAGGCGGATATTATGATCTGGTAAGAAATATAAGCGTTGCTGACAGCTCTATAAGAAAGTGGAGTGATGGTGATTATATGCCTAATATGCCTACAAGCCGTTTCGGATTCTCTCTGGAAGGAAATGTACAGAACTTCAGCATGAATGTAAGTTTAGACCATTATTTAAAACAAAAATATTTAGGAAAGAATATCAATCCTGAGCTTCCTATGCCGGCATTTTCATTACTAAATGTACGTTTAGCTTATAAGGATAACAGTTTAGGCATAGGTGATCTGGAGTATTATATTATAGGAAATAATCTGTTGAACACCGAGGCAAGGCTTCAGAACTCTCAGTTAAAATTTCTCAGTCCGCTTCCTGGAATTAATATTTCAGCCGGTGTGAAAATAACAATATAAATCAATCTCATTTCTGCAGCTATTAGTCATTAATAGCTGCAGATTTTTTTTAGGTTATCTATTCAAAATCCTTCTTAGAATGCAAACTATTTCTGGCTGTTTTTACCCTGTCTATTTACACAAAAATTAATCAAAAAAAACTAAAAAAAAGAGGTCATAACTTTTAATACGACGAGTTCTGTCGCTGTGCGTAAGTACCTTTGTATTAGAGATAAGATAAAGAATCCCGGGAAATTAATTGTCTTACTAAACCCAATTTTAACCTAACAAAACCTCTTTTAATCTATGTGTAAAAAACAACTAATAATCATTTTTCTTCTTTTATTTTGCATTTCCTATGCGCAGAATGAATTTACTACCATCTGGAAACCCAATGCAAACGGCATTATCGATCATTCCATAAGGTTCGGCGGCACAGGAACCGATTACACCATTCACTGGGAAGAAGTAGGATATCCTGAGCATAACGGGATGTTTGATTATGTAACCTCTAGCAGCAATGAACCTATGCTCATCTATTTTGGGCCATCATTCCATCCAGATCCTCTGCAGGCCACTTACGAATTAAAAGTATTCAGCGGTAACGGATTATTTTACGGGTTCAGGGCCAATACGGGCACTATACCTCCCGGAGGAAATCAGGAACTTATAGAATTGAGTCAGTGGGGAAATACGACATGGCTTCAGCAATTCGACAGAGCATTCGCCAACTGTCCCAATCTTAACGTAACGGCTGCAGATACTCCAGATATGACACAGATAACCAGTTTATCACAAATGTTCCTTAACTGTTCATCTTTGACAGGCCATACTTCATTTTCTTATTGGAATCCATTCCGTATTACGGACATGAGCGGTATGTTCAGCGGAGCAACTCTGTTTAATCAGAACATCGGAAACTGGGATACGTCAAAAGTAACCAATTTCAGCAGCATGTTTTCCTCTGCGTCTTCTTTCAATCAGGATATTTCAGCCTGGAACACAACATCCGGAACTGATTTCTCATCTATGTTTTCAGATGCCATAGCTTTCAACCAGCCATTAAATTCATGGAACACAGAAAATGCTACTAATTTCCGCTATATATTCTATAATGCGAAAGCATTTAATCAGCCGCTTAATAACTGGAATACAGGTAAAGTAACAGATTTTGAGCATATGTTTGAAAATGCAGTATCATTCAATCAGCCCATCGGAAACTGGGATGTAAGTAAGGCTGATTATTTTGCCGGATTTAATATGTTTGCAGATGCTTCACATTTTGACCAGGATATTTCTGCGTGGAATATCCAGCTTCAGAACTTCAGCTGGAATTCAATCTATTTCGGATTTAAAAATGCCGGCTTATCATGTACAAATTACAGCAATTTTCTCATCGCTCTGAATAGTAATCCTACATGGACGAGCTCAACCATAACATCCGGAACTATAGATGCAACAGGATTGGTTTATTCTACACCGCAAGCGATGCTGGCGAGAGCCCAACTGATCAACAAAGGGTTTAATATTATTGGAGATTCCTATATTTCCGGCTGTTTTCTGTCAACAAGAGAAGTTTCCCCAAAAACGAAAACTTCCGCGTATCCTAATCCAACGACAGGAGTGATCAACGTGGAATCCTCAGTAGACGAAAATGTTTATTTATATGATAATAACGGTAACCTCATTAAAAATATATTATTTAGAAAAGGGAAAAACACCATCGATCTTACTGAATATCCTTCAGGAGACTATATCTTTAAAGGTGATACTTTTTTCAATAAAATCACTAAGCAATAGTAGAACAGCAGAAAGGTTAGCTATTTAAATTTAGCTCCAAAGTAATTGTACTTTGGAGCTTTTTATGGGTAAAATCGAAAAAACATTCCCATCATTGCAAATTTTATATAAACACAATCCGTAAATTTGAGTCTTAACTGATATTTACACCAATTGCCATGATAAAAAAGTATTTACTCTTTCTTTTAATTTTCACTTCAGCAACTTCTTCACTGCTTGCCCAGAATTATGAAAGATATAAAATACTAAAAGACACAACATTAAAATCAACAAGTCTTGGATTTGAGAAAAAGATTTCTGTAATGGTGCCCATAGAATGGCAAAAGAAGTCCGGGAATAAATTCCCATTAATCATTGTATTTGATCGGCAAAATAAAAGAAGTAATCATTATATTCTCAATACAATTGACTATTTAACGAGTAATGAACAAATTCCTTCCTCTATCATAATAAGCGTTGAATCAGAACAAAGATACCGCTATCTTGAAACACAGTATAAAATTTCTGATCCCAACGGCCTTGCACTGGAGAATGAAAAATTTATATTTGACCAACTCATCCCATTAGCTGAAAGAGAGTACAAAGCCTCTGCTTTTAGAGTGTTAATCGGTCATTCCAGATATGGATATTTTACAACCTCATTATTGAATTCCAGAATAAATGACTTGAATGGAATTATTTCTATGAGCCCGTTTTTTACTCAGAAAAATGTTGACTTAACAGATTCTATAAGCCAATTCAATAAGCGCTCTTTTCATACAAAAAAATATTATCGCTATGGAATCGGAAACGATTATCCCGAAGATTTCGTGAAAATGGATTCCATCATTAAGAAAATTAACAATCCCTTTCTGGATATGAAAGGATATGAGTTTAAAAAAGCAGATCATAATGCAACGCCAGGTTTACTTATTAATACAGCTCTTTACGAGATATTTGAAGATTGGTCTGCCATTCAGTCGAAGTATATATCAAATAAGCAAACAGACTTGAGCATCAAATCATCTTTGGATAAAGAAATACGATCCAATTACGGTGTTAATCTAAATTTTTCATTGGGTATTTTAAATGGAAAAGGATGGGCATTTTATAATGAAAAACAATATGACAAAGCTATTCAGGCATGGAAAATCCTTATAGATTCTTATCCAAATTTTTCAGAGGCTTATTTAAATATTATAAAGGCTAAAATCTTACTGCAACAGGATTATTCTGCAACTGTCAAAGAATTCAATATTTCATTAGCAAATTCTGAATTTTATAAAGAAAAGGAAAAGAAGGATTTAGAAATCGAATTGCAGGAAATAGCTAAATAAACGGATGTAATATGTGTAAAATCGAAAAATGTTAACGAAATTGCACAAACTATATAACCAGCTACGAACGAGAATTACATGACAGAGAAATTTCCTACAATAAACAGTACACTTTCACCTGATAGACTTGGTCAACTTATTCAAGAAAAGTATGGACTAACCGACAAAACAGAATGCAGCATTTTCCGGCTTGCGATGAACCATTTATACATCGTTCATGATGGCGAAAACAAATACGTTTTTAGAGTGTGCACCCATGATTGGCGAACTGAATTAGAAATTCAAGAAGAACTAAGACTTCTCAATCACCTGAAAGAAGCAGACCGACAAGTTGCTTTTCCCATAGCAGATCAATCAAACAAGTTTATCCAGAAAATAGAAGCTCCGGAAGGAACAAGATTTGGCGTTTTATTTTCATATGCTAAAGGTATAAAAACAGCAAAATTCTCACCCGAAACCAGCTTTCTGATTGGACAAGCATTAGCTAAAGTTCATCAATCAACAGAAAATGTAGAACTGATGAGAATGTCTTACAATGCTCAAAACCTTCTCAAGAACCCAGTTATAAGGACAAAAAAATTCTATAGTAAAAACACTACCGAAATTGAATTTTTAGAAAATCTTTCCAATTTTTTAACGCTAAAGTTGGAAAATGCAGACCAACAGAACATGAGATATGGAGCGGTTCATCTTGATGTGTGGTTTGATAATTTACACATTGATAACGAAAAAGAAATCACATTCTTTGACTTTGATTTTTGTGGTAATGGTTATTTATGCTTTGATATTTCTTATTTTCTATTTCAGCTATTTACAACCCATTTGAACCAAGAGGAATATGAGGCAAAAGCAGATAGCTTTATAAAAGGGTATGAGACCATAACTAAAATTACTCCCGAAGAAAAAAAGTTTTTACATTACGCATGTCTGGCCATTATGAACTATTATATAAGTGTTCAGTGCGACAGATTTGAATATTGGACCAATATTTTCCTGAATGAAGATCATTTAAAAAGAATGGTAGGGAACTTAAAACGATGGATTGCTTATCATAAAATTGAGATAAAATAATGACAGAAAAATGTATACAACTAACTATCATTTTAGAAAACTAAACAGCATGATAAAATGTTTGACAATTATTATATTATCCTTATTCTCATTAACAACTTATGGACAAACAAAAATGCGCTCTATTGATGAATTAATAAACGATAAAGATCCAGGCTGGATTCTTGTAAAAGAATGGATAGACACCGCAAAAAATAAAGTGGAAATATTGCCAGTAGATAGCAACAAAGCAAAGGATGCTTTATATAAAACCCAAGTTACAACCAAATCTCCAATGGGTTCAATTGTATACATGACAGGGGGACTTTTTGTTGATAATGGCTGGATAAGAATTCTTGGTTCAGGTAGTGAGAAGCTAAGCAGGTCATTGCCGGAATGGAATAGAGGAAAAACATTTGAGGATTATGGACAGCCAATTCCATATCTTTTAATTGCTGACGATGCAATAGGAGGTATTTTCATTCTGAATGGCGGAGGACTTGGAAACGATTTAGGAAAAGTGTATTATTTGGCACCAGATAATTTGGAATATGAACCTCTTGATATTACTTACACGGAATTTCTGAATTTTTGTTTTAATAAAAATCTTGATGAATTTTACAAAGAATACAGATGGGCAAATTGGAAAAAAGATGTAGCAAAACTTAAAGGCGACCAGGTATTCAGCTTTTTTCCTTACTTATGGACAGAACAAGGTAAGGATATTAGTAAAGGATCGAAAAAGGAAGTTCCAATTGAAGAAAGTTACAAGCTAACTCTTGAATTTAGAAAGAAGCTTGGATTTGATACAGAGAAATAAATGATAGAGCTTTTAAATTTCACCCAAAATATATCAAAAACGATCTGAAAATTTATATGATTAATGCGAGCTTTTTTATCTTAAATAAATATTATTAATATGGATACAAAACCGGTCACTTTTCCCAATCTAGGAAAGCACAATGCTGTACTACGTTTCCTGCATTTGTTTGTTATTTCTTATGGGTATCTTTTTATTTTTACCTCTCAGTTTTCACCTTTAGCAGGAATACACAAGAGTGGAGTCTTGTGGTTGTGTAAAAATGTTTTTCAGCAAACACAGGTAGAATATATTACAATGACTGGCAGCGGCGATACTACATTAGATTATTGGGTAGTGATTGTAAATATTGGCTTAGCGGTAATGGCTGCACTCATTATACTTCTTGCAGATAAAAAACAACGGACATTTAAAGATCTTCATTGGTTTACGGTAGTAGTAGCACGCTATTATGTAGCCATGATAATGCTTTCGTACGGTTTTGCAAAGCTACACGACGGACAGTTTCCTGCAAATTCAATTGGCAGACTGGAAGAAAAAGTTGGAGATATGTCACCAATGGGGATGGTATGGACTATGATGGGAACTTCCAGTGGTTATACATTTGTTTCCGGATTGTTGGAAGTTATGGGTGGACTTTTGCTTCTTTTCAGGAGAACCAAAACTTTTGGTGCGCTTTTTTCCATGACAGTGATGATTAATGTAGCTCTGTTGAACTTTTTCTATGATGTGCCGGTTAAAATATTTTCCAGTCATATTGTTTTGCTCTGTCTCTTCATTGTAAGCGGTGATGCAATGGCTTTATATCGTTTTTTTATCTTGCATCAGCCATCACAATTACGTTTTCAAAAAAGAACATTTGACAAAAAGTGGAAGAGTATTACAGTTATTGTATTCAAATGGCTTGTAGTAGCATTTTTCATATTAAGTTCTTCATCAGCACTGTTTTATACAACTCCGACTACTCCGATGGAAAGCGCTTATATTGTGGATAAATTTATCATAAACAACCAGGAAATACCATGCAACGATTCCATTGGCTGGAAAAAAATATTAATAAGTTCTCCAAGCCGGACAAAAGTAATCCTGAACAATGACAGTACTAAAGCGTTTCAGAGTGTTTTAGATACTGAAAAGAAAACACTTATGCTTCGTAAAATAGATCATCAAGACCTATATGCTTACCTGCATTACAATATTCAAAAAGATAGTATCATTTTTACTGGAAACAAGGGTCGTGATTCTGTAAAAATAAAAACAATAAGAAAGAAAAAGGAAGATTATCCTTTAAACAAAAGGAATTTTCATTGGATTAATGAATATCCGTTTAACAGGTAAGAGATATTATATGAAATCATTTTTTATAATTGTTGAAGATATCAGAGAATCAAGTAAGAAGCTTAAAAGTGAAAACAGGAATAACAATTTGGCTACTAATTTATTTATACGATTTTTTAGAATAATAAAGTACCTAAATTTCAAAAAACGATAATATGACAGAAAATTATATTCAATATACTGACGGCTATCAAAAAGACAATATTGATGAAAAGGATATAATAAAAGCTATATCAGACATTCAATTAATGGATGAAGAGCATGGAGCATTTTGGGTTTCAGTTATAACTGATAATGAAAATGTAATTGAAGTAAATAAAGATTTATCACTTTTCGTAATTTTTGAAGGAAAACAAACCAGATATCAGGCTACAGATTGGAACGAAGTCACAGAACTTTATAATTTACTATTGCTTGAAAAATTTGATACAATAACTGCTAGAATAAAATAACGAAATCAAACAATTCTCAATTAAAATTTCTTAGCCCACTTTCTGGAATTAATATTTCGGCTGGTATAAAAAAACAATATAAATAAGTGATTATACTTAAAAGAAGACATGTACTAAAATTACATGTCTTCTTATTTTCCGGGGTATTTCATTATTTCAAATCCTCCACATTGTTCAGTATATAGCACTGTTCCCACTGTTTCATCCCGATTTTAGGATAGTAGCCTACAGCTTTTGGTGCTGCCAATAGAATCAATGTAGCTTTTGGAGTGTGTTCTTTTGTCAATCGGATTAATTCTTTTCCAATGCCTTTCTTTTGATAATTCTCATCTACAGCCAGATCCGAAAGATAAGTACAGAAGGCAAAATCGGTTAAGGATCTTGATATTCCAATCAATTTCCCATTATCCCGGGCTGTTGCAATAAGATTGGCATGCTGTAGCATCTCTGTTATTCTTTCTGGTTCGTTGACGGGACGTCTTTCTCCTAATGTAGAGTTTACCAAAACCTGGGTAAATTCTTCTATTCCAATGTTTTCTTCAATTTGATACGTAATCATTTTTTATTTTTTTATTATTATTTTAAAAGATATTATCTGTAGGCGCTTCCTGTCTTTCAGACATTCCATAATCCCGTATGACGGAAGCTACACGCAGTCTGTAATCTTCAAACACAGAATTCCGCCCTGTCTGTTGTGCTTTCCTGTGCGTGGTTCTGTTACGCCATTCTTTTATACTATTTTCATCTTCCCAAAAGGACAGGGAGAGGATTTTTTTTGGGTCTACAAGACTTTGAAACCGTTCAATCGAAATAAAGCCAGGAATCACTTCCAGCTCAGATTTTAGTGATCTCGCTATATCCAGATATTCATCTTTCTTTCCTTCTTCAGGTACGACTTCAAATATTACAGCTATCATACTTTTAATTAAAATTTATTTGATTCACAGGACAAAATTATAGGTAATTTGGACTACATTTGTATACCAGATTAAACATATAGAGTAGTCCAGAATGTTTCCGTTTGAACATATCATCAATATTGATAAAGAAAAAAAGCTTCCTGTTTACAGACAGATAGCCATCTCTATTATTAATGCGATAAGAAATGGTAATTTAAAGGCTGGAATGGCTCTTCCCGGCACCAGAGAACTTGCAAAAACACTGGGTATACATCGTAAGACGGTAATTGCGGCATATGAAGAACTCAATGCCCAGGATTGGATCTTGATTATTCCCCGAAAACAGGTTAGAGTATCTGAACATATTCCAACTTTAAAACCTCAAAAGTGGAACGCTCAAGATTCATCTGTATCCTATGAAAACAGTTTTAATCTTCCGCTTCATATCTCAAAGAAAGATCCGTCACAACAGGAACTGACTGCTCTTCCTGAGACTTTCATTGATGATGGACATCCTGATATTCGGCTTTCTCCTATAGATGAGCTATTGAAAATTTACCGTAGCTATACATCAAGAAGCTTTAGCATTAAAAAAGCAGTTGTCGGGACAACTCAAGGTACACTAAAACTAAGAGAAGAGTTATCGAGATATCTATCAGCAACAAGAGGTCTGAATATTTCCACTGATAACCTATTGATTACCCATGGTGCACAAATGAGCATTTATCTGGCGGCTCAATTGCTTTTACAGGCAGAAGATATTATTATTTCCGGAAAACCAGGATATCCTATGGCAAACAGTGCTTTTGAAAAAAACAAAGGCGTCTGTGATAGAAGTTCCTGTAGACGAAAATGGACTGGACATCAATGCTCTAGAAAAAATATGTAAAAAGAAAAAAATAACTGCTGTATACCTCATTCCTCATCACCATTATCCTACAACAGTCACTTTGAGCGTTGAAAGAAGAATGAAACTGTTGGAGCTTTCCAATCAATATTCGTTTGCTATTATTGAGGATGATTACGATTATGATTATCATTATTCCTCCTCACCATACCTGCCTTTGGCAAGTGGAGCTCATAAGGGGAATGTCATTTATATAGGTTCATTTTCAAAAATATTGGGTTCTTCCATTCGTATTGGTTTTATGGTAGCTCCTAAAAATTTCATTCAGGAAGCGGTTCTTCTAAGAAAAGCAATAGATGTAGGAGGGGATGGATATATGCAAAATGCATTAGCAGAATTGATTAAAAGTGGTGATTTGGGAAGATACCTGAAGAAAGCCAAAAAATCTTACCATCAACGCAGAGATTACCTGAATATACTTTTGCAACAGCATCTGAGGCCGTATATCTCTTTTACTTTACCAGACGGAGGTCTGTCGGTGTGGATACAGCTAAAAGATTCCTACAGTGTTAATACATTGAAAACCCATTCACAATTGAAAATCAAGCAAATAGATGAAGAAGAGAATGCTTTTCGATTAGGTTTTGCTTCAAAGAATGAGAAAGAACTTGAAGATGCCGTTTTACTTATAAAGAAAATTCTTACAAATAGTTATTCAATATGATTATTTAATTTAAAAACAAAAAATTCGTCAATCCAATGAAAACCTAGTATAATTTCTTTTTTGTGATCTCTTAACAATCTAATTATCAAAATAAATTTTATATTAGTAGAATAATAACCATCTAAATTAAATACAGAAAATATGAGAAACACTATTTATACTTTGTTATTATTATTTTTATTCGTAAACGTGAATGCTCAGGAATATTCAAAATTAATAAATGAAGCTAATAAATTATATGAATCAAAAGATTATAAAATGTCTGCAGATTTATATGATAAGGCTTTTAAAATCGAAAGCGAAAATCCAAGTCACTTATATAATGGTGCGTGTTCATCTTCTTTAGCAGGAAATACAAAACAAGCATTTCAATGGTTGAACTTATCAATAGAAAAAGGCTGGACCAATCTAAAGCACTTAAATTCTGATACTGATTTAGAAAATTTGCATTCAAAAGATCCTGACAATGTAGATAAAAGAAGAACAGAAGTTGGCTTAGATCCAATTTCTAACTATATTAAAAATTGGGATTTAGTTTGGGACGTTGAAAAGTATAAAAGAGAATTACCTGAATTAGAAAAATTAAATAAATAAAAAGCTGCTTACAACAGCTTTCAAAAATGTCGGATTAAGGCTTAATATAAAGATTCCTTATAAAGATTCCTTAATCCGACATTTTATTTTGTAGACTGTAAAATGCAAGAGATTAAAACGTGGGATAGAGAGTTTATTATGCTTGAAAATCTGGTGCAATAATCGAAAGTGTAAAATAATGAAATTTAACATGTTCTGTGAATCTTTGAAACCAAAACAATATACAATTTAACATAATATAAATTATAGGATTTTTATTGTTCAGCTGAAACAGAAGAATAACCACCTCAGAATCCCTTATTTTCAATAATTCCCGGACCAATATTCTATAACGGATTCTAAGGACTCTTCTTACCCATAAATCTGTCAGTAAATTTTTTGAGCTTGCCTTCATTTTCAATTTTATGACCATGGTCAGGTTGTTCTGATCAGGAACAGTTGTGCAGGCAAAAAAATAATCCGGATATCTGTAAGAATAAAATTTACAGATAAAATCCATCTCTGTGCCTTCTACGATTTTTTTTATTTCATATTCCTCTACAAGTTCTTCATCATCCTCTGAGTTTTCCTTAAAAGGCGTGAAAATACAATCTCTGAAAAAATATTGGCTGTACGGCATTTAATGATCAGAAAAATAATATTTCTCCAAAGTCAAAATAATTGGGTTTTATTGCGCTTTGTATTGACAGCCTGGTTTGAAAGAAATTTGTAGTGAAAATTAACCCTTGTCAAGGTTTTGAACCTTGACAAGGGTCTTTCGGTCTATCGGTTTTTTCGTCCTTCGGACTTTCTCTCTTTCAATCTTAAATTACAATCCAATTTTCACATATTATGTTAAATTATCCGACGGAAAATCTCATAGAAAAACCATCTTATCCAGAATATTCATATTCTCCTGAAAATACAAAATCTTGCCACATGACAGTTTTTATGATCCTGAAACAGCCTACCTTTATCCTAACCAAAAAATAAAATCGTATGAAACCTAAAATGATCTGGGCCAATCTGGCCGTAACCGACCTTGAGCGCACACAGAAATTCTATACTGAGCTGGGATTCAAACCCAATAACCCCCACAGTTCCAATGAGCTGGTAAGTTTTTTTGTGGCTGGAAATGAATTGATTATTCACTTTTTCTTAAAAAATGTCATAAAAAACAACCTGAAAAGCATGAAATTTGGTGATCCACAAAGTTCTAACGAAATTATATTTACCCTTTCTGCAGAAAGCAAAAATCAGGTGGATGAATGGGCTGAAGAAGTAAAAAATGCCGGAGGAACCATTGTTTCAGAGCCTGAGAGCTTTGGAGAAAATTACTACGGTTTTGTATTTGCAGATCCGGATGGACACAAGTTCAATGTATTTTTTATGTAAACTTTCAAAATATTTTTCCCTATATTTGACATTCAACAGATCAATATGAACCGCTCGAACTGTCTGCCTCCTCCGGCACCTTAATATTTTCAATTTAATTTGAAGCGTACTCTTGTCGTTAACTTATTAACGACCCAGTTTATTGTGCTTCACATTCTAACAAAAATATTAATTCCAATTTTACAGTTCATTCTCTAATGAAAAAATCATATTTATTATTACATCTGGCCGTAATTCTGGCCGGATTTACAGGTGTATTCGGGAAATTGATCACTCTTAACGAAGGTTTGCTGGTCTGGTACAGACTCCTCTTCTCCTCTATTATTTTGTTCTTTATTATAAAGCTCTTGAAAATCCCAACGGATATTCCTTTGCGGGGAAAAATTCAGATTTCAAAAGCCGGCTTACTGCTTACGTTACACTGGCTTCTTTTTTATGCCAGTATAAAATATGCCAATATCTCCATTGGTGTGGTATGCTACTGCCTGACAAGTTTTTTCACTGCCGTATTCAAACCTATTCTTGATAAGGAGAAATTCAAGCTTTCAGAATTACTTCTCAGTACGCTGACCATCGTAGGAATCAGTTTAATATTTCATTTTGATACTTCCTATCAGCTTGGGATTATATTAGGCGTCTTTTCATCGGCATTCGGGGCTTTGTATACGATTTATAACAAACGTCTGGTGAGTCATTTTGATACCAAGGTCATCAACTATTATCAGATGATTGCCGGTACTTTATGCTGGGGAGCGTTTTTGCCCGTATATCTCCTCTATTTTCAGTCAGATAGCATAGTTCCTGACTTAAAAAACACGGCTTATTTGGGCGTTTTATCGCTTTTTTGTACCGTTGGCTTATACGTAATGTTTGCAGAGGTTTTGAAGAAAATTCCGGCGTTTACAGTCAATTTAACATACAATCTGGAGCCCGTGTATGCTATTATTATGGCGTTCTTATTTTTCGGAGAAAGCAAAGAAGTCAATCTTTCGTTTTATATAGGATTGGTGTTTATTATTGCTTCTGTGGTTTTGCAGACGGTAATTTCTATTAAGAAAACAAAATAAAAATCAAAGCTTTTTAAACCAGAACCGGACACTTAAATTAACTAAGTGTCCGGTTTTTATATAATAGTTTTAAATAACTATCCATTCAATCCCAGGCTATTATACAGCTGCACCTGCTATATTCCCAATACTTCTTTTAGCATCACAAAAGTAAATGCCGCATTATAGCTGTTAGGAAATACAGTAATTTCAGTATCTATAAAATCTGAGGCTTGTGGAACAGGGTTTAATCCAAATGTCTGAAACAAAGCCATAGACCTTTTCATATGAAATCCGGAAGTAACAAGGTATACATCAGAAGGAGCCATCTGCTGCAAGATCTTGCTGGAATATTTTGCATTTTGATACGTATTCATGCTTTTATCTTCTTTAATGATATCAGCATCTGATACGCCCATTCTTTTAAAATTTTCACTGAATAATTCTGCTTCACTTTTGTGGCCTCTACCTTTTCCGGAAATCAGTATTTTACAAGGCAGATTATTGGTCTTGTATTCATGATACAGCTGATAAGCCGTTACCATTCTGGAATAAGACATGGTATGCAGCTTTTCTGTGTGTTCAAAATCTACAACTCCACCACCTAATACAACAATAACGGGATTTTGAGGAGCTCTATTTTTAGTCACCACAGTGTTTACATAATTTTTCTGCAGATATCCGGAAGTCAGTTTTCCCAGAAAGCCATTTCCTATAAAAATGATCATTAAAACAGCAAAAAAGCCAACTCCTATTCTCAGATTCTTACGCTTGTTTTTTCTTTTGAGCAAAGCAATGATAACTACTGCAAGAAATACTAAAAAATAAGGTTCTGTAAAAAGCTGAACAACACGGAATAAAAGGTCTAATAAAAATTTCATTTTCGAATACTATTGATTAATGCCGGAAGGCATAGAAGCACCAAAGATAGGGCAATTTCCTGAGTATAGCTTTCCACAGCCATAGACCATTGAAAATTATCCTGATAATTTCGTCTTATTTTTCTTTCTGTTTATACAATTATTTTATACATTTGCAACCATCAAACAACACACTTTTTAGTGTGTTAACGAAAAAGCAAAATACCTACCCTAGTGAAAAAGCAGAATAGTATAGCCGTTTTTATGACCGTACTCCATATATTTTTGGACAGACATTTTTGTAAAGAAAAAAGCAAAAACTCTTCCTCCAATATAAAGAAATGATTTCTCCTTTAAACAGTTGAAAATCAAAAACATTATCTTTTGCGAATCAAACAGATCCTGCAAGTTATCGCATAAACATCTGCCTAATCACCAAAATCTGAGAGCAACTCTCCCGGCACTTCACCTCGCCCACTCATAGACTTACCTAATATTCTAAATTAAAGCAAATCAATGCTTTAAAATTTTATTTTTACATTAAAATAAGATCTTTCACTGATTAATTACCAGACTCCATTTATTAAAAAATCTTAAACAGATTTACTCTTAAAATTAATATTGCCTCAATGCAATATGGTTTTTAATAGGATACATTTGTCTTGTAACTTTAATACAATCAATGAAATGTCAACAGTTCTCAAAACATTTGTAGCTTATCTTAAAAGACCTGCTCTTTATCCTGAACTGGGCAGAAAAATCATTAAAAATACGGTAAGCAGAAGAAGTCCGTTCAAAGGAAAAGCAAAAACAAATTCATGGGCTGCCTCCATTGCAGTTTCCCAAAAAGAAGCAGTTTCCAGACTTTTTTCTATGAATACAGATCATTTCAGATCTACCTATGCTGATATCCTGGAAAAAGCCAGCATAAAAGAAAAAGAATGTCCTATTACAATGGGAGGTCCTGGAGCTTTGGAGCTTATTTACTATGCATGTGAATACACCAAAGCACAAAATGTTCTTGAAACAGGTGTGGCTTATGGATGGTCTTCTCTGGCCATATTGCTTTCGCTTCAAAAAAGAAATGGTACACTCTATAGCTCAGATATGCCTTATCTTGCTCAGGATGGTGACCAGTATGTGGGATATGTTGTTCCGGAAAACCTTAAAAAATATTGGCAGCTATTCCGTTTTGCAGACAGAGAATCATTACCTAAAATTTTTAAAAAAGTTTCCTCTTTTGATGTATTCCACTATGATTCTGACAAAAGTTACCACGGAAGAATGTGGGCTTATCACCAAATTTATAAAAGATTGAAGCCTGGTTCCGTCTTTATTAGTGATGATATTGGTGACAATTCTGCTTATCAGGATTTTTGTATCAAAAAAAACATTAACTCTTCTGTTGTAGAATATAATGGAAAATACATCGGCATTTTTATAAAATAAATAAAATATCATAAGAAACTAGCCATTGATAAATTCTTAAACCATTAAGAATAGATAAGTAATTAAGAATATTAAGAGAATATCTAAAGACATTCTAAAGCGCAACCCTTCATTCAAATTGATTTGAATCTTAACTTTACTTAAAGCCTTAAGTCATACTTAATGGTTTAAAAAATATCCTCCCACAGATCAAACAGATATCGCAGATTATCATACTCTAAAAAAGATCTGCGTAATCTCCAAAATCTGCGAGAAACTATCATCCGCTTCATCAGGCAAGTTCACTTGCCCATCCTTAACCACCTTAAAGTATAAAATACTTTATTTGAAAACTTTACGTTAAAAAATCAAAACTAAAATAAAGAATTTGAAACATTAAGAATAGATAAGTAATTAAGAATATTAAGGGAATATCTAAAGACATTCTTAAAACACAACCCTTCATTCAAATTTATTTGAATCTTAACTTTACTTAAAGCCTTAAGTCATACTTAATGGTTCAAAAAAATAATCTCCCGCAGATCAAGCAGATATCGCAGATCATAAATCTAAAAAAAATCCGCGTAATCTTAAAAATCTGCGAGAGACCATCAAAAAAATCATACTGATCCTTCATAATCCACTTCCCTTTCCAGGATAATCTGGTTTCTGCTCACCGTCACCAATATTTTATCTCCTGCCTTAAAACCACATTGCTGTACCCACTTCCCTGCTATTCTTATTTCGGGGAAGTATACTATTTTGCCATACGCTCTTGAAAACGATTTGAGGAAAACCGTAAGGTAACGATTGTTCAGTTCATTATATTTGCTGCTGTTCATTCTTCTTTTTCTTTTCATATGTGTTATTTTTCTACAAATGAAGGTATAATAAGAAGGATAAACCATCTGAGGAAAGGATATTTTATTCTGAAAGAGGAATATTTTAGAATAGTATTTATTTTAAAACAGCGCTTTATTTTTTTGATCTAAAGCTTTATATTTGTTATTATGAGTTACACAGATATGCAAAATAAAAAAATACACCAAGGTAGAAATATAAAGCGTTTCCGCGAAATGCTGGGCATCAAACAGGAAGCATTGGCTTTTGAACTGGGCGACGACTGGAACCAGAAGAAAATCTCCCTTTTAGAGCAAAAAGAAACCGTAGAATCTGATATTCTGGCGCAGGTAGCTCAAATCTTGAAAGTTCCTGCGGAAGCAATTGAGAATTTTGATGAGGAATCCGCAATTAATATCATAGCAAATACTTTCCACGACAGCGCCGTTGCAAATACTTTTAGTGACGGTGGACAAGCAAATTTCCATTGTACTTTCAACCCTCTTGATAAGATGGTTGAGCTTTATGAGCGCATGCTTGAGCAGCAGAAGGAGATGATTGAGAAGTTGGAGAGGTTGATTGAGAGGAAGTAATTTGATTTATATTTATACTCATTTCCAATAATTATAAAAGCTAAAACTATTTTATAAAAAATAAGAAGACATATTTATTATGAAAATCAAACACCGTGAATTGGAAATTAAACAAGATGCTCCATTTGCAAATTGTCAACTAGAAAGAGAACAATATGCTGAAGCACTTACTAATATTGTTGAAATATATTCTGATGGTTTTGTATTGGCAATAAATAATGAATGGGGAAGTGGTAAAACTACTTTTGTAAAAATGTGGCAACAGCATTTAAAAAATAATAATTTTGAAACAGTTTATTTTAATGCTTGGGAAAATGATTTTGACAGCAATCCTCTTATTGCTATAATGTCAGAATTAAAACTCCTAATTAATACTAAAAATAAGGATGCCTTTAATTCAGTTATTAAAAAAGGAGCTTTAATAACAAAAAATATATTACCTGCTTTACTTAAAGCTGTTGCAAAAAAATATATTGATACAGATGAGTTAATAGATGCAATAGAAAATACGACAAAAGGCGCTACAGAAATTTTTGAGGAAGAAATAAAAGAGTACGCGAATAAAAAAGATTCTATAATAGATTTTCGTCAAGAACTTGAAAAATTTATTAGTAAAACAGAAAGCCCTAAGCCTCTAATATTTATAATAGATGAATTAGATCGTTGTAGACCAAACTATGCAGTAGATGTACTAGAACAAATGAAGCATTTCTTCTCTGTTTCAGGTATTGTATTTGTTTTGTCAATAGATAAAACTCATTTAGCTTCCTCCATACGTGGTTATTATGGTAGTGAAAATATTAATACAGACGAATATCTTAGGAGATTTATAGACTTAGAATATTCAATACCTGCTCCATCTAGTAAGATTTTTTGCAAATATTTATATCAATATTATGGCTTTGATGAGTTCTTTTCTTCTGATGAAAGAAAAAGGTACTCCCTTTTCAGGGATGATAAAAATTCTTTCTTAAAAATTTCTGAAATACTTTTTAACAAAAGTAATTCAACATTAAGGCAACAAGAAAAAATATTTGCACACAGTCGTTTAGTTTTGAAATCATTCAAACCCAATAGTTATACCTTTCCACACCTCTTCTTCTTTCTTTTATTTATAAAAAATTTAGATATTATTTTTTATAAAAAAATTGAAAACAAATCATTAACATTACAAGAATTAAGTGATTCATTTGCTAATATAATGGATTCTATTGATGATTCTGATCATTCTTTAAATCTTATTTATATTCAGGCATTATTATTAGTATTTTATAATAATTCTTTTGATTATAACACACGGGAAGAGTTGATATCAACTGATACTGAAGGTAGAAATTTTACACTAATTTCATCTAAACTGGAAAATCATAAAAGACATTCAAAACTTCTGTATTGTATTGTGGATGTTATTCGTAGTAGTGATTATGGACATACTTCACTTAGTTATCTTCTTAAAAAAATAAACCTCACTGAAACTCTTAAAATTTAATTGAAATAAAATTAACTAACATTAATTATAAAAGAAACCTTAAACTTATCTTAAAATCTCACTCCACAACTACTTATTATCAATATTTTTCATACATTCACATGATTTTATAAAAGCATATTGAAAACTCTTGTTTACTGCTATTTTCAATCATTAAATTAAAAATAGATCAATTAATAACAACAAAACAAGCATAGTTTTCAATTAAAAGCACAATCAGAAATATGTTGAAAAATTTTAGAACCGTTCGTTTATTACTTCTTCTTCCGCTTACATTTTTCGTGTTCGGTTTCCGCCCTCCCCTCAATGAAGAAGAAAAGATGCAGATCATCATGGTCAATACAAAGAATATTTTGTCTTATCTGCATTACAGCCCCAAACCTATTAATGATGCGTATTCAAAAGAAGTGTATAAGCAGTATTTTGAATCAATAGATCCTACAAAAACCTATTTCCTGCAATCTGATATGGATGAGTTTCGTAAATATGAAACCAAACTGGACGATTATCTGAACACCGGAGATTTGACTTTTTATAAACTGACAGTCGATAAATTGTATCAAAGGATTGATGAAATTGATAAAATGACCAAAGACATTTTCAGTAAACCCATCAATCTGGAAGAAGATGAAATACTGACTTTAGAGCCCAAACTGAAAAATGCACCTGCCAATAAGCAACAACAGTACAATGAATGGAGGAAATATGTGAAATACAATATTCTGCAGGAGATAGAATCCATGAACAGGAAAAGCGAAGAAAAGAAGAAGAAAGATTCTGATAATAAAGAAAACAACAGTAAGCCTGAAGTCCTGAGCCAGGATGAAAAGATAAAAAAAGCGACAGAAAATGTTAAAGATCTTCTGGAAGAAAAATTTATCAGATTCAGAAAAAGGCAAAAAATGGATTGGTTTACCGTATACATCAATGCGTATACTCATATTTTCGATCCACATACCAATTATTATTCGCCGCAGGGAAAGAAAGATTTTGATATGGATTTCAAAGGAAAGATCATCGGGATAGGTGCCGTGATTCAGGAGAAGAAAGGAAACCTCTATATCGGTACATTATCCATTGGAGCTCCGGCATGGAAGACCAAGCAGCTGACTGAAGGTGATAAGATCTTAAAAATAAAATCTACTCCGGATACTGATCCTGTAAATGTTGTAGATATGCTTTCCAGCGAGGCTATCAAATTAATCAGAGGTGAAAAAGGAACGCCAATCACTTTAACCGTACAGAAAAAAGACGGAACGATTCAGGATGTAACCATAATCCGTGAAGAAATATCGATTGAAGATACTTTTGCTAAGAGTATTATCATCAATGCATCCGATAAAAAATACGGACTTATTAATTTACCTAAGTTCAATGCCGATTTTGAAGATAAAGATGGCAGAAATGCTTCTGATGACATTAAAAAAGAAATCATCAAGCTTAAAGAACAAAATATCCAGGGAATTGTTTTGGATCTTAGAGGGAACTCTGGCGGTTCTTTATCTGAAGTTGGTGATATTATGGGGCTTTTCATGGATGCAGGCCCTTATGTGCAGGTGAAGGACGGAAATGGAAAGATTACCACTTTAAAAAATAAAAACGAAGCTCCCATCTGGAATGGTCCACTTGTGATTCTGCAGAATGAATTGTCTGCTTCCGCAGCAGAAATTTTAGCCGGTGTGATGCAGGATTACGGAAGAGCAGTTATCATGGGCTCTCCTGTTTCGTATGGAAAAGGAACGGTACAGGTATTTGTAGATTTGAACAGGTTTTTAAATACTGAGGAAGATTTTGGTTCCATAAAACTAACCATTCAGAAATATTATAGAATCACCGGAGAGTCTACACAGAGAAAAGGAGTAAGCTCAGATATCCAGATGAAAGATATCTTTTCTTATGCAGACATTGGTGAAAAATATGACGACTATGCCTTAGCCTGGGATAAAATACAGGGAACAAGCTTTAACAGACAAAACTTTTTCAATATCCAGGCTTTGCAGAAAGTAAGTGCAGATAGGATTGCTAAAAATGATAATTATAAGCTATTACTTGAATATGCCCAATGGAAAGAAAATCTGGGTAAGGAAAAAACAGTGCCTTTGAGCATTCAGAAATATAGCGATCTGATGAAGCAGAGAAAAACTCAGGATGATAAATTCAAAGGATTAAAAACATTAGAAAGCGGTCTTACATTTACCATGTATCCAAAGGATATCGAAAGAGAAAAAAATGACGCAGCATTCAAAAACAAATCGGAGGTATGGATTAAAAATCTGCAAAAAGACCTCTATCTACAGGAAGCCATAAATATAGTTGAAGATCTGGAAGTAAGATCTTAAGCATACTTCCCTATTTTCATATAAAAATTCAAAGCTCAACAATGTATTTCATTATATTGTTGAGCTTTTTTCATTACAATCAAAAATTTATTACAAAATATTTGCGTAGCTGAATAACTACATTTATATTTGTAGTCAAATAACTACACGATGAATTTAAGAAGAGATGTATTTCAGGCGATAGCAGATCCTACAAGACGATCTATATTGATATTGGTAGCGACACAGTCGATGACAGCGGGAGCCATTGCCTCCAATTTTGATACGGCAAGACCCACTGTTTCAAAGCATCTCCAGATCCTTACAGAATGTGAACTGCTGCGATCTGAACAAAACGGCAGAGAAATTATCTATCACCTAAATCCCAATAAAATGAAAGAAATAGCCGATTTTATAGAACCTTTCCGCAAAATGTGGGACGAGAAATTCAACAAGCTGGAAAGTGTGATGAAAGCGTATCAGAATAGAGAAGCGTGATGCAAAGTGCGAGATACGTATTTCGGGGTATTGGGGTTTCGCAGGGCAGGTTCCGAGATAGATTGGATAAATGAATTGCAATTTAAAATAACTCGACCCTCGTAAACACAAAAACCCGGATCTCGCATCCCGAACCCTCAAACTCTAATACTCTAATACCCTCAAACTAAAAAAAAACCAAAATATGGAACTTAAAACAAAAATCCACGCAGAAGACGGAAAACAGGAAATCTTCATCATCAGAGAATTTGATCTTCCCGTAGAACTTCTTTTCAAAGCGTATACAGAAGCTGAATTGTTCGAGCAATGGATGGGAACGAAAGTAACCCAATTTGAAAATAAGCAACATGGAAGTTACCGCTTCGAAACATCAAATCCTCAGGGCGATGTGGTTTTCAGTGCCAATGGAACGATTCATGATATTGTTCAGAATGAGAAAATTATAAGAACTTTCCAGATGGAAAACACCCCTTTTCCGGCTCAGATCGAGTTTTTAGAATTTGAAAAATTAACGGATACCACCAGCAAAATCACAATCCAAACCATTTATAAATCTGTAGACTTCAGAGATCAGCACCTGAAAATGCCTTTTGCACAGGGGATTAATATGGCGCATAATCGTTTGCAGGAGATATTAGGTAGCAGGTAGCAGATAATAGGTTATAGGAAATATTTAAATCAAAAATACGAGATACGAGGTTCGAGGTTTATATACTACCCTGAATAACCCGAATCTCGCATCCCGAAACTCTCCCACTCTAATACTCTCAAACCCTCTAACCTAAATAACCCGAATCTCGCATCCCGCATCCCAAAACTCTCCCACTCTAATACCCTCAAACCCTCTAACCTAAATAACCCGAATCTCGCATCCCGCATCCCAAAACCCTCCCACTCTAATACTCTCAAACCCTCTAACCTAAATAACCCTCAAACATACCACACAATGAATCCAAAAGTTAATTTTTTCTTCGAAAATGCCGGACAATGGCAGGAAGAATTTGAAAAATTAAGAGCTATTGCCCTTAGTACTGAGCTTGTAGAAGATCTAAAATGGGGCTGTCCCTGTTATACCTATGAAGGGAAAAATATTTTCCTGATTCATGGTTTTAAAGAATATTGTGCGCTGCTCTTCTTTAAAGGAGCTTTGATGAAAGATCCTGACAATATCCTGATTCAGCAGTCTAAAAATGTACAGGCCGCAAGACAGATTCGTTTTACTGAGGTAGCGCAAATTAATGATTTGGAGGAAGTTCTTCGCTCTTATATGTTTCAAGCCGTTGAAATAGAAGAATCAGGTGCTAAAGTGGAAATGAAGAAAACAAAAGAGTTTGAAATGGCTGAAGAATTTCAAGAGAAACTGGATCAGAATCCTGCATTACAGGAAGCTTTTAAAGCATTAACTCCCGGAAGGCAAAGAGCCTATCTACTCCACTTTTCTTCTGCCAAACAGTCCAAAACCCGTGAAGCACGCATTGAAAAATGCATTCCACAAATCATGGACGGAATAGGTTTAAACGACTAATTATATAAAAAAACAATCATGAACACACCACAACCATCACAAAAAAGAACAAAAATCATCTATTGGATATTCACCCTTTGGATGGCTTTGGGAATGGTTTCAACAGCCATTGTCCAACTGATGAAAAACAAAGATGAACTGGCTAATTTTACCAATCTCGGCTACCCTTCTTATCTGATGACTATCATCGGAGTCTGGAAAATTCTGGGCGTTATTGCCATCTTAATTCCTAAGCGTCTGCTTTTAAAAGAATGGGCGTATGCAGGATTTTTCTTTGTCATGTCAGGCGCTGTAATTTCCCATCTTATCGTTGGTGACACGGCAGGACGAACTTTTCCAGCGGTATTATTATTGGTATTGGTTCTTATTTCCTGGTATTTCAGACCTGTAGAAAGAAAAATTACTATTACTGATTAATAATTTTATAGATTAACGGTCAGAAATTTTATCGCAGATAAAATCCTTGCGTCTTTAAACAAGCCATTATTAATAAAATTTGCGTCTTCGCGATTTCCAACAACAACAATCAACATAACAAAATAAAATTTGACATGAAAAATAAACTGACCCAGGAACAAATCAACGAACTTTTGAAAACACTAAAAGCCCGTTTCGAAAAAAATATGAACCGTCATAAAGACCTGAAATGGGAAAAAATCCAGCAAAAACTGGAAGCCAATCCCGAAAAGATCCGGTCTTTATACGAAATGGAAACCACAGAAGGTGAACCCGACGTGGTAGATTATAATAAAAAAACGGATGAATACTCCTTTGTTGATTGCTCTCCCGAAAGTCCCAAACGCCGAAGCTTATGTTATGATTATCCTGCCTGGGATGCCAGAAAAGCCAACAAACCGGAAAGCAATGTCATTGATACCGCTTCTGAAATGGGCATTGAACTTTTGACAGAGGAAGAATATCGTCATCTTCAGGAATTGGGGAAATTTGATCTGAAGACTTCAAGCTGGATCAAAACACCATCGCATATCCGTGAACTTGGAGGCGCTATTTTCTGTGACAGACGATACAATACTGTATTTACTTACCACAACGGTGCAGATTCTTATTATGCAGCAAGAGGCTTCAGAGGAGCATTAAAAGTATAAAGGGGAATTATTAACTGGGATCTCCCAACCAGGGAGATTCCACACTCCAGAAAATAATGTTAACGCCAAGATATTTTTCAGCATATTCTGTAAATTCTTCTTTTGTAAAAGGTTTCTTCGTTTTCGGGTTTTTATACGTCAGCGTCGGCTCCTGAACGGCCATGGCAACCAGAGAAAGCTTTCCTTTGTATTGATTAAAAAAAGGATAAGAATTTTTCATTTGTGCTTCTTTATCCGGAACAATATCGGGTCCACCCAATCCGATATTATTTTTATAAGCAAACTCGAACAGTCTGGACATATACTGGTGATCATTTTCCCATTCACACGGAAAGAAATTGACATATTGCAATACGTAAGACTGGTGGAAAGCAGTTCTTGCAAATTTTAAATTTTCCAATTCGGCCTGAAAATAACGGTCGCAGCTAAAGCCTGTTTTGTCTTTTTTCATATCAATATCTATCGCTGTTTCCGGAAGATTAATCCCTTGAATTTTTCCATCAAATTTCTTTGCCAGCTCTCCTATCAGTTTCTGAAATCTCATTCGGACCGCTGGATTCCATTGCTGGGTAGCCCAACCATTTCCAACAGGTTTATTTTCACCCGGATTATCATACTGAGGAACCAATCCTCCTGTATACTCTTTATCTTTCAACACATACTCAGGGATATATTTTGCCTGTGGCTCAAAAAATCTGTCCTGAAGCTGGATAAATAGTTTTTTGTTGAGGCTCGTCAGATAATTCAGATCTTTCTCAATAACAGAAAAATCATATACATCTTTTGATGTTTCCAAAGCCTTCCAGTTGTAGACAATCTGTACTCCGCCAATATCTTTACGGGTAATCATCTTTTCAATTCCATGCAGATCTCCCGAGGAAGTATAAATATAATTCTGAGGAGTCTGCCCCTCCACAAAATATAAACATAAAATAAATAATCCTAAGGTCAACACTTTAGCTATCTTTTTCATTAAAATCAATTTTAAAAAGTAAATCATTTTCCGTGCCTAAAAACATTAGACATTTTTAAGAGCATTAAAATAGTATTTCATTATGGACTATATTTTTAAGCATTGTGTCCAATTAGATTAAAGGATAATTAACAGATCGCTCCTCTGGAGCTTTATTTATTACGGAGACTTCATTTTTTCTATTAACAGTAGATCCCGATGGGATCAAATTCAGCTCCAATAGGAGCTAACTGTTAATAGGACGTATTTGTTTTAAAATTATAGCTCCAGAGGAGCGACCTGTTAATTCATGCCGTAAGTATTGGTAATTTCAATGTATTTTTTTAATTAATATTTTTCCTTAAAATTCATTTTCTGAAATATTAATTTTCATCATAAAATCATTATCTCTTCATATCCTATTTTTAATATATAAGTAGGACATTCTCTACAGAAACGTTATTGAATAATGGTTTGCGAGGTTTTGCAAAATAAAGGTAACGATTTGGTAATGTTGCGCATTTCACTTGCTTTCAAAGTATTGCCTTCGTAACTCTATGTTGTAAAAATACGAAATTTATTACAATCATCTTGTAAAAGTACTTTTAAGATAAATTTACTTTAGCATTACAATAAAATTAGTATTTAATTGAAAAACAGGAGAAAATAATTTTTATGCCCCGATTATCAGATCCGGAAAATGTTGAAACATATTCATGTTAAAGAATCTCACCGGGATATATTGGGAGAAGGCAACGTCAATTGGCAAGAATTCTTTTCAGTGTTGAAAAGGATCAATTTTGAAGGGAATCTAGTTTTCGAAAACTTTAGTTCTTCAATTCCGGAAATACTGTTGACTTGTTCATATCCTTATATTTAATGGTGTTTCTGGTATTATAGTTTTCAGGAAATTTCAATTCAAATGCAGATAATCTTTAATTGTTTTCAGAACCCCGAAGCTATCATTGGTACATGCTTCAAAATTAGCGATCTGCTTTACATTCGGATGCGCATTTTTCATGGCATAAGAGTATTTGGCATTCTTCAGCATTTCTATATCGTTCATATAATCCCCGAAAGCCATTGTATTTTCAGGAGAAATATCCAAAGATTTCTGTAAGATTTTAAGAGCATTCCCTTTATTGATATTTTTATTCATAACATCCAGCCAATGCGCTCCTGAAATAACTACCTCGAGACCGAATTCTTCAAATTTTTTAAGAGCGGGATAAAGGTGTTTTTCTGAACCATCAGGATGATAGACTGCTATTTTAAAAACTGTATCATCAATTTTTTTCGTAAGATCATCCATTTTCATATTTTCGGTATAATACTTTGAGAAAAAATCTACAAATTGCTGATCTTCGGTCTCATAATAAGCCATTTTTTTAGCGGATAATACAGCTTTTGCGCTTGGTATTTCACGAACAGCTTTGATGATCTCAACAATATATTTGTATTCCAGTATATCAGCAAAAAGTTCCTGGTCTTTATAGATAACATAGCCGCCGTTTTCAGCTATAAAACCAATCTCACTTTCTATTTCTTCAAAATAATGGGTAATCCCCGGCATCTGTCTGCCACTTGCCGGTACAAACAGGATATTCCTTTTTTTCAGTTCTTTGTAAACTTCTGCAAACTCGGGACTCATTTCATGGCTGGAATTGAGAAAGGTTCCATCCATATCCGTCACAATTAATTTGATTTGTTCCATAATTTTATTTAAAAACGATTTTCTGTTTGCATCAGAATCATCATTTGCTTATTCTTTTCAAAGATATTGATTTATTATTTTTTCTTGTAATGAATGGTAGCAAGGTTTCTTACTATCATTACATCAAATGTATATTCTTCTCCGAGATATTCTTATATAAAAAAACCTCCCGTGTCAATAGGGAGGTAAAAGTTCAAAATGAATTATAAGTAAAGTGATGTGGTGTTAAACAAGTTTTCTCTTCAAAACTTCTTTTAACATTAACAATGCCTGTGCCATATACATCACCGTTTAAAGAAATTTCGATTTTTGTGGTACATTTTGATATCGCTAACTTGAATCAAATTTTATATTATTTTTACCTTCTTCACTACCTAAATATTTTTCTAAAACAGTCTGTTATGCAGTGATCTCAAAGCTTCTACCTTAAAAACTGAAGGAACTAATAATGAAATATTATTTTCACTTCCTCCGTAGGAAATCATTCGTATTGGAATATGCTTTACTGCTTCAGACACAATGGTTGCATATCCATGATTATTTTTCCTGAAATCACCCACAATACATATAATAGATTGCTCACTGTCAATTTCAACAGCAGAAAAGGTGTTTAGTTCTCTTATAATTTCAGAAAGATTTTCCGTGTGATCAATGGTAAGAGAAACAGCTACTTCAGAAGTTGTAATCATATCTATAGGTGTTTTGTATCGTTCAAAAATTTCAAAAACCTTTCTTAAAAAACCATAGGCCATCAGCATACGTGAGGATTGAATACGGATAGCCGTGATTCCATCTTTAGCAGCTATTGCCACAATTTGATTTTGATTGGTAGCCTCTCCAGAAATCAACGTTCCAAGGGCAGAGGGATTCATTGTATCTAGTAACCTTACAGGAACATTATATTTTCTGGCAGGAAACACACTTTGGGGATGAAGGATTTTAGCGCCAAAATATGATAGTTCAGCAGCTTCATCAAAACTAAGTCTGGCTATAGATTTTGTATTCTGTACATATCTCGGATCATTATTATGAAAACCATCAATATCTGTCCAGATTTGAATTTCTTCTGTCTGCAATGCTGCTCCCAGCAAGGAAGCGGTATAATCAGAACCTCCCCTTTGCAGATTATCAATTTCACCCTGAGCATTTCTGCATATATACCCTTGGGTAATAAATAAAGTATCTTCCGGATATTTTGCAATTTCAAGAGCTGCCTGTTTTCTTATTTTATCAATATCGGGTTCCTTATCTTCATCAATTACCATGAAATCTAATGCTGATAATAATATAGAAGAAACTTCTTTTTCCTTTAAGTATAAATGAAAAAGGGTGGTTGAAATAATCTCACCTTGTGCAAGAATAATACGTTCTGCTGTAGAAGAAAAATTTTTATGTTTGAACTGATAAAAAAGATCAAAAATCTTGTCTATAAAAGCTAAAGCTTCCAAAATTCCTTTTTCAGTTTTAAACAACTCATTTACAAATTTTATATATTTCTGCTGTAATCCATCAATATGCTTGTAGGCTGCTTCAATATCTTTGTTTTCATATAGCTCAGATAATTTCACCAAATCATTTGTCGTACCTGAAACAGCTGACAAAACCACAAGATGTTTATCTGATTGCTGAGATCTGATTATTGGCAATAATTGCTGGATACGTTCCGGACTTCCTACTGAGGTCCCTCCAAATTTCAATACTTTCATAATAAGATTAATTGTTAATTTTTATCAATAAAAAAAAGAGCCTGTCGTGATGACAAGCTCCTTTTTTATTTAATTTCTAACCAATAGGAAAATGACTCACGACGTTGGACGTAAGTACTGTTTCTTTCCTTTTTTTAAGTTAGATACTATCATTTTCTTTTTTTGCTGGGCAAATATACATTTTTTTGCTAATCTTTATAAAAAAGTACGAGCTAAATTTAAGATTCACATCATGAATTTTCAGATAGGAACAATACAACGCAAACAATTTCATTATGTTCTATTTTTAACCAGAAACGCTACAGTTCTTTACAAATTTTTCAAACTTCCGATCAGTATTTCGCATAACGGGGCCATGACCAAAGCAGATAATAGCAGGGTTAAGTTTTGCTAACTTCTCGAGCGATTGGATATTTCGCTTTTGATCTGATGTAAAAATATTGGGCGGAAGCTTCAAACCAACTGCTGTGGTAAGCAAATTCATATTTGTTGCCACATCTCCAATAATCAATACTCCATCCCGCTCACGGAATAAAGAAATATGACCTCCTGAATGGCCAGGGGTCTCTATTACTCTAAAATTTCCAATGATATCATTTT
Organism: Chryseobacterium sp. S0630; assembly: GCF_024158915.1. GTDB lineage: Bacteria > Bacteroidota > Bacteroidia > Flavobacteriales > Weeksellaceae > Chryseobacterium. Next base: position 96,398 of record NZ_JAMZGF010000003.1, on the reverse strand, counting down.
CAACAATTGTTTGCTGTACTTTATGTCCCTGACCTGCCCAGTACTTTTGCTGAAGCTTTGCTATCCAATGCTGTGGACTCGGATAGTCGTTGGTTACTATACCTGTTTCAGTTCTAAAAACTTCGTTAGGGTGACAGAGTAATGGTATTTCAAACTCAGCGCAAATCTGATCACTACAACCCTGATGATCTGCATGAGCGTGAGTCAGTATATGTTGATAAACAGAAATTTTTTGGACAGCTTTCTTAACAGCGGTATATGAACTCCGTATTCCGGAATCAATCAATACACCTTCAATTATATAGCAATTGATACTATTTCGGGGCATTAATGAAATCTGAAATACTTCGTGAGCAATTTGACGTAGCATATTTTTTTTGTACAAATCTACAGTGCTAACTAAGATAACATAAGGACATTTGTCCTATAATATTTTGGATCTGTGTATTTGTGCCTTTGCCCGTGTAAGCGATCGCTGAGTAATGCCAAGGTAGGATGCCAGATCCTGAGTTGTAACTCGCTTTATGAGTATAGGTTCGTTAGTGAGAACATGACTATATTTATCTAAAGCAGGCCTATTATTATAATTAATCATATAGTGTTCTTTTTGGCTATATTCACGCTGCATCACTGATTTTATCACTTCGTTCCAAGCAGTCATGTGGGTAAGCAGCTGTTGATAATCTGGAAAATTAATTCCATAAATTATACTATCTTCTATAGCCCTGATGCTCCTTATTGATTTCTTCTGTTGTACAAACTCTTGAAAAGAGGTAATAAACTCATTATCAAACTTGAAACATGTTACATTTTCTTTCCCCTCCTTGTCTAGAGTATATGCCTTTACAGCTCCACTAGCGATAAATCCAATATAACGGCATGATTCGTTCTCACGAATAAAAAAGTCTCCTTTTTTTAAACGAATCGGTTTAAAAAACTGTAAAGAAAAGGTGATTTCCTCAGCTGATAGTTGTCCTGTTGAGGATAAGTAATTTTCAAACTCATTACTCATTTCTATTATTTGTATTTAAATATTGTTATTAAAATTCTATGGAGTAAAGGCCTAATACATTGGGTAAGTCTTAAGTCCGGTATTATTAAAATCGGTTTTGATACCTTCCTTAATCGTTGAAAGAACCAGCCTTCATATCAGAGTGAGATTTTAAATGAACATTGTAAACATAGTGTATTTATAATGTATATACAAATGATAATATATCAAATAAGTAATTCCTAAATGGAAAATTCAAGATAAACAATCTATAAAAATTTTTCATAGTCAACCGGTAAAAAGGCAGCTAAGGTATTGCTGTCAGCCATCGCTTATGCCACCAAAAGACTACGGCATAAACGGTCTCCTCTCTAAAGGTACCCTCCAATTATTCCGTTTCCTTTTGTTTGATACTATTGACAACAGTTCATATCTGCTTTCTTTTTTCCGGTTTTCTTTTGAAAAATATTGATTAAAGCCTAAGATGGCTTGGAGAGTAAGGGGAAGAGAAAATATTAAAAAGCTTTTGACCTAAAAAAGTTATGGAATAGTTCAATTATGTTTTAAATAAAATACCGTTTAAATTAAGTACGGGAAATATAAGACTCTGCCGTACTCAGGGCAATCACAATGAAATACAATATCGTAAATGAGATCAAATTGATTTACACAAGAAAAGGAAACACTGAAAAAGAAGTATTGAACTCTCAAGATGCTGCAGATATTTTTCGGGAACATTTTGATGAAGATCAGATCGATTACAGAGAGTCATTTTATTCAATGTATATGAATCAGGCTAATAAGGTATTAGGAATACAAAAAATTTCAGAATCTGGAATTACGTCTTCTCTCGTTGATATCAGAATCATTATGCAGGGAGCCTTATTATGCAATGCCGTGTCATTTATAATAGCTCACAACCACCCTTCCGGAAATCTGACACCTTCACGTGAAGACATAAGCATTACACACAAAATAAAGGAGGCTGCCCAACTGTTAAATATAAACTTGCTGGATCATTGTATTTTGACCTCAGAGGACTACTTATCATTTGCTGATGAAGGAAAATTATAACCCTATACTCACTGAAAAATCGGTAATTTTAAAATTACCGATTTTTTTGCAAAAAGATGGACACGATTATTCTCGTGTCCATCTTTTTGCATAGATTTTAAATAATACATTTGATAAAATTTTTAATGTATATCAAAAACATTGCAGCCTCTAGTGGACTATTTCTTATAGTTCATAAATTCCAATCGATGTCATTACATTCCTTCTATTAAAATTGGAAATTGAACTCTCATCTTCTAAATTTTAATATCACCATGAATATTGTTAAACAAAAAACGTTTAGGATTAATATAGGCAATGGTGTCTAGCTCCACATCACCAAGGTTATGATAACATTCCGCTACCATATATTTTTCAGTTTTATGATTTCTCACAACATAAAAATCGGTACCAAAAAGTATTTTATCCTTAAGCTTTACATTCTTTAATGAGTGTTTCAGTAAAGGATGGATTTCATCGCTATGTACAATATAGCTGATATCTGCATAAACATTTTCATACTGTAACATCATACTTGAAATAAGGGAATACCAATCAACATATTTCCATAATTGTTCCATTTTTCCAGGAGTTGGTTTTTCATTTTTCTCTGGAAAAAACTTAATCCCTCTATCAGGATGTGTAATGATCTGTTTACTGAAATCATAGCGTTCCATCTCGAGAAACCGCTTCCATTCATCATCTCCACCATAATGTGCAAAACAAATCTTTAGTTTGCTTAAATTACAGGAGAGCTCAGTTTCTTCATTAGTATATCCAAATAACTCGCGAATTTTGGGATCTTTTGCATCCTTCACCACTTTTCTCAGCAGTGTTTCATCTAGTAAACATAAATAGTTTAACGGATGTGTGAAATTGTTTATAAAATCAATATTCTTAGTTTGTTTCAACAAAAGTGGCTCATATAATTCACTTCCGATATTTTGTTGAAAAATAGGATGTCTATCCCACTGCTTCTTTTTAGTTCCTCTATAAAAAATTGTCCCCTTTATACAGTGGGTGATGATAGGTAAATTATTATCCGCAGCATATTTCCATAAGGGCAGTAATCTTTCATCAAATGGATAATATCCTAAGGCGGGGTAAATCTTAAATCCACTAAAATGATAATCCATAATATAATCTTTTACAAGACAATCCAATAGTTCAACATGGTTATTTATAATCTCATAGCTAAAATAATCATCCTGTTCTTCTAAACGTCTTGGGTCTGCAAAAACAAAAGGAAAAATAAAATCCGATAACTCTTTATTCTGTTTCAGTTTAACAAGTTCTGCCATCTGATCAAGATAACCGCTTCCTTTTTTTAACTTTCCAGCTTCCATATACTCCATATCCATTGGAAGGATAACAAATCCTGTATTTTTAGGGTATTGATCTCGGAGATCCATATAGGTAGAACTTTGTTGTCTATGAAAGGCATACCTTCCTATATTTAAATACCTCTCCAAAAGTTCTTTAGTCTGCCTTCCAGGAAGAATTCCTAAAAAAGCATATATTTTTTTTAGGATGAAAAAAATAAAATTTCTACCACTTTTAAAAAGTATCAAAAAAATAAGAATCAATATTATCTGGATATAAAATGATTGGAAATTTTGTACTACATGATAAGATTCCAAGAAAGACCTTATCTTAAGTAGTTCTTTACCTAAAATTGAAGGCGCAAAGCCTATTAAACCAATCCAATCATAAATAATATAAAATACATTTATTGCTAAAAGTACCCCCAATAAAATAGCTACTATTTGTCCTACTACCGTTCTGCTAGCCTGAATCCTGATATAATATAATAAGGCTTCAATGCGCTTGTATCTTGGTTTAAACCTGTATTTCTCGAGAGTGTCAAAGTAAAATCTAAATCCCTTAACAATTATTGATAGAGACAAAATATAATACAAAGGCCATGGAAGAAATGTTTTGGCTAAGTAGGGAGGAACATGATCACCCGTAAAAATATGAGCATGACAATTGATTAAGGAAGCTTTCTTTTCCATACTATAATTTGGTTTTAGTTTTTATTGATGATCTCTTCACTCTATTTTGAATCAGATCGTATTCAAATCTATTGAATATAAACAACATTCGCAATAACTATTTTTCGTGACTTTAAGGTGCTAAAAAAAGAAAAAGAGGCCAAAATTCTGACCTCTACACTCATTAATTTTATTATCAAACAGAAATTCTGTCTCTTTTCATTTCCTACACAATCGTAAATCCAAAAAGTAAAATACTAACGGTAAGCATAAAAATTGCGGGTAAAAACATTGTATTCATTTTATTTGCTCTTTTTTAATCTCTTATTAGCCTTGCATGAATCAGGTCTTTATTTTTAAACCGTAATTTATGATGTCTTCCCCCGTTCTTTTCCAAAATTTCGATTTCCAAAATCTGATCCTTTAGAAGCGTAAACTGATCCAGTAGATAAATTCCTAAGATGTTCGAATGATCGGAAGCCGTCATTGTGGGAAAATATACACGAATGGGTTCTAATAGCTTGTCTTGAACAACCGTACGTTTTAAGTTCTTCTTGTCAACAATCTTGAATTTGATCCATTCAATCGTATATGCCACATTACTGGAGTTTTTAATCTCCAAGGTGAAATAAAACTTGTTATCATTGACATGCAATGATCTGACTGAGAATCGAATTCCATAACTTTTGGAAACAATATGCTTAATCGTTCTATTGTTCTTCCTGTAAAGATTTTCCATAATAAGCTCTGTCAGCTTAGATGAGCTTCCTTTAAGATCTTCAAATAAAACATCTGTTGAATATTGCCGTTCCCTATCTCTCTGCAGTTTTAATAAATCATAACTGAGTACTGCCGGATAAGGACTGTAGAATGCATCAAAACTGTAAAATTTCCCGTCCTCAGTAATGACTGAAAAATTGGTTTCTTCTTCAAAATCTCTTACTGCCGACTTAACCCGGAGGACATTTCCAATAGGTTCTGCCTTATTGGCAACCAAGAGATCGCTTCCAAGATCAACATATCGAATGGGTGATGGAAAAAAAAGATGTGATGTTTTATTATAGGTCACCTCCATTCTGAAAGGTATCAATCGCGCCTCTTCTAAAGGAAGATAAGAAATGGTGGAATCCTGAGCAAATGACCTGCTGCTTATGATGAGCAGCAGCAGAATTCCCAAGATATAATGATTCTTTAATGTTTTCATTTTTTATTAATTTAATTAGTTATTCTTTGGCACAAGTAAAATCTGATGGCCTGCTTTTACCGTTACCTTCTGTTGTCTGACTTTTTTCTGAAAATAACCGGACACTCCCTGTACCACTCCCCTGCTTAGATCCGATGCAATCTGCTGCCCGGCTGATTGGGTCATCATTATGTTCGTTCCTGAAGTCTGACTCATATTCGCTACAATGTCATTGACTGCATTTTGTTCAGGTGAATAAGGAACATTCAGTCCTGGCTGGCCATCATTGTCATATACATTAATTTCTACCGGATAAATACTGTCATCATATCCAATTGAACTTATTTTCAGCTGAAGCCTGCCTCCTTGAAATTTGCTTGTGGCGATGAGCAATGTGCCTGATGGAATTTCTATCCGCTCCAACTGCATACCTTCTGAAAGCATAATTGATAAAGTACTTTCATCCACTAATGTTTTGGTTTCAGAAACAATTCCCTTTATCGCATTCTTAGATTGATTTGATCTTTTTTTATCGATTTGTACATCAAAAAATCTATTATGATTCAACCCTAGAATAAAAGAACTGTCAGATGGTTCTCTATACAAGGATGAAACTATTCTGGAATGAGCAGCTGTAACTGGGGTTAGCTTAACCTTCTTGTCATTCGATGGCTTTATTTCTTCGTTTTGCTTTGGTGTAGTCTCTTCTTTCGAAGCGGAAGGAAGGTATTTAGCCGCCATCTGGTAGGATTTTTCCATGAGCACCAATTGATCATTCATTCCCAAACCTGCAGGAACAGAATTATTCTGTATCGCATCCTTCTTTAATCTTGAAATTTCCTTTCTCAAATCATTGACTTCCTGATTATCCTGCCGATAGAAAGAGCCTAAGGCTTGTTGCGCATTCCGATAACTGTTTACCGCATTCTGGTCTGAACGTGATAAATCACCTGATTTATTGACACCCAAAGAAGATACAGCATTTTGATTAACATCATTTTCATCAGTCCAATAATCAGATAATGCAGTAAGAGCATTTCTCTTTTCGTCGGTTTTCTGTTCCAAAAGTTGCTGCTCATAAGCTTTCTGTTTATCCGACTGCAACTGACCGTCTTTTGCCTGGGGAATCACAGCATTAAAGCCTTCCTCTGCAACAATCGTATTGCTCTTTTTTGGTTTAAAAATCAGATACAAACAAATCGCACATAATAAAGCCATTAAACAATAGATCATTGGCTTTTTAAGCTGCTCCCACTTCGCTTTGGGATGATCTCCTATCCCCTTATCATTCTGAGGCAGGTCATTTTCTGTAATTTTTATTTTTTCAGAATCTTTCATCCTTTTATTTCTTTATTAATGAGTTAATCTTATCAGCTTGTATGGTATCTTTCGTATGAGGGTTTTTAGAAACTCCATCAATATGATTGATCGATATTTCATTATTCCTCTGAACTGTCGATATGCAGATGCTAACAATTACCAGTAAAGTGAGTAAAGCATATCCTCCGAAAAAAAGCTTGGTCAATAATCTCTGTCGCTTAACAGGAAGAATTTTCCAACGATTATCCGCTTGCAAGGCGTAATATTCTATTTTATCTCTTATTCTTTTCATAAGGTACTTTTAACGTTCTACGGTTTCAATATCTTTGTTTTCAAGGACGTTGAATTTTTCAATGGTAAATCCCTGAGGATTGCTGTCAGACCGTACTGAATTAACCAATAAACAGTTTGTGATCAGACTTCTTATGGTAAGGTTGCTTGATCTGATGATAAATTGTCTGGCGTAGGTTTTTACGGTATATGGATAACTTTCAAAGTCGGCCTTTAAGCTGTCTACCTCCACTCTCTGCTGAATATTCCCCGAAATAATTCTGTTATAATATCCCTTTTCCTGAAGGTCTTTATAGTAATTAAATGCAGATTGATCAGCAAGATTGAAGGCTCTTTTGACATTGCTTTCAATAGCATTTTTATCCGGTGCTACCGTAAAAAACAGTTCGTGAAATCTTCGGACATGCTCTCTGGCTTCAACAGGCCTGTTGATCGACATATCCTGAGAAAGTGCCACCATCAGAGACTTACCGTTATCCAACACATAAATCTTCTGGCGCTGCTCTTCAGCAAACTGATAAGATTTAAATACAACCACTCCTACAACTCCAAAACAGAACACTGTAAATACCAGCGTAAACAACCGGATCTGCTTAAAGCTACTCTCAATATTCTTTAATGATTTAAATTCCATACTACTGTATTTTTATTTTAATAACTTTCCTGAAATGTTACCTGTTGCTGAGCCTGTCGCTGCTCCAGCAATATTTCCTGACTTCGTGGCAGTCTGATTGACATTACGCATAAAATTTCCTGCTCCGCCAGCCTGAATTACCCAACCTGTAGCCGTAGGTACAGTAAAGTATCCTATAATTCCGATCACCATATAGATGATGTAAACCGTATTGGAAGTATCCGGAATAAAGGTGGGATCGGCCAGCATTTCAATATCCCGCTCCAAAATGAGTGACTGAATTTTGGCCAGTATAGAACTGAAAATATCAGCAACTGGAAGCCAGAGATACACACTGATGTACCTTGTCAGCCATTGGGTTAAAGTGGTCTGAAAACCATCCCACACTGAAATTGCAAAAGCAATAGGTCCTAATATGGAAAGTACAATCAGAAAAAATGTCCTTATCGTATCAATGACCAACGCTGCTGCCTGAAAAAGAATCTCCAGAAACTCTCTGAAACCATCCCGTATGTCTTTCTTGATAGCAAACATTTCTCTTTCGATATACATACCGGACATGGTGACCAGATCAGAAGGTGACCAACCAAGCTCTTCCAGCTTTTTATCAAACTCTTCATTGGAGATCAGATAAGCCATCTCCGGATTTCTAAGCATGGCTTCTCTCTCCAGAAGATCTTTTTTCTCTTGTAATTCATTCAAATCTAAAACCTGATTTTCCAACATCGAATGACTTCCCTGAACAATAGGGCTCAAAACACCATTGATACTTCCGAGCACCATGGTTGAAAAAAACATAATACAGATCCCTATGGCAAATGGTCTGAGCATCGGAAACAGATCAATGGGCTCAGCACGGCTTAAGGACTGCCAAACTTTGATGGCAACATAAAACAAAGCTCCTAAACCCGCAACTCCTTTTGCTACAGCGGCCATATCAGCACACAAAGGCATCATTTCCTCATATACTGATCGTAGAACTTCATGTAAATTCGTCGGCTCCATATTACCAGTATTTTTGGTTAGAGGTTCCGTAAAGATTTAACACCCTTTGGGTGTTGTTCTGCTTTTTAGCTCTCAGATAGCTCACTGAAATATTTTTGTTGGTATAGTATCTTACCAGATTATGGTATTCCTTGACCTCTTTGTAAACCCGATCAATGACATCCATTCTTTCTTTATCGTTTAAAGAAAGACCATTAGAAGTAATAATTTCCTTGAGTTCTTTAAGCAGCTCAGTGCTCTCAGTAAGTAATGCTGAATAACCATTGGCAATGGAAGATAATTCCTGTGCATTGAAATTCGGATCATTGAGCATTTTACCGAAATTATTGACATACATCTCGGAAACATCCCCTACAAGCAAAACAGTCTGTTGCACTTTTCTGGCATCTTTTACCAAATTGTTGATGGCTTTCAGCTTGTCATAATACTCTTTGCCTTGTTCATAAACTTTCTTGACTTCATTAAAGTTTTTTACAACGTTCGATACCGTTGATGAAGTCTGCACAATTTCATTGGCAGAGTTTAAAATACCTGATGCAAGATTAGCAGGATCGGTAACGACAAATTGTGCTTTTGCAAGGGTGAAGGTAGCGAAGAATGCCACCAATACTGTTTTAATGATTAAATTTTTCATGGGTGTAAATAGGTGTTGATTAATTGTCTTTGATTGATTTGATTCTCTTTAGAGAAATCTTCTTGATAGCATGCTCTACATTACCATCAAGTTCTGATGCAAGATTCATTACTTCCATCTTCTCTGTCTCTTCGGTGGTGTAAGCTAGATATTCCTCAGTTGATACTTCAGTGGCATAGACCGCAGAGTGCGTTCCACCCAATCCGATCCAAACCTCTTTGTAAAGTCGCTTTGGATCATTATTCATATTGATAGACAATACCTGAGATTTTTCTTTATCCGTTAGTCCGAGCATTGCCTGAATGTCATTAAACTTATTCATGTATTTACGCTGATCAAGTAGAATCTTACAGTCTGAATTATTAATGATGCTTTCCTTAACAATTGGAGACTGAATAATATCATCGACCTCCTGAGTCACTACAATGGCTTCTCCAAAGAATTTTCTGACAGTCTTGAACAGGTATTTGATATACTCTGCCATTCCCTCTTTGGCAATGGCCTTCCACGCTTCTTCAATGAGGATCAGTTTTCTAATTCCTTTCAGTCTTCTCATCTTATTGATAAAAACTTCCATAATGATGATGGTCACAATGGGAAACAGAATCTTATGATCTTTAATGGCATCGATTTCAAAAACAATGAAACGCTTGGACAGCAGGTCCAGCTGCTTTTCGGAATTGAGCAGGTAATCATATTCCCCACCCCTATAATAAGGCTCCAATACATTGAGAAAGTTGGCTATATCAAAGTCTTTTTCCCTGACCTTCTTCTGCTCCAGCACTTGTTGATAATCCTCCCTGACATAATCATAGAATCCATTAAATGAGGGATCCTGCTCGCTAGTCTTAATCATTTCAATATAGCCACTTACTGCATTGGACAATGCAACTTCTTCTGATCGTGTCGGGGGTTCATCATCTCTTTTCCATAAGGTGAGAATCAGTGTTTTAATACTTTCCCGTTTTTCGATATCAAAAACCCCATCATCAGTATAAAATGGATTAAATGCAATTGGATTGTCCTCTGTATAAGTGAAATACACTCCATCCTCTCCTTTTGTTTTCCCTTGGATCAGTTCACACAATCCTTGATAAGAATTTCCTGTATCGACAAGCAACACATGAGCTCCCTGCTCATAATACTGTCTGACCATATGGTTCGTGAAAAAGGATTTGCCACTTCCCGAAGGTCCAAGGATAAACTTGTTCCTGTTCGTAATAATCCCCTGTTTCATGGGAAGATCAGAAATATCCAGGTGAATCGGCTTCCCTGTGAGACGATCTGCCATCTTGATTCCGAAAGGAGAAGGAGAATCCTGATAGTTCGTTTCTTCAGTAAAGAAGCAAAGCGCTGGCTCAATAAATGTATAGAAACTTTCCTCACTCGGAAAATCACCAGCATTCCCGGGAATGCCTGCCCAGTACAGAGTGGCTGTATCTGTAGTGTTATGACGGGGTTTACATTCCATCAGTGCTAAGGCACTTCCCGTATCGTTTTTTATTTGCTTCAACTCAGCCGGATTATCTGACCATGACATCACATTAAAGTGGGCACGTATCGATTGTAAACCAAAAGAATGGGCTTCATTCAGATACTTTTCAATCCATTCCTTATTGATCTGATTGGCTCTGCTGTACCTTGCCAGTGAATGCATATTTCTTGCAGATTTTTCAAACTTAGACAGATTTTCATCACTGTTGTCAATAAACAAATATTGATTATATAGGTGATTGCAGCTTAATAACAGCCCGACAGGAGATGCAAAAGACAGCAAACAGTCACTGCGGTCCGTACTTAGCTTTTCATATCTGCTGTGAGATGAAACAGTACCTGGTAAATCATCGGTATCCGATAAGGTATGCATACTGAGCCGGTTGTTGCCGATCCGCATTTCTTCTGAACCCAGCTTGATATCCTTCAATGAAGGATGAGTTTCACGAGATAAGGTGAGATACTGTTCCAGGAGTCCTGATTTTTCAGCACTACCTGAAATTTCATCCTCGGTCATTCTTTCCAAATGGATATAACCACTGTCCTTCATAATCCGCTCAAACTGATCGACAGCCTCCATAAAACGATTAATTACCTCTTTGTCCTTAATCTCTTTCGGAATCAGTTTGCCTTTACACAAAGATGAAAAATTACTCTGCATCCTTATTCTTTCCTTGGAGGTCTTTGTAATGAACAGATAACAATAATGATTTAAAAAAGGTCTTTCATTAAAATGCCTTTCAAAAGATTTGGAAAGAAAGCTTTGATCTTCTCTCAAAAGGTCCGGAGTATAATTTTCTTTAATGAACCAATCCTGTTTATGAACGACCGTATAGTCAGGAAGCGTTTTAACCGCCTTGAACCACGCTGAATGAATGGCTTCGTACTCAGCCGAGGCAATCGTAAATAATTCCGGAAGTCTTACCTTAAAACAAACTGTGATGTCTGCATCTTTTGAAATAATGCAATTATTTTCTATAGCAAGCAGGGGAAATTTACTCTCCAACGTTGCCGTTTTGGAGGAATTTCTCATGTTGAAGTTTTTTTACGGTTAGTGTACAGATAGTGGTAAATACTCTTGCGGCTAATGATATACCTGGGATGTTTTTTCTGGGCTCCCCTTTTCATCAGACCATGCTCTCCGTATTTTCTATTCAAGGCGAAAGTCTTCCAGATCAAAAGACCACTACAGGCAGCCCCTATAACCAGGCACAAATAAGTATTGACGCCTCCCATATACATGATCATCATGCAGATCAGTATCCCTAACAATCCTCCTGCGAAAATAAACAGGTACTGTGCCTTCAACCCTTTGAATTCTACCGTCCGTCCTATTCCTTTATTGATATGATACGTATTCATAATCGGAGATTTTTAAAGGAAGAATGAACGCAGGATAGTAGCAGCTACAATCAGGAATATACACGCTCCAAACCAGCTGGCAGCCGTTTTACTGGTGTCAGGATCTCCGCTGCTGAACTTGTTGTAAACCTTGACGCCTCCAATCAATCCGACTACCGCACCAATAGCATAAATTAACTGGGTAGCCGGTTCAAAATAAGAGGTGACCATCTGTGTGGCCTCATTGATTCCGGCACTGCCATTACCCTGACCAAAAACACCTGTTACTGCTATATAGGTTAAACCTAATACCAGTAGTTTTTCTCTTTGTTCTTTCATAATTAAACACTTCAATTTGTTATGATGTACCGCACTTTGCGGAACTATGGAACAAAGATGTTTGAGCCTTTGAATTATTTTGGGCTAATGGCATCATTAGGAAGCTTTTGGCTTTAAACTAACACGACAATTGCCAGTATTCGTTTATAATTAATTGTAAATTTGTAGTCGAATTTCAAAAAGACAATCATGGATAAAAGGTTCACTGACATTATTGAACTCATCACCCGATCTCGTAACAATGCGATAAGAAAAGTCAATGAAGAACTGATCGATTTATATTGGAATATTGGGGAATATATCAGCAGGAAGGTAGAGCTGAGTGAATGGGGACAATCTGTGGTCAAAGAACTGGCTCAATACATCCAAGCTAATGAACCTGAAATCAAAGGATTTTCAGATAAAAACCTTTGGAGAATGAAGCAGTTTTATGAAACCTACAACGAGTTTCCAAAAATCTCAACACTGTTGAGAGAAATCAGTTGGTCTCATAATCTGGCTATTTTTTCACGTTGCAAATCAATTGAAGAACAAGAATTTTACATCAAACTGACCCAACAGGAAAACTATAGTTTTAGGGAACTTGAAAGACAAATCTCCAGCAGTCTTTTTGAAAGAACAATGCTCGGAAATTCAAATCTCTCAACACTGTTGAGAGAAACAAACCCTGAAATTGCTAATACCTTTAAGGACAGTTATGTATTTGATTTTTTAAACTTACCCGAAACGTTTAGTGAAAGCGAACTTCAAAAAGGGCTGATACTGCAGATGAAAAACTTCATTCTGGAGTTAGGCAGAGATTTTCTTTTTATCAGCGAAGAATACAAAATACAAGTTGGGAATTCGGATTTTTATATTGATCTTCTATTCTTTCACAGAGGTTTACAATGCCTGGTCGCATTTGAACTGAAAGCAGACAAATTTAAACCTGAACAGCTGGGGCAGCTTAATTTTTATTTAGAAGCTTTGGATAGGGATGTTAAACGTCAAAATGAAAATCCAAGCATTGGAGTATTGCTCTGTAAAGATAAAGATAGCGAAGTAGTAGAATATGCCCTGAGCAGAAGCCTGTCCCCCACCATGGTTTCCGAATATAAGACCCAGCTTCCTGACAAAAAAGTTCTGCAGCAGAAACTCCATGAATTGTTTGATAAAAGACCCGAGTAAGTTCCGTTACATCACATCTTTAAAGGGGAATTTGCCTAAACAAACTCCCCAATATCGAAACTATCAGAAGAATTACTCCGCTTAGAAGAAATAATCTTGTCATCATCTGGAATACTTTCCCTTAGCAAGCTGCCAATTCTTTTTGAAGCCTCTCCTAATGAATTCTCTAACAGATCAAAAAGCTCGGTTCCCTGAATTTTCTGAATTATTTCTGCTGCTTGTTGTTCTAAGTCAAGCTCCAACAAATCCTGCTGAAGCAACTGCCCCACAGTACTCAATTCCTGAAAGGTAACCCCTGTAGCAAACCCGCTTTCAATAATAGAGTTTTCATATAGCCCATCTTCATCCTCTTGCTCCAGCTCATCGTTTTTAATGAGAATATCATCAAGACCTTTCTTTAAAGCAACATCTCCTAATAATTCCTCTTTGGTTTCTGAATCAAAATTATCAACCGTAAGTAAAGCAGGCTGACCTTGTCTTTCATTGGCATCAATTGGTAATACCAGTCTTTCTTTTTCCCTGGTCTCACCCATAATAGCTGGAATATTCATTTTCATAGAAGAGTCCTCTTTATGGGGGATACTGGTGGAAAACTTTCTTTCGGAAAGGATAAGAATGATAATAATGAGCAGACCTATAATGATTATTTGTTCCATAAAATGATACATTAAAAAATTGGACGGTATTTATTATTGTAATCCTCTGTAATTTCCTTTTCAAACATTTCGAAATGGTAAGCCAGAATATTATCCAGATAGGCATACAATGGAATCTGATCTTCTGCAATAATCTGAATAATACGAGATAAACGCTCGTGATATTCAGAACGGATATAGATACTTTTATCACCACGCTTAGTCATTGTATGATGGGTTAGAAACTGCTCAACATAAGTTATTTCATTATTCTTCTTATTCTTCAATGTATGCTTTTGTACTTCTTTGTTCTTTGGAGGATCTGCATTTTGAATCGGTATTTCTTTCTGGGCACTTCCAGCCATAATAGACATTAAATACTGTTCATCAATACCTTGGACCTCGTTGTTATTTTTATCATTTTCCATACTGCTATAATTTGATAATTTTCAAAAATTCTTCTATAAATTGATCCAGTCTGCATTGAACTAACAGCTTAGGATCTGCAGGCAGTAAAGTCGATCGAAAAACCGTCTTTGCTACCAACTCCCCTTCTTTCCGAAATCTCTTACTGTCTGTAATGGTTGTTTCCATAAGCTGTAGACCTAAATCTGAGATTACCTTACTGTAATTTTTGTACAACATTGTCTTTTCTCTTCCATCCACCTGATTCCAGAACAAATGAATGCTTCGGATCCCTGTCTGATTTTCTTTCATCAATACATTGGTTAAAACATCAGTAAAACTCAGTGTACTCTCCAGTACGACGCGATCGGCAGTAATGGGAGAAAAAATGTAATGGACATTGGTTAGGGTTTGTAAAATACCTGCAGTATTCACGGTCCCCGGTAAATCAAGGAAGATAACATCTGGTGTTATTTCGGATCCTTCAACATACATCTTTATTTCATCTAAAACCTGATCGGCTTTACTCTGGAAAATAGGATAAGCTTTTTTATTGATACTCGTAAATTGTTTGTGAGCCATCTTTTTTAGGATTTCATTCTGCATTACCGTTTTCAAATCACGTTCTCTCATCTGGAGTAAACTGTACTGTGGAAAATCACAGTCAAAGACGGTGACCTGATACCCCATCCGATAATGAAGAATACTTGCGATAAGTGTTGTAAATGTGCTTTTTCCAACTCCTCCTTTTTGAGTAGAAAATGCAATAATGGTGGGTTGTTTTTTTGTTGTCATTATAATTGAATTTTAGTTAAATCAAATTGTAGAGAATGAGGGATGGAAAGCATTCAAACCTTAATAATCTCACGAGGGAATCATAGCTATTACGAATGTTGGCCGTGATTCCTGAAAGCTATATTGACTTCCGGCATTATGTAATGAATGTCATCCATCTTACAATCCTGATCGATTGATTTTCCGATTTCTGTCTCTCAAAAATGATATTGTGCTGGCGGGAAGTCAGGAAGGCCAGCATGCTGGATTTCCACTATTCAAGATTTCTGTAACATCCGCAGCCAGGAAATCCTGCTTTCACTCTGATCCAAATGAATAATATTTCTTTCTTGGAAGCTGTGTAATGGTCGTTTTTGGCTTTAAGTGACTGTCTTTGGCTTTCTCTCTAATGCCGTCTCTACAAATCATTGTGGCTTATTTTGTTCCAGGAAGACAGAGGAATCTTAAGAGGTTGAATTCTATTTATACTATGCAGTACTCCATCTGCTTTTTTAATAGAATTTCCTTTCACCCGAAAGGGGCAAGTTGTGTTTTGAGCATCTCTAAATGATTTCCGATGCTAAAAACAACTTGCCCTTGCAGGGGGCAGAAAAACAACCTCCGAAGTCGGTGTTTATAGAGTAAAGTAGAAGATTATGAATGATAAAAACAATGAACAAAAGAAAAAGGGAGGACGACATCCTAAAGTTGATCCTGCCAAGATTAGATATACCATCTCTTTAAATGAAGCAGAGCATTCCCGGTTTCTTGAACTTTTTGATCAGTCAGGAATGAAAGTTAAAGCTCATTTTATAACGTCCTGTATCTTTAACAAACCCATAAAAACGGTAAAAATTGATAAGGGAAGTTTAGATTTTTATATGCGGTTGACCTCCTTTCATAGCCAGTTTCGTAATGTAGGCGTTAATTACAATCAGATCGTGAAGATTCTTTACACTCATTTTTCTGAAAAAAAAGCAGCTTCTTTTCTGTACAAGTTGGAAAAACAAACGGTAGAAATGATTGAAATTTTTAAAAATGTCATTAAGATTACCGAAGAATTCCATCAAAAGAATCTACAAAATAATAAGGCAGAATGATCGCAAAAATTGGTAGAAGCAACAATCTTTTTGGAGTTTTGTCATACAATAATACCAAGATACAACAGGAGAAAGGAGAAATTATTTTGACCAGCAAAATGGTAGAAACCCTGAATGGACAATATTCTGTGCCACAGTTGATGAAATCATTTGAGCCTTATCTGATCGCTAATCAAAAAACAGAAAAACATACGCTCCATATTTCTCTTAATCCCGATCCCAGAGACCATGTTTCTGATCAAAAATACAAAGAAATAGCAGAGCAGTATATGCGTGAGATGGGTTATGGAGAGCAGCCTTTTGTAGTGTTCAAACACACTGATATTGACCGTTCCCATATCCATATTGTTTCTGTATGCGTAGATGAAAATGGTAAAAAGATTTCTGATCAATTTGAAAAAGTAAGGTCAATGAAAATCTGTAGAGAATTGGAAAAAGAATTCGGACTTCAACCGGCAACTGAAAAACAAAGTCATCAGAATATGAAAACTTTTCGTGCTGTAGATTACAAAAAAGGTAATGTAAAAAGCCAGATTTCTTCAGTTATTCGCCATCTTAGCGAATATTACCAATTCCAAACATTCGGAGAATACAACGCATTACTTTCTCTCTATAATATAACTACCGAACAGATAGAAGGTGAATTGCATGGGAAATTGAAAAAGGGTTTGCTATATTTTCCTTTATCTGATGATGGAAAAAAGACAGGACATGCACTTAAAGCTTCTTTATTTGGGAAAACAGCTGGACTTGAAAGCTTACAATTACATTTTGAGAAGTGTAAACTCAGTCTGAAAAATAAGCCTTTACAAAAAGATCTTAAATCTCTTATTCTTACAACTTTTCAGTCCACAGATAATGAGTCTGATTTTAAAAGACAATTAGCTCAACATCATATTGATACTGTCATTCGTAAAAATGAAAAAGGAAGAATCTATGGGGTAACATTCATAGACCATCATTCTAAAACAGTTTGGAATGGATCAAATTTAGGAAAAGAGCTTGCGGCCAATCACTTTAATGACTATTGGAACAGCAATATCAAACCAGAGATAAAAGATCCGAGAGTATTAAGCCCCAAATCATTATCAAATGATACACATCTTCCTGTGGAAGAAACTTATCATTTGTTTGACTTTTTATCAACGGATAAACACGAAGATGCCTTGATTGAAGCGTTGGGCAATTTAATACCCGAAGCACAAGGGGAAGATTATGAGGAACTTGATTTTTTAAATCAGCTAAAGAAAAAAAAGAAGAAAAGACCTAATCGTTAAAAATATAGCAAAGTTACCTTATGTGAACTTTACTATATTTTATAATGATTTTTTAACTATTTCCAATGTATTTCAACGAACTTAATCAATTCATCTCTCATAACAATATTGCTTGCCTCAGGAAGTCGAATTAATTTTTCAACTTGTTGAAAACTAACCTTCTTTTCTAAATTATGCTTTTTTAAAAATGAGTTACAAAAATCTTTAACTTCATAACGTTCTTTCTTATTTACCCTATCCTTATCTTTTTTTCCGATGTATTTAGGATCATCACTTGGTGTAGTTGTAGTTTCATAATCGTCATAAAGTAAATCATCTTCTTTAAATTCTGCCATATTAATTAAATATTTAGTTCTTGTAAATCTAAAGGGTTTACTGGAAGTCTCTTTACGGTTTTCCGTAAAAACATTTTATACCATAGAAATTTAATGAAATAGAAAGTCATTGAAAGCCAATTTCTATGATGAAATACTAAATTAAATATTTTTCACTTTGTTAATCTAAATTATTGAGAATGCAGGGAGAAGATGACTTAAGAGGGCTCGCTAAGATAATGGCCTTTATGCGTGCAGTCAGTATTCTTTTGGTACTGATGCATCTTTATTGGTTTTGCTATCGTTTCTTTTTGGAACGGGGCTGGACATTGGAAATAATCAATAAAATATTAGCAAACTTTGACCGAACGGGAGGTCTGTTTTCGCATCCCCTTTATACCAAAGTATTTGCAGTGGTTTTGCTGGCGTTGAGTTGTTTGGGAACTAAAGGAGTAAAAAATGAAAAGATAACTTGGACAAAAATTTTCTTAGCAATAAGTATTGGCTTTGTGCTTTTCTTCCTCAATACACCATTGCTAAATCCCTCTCAAGAAACAGCCCTGTTCCTATATTTCATTACGATCTCATTAGGGTATATTGCCTTATTAATGGCAGGCGTATGGATGACCCGATTGCTCAGTACCCATTTAATGGACGATGTATTCAACAACGAAAATGAGAGTTTCTGGCAGGAAACCAAACTGGTCGAAAATGAATATTCCATCAATCTTCCTACTCAATTTTATTACAAAGGAAAATGGAATAAAGGATGGATAAATATTGTGAATCCTTTTAGAGCTTCAATTGTGCTTGGTACTCCAGGCTCGGGAAAATCGTACGCTGTTATCAACAATTATATTAAGCAGCATATAGAGAAAGGCTTCAGTATGTATATCTACGATTTTAAATTCGACGATCTTTCATCCATTGCCTACAATCACCTGCTGAAGCATAGCGATAAATATAAAGTGAAACCGAAATTTTACATCATTAATTTTGATGATCCACGAAAAAGCCACCGATGTAATCCATTAAATCCAAATTTCATGACAGATATCTCCGATGCTTATGAGGCTGCTTACACCATCATGTTGAATCTCAATCGAAGCTGGATACAAAAGCAAGGAGATTTCTTTGTTGAAAGTCCTATTATATTGTTAGCAGCGATCATCTGGTTTTTAAAAATTTATGAGGGAGGTAAGTATTGTACTTTTCCACACGCAATCGAACTGCTTAACAAAAAGTATGAAGATGTATTTACCATATTAACTTCATATTCAGAGCTGGAAAACTATTTATCTCCCTTCATGGATGCCTGGCAAGGAGGGGCGCAGGACCAGCTTCAGGGTCAGATTGCATCCGCGAAAATTCCATTATCGAGGATGATTTCTCCACAGTTGTATTGGGTGATGACAGGAGATGATTTTTCATTGGATATTAATAATCCTGAAGAGCCCAAAATATTATGTGTCGGAAATAACCCTGATCGCCAGAATATATACTCTGCAGCTTTGGGGTTGTATAATTCGAGGATTGTAAAGCTTATTAATAAAAAAGGCAGACTTAAAAGTTCTGTTATTATAGATGAGTTACCAACTATTTATTTTAGGGGGCTTGATAATCTGATTGCAGCAGCAAGAAGCAATAAAGTCTCAGTTTGCCTGGGATTCCAAGACTTTTCTCAACTGACTAGAGATTATGGAGATAAAGAAAGTAAAGTTATTCAAAACACCGTTGGAAATATCTTTAGCGGCCAGGTTGTGGGTGAAACCGCAAAAAGCCTTTCGGAGCGTTTCGGAAAAGTACTTCAAAAAAGACAGAGTTTGTCCATTAACAGAAACGATACTTCGACATCAATTTCAACACAGTTAGATTATTTAATTCCCGCTTCTAAAATTTCAACCTTAACACAAGGATTTTTTGTAGGTGCTGTTTCAGATAACTTTGATCAGAGGATAGAACAGAAAATATTTCATTCTGAAATTGTTGTAGATAATGCAAAACTTTCTGCTGAGTTGAAAGATTATCATCCTATACCGCAAATTCGTTCTTTTGATGATGAAGATGGTAAGGATCATTTGAAGACAGAAATAAACCATAACTACAATAAGGTTAAAACCGATATTCTTAGTATCATCACAGATGAATTAGAAAGAATTAAAAATGATCCCAATCTACAATATCTGATACAGCAGCAATAGTTTAATGTAAAGCCCCAGTAATTGAAGCGGTTTATTGAGGCTTTAAGACAGATATCATTCACCTTCCATATTCATAAAGTGCTGATTAAGATTGTCAGTAATTAAATGTAAAAACTTCGTAGGTCCTTGTTTTCGATTTCTGATTTCGAATATAGTCTTATGAAAGTTTCCCAGATCAGTATTTAAAAATTTCTCTAAAGATTTAATGACCTCACTTAACTCAATATTTCCGCCATTAAAACAGTGCATATGATAAAGGGCATAAACCAGTTCTATCAGACTTACTTTAGATGCAGACCAAGTTAAAGAAGACTGATCGGTGAGCTTCTGATAAACAGGTTCCTCACTCTCTTTTATAGAATTCAAAAGATACTTCTCCAAACGGTCGTTGGCTAAAATCTGAGCAACAATAGGATCATGAGAGGTGGCAAACTTTTCATCATAATCATACATACCGGTTTTAAGTTTCATTTTTATATCAAATTGATTTCTTATAAAATACTTCTGATCCAGAAAAGTAGCATTGAGTCTATAATATTGGTAAAAATCTATATGTTCCCGGTAAAATGATTTGATCATTTCCAGCTCACCACTATAATATTCTTTCAGACTCTTCTGTCCTGCATTGGGCTTGGCTGCTTCCATCGACAATAACTTTGAATAATAGATAAATTGAGAAATAAACAGAGGTTTTAGGTTTTTAAAAAAATAGATTTCATCCGCTGCTGTCGAAAAATCAAAATCACTTACCATTGATTTTATCTCTCTAATATCAATATCAATAGCCATTAAGCACTTCTCATAATACTCTACCTTATTGTCGAAACATTCAAATTCAATCAATTCTAACTTTTGTTCCAATCCATCTTGTAATTTTTTACATTTTTTAAAAAACAGTATTGTTTCCATATTTTTAAGTAAAAAATACAAAATTTAAATGAGTCCCTATCGGAAGGCTGTAGGGTTGAAATTAATTATCAACACTTTATTTTTGATCCTGTTTCATCTGTTGGATAAAATCAACAACATTTACAGCAGTTATTTCAAAGAAAAATTTAGAAAAGTTAGAACGGTTGGAAAAACCGCATTCTTTTGAAATAGTATCAATAGAATATTTGCGCCATTCACTATCATTAGCAATCATCTCTTTAGCATATTCAACTCTGAGCCGGTTGACATAGCTGTTAAAATTACAGCCTTTATGCATGTTTATAATCGCAGAGAGATAAGCAGTATTGGTTTTTAATTTTTTAGCCAACTGATTTTGTGTTAAACCTTTTTCAAGATAAAATCTTTTTTCTTCCATTTTATCCAGCTTGCCTAAAATTTCATTGACCAATTGCTCAGGTAATTTAGAAGTTACCGATTGATTAATTTCTTTTGGTTCTACCACATCATCTGAACCTAATGGTAAATCACTAACCACTTCCTCTACTCTGCTTCTCCTTACTTTATGGTATCGAAAGCCAGAGATGATGGAGAGAATAATAAATGAAATTAAAGCAATCACATAACCATATAAAGATGAATATTCCAATCTTTCCTTTGATTCGTTTAAATCTTTAGTATCGTATTCCTTATGAATCTTTGTAGAAAGGTATTTAAAGTCAGTTGATAGTATTTTGTCAAAAGCCAGCAGCTGCTTGGTATAATAAAGCTCACTTGTATTATCGTTATGATCTTTATAATAATGAATTAGCATTTCGTAGGATTCTCTCACCGCAGGCAGTACAAAATTACGCTTTACAAAGATTGAGTCCACTTTTTTGAAGTAATAAACCGCTTCATTATCCTTTTTGCTTCTTAGTAAGATTTTTCCTTTCAGAAAATAAATGACCGAAGCATTGGTAAAATCATCAACTTTTAGAATTCCTGCCAGAGCTGTATTAAAATCTTCTACAGCTTCTTTATCTTTCTTCTCTATATAATTTAATACGGCTCTAAGCTTGTAAAAATAGCTTCTTTCAAGATCAAAATCTTTATCATTTGCAGATTGCTTTAATCCCTGCTCAACCAGTTCTGATGCTTCTTTATATCTTGCAAGAAAGATCAGACAGATGCCCATCTGGTTAAGACTGTTCAAATATCCTTTCTTTCTGTTATGTCGAAGATTGGAAAGCGGTTTCGAAGTATCAGGTTTATTGTAATATATTCTACATTTTGAAAAGATACTGAGAGCCTCCTCATAATATCCCAGATAACTTTTAACGACCCCTATATGATACATATTTTTGTGATAGAGATAAGAGTTGTCAGAATCTTTAAGATAAGTCCAGGCCTTTAAATATTCATCTAATGCTTTCTGATATTTCCGGAAAGTGAAATAATAGATACTTCCCTTCGTGAGGTAAGCATTTCCTATAATATCAGAATCTTTTGACAATGACGCCGCCCATATTGTGCTATCAGCATAAACAAGTTTTTTATCTTTAGTAAAATACACAGCATCCCTATAGGCCTGTGATAACTCTTTATAGTTTTCTTCTTTTCTAGCCTTTTTTATATAAGGATTAACAAATTCGAGTGCGAGCCCATCATTTTCATCAAAATTATCATAACGCGCCCTATAGTCTGAAAACTTCTGACCATTCATTAAAAGGCTAATAAATACGAAAATAAATATGGCTTTTTTCAAAATAAAAAAAGTTTTTATAACAAATTTTTAAAATAAGATGAATATTATTCAAAAGTACACAAATTGAAACAAGAATAATATTATTTCAACACAAAGGGAATTTAATAAATCAAAACATTAATTTAAACACACTGATAATCAATATATTAAAACGTAATTATATTTTGATTTAATTTACAAAACGTACCACTATAATTTATAAATCAAGCCCATATATCTTTTTTTCCGGGCTTTTTCTGCTCTAAATTCGTTCTCAGAATTCTAATATAAACCGGCCGGGATTGTTAACCTTTAAATCCCAGATCATGAAAACCTTAATTTACATTTCAACAGGAATTTTAATTGCCATAATGCTTTATTCCTGTCATCCGGATCAGCCTTTATCAATGGAAGATCCAAAGGAGAACATCCTACAAAGTAGTATTTTATCTGCAAAATCAGATAGTATAGAATTTATGGAAACGGACCCTCCAAAAGATCGTGACCACTGGAGACCCGATGAAACTAATAACCACAACAAATGAACAGTGAATCAATTCCATCGCTTACGATAAGATCAGGACAAAAATGTCCGGTTAGCGGATTATGGAAAAACACAGGAACTTTCACTACAACGATTGTTATTGCTGAGAAATCAGCAATGCCGGATTATTGCGGACAAAAAGTTATATGGATCCTTTTGTATCAATGCTAAAAAATATACCATGAGAAAGCTCATTGAACAATTCCCCACTTTCACTGCTTATTTTTTTGTGCTATTGTTGATGTACGCATCGGTAAGTAAGATTCTTGATTTTGAAAATTTCCAGGTACAGATTGCACAATCCCCTCTTTTGACAGCTTATGCAGGAGTGGTATCTTATCTGGTAATTATTATTGAATTATTGATTGTTATCCTGCTGCTTATTCCGCGCTTTAGAGGTATAGGTTTATTTTCTTCATTAGGAATAATGACCAGTTTTACTGTTTATATCTATATGATCCTCCACTACAGTGAATCAGTTCCATGTTCCTGTGGAGGTATCCTGGAAAAAATGAGCTGGGATGAGCATCTTTTTTTCAATCTTATATGCGTACTCCTGGCAGTCATTGCCTTGATTTGTTTCTATTATAATCAGAAAAAAAACAGCTATAAAGTTTATACAAAATTATCCGCTACTATTTTAACAGGCTCTTTCATTGTCATTCTTCTTTCTATCAGTTCTGAACATACAGTTAAGAGAGAAAATAAATTTACCCGTCGTTTTCTCATCCATCCACTGATTAAGGATAAGACCCTACAGCTTGATAATGAACATTATTACTTTGCCGGAAACAATAAACTCGATGTTTTTTTTGGAAACACATCCACTCCTTTGGTTCTGGCATCAGTTGACAATAGTTTTAATTCATTACAAAAAATGCAGATATATCCCGATCAAACAGACTTTACTTATACCAATCTGCAATTAAGAGTAAAAGATTCGGACTATTATCTCTATGATGGTAGTGTTCCTATTATTTACAAAGGAAAAACAGGAAAAACAGCAGCCCATACGATTAGTCATAATGAGGTATATTTTAACCAGCTAGCAGTAATTGATTCTTCAAATTTCGCAGTAAGAATACGCAGCAGTAAAACAGGGGAATATGAATTAGGATTACTTACCCTTACGGGATATCCGCACTTCACCCATTACGACAGACTGCTGGAAAAGCAGATTGACGGGATATTTGATGCTGACGGACAGCTGGTTGCCGATGTAAAAAAAAACAGTATCACCTACATGTATGCTTACAGAAATCAGTTTCTGGTCATGAATGACGAGCTTAAGCTAAAAAGCAGATTCAAAACCATTGACACGATCTCAAGAGCCCAGATTGAGCCCGTTAAGCTTGCGAATGGAAGTACAAAATTAAAATCCCGTCCTCTAAAGGTTAACTCTGTATTA
Source organism: Chryseobacterium sp. S0630 (assembly GCF_024158915.1). Lineage (GTDB taxonomy): Bacteria > Bacteroidota > Bacteroidia > Flavobacteriales > Weeksellaceae > Chryseobacterium. The sequence goes on along the minus strand of NZ_JAMZGF010000003.1, from coordinate 71,680 downwards.
GCAGCCAATGGTCCGCTTCTTTTCAATCGATCTCATCTTATGGGGAAACATGAAAGCGCCGAGCAATGGAGAAATGCAGTCATTGTTGACATTTACAGGACTGATAAACAGGAATATGTTGGGAGCTTCTATTTAGATCATATTAATAATAAACCTGTTTCTCAGATTATGGTTACCGATAATTATCTCTATACTATAGCTGGCAAAAAGCTTGTCCGCTACCAATACAGAACATCTAATGTAAAATATTTTACGACAGGGGAAGCTGAAAACCTGAAAAAAGAGTAAGCATTACCAAAAACTTCAATTATTATGAAAAAGTTTCTTATCCCTGCTGCCCTGGTGATTATGGGCACAGGAGGTGCATTAGCATCAAACATCGAAAGTTCATCCAAAGTTGTTACTATTGGATACAGAGTCGGAAATTTCGGAGAGCCCACCTGCGTAGCAGTTAAAAACTGTGAAACAGTAAACACAGGGATACTCTGCACTTACACAGATGCTACAGGTCCTCATAACTTGAAAAGAATGAGTGGATCACAGTGTTTTGGAGATTTGTTTGAAATCTTACCGTAATTTGAAATCTATTAACAAAGAGAAGGATACCGCGTGGTATCCTTCTCTTAATATAGTCTCTTTTGATGCACTACCATTCTGATAAATACTTCGGTCAAAGTAATGTCAATTATAATTATTCTTTCTCATAAATATAAAGTCCGCAAAGATTGTTGCTAAAATATATACTCCCCTCTGTATAAGATTTAACATCTACACTATCGACTTTAAATCCCATTTTTTCAAAATCGTCATCATTAAAGTATGAGTCTAAAGCAGTAAATTTTAAGTCGTATTTTTTTCCAACAAGTATTTTATTTTTATTATGTAATTTCTTTTTACAGTTTTTCTCAGATAAAACCAGCTCCTTAAGGGCTCCATTTTGAAACTGAATCAAATACATACTCTTTGTACTATCTATTTTTAATATTTTATAAGTATTATTAAAACGAGTATCTCTAGAAAGCTTACTATAAGAGCAGCTTATCAACAGAGCAATAAATAAAACTACGGTATTTCTCATCTATTTTAAAATTTACAACGAATTATTTCAAAATCGGATATAAAATAAGTATTGACGACATATGTCATAGTAAACAGGCTGAAATTCTTGATTGAAAAAAAATTTCCGTTGATACTTTATATAGAATATAGACATGTGAGTAAAGAAATTCACTGTTTTTAAAAAAAATATTTACCGGTTATTATTTAGGAAACCAAAGTAGAAAAAAAATATATTCCCTCACTTATTCAAAACTTTCAAATTATAATACAATTTCGACATTAGTAAAAAGTATTAATTATTATTATCCGAAAGCTTACTGAAAAGGGCAACTCTTGCACGCGGCCGTGTTAGTCACAACTATGGGCTTAATTTTTTTTTCTAATCAATAGTATTATCATCTCCTTAATTACGTAAATAGCAACATAGAAAAGGATGCTAAAGTGCATCCTTTTTTATTTGTCTCTCTATCCATGAAATATTTCTTTTTCCTTTCAGAAAATAATCCAACCAATCCTGTATCCTGAGTGCCAGATCTTTCTCTGCCTTTGAACCTATGGTAAAAACATGGGCTTCTCCTGGGTAGAACAATGCGACGACATCTTTTTTATTCCTTTTCAGCCCAATATAAAATTCCATAGTCTGGTCCCATACAATCCTTTTATCTTCTGTTCCAGTCCATAAAAGGATGGGAGCATTTACTTTATGAACATTTTCAATGGGATTATTTTCCTTATAGCTTTTCCTGTTCTCTGCATATGAAGCATGCATATTATACTGTCCTTCTTCAAACTGCCAGTAAAAAGGAGTGAATGAGGTCTCATTATAGGAAAAATACATTCTTGTCAGATCACTGGCTCCCGCTCCTGAAATATAAGTCTTAAAACGATTTGAATGTCCCGCTATGAAATCAGTTCGGAATCCTCCAAAAGAATGGCCTATCAACCCAACATTCTTAGCATCGATACCCACATGATTCTGCAAAGCATCCAGAGAACTTTCTACGCAGTCCAACGCTGACAAGCCAACTCCTGAAGATCCATTTACAATATCGGGGAGATACACAAAATACCCTTCTTTCAGAAGTTTCCTTATAGAAAATCCTACCGGAAAGTTATTAAGTGGGGATAAATATTGATTGGGATTTCTGCTCTGTACTTCATAAATGTGAACAACCATAGGATATTTCCTTCCACGGGCATATCCGATAGGATAATACAAAAGTCCTTTTAGAGAAACTCCTTCCTTATTTTTGAAACTGATTGTTTCCATCCTTATTATCTCTGATATTTTATCCTGGGGATTACTCTTAAAGACAACTTTACCTTGCTCCTTTCCTATCTCTTTATACACAATCTTCGGTGGTTCATTCAAGCTTTCTTCAACATATACAGCTTTACTAAAAGACTCATCAGTCTTATGCCATGTTATATTGGAAGCTGATGAAGCTATAAGTGTTTGAAGCTTGCCTCTATCCCATTTCAAATAGGTTTTCTCAATACTTCCTTTCTGAGTCACTGACAAGAGTACAGGTGCACTTACATTGACAATACTCTTTCTAAAATTATAACCTGACTCAGGATATAAATCAGTTTCATTTTTAGTGATGACATTTACTTCGTTTTCCTGATCGATATTAAGTGCTATGAGCTTCCCTGCCTCTACATCATACTTCCAAAGATCATTGCTGCTCTCAAAAAAGATTGCTTTGCTATCCGGACTGAAATATCCTTTTTTCAAATCCTTTTTGGGCAATACTACCCTTCTTGATGTTTCTGTATCCACCAATACCCACAAGTCCTCCTTATTTTTGTATATAAAATGACTTCCACAGTGTGACACCGAAACTTCTGCCTGCATGATGCCAAGGTCTTCATACATCCCTTTGTTAAGATCATAGAGAAAGCCATGAACCGGTGGAAACAGGGTTGAATAATTTTGCAGTTCATCCCTGTTAAACATCAGAAAGTAATCAGGGTTATTCAGGCTTATCACAGTTGAAAAACGATCAGAAGGAATTTTTATCACTTTATTCCCTTCCTTTTTCCATATCCAGTACCGCTTTACAAATGCCCCTTCCTGCTTGGCTTCCAGATTACCATCATTGCCATACCAGATATCGACTGTTGATTTTTCTGCCGGAATATGGGTCATTCCCGTAACCATGATAGCCTTTCCGTTTTGTATTTCTGTACAACGCAGATATTCATCCCGCCTAATGTCATTCATATCAGGAAATATCAGCTCTGCTCTCCTGGTATCGAACAATACAAGCTTCTGAGATGAGCTATTTGTATTTCCAAATCCCTTTGTTTCTTCCTTAAGGATTATGATACTCCCTGAAGGTGTTTCCTCCATACTTCGGATCATTCCCGGTGTGGAATACATTACATCTGCCTTATTGCCGAAATATTTAACCAGCTGGGTTTCTTTTCCTTCCTTTTTTACGATATACAATACAGATCCGGAACTGCTGACTCTGAAATACTGCACCCGGTTTATCTCTTCCAGCAGTTTAGATTTCGCATTATAGATATGAATAATACTATCACTGGTTTGCAAAAAATATTTCTGCCCTTTTTCCATCGTCCCGCTCTGGGTTATATTTTCTGATTCAGTTCCGTCCTGACTTGTCTTCAGGTCTTTCTTCATTCCAGTCAATAAATTCCACAAAACCGCTTTTCCTTGTCCCAATGCCAACAGCTGATTGTCTTTTACAAAGGAGTACTGGTATTTTCTAATAAGCGTCCCTATCAGGGATTGGGCTCCTGACTTCCCTGTAGTCAGCACCACAGCTGTATCATAATTCTGCCTGTAGACCTTTGTGGCCACCACCCATTTTCCATCATTAGACACCTTGTTAACAGCAATATTATAATAGGTTGAACTTTCGTCTTTAACTGAATCCTGAACCTGCGCATAACACACCATTCCCAAAAGAATAAAAAAAAGAATTAGAAGTTTATTGATATTAATAGCCATTATTCTGAGCATTAAGATTGGGATTAAGTAAGAGATCTTTCTGAGGAATAGGCCAAACGTTGTGGAAAGGCTGCCAGTTAGGTTTTACCCCCTGTAAATCATTCAGTCTGTTATTACGCTTTAAGTCCAGAAATCGGTGTCCCGTTTCTGTAAAAAACTCCCTCCTGTTTTCCAAAAGGATTTCACTGAGCAGAACTTCTTTTGAAACCGATACTAAAGGACTCAGTTCCGCTCTCTGCCTTATCGGATTAATATACAGTAGTGCTTCTGCTGTTTTATTCTGTTGAGTCAGCGCTTCGGTCAGCAGTAAGTACACTTCTTCCAGACGAAACACTATAGAGTCCTCCGTGTTATTGATGGTTGTATTTTTATACTTATTCACACGATACCATGTACTTCCTCCCACCATTACAGGAGTCATCCATTGCTGTTTTCTAAGGTCTCCCGCTTCAAAGGAATTCAAAAGACTTTCAGAAAGCGCATAAGTGGTAGGAGCTGCCCCTGAGAAATAATACAGCATCGCTTCTTTAACCGGATCACCGGGATTTGCTGGCTTTAACTGCCATAGGATATGTTTTGAATCTTTCTGAAATATCTTTGACAGATCATTCTGAAAACTGTACAGCGGATTTCCCAAAATTGTTTTAAGTATCGTTTCTGCCTGAACCCATTTCTGTGCCAGTATATATACCTTAGCCAGCATCAGTTCTGCTGCTTTCCGGTTAGGGTATACCCTTTCCTCATCCCTGTACTGATCTGAGAGCAGCTCAGCACAGCGGGAAAGATCCGTTTCCAGTCTTGAAAGTACTTCCCCTGTTTCCACCCTTGGTAAAGACTGGTTTATTGTATAATCCGTTGTTACCGGATAAGGAACCGCTCCAAAGACCTGCTGCAAATAAAATAGAAGAATGCTTCTTACTAAAAGAGCTTCCCCTTCTATTCTATTCTTTTCATTAACCGGTAAAGCAGACGCTTTAACTCCTTCTATAATGGCATTGGCTGAATAGATATGCTGATAAGCAGTTGACCATACTGAATATACCGTAGAATTAGTATCGGTCTGCTGGTTATGATAAAGGGCCAAAACGCCATTGGTATCCGTTAAGGCATACGAATCCAGATCATCAGTATAGACTCCAAGAAATGGTCCCAATGATTCTCCTGACAGCGGTGAGTTATCCCTTAGCCCAGCATACAGTCCAGCCAGCGCTGCATTAGCGGTTTGAACATCTGCAAAGACTTTGTCTTTTCCGATCTGATTGGAAGGGGTTTCCACTTCCAGCAGCTTTTCGCAGGAGAAAAGAAGCACACAAAACAGCAGTATCATTCCCATATTCCTAGAGAACCTCACTACCCTACGATATTGATTTATATTGATATTAGAATTTTTCATTATTATTTTTTTAGCAATTACAGTGAAATAAGTACACCCAGTGAATAGGTTTTTAAAGGAGGCAGGTAGCCAATATTCCTGAACTCGGGATCAGGCCCGAAGTATTTTGTAAAGGTTAACAGGTTCTGTCCCTGAAAATAGACTTTCACACTTTTAAAAGTTCCTTTTACCGGAACCTGATAGCCCAATTCCAGATTCTTAAGCCTTATAAAGGAGGCATCAGACACCGCTGCCGTACTGTTCATAAAAAAGACATGGAGCTGATTCTTGATTCCGTTACTCCCTGAAGAATACGGCATGTAGGTTCCACCAGGATTATCCTGAGACCAAATGTCCAGTACTTCTTGAGGCTGGTTATTCATCGTTCCCGGAATGGGCATGATATTGTTATAGTTCCAGTTTCTCTGTTTGACAAACTGAAAAAGAAAGGACAGGTTCCAGTTCTTTAGCCGAAGAGTATTATTCCAGCCTCCAAAGTACCGTACTCCGATATTCTCAACCGCCTGCCTGTCATCAGGAGCCGTGATCTTCCCATCACTGTTAAAATCTTTGAAGCGGTACAATCCTGTAGCAGGATCAATCCCTTCATACTGGTATACCTTTACTGAAGTAATAGGCTGTCCTATGACATACGTATTGGCATAGGTAGAGCCTGCCAGTCCTGGAAAAGAAACCAGCTTGTTTTTAGGAAAACTGATATTAATACTTGATTCCCACTGAAAAGATCCTCTAGAAAAAGGTTTTGCCGAGAATTCCAGTTCCCATCCTGAGTTCTCCACTACTGCATCCAGATTGGCCAGTACACTTGGAAACCCTGTTATAGAAGGTAGTTGATAGCCTACCAGTTGGCTTGAAGAGCGGTTCCTGTACCATGCTGCGGTCAGATTGATTCTGTTTTTTATAAACCCAAGCTCTAAAGCAGCTTCCAGCTTGGTGGTCTTCTCCCAACTGTAATTGGGATTATACAGCCTTGAAGGATTCAGTCCTGCGGTACCATTATACAGGTATTCTGAGAGATCATAAGTATCCAGATACCCGTAATCCCCTATGTTATCACTTCCGGTAGTTCCATAGCTGGTACGGAGTTTTCCAAAACTCAGCCATTTCTTATTTTTCAGGAAAGGTTCCTGAGAGAATATCCATGCGGCTCCAACCGCCCCGAAATTCGCAAACTTATTACTGGGACCAAAGCGGCTGCTTCCATCCCGTCTTCCGGTTACATTCAGGATATACCTTCCTGCATACTGATAATTGACTCTTCCAAAGAAAGCAGCGTACCGGTATTCTGTTTTAATCTGATCCGTAATGATCTTGGTCCTAGCGGCTCCTATATTCTCTATAAAAGCATTGCTCTCAAATCCAATCCCTATCATAGACCCCAGCGAAGCAGTTTCCTTTTGAAAGGTTGTTCCTACCAGTACATCCAGCGCATGACGTTCTTTCTTCATCTGCCAATTGAGCTGAGGTTCCAGAATAAATGAAAAACGGTTCTGACCACTGGTGTAAGATTGTGAACTGGCACTGGACTGTCCCTGATAAGATGAGGGATTATACATGGTATTAGGCTTTAGTGACCTTTCATCAAAAGACTGATAATTCAATCCTCCGTTAAGCTTCAGAAACCAATGTTCCAGCAGTTCATACTGAACATTCATATTGGTTAAAAACTGCTTGTTCTCATAGGAATAGGAACTGTTATAGAGACCTGCGGGATTGTTAAAGGTGTTGTTCTCCCAGTTGAGACTTCCATCTGAGAGGTATAAAGAAGGAGCATTAGGCACCATCAGGAAAGCCTGTTTAGTGATATCCTCACTCAATACATTGTTCTTCTGAAGAGAAAACCTGCTGGAAACATTCAGCTGAAAACGTTTATCTTCAGAACTATGGCTGATATTGGCAGAGAGATTATCCGTTTTGTACTTAAAGTCTTTTGAAAACACAGTAGACTGCAAGTGATGACCATAGCCTACCAGAAAGGAGGTTCTTTCATTTCCTCCGCTTAGAGAGACATTTGCAGTAAAAGCATCTGCGGTATTACCGATAAGTGTTTTCTTCCAATCTGTATGTCTTGTCTGATCCCATACTCCGTTACTATCATAGGCATTCGCAGGATAAACATTGATTCCATCATTCTGATAAGCCTGTCTTCGCATCCTGAGATAATCTTCCGTCTTCATCATGGTAAGGTTGCTGATCACAGAACTTACTGAATAAGATGTTCCAACATTTAAGTCTAAATTTGAGGATTTTCCTGATTTTCCTTTCTTTGTGGTTACCAGTACTACTCCATTCGCTCCCCTTGATCCATAGATCGAGGTTGCATCTGCATCTTTCAGAATCTCAATACTCTCAATATCCGCAGGATTGATGCTGTTTAGTGGGTTGATACTGCTGGCTGGCAGTACCGCTCCTGAAAACTGAGAAGCCATTTCTCCTCCTACCGGAACCCCGTCCACGACATATAATGGATTATTTCCAAGAGCACGCAGGCTGTTCTTTCCTCTTATCTGAATATCATAGCCTCCTCCAGGTATTCCCGAGTTCTGTACAATATTTACTCCCGCTACCCTTCCCTGGGCCGCAGAGAGGACATTGGTGACGGGTTGATTTCCTATATCTTTTGCTGAAACTTTGGCGATACTACCGGTTCTTTCTTTGTCTTTAACTTTGTAGTAGCCAGCGTTGAGAATGACTTCTTCGATTCCCTTTACTTTTTGTTCTAAGCTGATATTAACGACGGTTTGATTAGTGACGGTAAATTTTTCTTCTGCATAATCAGGGTGTCTGAACAATAGGATGGTATTTTCTGCTGAAACCTGTAAGGTATAGGTTCCGTTGTTACCGGTTATGGTTACCTGATCACTACCCTCTTGGGAGATTATAACTCCCTGCAAAGGTTTGCCGGATGAGGTTACGGTACCGGAAATGGTGCGTATTTGGGCATTTGTATAGATGCTTACAGTGGTAAACATGAGCCCAAAGAAAATGCCTCCTATATTGTAATAGGAATTTTTCATAGATTTGTAAAGGTTTTTAATTTTTTAAAGATTAATTACTGAACTACGCTCTTTCCCGTTGGTCTGCAAACTCTATGGGAAGGGGCTTTTTTCTTTCTTCTGATTTTAAGTTGAGTAGTTTTTTGATTCATTTTTTAGATAAAGACTTTCCTGATGCCCTTTAGTATGAAAAAGGACTGGTGAGGTTCTGCAATCAGTGACCTTTAGGGCACCGGAAAGAATTTAATATGAATGAAATCTGTGTTCCCGTGTAAGCTTTTTAAAGCCGCAATAGGTTGTACCCTCCTATTGTATCGTGTAGTCTGATACTATTTTGAAAGCGGGCTTAGATTTTACTGTAGAGATAAAGCGAACAGCATGAAATAAAATGGCATGGAACTCTACATTATCCGAGCAGAGGCACTGGTATACCCATAACAACAGATAAGAGAGCCCACGCCTAGGTCGTGAGCTTCAAGCCTATCATCTCGTTGTTATTTGAAAATTACCAGTTTTCTGCTTCGAGATTCTAAGCAATAGCTTCTAATATTTCGTTGAAGTATCGCAAAGTTACATTATCTGTAACCTATTTTACAAATATAATAAAAAAAAACATTAGACGACATATATATCTTCATGAAAAGTATTTAAAAGATCAAAATTTACTACATGTATAAATGGCAGGTAGAAGATTTAAAGTTTCAAATTGGTAAGATAATTCAAGTCTATAGATTAAGGAGAGAATTATCCCAATTCCAGTTAGGATTGGAATTAAATATTTCTAAAGATCATGTAGGTAGAATTGAGCGAGGATTGACAAATCCAACAATTGAAAATATTGTAAAACTTAGCAATTTTTTAGACATTAATATATTATTCCTTTTCACAAAATTGGACGTAAAAGAATTACAAAAAATAGAATTAGAAATTGATTGCTTACAAAAAGAGTTTAAAAATAAAAATAAGAGAAAATCCTGACGAGAGTCGGGATTTCTAGCATGTTATTTCTTTACATTTCCAAATTATTAAGAAATTATTCTACATTTTAATTCTAATGAAAATAAATTATTACTAATTAATATTCTAACTATAATTTCACACCGCAACCTCAAGATAGTTTTCAAAAATTGTTATTAAGCAACGTCTATAATTGCGTATTTTTGTAAGTTTACTGTTAATTCTTTTAAATCCTTTAATAGATGAAATTTATAACTATACTATTATATTTCATTTTCGCAATAATGTTTCTAGCGGCAATTGGAGTTTTGATCCCTTTGACCTTAGATATTATGTACAATGATCAAAATCTAGTAAAAAATCTCAATCAAAATTTAATCACCTACTTTATTGCTATTGCAGTAACATCAAGTTTAGATTATATTATGAAAATCATTGATAATCAAGTAACATATCGTAAGCCTGTGATTTTAATAACATGCATTTTAAATACGATTGTACTATTTATGGCTTGCCAGGTAATGTATTATAATGTAAAAGGAAAATATTTACAAAATATTCCTTGGCAAATTTTTGTTGGAATAATTTTCTCATTTACTGCTTGGTGGTTAGTAAACTATAATAATTCAAATTTTGATCCAACCTCTTCCTTAGGTGGTGATACATCAAAACCTCTCTCAAATGGAAAATAATAATTTTTTAGAACTAAGAGCTTTAAAAGTTAGCCAACCCCTAGGAAATTTTTTTGTAATTTCAATAAACGCTGCAAAATTATTAGACATTTGCTTTTCTGAGCCTTTAAAATATATAGATGGAAGTGGAAATGTTCAAGGAAGTCAGCGCCCCCAAGATCAAAAAAGATTAAAAGAAATTGCTAGTTATATAGAATCTGTAGAAATGGCTTTTCCAAATTCGATTATATTATCTGCAAACTATAATGAAAATGGTCAAATTGTTTATGACAAAGATGATAGGTGGCGTATAGAGAGTGATAAGGATGGATTTAAACTTATTATTCCAACAAAACAGAAATTAGCTGCAATCATAGATGGACAACATCGTTTAAACTCTTTCAGATATGTAACCAATAATAGCAAATTGGAAAAAATAGACCTTTTATGTTCTGTGTATTTTGACCTCCCTAATTCTTATCAAGCATTTTTGTTTGCAACGATTAATTCAAATCAGAAAAAAGTTGATCGAAGCCTAGCGTTGGAACAATTTGGATACAACGTCGATGATGAGAATGAAAAATCTTGGACACCAGAAAAATTTGCTGTTTTTTTATCTCGAAAATTAAATACAGACAAAACAAATTCTGCATTCTACAGACACATAAAAGTAGCTCCAATGAATGTGGACAGTTTGTTTAATGGAGAAAAAAATAAAGACTGGGTGGTTTCCACTGCAACAATTGTTGATGGAATTACTTCATTAATAAGTGCAAATCCTAAAAGAGATCGTATTTTAATGCAGCAAAAAAGTTTTTTAAATGGAAGAAACAGATCAATGTTAGTTAACATAAAAGATAATTCACCGTTAAGAAAACAATTCTTGAATATCGAAGATCAAATAATATACGATATTATTGTAAGTTATTTTAAAAGTATAAATGAGATTTTATGGGTAAATAGTAACACTAACTCATACATTAAAAAAACGGTAGGAATTCAAGCTCTTTTTGATGTTTTAAAATCAATTTTAAAATCCGAATCAAATAATATCAGTAAAATTGATTTTAATTTCTATATAGAAAAATTAAAAAATTTAGATTTTGGAGATAAATTTTTCCAATCGTCTGGAATAGGAAGAGGTAGGATAAGAAATACTATAAATATTAAACTTGGGTTAATTTCTATTGAAAAAATAAAAGGTAAAGATCAAGACTTTTATCAAAAAATATTACAGAATATTAATTCAGATTACAGCCCAGAGCGATGGCTCTGCGAGGAAGATTCTGAAAATGCTATTATAAATACTCTTGAAAATATTGTATGGAACTATGAAAATAGAACTATAACATTAATTCAAAATAATAATTATGATGACCTAATTACTATACGAGATTACAATTCATTGCTTAATAAATTAGAAGAAATTGGTGAAATAGAATTTTTTGCTACTGCGCCTTCAGACGATGATGTAAGAAGTCTAATTAAAGAAAAATTTGATTTAGAAAGTATAATTCAATTAAGTTTAATTCCGTACACAGATAACTTAACTAAATTAGGTTGGTTATAATCCCAAAAAAGATTTGCAAGAATAAAATTTTATGCGAATTATAACAGCTAAAATCATATTTAATCTATGATAAAATTAAACAGTTTTGCAGACAATAGATTAATTCGTGGATGCATTTTTTGCGGTGGTCAGGCTGAAACAAGAGACCATATACCATCAAAATGCCTATTAGATCGCCCTTATCCGGAAAATCTTATAATAGTTGGTTGTTGTTATGAATGTAATCAAAGTTTTTCAAGCGATGAAGAATATTTTGCTTGTTTCATTGAATGTGTTAGTTGCGGTTCAACAGATCCTGTGGAACTTAATCGTATATCAATATCAAAAACTCTCCAAAATTCGCCCAATTTAAGAAATCGTATTGAAGCATCAATAGTGAAAATCGATGGTAAATCAGTTTTTACACCTGAGCAAGACAGAATAAACAATGTTATGTTAAAGCTAGCCAAAGGACATGTAGCATATGAGTTAGATTTAATAAAACGTGATAAGCCTAATTACTTTTGGTGTGGATTACTAACATCATTACCCGAAGAATATAGAATAGATTTCAATGCTGCTCACGTACAAGAAAATGTTGGAGAAGTTGGCTCAAGATCAATGCAACGTTCATTTGTTACAAAGTTATCTATAACAGATACTAATGGTAAAAATAAAGACATCAGTGTTCTTATCAATGATTGGGTTGATGTTCAGGATAAGAGATATAGATATATTGCTATTGATGATAAAGGAATTATTATAATTAGAATTGTTATTGATGAGTTTTTTGCATGCGAAATAGCATGGGAAAACTAACAATCACAGATTATAGAATTTAAATTATGTAAAATTATTTATTAAGAAGATTCAATTTTTTAAATTTTATACTTCACTCAATATTTCATTATAAAAGATTTCAATGACACATATTCTTATTATATTTTAATTTCATTTATCAATTCCATCCAATCCTTAAATTGCATACTAGGATACTGATTTTTATAATGTTCACCTAGTATTTGAGCTGCAGACAGTAATCTGTTTGATTCAACGTATGGTTTTAGTTTAGTTAATAAATCAAAATCTGTTATACATTCTAATTTTTTATCTGATTTAAAATCAACATCAGCCACTTGTTTTTGACAATCACTTTTATTTTCCATCATATTAGAAAAAAATTCAATGTAGCTAGTAAGGACAGAAATATATATGCTCCTCTCTATTTCATTTAGATTTTTGTATTCCGGAGTACTTGTCAAATCAATTTGCAATCTATTTAGTTCAGACCTACGTATAATTTGATAAAAACTAGTAATATCTTTATAAAAGTATTTTGCAATGATATTAGTTACAGGACCATTTAATACGTTACAATAGTATACGTTTAATTCATTTGACAAATTTTTAACGTCTCTTAAAAATTCTGAAAATTTCTCTTCAAGATCCTCAATTTGTAAATCAATTTTGACTTCTAGATCATCAAGATTATCATCTGGAAAGAAAGAATGCACATTTTTAAAAAACTCAATTAAATTAGAACGCTTGAACAATACTGGTATATCACCATTTTTAAGCTGTCTTCTATTGAATTCACCTTCTTTAACTTCGGATTGAAAGAATGTTCTTGAATAAAATGAAACGCTTTTACTAATATTTAATCTTTGTTTTACTATATGGTAATTCCAACATACATAAACATCATTGGCTCCATCATAACCTAAAAATATAAAAGGTTTGTCAGAATTTTTTGCAACTTCAAATTCCTTTTTGATAGGTAACTGCGCACGAGTTGTTTGATCTCTGTCTGTAAAATAGGCACTAGAAATATTTTTTATGTAAACGAAGAATTCCTCATTATTAAATGACATAAAGAATGGTTGTATCCCTGAAATATATTTAAATTCAACACTTTGGTCTAAAACTTCCCTAGCAAGTAAAAGTAATATCTCAGGTTTAATTTTTTCTATATGTTTATGGTCACTCATAGCCCTAACTCTAAAAATAATACATTTTGTTCAAATTGGTTTTCCCCCGTTTTAATTTCAGAAACACCAGTCAAGTCACAGTCAAAAGAAATATTTGATAGTTCAGATGGAATATTGCTTGATAATATATTAGGAATATTTTTAGCGTTATAAAACATTAATGAATCAATAGCCATCTGGTAATCGAAAAAGATGTCACCAAGTTTTTCGTACTGATTACCAATTGTCTTATAGATAATCTCATTAAGCTTAAGATGAGTATCTATATTCTTAATTTTTGAAATAATACTATCTCTTAAATTAAGAATACTTTTTCCTAAACCTGTTTCTAATACAAATAAAGAAGCAACAATTAATTCCGAACCAACATTTCCATTTAATTGTTCAATAGAAAATCGATGTACTCTATTTTGTTTTGAAGTTGATTTAATTTCTAATTTGTCTTTTCCATCATTAAAATCGTATTTATCGGAAGGTAAAACATGCCAAGATGAAATCAAATACTCCGGATTTTTAGCAAAGTCTATTATTAAAAGTTCTGACCATAATCCTTGAATTGATTTAACTGGAGGTTTACTTATACTACTAAATAAGTCAATAACCTTTCTAATTTCCTTATGGAGTTCTCGTTCTGTTGGAATTACTACAAGTTGTTGGAGTATTATTGAAAATACATCAGTAAAATACTGCTGGAGATCCCTATTTAAAGTTTTTAATAAAACAATTGTATAGATATCTTCTGAATCTAATTCCTTTTCTCTAATACTACAATCTTGCGAAAATAAAACTGAAATAAGTTCTAAGTTAATATCAATTGAAGAAACTGTATTATCACATTTTACAAAAAACAAAGGAAAGCCATCTGGTGAAACTCCTATTTTATGATAATCAGAAAAAGGAACTGATTCCACAGAAATGTATCCATTGGCGCTGTCAACATCTTTTTGTTGCAGTTCTAAGAATTTTTTATACCCTGAGTTTTCCATGCTAATCTTCGTCTTCGAAATTAAAATCTTCAGGTTCGATGCTGGTATACCTGGTTGCAAAATCTTCAGGGTAGTAAACTGCTATAGTATAAATAACTTTCCTATTAAGCCTATTGATTTGATTTGACCTTAATTCAACCTTATGTAACTGAATACAGATACTGTCCTCACACTTAATCTCTCGATCTCCAGGATATACCTCACTACCTGCAGTTGATCGCCCAGTAAATAATTGATCTATTTTTAGTGTATTAGGATCAAAATTACGAAGTCGAGAATTACTTTCATATGCCATCTGGATAAAATGTACATTTGAAATTTTCAAAGCCGATTCTGATGATAAATATTGTAAATACCTAATGGTAGCTTGCTTTCTTGCTGTATCCGCAAAGTTACCAAACTTGAATTTTGTTAGAAAATCTATTGCATTTTCAACAGGAACAGTTGCGATTTTATGATTTCTATCAATAGTATTGTATTGAGGTTCAAATAATTCAAAAGGATTATTATCTAAAAACGAGCTAACAACATTCATATTAGACTCGATCGAATTCAATGCATTCATAGAATGCCACCCTTTCATTTTTGTTTGAACAATGTTATATGGCAGAATATTTTTTCTTGTTACATTAAGTTTCTCTGCAAGCATTAATTGTCTTTCAATGTTTTCAAGGCTATTATTATTTTTTAACCAAGTTCTCATTTCTTCTTCATGTTCAAGATAGTCAACATATTCTACTATTGAACTAGATGGAAGGTACACTCTACACGATTTCAAATATTTTTGTTTGTAGCCAAAAAATCTACATCTCTGCTGTATAGTATCAGCATTAGATTTGCTCTTTGTATATCTAGGCATATATGTTATTGCAAGATTTTCTACTGTAAAACCACGATTTAACATATCAGCTCCTACTAATATATGAGATGAAGAACTTTCCCAATCAATTGTATTTGTTGCATCCACATCGCTAATAATTAGATTGATTTGTGTATCATTAATAGCATCTGCAATTAGTGGTTTAATTTCATCGAAGGAAGGCACATCATCTTGAGAACTATAAAATTTTATAGCTTCTCTTTCATATACTTCTTTAAATTCTCTATCTAAATCAATTCTGCCTAGATCTCCAATCTCCAAATTCAAAATTGTTGTCCATTTCTCAATCAATTCGCTTACCCAACCATGAAATAGTCTGCTCACATCTTTTTGTCTATCCGCATGTATCATCATTGACAAAAATTTAACTTTATTCCAGTAATTTGTTACTAAAGCGACACTTAAAATATAAACTTGTAAAGACTCTTTCAAGGAATTGGGTACATCACTTAAAGGATTTGCTCTGTAGTGATAAACCTCTTCTTCTGGAATATTAATTACCAAATCAGGAAAATCTTTAAAATATGTTTTACCACCAGTATATTTTTTGCCAGGAGTAAGGACAGTATGACTTTTTGGAGAAAGCAAATCAATTATACTTATTAATAATGGTCCTTGAGGAGTTGCTGTGTATTGAACATAAGAGTGATTTGGAATTGCTGCTTTCAAATTGATAATACTTGCATAAGTACTTGATTCTTTATTGTCAGTTTCTTCATCCCATTCACTTGATGTATTCGCATTTTTACCATTGATATAAGCAAAGCCATTTAAAGAGGCTTGGTCAGCTTCATCATCAATAATTAAAACTCCTTGCTTCCCTAATTCATTTTTAATAATCAGTGATCTAAATATATTAGCTAATCTGTTGATGTGGTCGTAATGTTTTAAAATTGTAATAAGTAAGGTTGGCTTTGATGATAACCGTAACTTATTTCTCATTTCTTGAATCTTTGACTCAGTTGGATTTTCAAATACTTTATACGCATTATTTAACGAACTATCAGAAATTAAATCTTTTGTTAGTCGTTTTGTAGTCTGGTTTAACAAATTATTTTTGGTCCCCGCCAAATAAATAATAATTCGATACCCATTATCCGCAGCTAAAGCTGTTAATGAGGTGAAAGACATTGTTTTTCCACTTTGTACATAACCAACAGTCAAATGTGTTACATCTTGTTCAATTAGCAATTTAGGATTAGTACAATGTGATAAGATATGATTGGTTTCACTAAGTAATGAATCTAACTCATCTTCATCTAAAAAAGAACTAAATCGTGAGAATAAATCATTTGTTTTAACTCCAATTTCAGGTCTGAATTCTTGCTGAGAATTATTTGAGGGAAGTATTCTTATTTCCATACATTGATTTAATTATTGAACAATATAACTATTAAAAAAAGTCCTTAA
The DNA here is from genome assembly GCF_024158915.1 of Chryseobacterium sp. S0630. Lineage (GTDB taxonomy): Bacteria > Bacteroidota > Bacteroidia > Flavobacteriales > Weeksellaceae > Chryseobacterium. Next base: position 54,811 of record NZ_JAMZGF010000003.1, on the reverse strand, counting down.
TTCAGAAGGATATTGCATCTTCTTTTTTGTAGCATGAAACTCAGCAATTGCAAAAGATTTAAAAATTTCTATTATCGGTTGATAATCACCTGCCTTTCTAAACTGCTCGAATCTATTAAAAAAAGGATGTGCAAGATTTATTTTGCAGATTAAACAAGAAATCATTTTTCCTTCTACTTCTAAGTCTTCTTGTTTTACTGCGTAAAGGGCATCTGACTCATCTTCGTTTATAAGATCTACTTGAAACTTATAGGAAATATCATCATAATCAAAATAATCCTCTACCGAGCCTAAAGTATCTGCATTAGAAATTTTTTCTTCTTCTATAGCAATATTTTCTCTATTACTTGAGGCATTTTCTACTTTTTTTATTTTATCTGTTAACGGTTCTTTATCAACTTCTTTTTGCTGAGTTTTAATGATTTTTTCAGCAATTTTCGAATTTTCCTCTTTAGTCTTTACACGATAATTATCAGCTTGGCTTAGAAGATTGAAATCAGGGTCGCGTAGTTCTTCGCGTAAAGCATCAATAAAAGCATTTAAATTTTCTTCATCTGTAAATCCATTTTTATTAAATGTAACATCAAATCCGCTTAATTCAATTTCTCCAAACAATCTTTTATATCGAAAATTACCTGGTGATCCAAAAATTGAATTTGGAAAAAAACGATCTTCATCCCCTCCCACAATGACACGTCCTCTTCGAAGAAGAACTAATCCATTTGCATTATTTTGTATGGTCTTCAAGATTGCTATAAACCCTTTTGCTTGATACTTACCAAGACTAAAGGTAATCTCTTTTTTCCACAAAGTATTATTATTACTTGAAGAGCTGTGAAATGGAACATCTAATATTTCATAGTTAGGAGCAACTAATTTTTCACCATTAACCACAATAGTAATTTCATTTGTTCGCAAGAATACTCTGTAAATACTTGATAAGTGTCGCCTTACTTTATCCATTTGATACGGAGAGGGCGCATTATGGGAGAGGTTTGATAAAACAATCTCAGTATAATGTAATTCAGGCTCTTTAACTGTCTCAACTACAATTAATTCTTCTTTATTTTCTTTAATAACTTTATGCAAATCAAATTCAGTAAATCTTTCTACTTTTTCGCCTAAAGCTTTGGTTCGTACACTCCATTTATCTGCTAACCAAATTGAAGCTGTTTTCATTCCCATTCCAAATTCATTTAATTTGGTATTGTCTAAAGGAATATTTGCTGGTTCAAATGCTCTTTGATAATTTACAAAATCAATGCCTGCAGCATTATCTCGAATAATTATCTGATTTGATTTCTGATCAACCTCGATATTAACTTCAAATATAAAATCTGGATAAATGCTTAAAATAACATCTTTATTATCCAAAAAGGATTGAACAGAATTATCAACATATTCACTTAAAGTTAGTGCAACAGTGTTGTTGAGAGCCCTAAAAGTATTATAAACACTGGGCTGCAGCGCGATGGATACTTTCTCTATTTGATTCATGGTTTAGTAGTTTTTCGGCAATTAATTTAACAAGATCCACATTAACAGCATTCCCAAATGCTTTAAATGCGGAAGGAACAGTTTCTGGATATTTTTTTAATTTATCCATTCCTTGCAACTTTGCGGCTTCATCTTTAGTCATATATCTTCCATATAACCCCTCATTTCCATCCAAAGATTCCTCAGGTAGTTTTATCCATGGAAAAATAGGAATCTGTGTTGTTGTTAGCACTAATGCTGGAGAATATGTTGGTTTTTTTACTCTTATACCAGAAGGTCTAAATTGAATAATTTTATTATAAATTGTTGGATTTTCTTCGGCCCCACAATTCCATTCAAATTTCTGATGACTATTTTCAAAATCCACAATTTTTGGAATCCACTTATCTAACCACAATTTGTGTGTATTGTAAAACTCACGGTTTCTTTTAATAAATTGAATTTTCCAAGATGGAAATGTTTTAGTTTTATCCGTAATGGCATAAATTGGTAAATGTGAGAGACATTCTTTTATCGTAGAACCGACTATTTTTTTACCTAATTTACCTTTTTTATTTTTTAATTCCTTTAATTTTTGATGTGCAGGTGCAATGTCCTCAAAATCATAATCTGCCCCAAATTCCATTGCCCAAATAGGAAAAGTTGGTAATTCACCTCCATTATCGTACAATTCATTCAAAAATTCTTGCCAAATAGAAAGATGATTTCTTGTATCATTTCGTAAGTGCATGAAATCTAATGCAGATTCATCAATTATGGTTTTAATATTACATTCGTGTTTCTCTGGTAGTGGAAATTCAAAGTTAGCTAAAGGTTTATCTTCATAGAACTCTTTTAATTTTCCTACAATATAGATTCTAAATCTATGTTGCGGTATTCCAAACTGATGGGGTGATAGAATTGCTTCTTTAACATCATACAACGCAGATAATCTTTCTTCTATTACTTTCCAAGTATTTCCCTCATCATGATTTTTTAAATTTTGAACGTTCTCTAAAAAAACATATTTAGGTTTATGAAATTCTAAAATTTCCATAATATTATTAAATAAATTTCCCCGATCTTCTGTAAAACCTAATCTTTTGCCCGCTTGAGAAAAGGGCTGACAAGGAAATCCTCCGCAGAGAATATCGTGCTTCGGGATATTATCTACCGAAATTTTAGTAATATCACCGAAGATTGGTGTTCCAGGATAGTTTTCTGAATAAAGTTTTTGAAGATCAGGTTGTAATTCACTTGCGAAAACGCATTCATGACCTAATCCCTCTAAGGCTAAATGAAACCCTCCTAATCCTGCAAATAGGTCTATAAATTTATATTTTGACACTTAAATAAATATTATTAGCTTCTTATTATCACTCAATTAACTGCAGAAGTAAAACCATGTACTATAGTTAATCAATGATGTATGATTTAAATCTTTAAATATACGAATCGAAATTGAAAGAAAAAAAACGGGAAACCGTAATAAATTTTCATTTTAATTTTTAAAACACTATCAAAGTTTATCGTTTTTTTTAATTCAGATTTTTTGCTTTTTAAACTTTCCCTCCACACATTCTTAAAAGAAAACTCAAACTTCTTCACCCTTTTATTAAATATCAAATACCTCTGATATTTTTTCCTTTCTTATCCATATTATAGGACATTCAAACTAGGAAGTTCTTTTAAAACAATTGATTAAGCAGTTGAAAGATGTGTAGTTTGGAATCTAAAGGCGTAATTCCATTTAAATCTTTATTCTTATTAGTTTTATTTCTACATATTATGATATAGCTTTCTGTAAACTTTTGTAGATTTGAGATAGATAAAAAAATGAAAACTAATAACCCAACCATTAATAATTTTTTAGCCACCCTAGAAAGCATTGAGGAAATTAACTATCAAACCTCCAGAGTTTCGTTCCAAAATGATAGGATTGCGATTAATAAAAAACGATCGACGACATACGAAAATAATTTTGTCACTCAATTAAATGTGCAATATGCTATACTGAATTATGCAAAGGAAATTGCAGAACCTCGTGAACTAACAAGGCAATTGCAGATACCAAAAAGATACATCTATTCTAATGAACGTGATGAAGAAATTTTTGAAGTAGCAGGAAAGATCAGAAATATTTCAGCTAATGATAGTGAATACCTTAGAGAACTTACCTTAATTCCTGACTTCTTTATTCATAAAGATCAGGATGATATGAGTCCTGATAATCAACGTCTCATTGCCGAAGTGAAAACAGAAAGAGAATTGCCTTATGAAAGATTCTTATGGGATTTCTTTAAATTAACCATTTATTTAAACAAGTATAATTTTCAAAATGCTGTGTTTCTCTGTATCCATACTCGAAAAGATACTATTCTGAAATATATAGATCAGTATATTAAAGAGAAGTTATATCTCCCTAAATCTTACTCGAAATTATACATTATAATTAAAGAAAATTTTTCAGCTAAGCCTGAAGTATTTACATTACAGGAATTATTTGACAACTTTAACAATAATAAATAGAATTATTATAGGTGTAGATCATTGTAGAATTCAATTAAGATTCTTATAAATTATCGATCTTACTTTTATAACATACGTTTCAAAAATGCTTAAAATTATATCAACATTTGCAGTCATTCTATCCATCAACATTGTTGCACAAGAAATTTCCATTAAAGACAACAATCTCAAAACGGCTCTGTTACAGCAGTTCGATCAAAATTATAACGGAAATTTAGAAGTTTCAGAAATTAATACGACTACTGAACTGAAACTGGACGAAAAGAATATTTCCGATTTAAGCGGCCTTGAATACTTTCAGGGTTTGAAAGAGCTTAATCTACACAAGAATAATATTTCCGATTTTTCCCTTTTAAACAAACTTACAAAGCTTGAAAATCTTTATATAGGGGACAACAATAAAATTGGAGTTCTGAATTTAAAAGGTTTGATTAATTTGAAAGGAATTTATGCTTTCAGATTGGGATTAACCAAAATTCAGTTAAACTCACAAAATATAATGTACATCCATTTACAGGATAATTTATTTACAGAATTCGATAGCACGAAATTTCCAGCTCTTCACACACTTAATCTTGACGGATGTAAACAATTGATCAATCTTGATCTATCAAAAAATAAAGAATTGGTACAATTGTATCTACTCGGTACATCAATAAAAGAACTGGATATTACGAATAACAAAATTCTAAAAACATTCTACATAGAAGATTCAGTAAAACTGATTAAATCTGCCGATCAGCAAGCAACAAAACGAGCACCTATTATTACTGTTAAATAAACCCCTTCGCAAGCAACCAACATATAAGAAAAGAAAATGATTACCATACAAGAACTGCTTTATAACAGAGGGTTAAAAAGGAACGTAAAAATAAAATTAGTAAGACACAAAGACGTAAGGCAGGATTTATATGATCTTTATAAAAATCACCGTTCAGAATTCCTATCGTATCAGAGCTCACAATCTAAAGATGTGTTTAAAGATGTCGAGTATATTGTTTCTTTTATTGGTGAAGAGGGTATTTTCGCTCGATTTATCGGTGTTTATCAAATTAAAGACAGACAAAAGTTTGCTGAAGACCGCTACCATTATGAGATGATAGAAGTACCTGAGCAGTACGACGATCTTAAGGAGAGGGTTATTATCAGGTGGAGCAATGGATAAAAAATGAAATGGAAGTCATAGAAATCAAACCAGGACTTCATTATAAGCAGTTTACGGATTATTTTGATTTTATTCTAAGTTTTAGCGAACTGAAAGAAATAGTAACCAATCAATACAGCGACTGGAAAAAGGTACTTTCCATAACAAAGGGCGTGTACCTTATCAATGATACCCAAACCGGCAAGCTTTATGTAGGATCAGCATACGGTGAAAATGGAATTTGGGCCCGTTGGTCAGCATATGTGCTAACGAATGGTCATGGAGATAATAAGATGTTAAAAGAACTTCTTGATTCTGACCCTTTACATGGTAACCACTTTCAATTTTCAATTTTAATGCTTCTTCCGAAGACGATAACTGCGGACGAAGCCATCAAAAAAGAACGCCTTTTCAAAAATAAACTGGGAACCAATTCATTTGGTTTAAACAATAATTAATCAACCTTGAATACATAGATCTTATTTCATTTTCAATACATCAATGGATTCCAAATTTCAGATTGGAAATCATTATCTTTAAACAATGGAAAAAAGAGATCTACTCATCATAAAATATCTATCAGAAGGCTACAAAGTTTCTGAGGTTAGTAAACAACTAAGCAGCCAACACTCCGTCGTAATCAGTGAAAGTTTAATTGAAAAAAGATTAAGTGCACTGCGGAAACAGTACCAGGCAAAAACTCTTTTTCACTTAGGCGTTTTACTCACCAAGGAAAAAATTATTTAAAAAGAGTAGCCAATACTAAACCAATAATTAATGAAATAATCACCGCAATAATAATCTTGGAATAATCTGAATTAGTTAACATTTAATCTGACAGTTATCAACAAATTGAATAACTTTAAAACATATTAAGTATTATGACAACACCATTGTTCGATATTATCAATACTACAGAATAAAAGGGCTAGATACCACAACTAATTATTTTTTAAACTGAGTTTTTTATTTTTGTTATTCATTACTATTATTTTTTTTCATCAAGTAGCTTATGAAACTGCCTCCTGAATTTGAAGACCAATATGTAAAAGAAGTTTTATATAATACTTCTTTAAAAAATCTTCCAGGTGAAGAATGGAAATCTATTGAGAATTATGAAAATTATATGATTTCTAATTACGGGCGTGTAAAAAGCATAGGACGTTTTGTATCTCTCCCAAGTGGTAAAGAATGGAAAAGGCCGGAACTGATTATGAAACTGATTTTTGTAAAACATACCAACAATTATCTACAAAATTATAACTATAGTGTACATTGCTCTTTATCCTCAGAGGGTAAGAAGTACAGGAAATCAATAATACGTCTTGTCTATTATCATTTTATAGAAAAATTTGATTACTATGACCGCACCATTCTTATCAGCACTAAGGATGAGAACAAACTTAATATACATTACCATAATTTACAGAAAATTTCGTCCCATGAAATGCGGCTCAATATGTTTGAAAAAAACAGAATAAGAAACCGAAAAGTCATTTACAGCCAGGCTGTCAGCCAGTATAGTATTGAAGGGGAACTACTATCTGATTTTGAAAGCATGTATATGGCAGAAAAAAAGCTGGGTATTGCTCCGGAAAGTATTATGGATGTTATCAATAAACAATTTTTAACAGCAGGTGGATACCTATGGTTTTTGAAATCTTATACCCCAACAAAGAAGGACTTTATAATAACTGAAAATAAAAGCCTTTCATACCGGTTGCTTAATACTGCTCTGTGGGAAAAATTAGGAAGCCCCTCTATTGATCAAAATAATCCTCCCGCATGTCTGAACTTGTCCATAAAAGATCTTCCCGGAGAACACTGGAAAATCATTCCCGGCTTTGATAACCGTTTTGCTATCTCTAGTAAAGGACGTGTCAAACGATTGGCAGGATGGACTTCTAATGGAAGAACACTTTTCCTCAAAGAACAGATTCTTTCTCAAATAATGTCAGCAAATACCGAATCTACCTACTCCCTTTATTGTTTAGTTCGAAACAAAGGAAAAAATACCCGTATTTCCATTTCCAAATGGGTTTACTATTGCTTTATTCATCAATTTGATATTCACAGCAAAATATGGGTTGTTGTTAATAAAAGTCAACCTTTATGGAATATGGATGTAACCAAACTTTCATTACATACCATTTATATGTTGCTCAGAAAAAAAGTAAAACATCATTAAATTTAAAAAAATGAAAACACTGAAGGTTTTTTCTTCGGATAATAAAATATAGAATATCTTTAGCTCATTATTTTCAATACCGAGCATTTCTACCCTGTTGATATTCCCGTGACTTAATCTATATTCTACCGGAATCATACCAACAGTCTGTTTGAAAATGCAACTCTAATCCTTTAACTGTATTCAGTTCATGATTTACATTATTCTAAAGACAGTTCCTAAAAGTGAAAAGGTCATTTTATTTCACTATTTTATATCAGGTGGAATATCTAATCTTTCAACGTACTGGATTGAAGGAACATCTAAATGATCTATTTTATTAGCTTTATTAATATTTTCCAATAATAGTTTATTTATCCAAGCCATAAACAAAGAATATTCTAAATTATTTTGAGCGCGATTTTCACCGGTAAAAACTTCATTTTTCCTTTTATTATTCTCCAAAACAATTACATTATTCAACTTAGCATCTGGAGACACTCTGTTACTTTTCCTATCTTCTAAAGAAATTTTATAAAGCAACTGTCCCAGAATTTTACTTGTATGGCTATCTATTTTAAATTCATAACTTCCTTTTAAATCATAGGGATAATAAATATTTGACTTTAAAACTACTGATCGACTGATCTGAACATCATATTCAAACAGATTATTGTTGCTAAAATTAGTTTCTCCCAATACATTAGAAACGTATATATTGCTATAATTCTCTTGCTGTGGAACAAATTCGTATGGTCTGAATTCTTTTAATTGCTCTGCAAATATTATATTACTTTTGTTTCTCTCATTTTTGGATATAATCCCCATAGCTGAGGGTGTACTATATGCTATCGTTGAAGGACCTTCTATGAGAAATGAATACTGACCGTCATTCTCCAAAAATAGTACTTCCATGTTCGCTTTTTTCTCCTTGCACTGTATGACAGTACAAACTAAAGTTAAATTAATACTTAAAGCCGTCAATACTTTTACCAATGGAGTCTTTTATAACATTTTGTTTTACAGATTTATAATATTGTTGTAAAATTGGCGATATATACTGAGTTCTTGCACTGTGATTTTGCTTTTCCCAATAATGATCATAATATCTAAAACTTTGATATTTTTCATTTCCTGGCTTCTTTAAAAAATTAAAAACCATCGTCCTGGATAGTGACAGTTAAAGATAAATAATCGTGATTGTTTCCTGAGAAATATTTTTCAAAAACCTGTTCAATTAATTAACATTCTTTAATAAGGCAAAGATATATCCGCAAAGCGACAAAATATGTCGTATTATATTTTGCTAAAGCAAAATATAAATCGCCCCCAGTTTAGGCACAAAACTTAGTACATATTTAAAATATTGAAATCTATATAGTTAAAAATGATCCGGTCTCAGATTTCAAATAAAAAACAACTATTTTTTTGAGAATTAGTTATCCTTTCCAAAGTCAAATACTGTACTAGAATCTTCTTTTAAAACTATATAAGCATTAAACTTTTTTCCGTTTTTGCTTTTCATGTTTTTGATTAATGATGTTTTGTTCTGAGTTAATAGTAAAGCTATATCTGTAATACTGAGTTGTACTCCGCATATCATTCTGAAGAGAATCCAATTACATTTTTCATCAGGGCATTTTATGATTTTGTCTTTGATAATAAGAGTATGTTGTTGGCATTTGGGGCAGTTGAGTTGTGGGGGATTCTCTTGTGGAATATTGAGTAATAAAAGTTCGCTGGTGATTTCTGCCGTATAGTCTTGGATATCATTGATAAATTGGGTTCTGTTCAGTTGACCTTTTTCAATTCTATCCAGTGCTATTTCCCATTCCGCGGTCATTTGGACATTAGCTATTTTTTTGTCTTTGACAAGGTTGTAAACTTGTAAGCCTTTATCTGTAGGATATAGGGTTTTGCTTTTCCTTATGATATAGTTTCTGCTGATTAGGGTTTCAATAATAGAAGCTCTGGTGGCTGGGGTTCCGATGCCGATATTGGATAGTACCTGCTTTTCTTCTTTGTTTTCAATCGAACTTCCTCCGTTTTCCATGGCTGATAAAAGATCCGCTTCTGTATAAAGCTTGGGAGGTTGCGTTACTTTTTCCAGTAATTCTGTTTTTGAGATCTTCAGTTCATCTCCGATTTTGAGTTCCGGGAGTTCAGTAAGGGTTTGGTTAGTAGTGGTGGGATCTCCTTTGTCAGATAGAATTCCTTTGATGGCTCGCCAGCCTTTGTTGAGTATTTTTGATCCTGTGACCTGGAATTCATAATGATATACTTTTATCTGGATCTGGGTGACTTGTTTTGTACAGGTATGGGATAATGACTCCAATAAACGGTAAGCAATCATATCATAGATAGCTTTTTCAGTAGCTGTAAGTGCGGATGGAACCTTCGTAGTGATGAGTAAACCGTGATGATCTGTTACTTTTACATCATTAACGATTCTCTTGTTGAAGTTTCCGAATTTTAAAGTAGATATAGCTGTTTTGAATAGGTTTGATATATTGAGGATTCTGACCAGTTCTGGGATCTCTGCCCATAAATCTTCAGGAATATATTTGCTGCCGGTTCTGGGATAGGTAATGAATTTTTTTTCATACAAGCTTTGGGCAGTTTGTAAAACCTCATTGGCAGAAAGGCCAAGATTTCTGTTGGCTTCTTTCTGTAATTCTGTGAGATCGAAAAGTAACGGGGATTGTTCCTGAACTGTTGTAATGGATACATCGTCGACAACTGCTCTTCCCTCCCGTTCTATGAATTTTTGGATGTGTTCTGCCTGCTTTTTTTCTTCCCACTGCAATAGTGAAAGACTGGTGAAATCTGTATATTCTTTTCTGTGACTCAGCTGGATTTGAAAGTATTTTTGCTTAATGAAGTTTTGATGCTGAAAAAACCGGTGACAGATTAAAGCTAGGGTTGGTGTCTGTACTCTGCCCAATGAGTAGAGATCTTGATTTTCTGCGATGGTTAATGCCTGGGTAGCATTGATTCCCACCAGCCAGTCTGCTTCGCTTCTGGCTTTAGCAGCTTGATACAAACCATCAAAAGCATCACCTGGTTGAAGGTTTTTAAAACCGTCCTGTATTGCTTTTTCGGTAAGTGAACTGATCCAGAGCCTTTCAAAAGGCTTATTGCATTGTAGGTAGTGATAAATATAACGGAAGATGAGCTCTCCTTCTCTTCCTGCATCTGTGGCGACAATGATACTGCTGCATTGATTGATGACTTGCTTTATAATATGGAGTTGTTTTAAAGCCGAAGGATCAGGCTCATAGCCTTTTTCTTTCTTTAGTTTTTTGGGAGTCAGAATAAATGGTTTAGGAAAGATAGGCAAAGAGGCTTTGTTAAAGCCCCTTATACCGTAATCTTCCGGCATTCCTAATGCGATCAGATGTCCCAATGCCCAGGTGACACAATATCCGTTACCGGATAAGTACCCCTCTTTTTTTTCATGAGCACCTAACAACTGTGCAATTTCCCTGGCAACGCTCGGCTTTTCTGCGATGATTGCTTTCATATGACGGATTTAGATGTTGATTATAGTTTTTGTCTTCTTGGTTTTCTAACCTTTTTTTGCTGATCTTCTTGTTGCTTATGGGCAGGCTGCTGCTGTTTTGATTCTAAAGGCTCCTTCACATTTTTAGTAGCTTCATTGGTTTTACCATCGGTGTTAACCGCAGTTTGAGTTTTATGATCTTCTGTAGGTTTCGCCCCTTCTTTGAGCTTATTAGGATGAGTGAATGAAAAGTCGGTTTTGGAAGTTTGTTTGTTGAAGGTAATATAGCCTTGATAGGCTTTACCTTTAGCATCGGTAAGACCGTCAATATAAATGGTTTGCCCGGCTTTAAATTTTTCATACTGTGAATCATCCAGTTCTTTTCCTCTGAATACTTTGGGAGCTTCTTGAGCCGGAAGTTGTGATGGCTGTTGGCTTTGTTGTGGCGCTTGGTTATTGCCAAACAAAAATTCTACATACCGCTTATCTGCATTGAATTGTACGGTGGCGTCGAAAGACTCTCCTTTTTTGGAAGTCATGCCTTCAAGATACAAGGGTCCTCCTTCCAGTAAAGTTTGTTTCTGATGTTCATCAAGTTTTATTCCTTTGATTTCATCAGGAACTTTCATATACTCCGCTCGATACGCAACAAGCTCATTGGTAAGCCTGTCTCGGCTGATGACTGATGGAATGATTTCATCGGTTTTAGGATTGACAAGATTTACTACCCTGCCCATATTTCCGGTTTCCTTCAGGTTCTTTTTGTCCTGATCACTGAACTCATGCCCGAGGAATTTCATATTGAGATTAGGCTCTTTGCGGATACCATGCAAATGGACGGCAACCTGTCCTGTATCTCCTGTTTGAAGGGATAACCGGACATCCATTTTGCTGACTGCTGTTCCTAAATTAATGGTAATGGGAATCAATGTATTTGTTTTAAAACCTCTGAGTAATGAATCCATAGCATCCATTTTTTCAAGCTTCTCCTGATTAAGTCCGAATTTTTCCATCGTTTTCCAGTCGATCTGTTCAGGCTGAAAACGATATTCCTGATTGTCTGTGTTGTTGTTCATTGTATTTTGATTTTTGGGATTATTGTGGTGTTGAGGTAAAACTTCGTAGTCTTTCAGCCTTTCTTTTTCTTCAGGGGATGCCTGATCAACATATTTTTGAAGATCCTTGGCGGTATTGACAGCATCATATTCTGATACTTTGAAAAAATTGAAATACGTGGGATTTTTAAGCTGCCGGTAGAAATTAGAAAAGAAATTAGAGAAAATATCTCCATGCTTATCAACTTTGATCAATTGGTCATTTTCATTTTTTTCTAGTGGAGAAACCTTTTGAAGATTGCCTTCCTGATCAATTCCTTTTACCATTTCTACCTGATTGGTATCAGTGTTCAAAACAAGTAATGTATCTCTTGTTGGTTTGATTTCACCGGTTTCCTGAGAGTTTATTATTTCATCTTCCATTGTATTCTATTTAATGGAATGAAGGTATTTACTCGATCACGAATTCATAAAATTTGGAATTATAATAACGGATTTGGCTGCTAAAGTCTTGATCATAATGAAGAGCTTAAACTCTCTCTGATCAGTTGATGAACATCTGACAACTTATAATACAGCTTTCCGCTGATGGTATAGTAAGGCAGCTTTTTATCCGTTCGGTATCGTTGTAATGATCTGGAGCTTATTTTTAAAAGCTGTAAAACATCCTGGTTGTCCAAAAGCTGCTCCCCATCAATTTCTATACATCTGGACTGGTTCTTAATCATCTGTTCTTTTAGTAGATCAAATCTTTCCATGATTCTATCCATCCAGGCTATAAATTCTGTTCTCTCAATATTCATAACTGTGATTTTTATGATTTGTTGGTGATGTAAAATTGAACAACAGGAATGATATAAAATCACTACTTTTTCGTAGTACCGAAAAAGAAATTTTCATGTGATAATAAAAAAATTAAGAGTTTTTGATTATCAGTGGTATGATAAATTACAACCAGGCAGAAAGAATATTGGCAATCAGCAGAACTTTTTTAGATGCTTTTTAGGGAAAAGGAAAAAATAAAACCTCTCATAACTGAGAGGTAGCATGATTAAGTAGGGGGCAATTTTCGCTGACTTTTGATTAAATGTAATAAAAATATCAACAGAAGGATATTCAAAACATTTCTTATTAAAGGTACTGATTTTTGAGAATAATTGTATATTTAATTGTTTTTAGAATGTTTAACAAAGAACATTTTTTGCCTCCTGGTCATGCGGGAGGTTTTTTATTATAATTAGGATTGGTCGTCCTTAAAATGAAAGATGAATAGAACAGCTTTACAGAATCTTTGCCAATATAAAACCTATGATCAAAGCTGCTATAGCTGCCATTGCAATCTTCATATAATCCGTTTTGCTGTTCTTTATTTCAATATTCAGTCTTGTATTTTCCTGCTGTAAAGATTCCATTCCCGCCTTTAAAGAAGCCGTTTTTTCATTAATAGCTGCCTGTAAATTTTTTTCATGCAATGCAGCAAGTTCCTTATTATAGTTTTCAATCTCCTGCTGTCTCTCTTTCTGCTGGTCGACAAAGTTCTTCTGCATTTCCTGAACCTGTTTTGCCGAAGACTCCTGAAACTTTTGAAATTCTTCAGTTCTTTTTGAGAGTTGATCTGTTAAGGTTTTTACCTGATCACCGTGTTTCTCTGAAAGATCTTTCTTTAATTTCTCTACCTCTTCATTACGAACCTTAAGCTGCTCCGTAAAAGCTTTTACCTGATTTTCAGATTGTTCTTTAAAGGTCTTCTGAGCTTCGGTGAATTCATCATTTTTCTTTTTAAGTTGCTTCTCCAGTGTCAGCACCTGCTCTGCAAACTGTTTACCCACATCCTTTTTAACTTCATCAATCAGTAATGCCCGTGAATTTGATTTTTCATGGGAGAGTTTTTCCACAATGGAATGAAGACCAGCTCCATAATCATGCGGTAGATGAAATCTTTTATCAGCCAGCTTATCCAGCAGCGTTTCATCTACTGTATGACCTATTGCTGTTACAGTGACAGCTTCCAGAGCAATAAATAATTCTGAAAGAACTATATCATTGAAAACTTCCATGCTTTGCCGGTCGCCTCCTCCCCTTACCAGCGCAATAATGTCATACCCTGATTCAGAAACCTCCTCCAATTTTTCAGCAATAGATGTTGATGAAGTGATACTGCAGCTATATTCCGAGACCTGGAAATACTTCTGTGAAATATCCAATCCCTCTGCAAAGTCTTTTTGTACGATTGCATTATTTCCATAAATATTAGCAATTCTGACTGGCTCATCTTTGAGAAGTTTATTTCTGATTATTGACTCAAGATCTTTGGATCCTTTTTCAAGCTTTTTCTGGATGAGTTCATATCTCTGTAGTTCTTCTTCTGAAATTGCCCGTTCCTCTTGCTGGATAATTTCATCTACAACGAAACGCAATTCTACAGAGGAGTTTTTAATGCTTTTCTCAATATACCCTCTAAGCGTATAGATATCATTGTTTTCAATTTTACTTCTCAGTAATGCTGATATTCTAACACCAATAGAAATAGTATCAGATTCTGAAAACAGATGATCATAGTAATAGTTCCCATAGGATTTTCCTCCGCCGAAGGAATATCTTCCCTTAAGATAAATTAGATTAACGGTAGCATTAAGCTTTAATGCATTGCTAAACAGTCCCAATACTGATCCCGGAGAATAAATCTGATAAGTGGGTTCATTTCCCTGCATACTTCCTCAAAAATTAAATGATGCTAAAGTTATTGCTATTTTATAGAATATAGCATGCCTCATATTATGGTTATTATTACTTTTATTAACAAAGTGATGGTTGACTCTCGTTGCAGTCATTGTATTTAGCTTAATAAAAATTAAAGATTTTGAATTAACCTGAACGTTAGATTAATCCGTTCTTTCATAGGTACGTTTGATTTGGCAATCCTGTGCTCCCACTCTTCCTGAAGATTACCTTTCATGATCAATAAGCAGCCGTGAGGAAGAGGAAGACTGTATTTGCTTTGGTGGTGGTCTTTTTTTCTGAAATCAAAGTTTCTGGTTTGTCCAAGACTGATGGATGCAATGACAGGACGTTTACCATAACGGCTTTCCTTATCCCGATGCCAGGCGACGGAATCATTATGATCACGATACAGGTTTAGCAGAACACCATTGAACTGACAGCCAAATTCCTTTTCAATTCTTTGTTTTAAGGAGAACAATTCAGGAGTCCATGGATTTGTTGGCTTTTTATTTTCTTCGGAATCGTTGTATTTTGAATCTCCATACCAAGCGGTCAACCGTGGAGTAAGTACCATCTTATCGTACATTTTCTGAGTACGCTGTTCCCAGGGTGCAGTATTTAATAATTTGTTTCTAAGAAGGTCTGCTTCTTCCCGGCTCAGGAAATTCTCTCTGTATTCCAAAAGATCTTTTGGAAATTCATAGAATTCTTCAGCATCAAATAAACTCAGCTGGGTCATTTAACTTTAAATTAAAATATTTATCTTAGTAATATCCCGTTACTTCGGGATTTTTTTTCATCATTTGTGTTTTTTGCTTCCCTTCGGGGAAGTTTTTTGATTATGCCATGTACTCAAAATGAATTCAATTCTTATCTCCCATTTTTTCTTTGATCTGTTTGATATCGGTTTTAATTTCTGTGATAAAGTTTTGAATATGATGTTCTGAAAATTCATCAGGCTCATATTCTTTGGTATTGATACTACAGGCAAATTCCCAGATTTCTTTAATCTCAGGCAATGGAATTTTATAAGGCTCATAAAATTGATTGTCAGCCTTTACCCATATACCATCGGCTTCGTGAAACTGAAACCTTTTATAACTGATACCATCATTGGTGGTAATGAAAACATACGTTCTGTCCGTTTTCAAATCCGAAAGATTTTCTACATATTTTCCCACAATATAGGTTCCGTTCTTATAGGGGGGCATTGAATCTCCGTCAGCCGGAAATGCCCTGAACTTACCCCCTTTTAAAAAAGGTAATGATATGGTCTCCAGATTTTCTATATATTCCGGATCTCCATAGCCATTCAAATAGCCCATAGACGCTTTTTGGGGAATAATCTCAATCTGATTGTTTCCATCCTGATCAACCCTTATAGGCAGAACGATCCTGTTCTCAGGAAGCTCCATGATTTCATCGATAGAAAATTTTCTGACATCTACAGTCAATAGCAGGTCGATGCTGATGTTATAGAATTTTGAAATTCTAAGCAATATTTCAATAGGCGGTTCTGTTCTACCATATTCATAGGCAACATATCTGGATCGGGTAAGAATTAATAGATCTGCCAGCTCTTGCTGAGTCATATTTTTCTTTCCTCTCAAAAACACGATGTTATCAGAGAATTTTGACATTGTTACAATTTTAGACAACAAAAATACAAAATTTGTTTCAAAACGTAACTAATTTTGTAACATGGAAAGAGCAATTGTACATATGGATTTGGATACGTTCTTTGTTTCCTGTGAAAGGCTGAAAAACTCTGAACTGGAGAATAAGCCTGTGATCATAGGAGGTGGAGATCGTGGTGTAGTGGCGTCCTGCTCTTATGAAACCCGCTTTTTCGGAGTTAGGAGTGCCATGCCCATCAAAATGGCTTTGCGGCTATGCCCCGAAGCTAAAGTCATTAAGGGAGATATGGAAATGTATTCTAACATGTCTCATATGGTAACGGAGATTATTCAGGAAAAAGTTCCTGTTCTCGAAAAAGCAAGTATTGATGAATTTTATCTGGATTTATCCGGGATGGATCAGTTTTTTGGATGCTATAAATGGACTCATGAAATAGCAGAAAGCGTACAGAAAAACACAGGATTACCCATAAGTTTTGCTTTATCTACCAATAAAACCGTATCCAAAATCGGAACCGGAGAATCCAAGCCAACCGGAAGATTGGAAGTGAAACAATCTGACATACAGCCGTTTTTAAACCCGCTTTCAGTAAAGAAGATTCCTATGGTCGGCGATGTTACTTTTCAACTGCTCTCCAGACTGGGGATCAGAACGATACAAACGCTTTCAGAAATGCCTGTTGACGTTCTTCAGCAGCTGATTGGTAAAAATGGAAATGAACTTTGGAAAAAAGCACACGGAATTGACGAAAATCCTGTGGTTCCCTATTCGGAACGAAAATCCATTTCTACGGAAGATACTTTTGCTCAGGACAGCATCGATATTCAGGGTATTCAAAGTATACTCTCAGGAATGGTTGAAAAACTCTGTTATCAGCTCCGGGCAGAGAAATGGCTGGTATCGGTAGTGGTGGTAAAACTCCGGTATTCCAATTTTGATACTGAAACCAAACAATGCAGGATTCCTTACACCTCAGCTGATCATACCCTGCTCAGGTATGTTTTAGAACTCTTTAAAAAAGTATATACCAGACGTATGAGAATAAGGCTGGTTGGCGTAAAGTTTACCGGACTGGTTCACGGGTGCCATCAAATGGATCTCTTTGAAGATACGGAAGAGTTGATATCACTGTATCAGACAATGGATAAAATCAAGAACAGGTTTGGAACTTCAAGTGTAGGAAGAGCCTCAGGTTTATTAAAATAATTACAACATGTTTCTGAATTGTCATTCTTATCACAGCCTAAGATATGGAACCATTTCTATTAAAGAACTGGTTGAGCAGGCCGTACGGTTTAATATTAAAACTCTGGCTCTTACCGATATCAATACCATTACGGGGATTTATGATTTCTATAAACTTTGTCAGGATCATCATATCAAACCGATCGTAGGAGTGGAAATACGGGTTCAGGATGAACTGTATTATATCTGTCTGGCAAAAAACCAAAAAAGCATTGCAGAAGTCAACAAACTCTTAACCGCATATAACTGTGAAGGGATAGAAATTCCTAAAGCCAATCCTGATTTTACAGATACTCTTGTCATTTATCCATTAGAGAATATTCCTGAAAAATTAGCAGATCATGAATTTATAGGCATCAGACAGAACCAATTAAACTTTTTGATTCAGCCTGAATTGAAAAAGTTAATCTATAAAATGGTCATTCTTCATCCGGTTACCTTTGCAACCCCTGAAGAATATGAACTTCATAAGATATTAAGAGCTATTGATCATAATACTTTGATCAGTAAGCTTACAGAAGCTGATTACTGTAAGGACAACGAAATGTTTACTGATAAAAAAGAGCTTCTGTCTCAATTTTACCATGAGCCACAGATTATTGAAAATACAAAGTACATTGTCAATAGCTGCTATTTTGATTTTGATTTTTCAACACCCAAAAATAAAAAGCATTTCACAGACAGTAAGGAAAATGATTCTAAGCTTTTAAAAATGTTAGCCTATCAGGGGTTCTCTAAAAGGTATTCCGATGATAATCTGCAGGCAAAAGCAAGAGTGGATAAAGAGTTAGGAGTCATTGACCAGCTTAATTTCTGTGCTTATTTTCTGATCACCTGGGATATTATCCAGTACAGCAACCGGATGGGATTTATGCATGTAGGAAGAGGCAGTGGTGCCAATTCCATTGTCAGCTACTGCATTGGTATTACTGATATATGTCCTCTTGAACTGGACCTGTATTTTGAGAGATTTTTAAACCTCAACCGTAAAACACCACCCGATTTTGACATAGATTGGAGCTGGCAGACCAGAGACATTATCTTGGAATATATTTTTGATAAATATGGTAAGGATCATGTTGCCTTCTGCGGAACCAATGTGGAATTTAAATACCGCTCTATTTTCCGCGAAATAGGAAAAGTCTTTGGACTTCCCAAAGAAGAACTAGATACACTGGCAACAAAACCGATTCAGGAACATGATACTAATTCGGTATCCAGACAGGTTCATTACTACGGAAAACTGTTGGAAAAGTTTCCTAATCAGAGAAGCATGCACTCATGTGGAATCCTTATATCAGAAGAGCCTATAACCGATTATTCTGCACTCGAAATGCCTCCCAAAGGTTTTCCGATCGTACAGTTCGATATGTATACCGCCGAAGAAATTGGTCTTGAAAAATTTGATATTCTCTCACAAAGAGGGTTAGGTACCATTAACGATACGGTAAAGCTGGTTAAAGAAAAAAGAGGAATTGATATCAATATCCGGGATACCTCTCTCTCAAAAGATGAAGCCCGGTGCAATGAATTCTTAAGTTCCGGAAAAACCATTGGCTGTTTTTATATTGAATCTCCTGCTATGAGGGGATTACTTCGAAGACTTAAATGTGATAATTATAAAGTATTGGTCGCCGCCTCCTCTATTATCCGACCGGGAGTGGCTCAAAGCGGAATGATGCGGGAGTATATTTTCAGACATAATAATCCCACAAAATTTGAATACTTTCATGAGGTTTTTGAAAAGGAATTAGGGGAAACATATGGTATTATGGTTTACCAGGAGGATGTTATCAAAATTGCGCTGCATTTCGGAGGATTATCTGCTCCTGATGGTGACGTACTGAGAAGAGCCATGAGTGGTAAAGGCCGGTCTTTATCTGCATTACAGAAAGTAAAAGACAACTTCTTTGAATCCTGTAAAAAGCTGGGACATCCTGAACAATTATCCATGGAAGTATACCGGCAGATTGAATCTTTTGCAGGATACTCATTCTGTAAAGCTCATTCTGCTTCTTATGCAGTGGAAAGTTATCAGAGTTTATATCTTAAGGTCTACTATCCTATCGAATTTATGGTTTCTGCCATCAATAACGGCGGTGGGTTTTACAGAACGGAAGTTTATATTCATGAAGCAAGAATGTCAGGAGCCTATATCCATAATCCCTGTGTTAATCTAAGTAAATATCAGACAACGGTGTATGGTTCAGAGGTTTATTTGGGATTAATGCATATTGAAAAACTGGAAACGAGGTTAGCACAGCTGATTCCTGAAGAAAGAGCTCAAAATGGAAATTATACTTCCCTGGAAAATTTTATTAAGAGAATTCCTATAGGTATCGAAACATTGCAAATTTTAATCTTTATTGGCGCATTCCGCTTTACTGGAAAACAAAAACATGAACTGCTGATTGAATCAAGGTTTCTTTTGGGAACTCATAAAATTGTATTTAGATATCCCACATTACTGAAGGAGCCACAGAAAGATTATCAGCTTCCTTCTATAGAAAGAAACCGCTTTGAAGATGCATTTGATGAAATAGAAATATTAGGCTTCCCCGTTTCATTCAGTCCTTTTGATTTGTTACAGACCCGATACAGAGGTTCCGTTTTAGTAAAAGATTTATTGAAGTTTCATAAATGTCAGGTTAAGATGCTTGCTTATCTTATTTCACGAAAGCATGTACCTACAAAGAAAGGAACAATGTATTTCGGAACCTGGGTTGATGCTCAGGGAGAATATTTTGATACCGCTCATTTTCCCAACTGCCTTGAGGAATATCCTTTTAAGGGTGGTGGCTGTTATCTCTTATTGGGAACAGTAGAAGTAGATTTTCACTTTCCTACTGTTACTATTTATAAAATGGCCAAAATGCCTTTTATTCCGGATCCAAGATATTCTATGGATAAAGAAAAATCATTGGAAGCACAACGTAATTTGCACGAGGATATCAGTATGACCTGGCGAAAGCCTTATCCGCAAGAACATGAAATAGGATTACCAAGACAGAAAATTCTATAGGAGAATATATATAATTATAAGTCAATACTCTTATTGCTCTTATCTGCTATGCCGTTTTTTAACGCAATTATGGGAAAGCCAGCCACAATTCCAATTAATGTAGCTACTTTAATGTTTTTAGAAATATATAAAGGAAGTCTACCATCCTTTGTAACTGAATGAACAGAATGAATACACTTTAAATCCCGAATTTCTTCCAGATGCAGCATATCCAGTAGAAGCAATTCCCCAATCTGTTCCAAATGATTCAGCGACCTTTACAGCCATTGTACCAGCCATTTTTTGAGTTTCAAAACCATTTTCCTCAGCTTGAATTCTATTGATATCTAAAAGACTAACTTTTTCAGGTAATGTAAAAGTTATTATTCCTCCTTTGTAAAAAAGCTTTGCATTAGGCATCTGGGAAAAAGCCAGCTGTATTAATCCCGAGGTTACACTTTCTGCTATAGAAACTGTTTCATTCATTGTAATGAGTGAAGTATTGATATTATCAAGTAAACTTTGCTGAAATTTCATGGGATCTACTATTTAATGTTAATCTAAAAAACTTTTTACCCAGCAGAAATCAATGTTCAGATAACGTCATAGTCATTCATGGTTGTTACAAAATAATGCTCAATCATTTCCTTGGCATTGTTGCACATTGACAAAAGATCTTCTCTGGCCATATCTTCAAAAATAAAATCATCATGAACTTCCATAATGAACTCAGTCACTTTTTCGGTGTTCATCAAGTCATAAGCCATTAAATCGTTTAAATTATCTAATCTACATTCTTCCTTAAAAAAAGGAAGATTTCGGGTAATTGAATTCTTAAATTGAAAAAGACGTATTGTTTTCATGAATTTTGATATTAAAGTGATAATAAGAAAGCCTGTTTTGTATTTAAACATGTTGTTTACTCATGAATGTTCAAACAGTTTTTTGTGGACTCAGTTGATGAAATTTTTATATATCTATCAATTCCTATAATCGGGATGAAAAGGACAGAAACCAGAGGTTCCTATCCTTAATTAATTAAAACCTTCTGAAAACAGATCTACTATTTTATTGGGATTTTAATATGCTCATTATCAAAGTTGAGAATCCTTAAGTCTATTAATTTTATCATAGTGTATATTGCTTTTCCAGTCTTAATTTACTACAACGATGTTTTCAAATGCTGGAGAACAGCATTTTGCATGATACATTCTTTCAACTGCTCACTCTATTTTCCTATCTAAAATTGCACTATGTATGGTGATATAAACTTTATGGATTTGGTGAATTCCTGATTATTATACTACAAAGATGGCCGTTTAAGTATATACTAAGCTATATATCTCCGGAATAATCTTACATATATCACACATTTATAAGTCTTCCAAATTTCCAAGACGTCTTTGTTTTAACTGCTTATAAAATGAGGGGGAAAGTCCTGTGATTTTTTTAAACTGATTAGAGAGATGGGCAACACTGCTATAATTGAGTTTATAAGATATTTCTGTAAGATTAAGTTCATCATACAAGAGTAATTCTTTTATCTTTTCTACTTTATTAATAATGATAAAATGCTGGAGTGTCATTCCTTTCACTTCTGAAAAGGTATTAGCCAGATAGGTATAATCATATCCTAATTTTTCACTTACATAATCTGAGAAATTTTCTTTTGGGAGTTCATCTGAATAATGAATCATTTCTATGACTACATTTTTTATTTTTTCTATCAGGATACTTTTTTTATCATCTAATATTTCAAGGCCTGTTTTAAGTAAGTTTTCTTTCAGAATTTGTCTTACTTCAACACTGATATCATCCAATAATTCTACAGTTCCCAAATCTACAATAGCATTTTTAATGCCCAGCCTTTCCAGTTCCTGATGGACAACCATTTTGCAGCGCAAACTTACCATGTACTTTATATACAACTTCATCGCCCTTACTGTTTACATTTATCAATTATTTCATTAACAGTTATTTACCCAAAGTTAGTCTATTAAATCGTAAATATGTATGATTTATACAACAAATTGAAAGACAATTGCAAAGCTTTCCTTTTTTAATGATTGAAATTTACAGTTAACAAAAAATATTTCACAATGTCAAAAGAAAAAGACGGAAAAAAGAAATCAGATAAAACTCCACCCGCAAAATCCGCAAAAGAGAAACGGGAAGAAAAAATGAATAAACGAAGACACGGGGAAAACGAAGCCCAAAATACCAGCAACTAAATGGTATCCCTGAAAAAATACGGAATTATACTCAGAAAAACGACATTAGACTTTGAGAGTGAAGGTGTCTTAAACCCCGCAGTTATTAAACATAACGGAAAAATACATTTATTTTACAGGGCTCTTGCCAAGAAGAATTTCTCCAGTATCGGATACTGTATACTATCAGATTATACGACTATAGAAACCAGGCTAAACAATCCGGTTATAATCCCCGAGTTTGAATACGAAAAACATGGTGTTGAAGATCCAAGAATAGTAAAAATCGATCATTTGTTTTACCTTACCTATACGAGTTATGACGGGATTAATGCATTGGGCACACTTGCAGTATCGAAGGACCTTACATCGTGGCAAAAACAAGGCATTATTGTTCCCAAAATTCCATACAACAAGTTTAGATTTTTATCAGAATACCAAGGTGAAATAGCAGAAAAGTACAGACGTTTCAACAAACTCCCGCCTACTCATACAAAGGATAAAGATGTCTTCCTGTGGGATAAAAATGTGATATTTTTTCCAAGAAGAATTAACGGTAAGCTTTATTTCCTTCATCGGATAAGACCCGATATCCAAATTGTAGGTATAGAAACTATTGAAGATCTGAATCCTGATTTTTGGAAAGATTATTTCCTTCACTTTAAAGAACATATTGTATTGTCTCCCCGATATGAGCATGAAGTAAGCTATATTGGCGGTGGATGTCCCCCAATAGAAACTGAACATGGATGGCTTTTAATCTATCATGGTGTACATGATACCATTGAAGGCTATGTTTACAGCGCATGTGCTGCTTTACTAGATCTTGATAATCCTGAAAAAGAAATTTCAAGACTTCCTTATCCTCTTTTCAAGCCTGAAGAACAGTGGGAACAGAAGGGAGAAGTCAACAATGTCTGCTTCCCTACCGGGGCCATCGTAGAAGGAGATACACTCCATATTTATTACGGAGCTGCAGATAAAAGAATAGCCGTTGCTTCTTTAAGTATCCCGGAATTACTGAAGGAATTACTATGGTACACTTCATAACTGACTATTCAATACAGATTGTCATACTTTAAAATAAATATCAACATGAATAAAAATACAAAATCAGATGTGGAGGAAAAGACAAAAAGATGGTCTGCACAAAGTAAAAAAAACACAATTAATTATAAGCCTGAAATTCTCTTTATAAGTACTTTTCCTCCTAAGGTGTGCGGTATTGCAACCTATTGTCAGGATTTGATAAAATCTCTTCAGCTAAAGTTCAAAGAATCATTTAGCATAGTTACCTGTCCAATGGAAACTGAGGATGAAAGCTATCAATACGAAGAAAATCCTCAATATAGACTCAATACATCCGATGCTATTTCTTATTTGGAGCTGGCTGATAAAATCAACAAAAATGACAATATTCAATTGATTATTCTCCAGCATGAGTTTGGATTTTTCACTGAAGCGAAAAACGGATTGCTGCTTTTTCTTCAAAATGTAGAGAAAGATATCATTATTACTTTTCACACCATTCTGCCGAAACCGGATTGGGAATTAAAAGAAAAGGTAAAAGAAATTAGCAGTTTCGTAAAATCTATTATTGTAATGACCAGTATTTCTGCAGATATCCTCACCAATGATTATGATATACCATCTGATAAAATTAAAGTAATTCCGCACGGTACGCATTTACTACCATTTATCGATAAGATTTCACTGAAAGCGAAATATGGATTTAAAGATAAAAAAATTCTTTCAACATTTGGGTTACTGGGTTCGGGAAAAAATATTGAAACCACCTTAGAAGCTCTGCCTGAAATCATTTCCCAAAACCCGGATGTAATGTTTCTGATTATTGGAAAAACGCATCCCGGCATCATTAAATATGAAGGTGAGAAATATCGTGATTTTTTGCAGGATACTATTAAGAGGCTCCATCTGGAAAAACATACTTATTTTATCAACCAGTATCTGCCTTTAGATGATTTGTTGGATTATCTTCAGCTCACCAACATCTATCTTTTCACTTCAAAAGACAGAAATCAGGCAGTAAGCGGTACCTTTTCCTATGCCATCAGCTGTGGCTGCCCTATTGTTTCTACTCCTATTCCCCATGCTCTGGAAGTATTAAATGAAGACCTGGGAATTATTATTGATTTTGAAGCTCCGAAACAGCTTGCTGATGCCGTGAATACATTACTGAAAAATGAAACCGCACAGGAAAAATTACGATCAAATAGTTTAGAAAAAATGGCTCCCACAGCGTGGGAGAATTCTTCTATTTCACATGCCTTATTATTTCAACAATACAGCAAAGATAAAATGACATTACATTATACATTCCCCATCATCAATCTCAGCCATATCAAAAATATGACAACAGATTTTGGGATGATTCAATTTTCTAAAATCAATAAACCTGATATCAATTCCGGGTATACTTTAGACGATAATGCCCGTGCTATGATTGTAGCCTGCAGACATTACGAACTGAGCAAAGATAAATCTGACCTTGATTTAATCTCAACTTATCTGAAGCTTATTAAGTTTTGTCAACAACCGGATGGAAGTTTCCTCAATTATATCAATCATGACAAGGAATTTGCACAGCAGAATTATGAGACCAATCTAGAAGATTCTAATGGAAGGGCTATTTGGGCACTGGGCTATCTTCTATCTATAAAAGCTATTTTACCGCAGCAGCTTTATGATGAAGCGGAATCAATTATTGAAAAAAGTCTTCCGTCTATTGATAAAATACACTCTACCCGTGCAATGGCTTTTATCATCAAGGGATTGCATTATCAAAACGTTGAAAACAATATTCCATTATTGAAAAAGCTGGCCAATCGACTGGTTAAAATGTATCAGCACGAAAAGCATAGAGACTGGCATTGGTTTGAAAGCTATCTTACCTATGGAAACAGTGTAATCCCTGAAGCTTTATTGTGTGCATGGATTACGACCCAAGACCAAATGTATAAGCAGGTTGCCAATGAATCATTCAAGTTTTTGCTTTCTAAAATATTTATTAAGGGAGGCATCAAAGTAATATCCAATAAAGGATGGTTGCACAAAGAAACGATTAAAAGTCCTGAACCAATTGGTGGTGAGCAGCCTATTGATGTTGCGTACACTATACTAGCCTTATCTACATTCTACAAGGTTTTTAAGGATGAAAAATATTTACAAATGATGAGAAATGCTTTTAGCTGGTTTTTAGGAAAAAATCATTTACATCAGATTATTTACAACCCTGCAACGGGTGGATGTTATGACGGTCTTGAAGAGAAAAATGTTAATCTCAATCAGGGAGCAGAATCAACAGTAAGCTATCTCATGGCAAGGCTCTGTTTTCCAAAATAAGTAGTTTACTTTTTCAACCAGCAACCAACCCTATGATCAAAACTCTGATATCAGTCATTGATCTGCAACTCTGTAATAAGACCTCGCATTAAAAAGTCATACTTAAAAAAATTACCCTAAGGAGAATTAAAAATAAATGTATTAATTCTACTCCATATACGACAATAATAAAAAGAATCACATGACTTGCAGCATATTAATGTAATTTATTTACATATACATTTACTGTTCATAATAGTTGTACATTCTCATTAGTACAATTAACTCTCCCCTAAAAAGGAGGGTTTTGTTATAT
Organism: Chryseobacterium sp. S0630; assembly: GCF_024158915.1. Lineage (GTDB taxonomy): Bacteria > Bacteroidota > Bacteroidia > Flavobacteriales > Weeksellaceae > Chryseobacterium. Next base: position 28,465 of record NZ_JAMZGF010000003.1, on the reverse strand, counting down.
ACTCTCCTCCTAGGCATTAGAAAGGTTAATATCTGTAGGATATTAAATCGGACTGTAAAATTTACTATATAGTGTTTCCAGGATATGAGTGTGATTGTACCTCTACAGAAATCTACTCATAATAGCGGGGATTTTTTATTTACACAGTTTTCGATTTTGCAAGATATAATGACTTTTGTATGGGAAATTTTAATTGCTATGTGAGGCCGAAAGTGAAAATTCTAATTTTCATCATCATAGTGCCGCTGACCACTACTTTAAAGATGTTATCGTTTTAGTAAGAGTAACAAATACTATAGCTTTCAGAAACCATCAAAACGAAATAAGACAAAGCAGCGATATTCCAAACAAATTTGAATTCTAACATTATGCTATGATCGGAGGAATAATAAAGTATAGTAATGTTATGTTTTCTGAATGGCGTAATTATATATTGTATCTTCACTAAGATATAAATACAATCTTGTCTTAAAAATTCCTAAAAATGTTTTTTTCAAGATATAGACACGCTCTATTGTATGTAGCTTTTGTAACTGATAATCAGTCAGAAAACATTCTATATCATCTATATTTCCTCCAATTAATTGATCTTCTGATATAATATTCTGACTTTTATCGTGGAAGTAATATTTTTTACTAGTCATATCGATAAATAATTTTAATTTGCAAAATCTTTTTTCTGTTCAGAGTACTTCTTCAAACTTTTAAAGTATTGGCTTAACCCAAGTTGTGAACCAGTTTCTATATTATCTCATTAGTTTTTATTTGATATTTCAATATTTGGGCAATACCTTTATAATCATGAGCCTTCAAACGTTTTTTGTGGCTTCATTTGATGAAATATATTCTATATAAACCATCATATCATATAAACTACAGCTAGCCGTTTCAATATATATCAAGCTATAAGTATAACTTAAATAGGTTTATGGTACAATTGTAATAAAAAGATAAATTAAAAATATAGCAATCAGTACAATTCCCTGCATGATATTAGTTCTGCCTGTTGCCAGTGAAACAGTAATAATAAAAAGCGATAGTCCTAAAAGTATTGTTGATTTGATATCTATCCCCAATGTCATTCTTATACCGGTTATTACAGATATAATGGCAATCGCAGGAATACTTAGTCCGATACTCGCCAAAGCTGAACCAAAAGCCAGATTTAATGAGGTTTGGATCTGATCACTTTTTGCAGCTCTGAATGCAGCCAGACCTTCCGGAAGCAGAACAATACCAGCAATAATGATACCTACAAGAGATTTTGGAGCCCCCACAGAAACAACTATATGTTCAACATCCTTTGAAAGAAGTTTTGCCAGTAAAACGACTATTCCCAGGGATAAAATTAACAATATACAATTGATATACAATTGTTTTCTGGAAATTATTTTATTATTACCTTCTACAGGCAGGATCTTGGATAATTTGTTTTGCGGAGAAATGAAAAAGCTTCGATGTCTAAATGTTTGGATCATGGTAAATCCAAGATAAAGTCCTAAAGAAATCAAGGCGATAAAAAGCAGCTGAAAGGACGTGTATTCGCCTCCGATATGGCTTACCGTATAATTAGGCAGAATAAGCACAAAAATAATAACAGAGGTCAGCGTGATCAGTGCAGTACTTACCCCTTGTAGTGTAAAACTTTGTTCTCTATATCTTAAAGAGCCTATTACAATACAGCTTCCAATGATTCCGGTAAGGATTATCATCACTGCTGCAAAAACAGTATCTCTGGCAAGAGTAATTGTTTCCAACCCTTTCGCTCCCATCATGATAGAAATAATAAGTCCTACTTCTATGACCGTAATGGCAAATGCCAGAAGTAAAGTTCCGAATGGTTCACCCAAACGATGGGCAATAACTTCGGAGTGATACACCGCAGCCAAAACACTTCCTATTAAAAATAAAGTAAGAATCACAGAGTAATACCCTGAAGAAAAAACAGAATTTCCAACATAAGAGAACCATGCCAGGATAGGAATCAAAAACGTCCACATCCCTAAATATTTTTTTATATACATAAAAACATTAATAATTTTTTTACCATTGAATTCTCTTTAGGAGAGAATCAGCAGTTTTATATTCTCCTTTTCAAAAACAATTTTATAAATGATTTGAAGGAACAGAGAGGTATGCCGGAAGTATTAAATAATGAAAAGAAAAGAAGTGAATACGCTAGTTCTTAGAGTCTAGATTGTTAGCTCAATGCAATTATTCAGCAAGGTACGAATAATCACTCACTTATTTGAAATTTTATATTAGTATATTAAGTTTGTAATCATTTCCTAGACTTATAACTTCTATTACTATATCAGAGTAATCAAAGCTGTGCTTTTATGAAAAACCCGGATTGCAGATACACAAAACAAGCTGCAATTTTGTAAAAGTGTGATATGTGTAACATAAAAGAAACAATCTATAATACAATAGATTATTAAACGCCCAACTTTGTAACGTAGCAATGAAGTTACACTAAAATCCACCTTATGGACACAAACCACAACAAAGGCGACAAATTTTTCAAAACTCCTGGAGACTGGATTGAACAGTCAAAACAATTAAAAGAAAAATTTTCAATATTGACAGATCACGACCTGAAACTTGAAGAAGGTAAAGAAAAGGAAATGCTTGAAAGAATTGGAAACAGACTAAGAAAAAACCGTGAAGAGGTTCTTAATATTTTAAAAGAAATTAAACTTTCATAAATTGTTTTCAAGAATAGTTAAAACCTATGAAAAAGATATATTTATCAAAAGTTCTAACTAGAAAAAGGGATGGAATATTAGACAGTTCTATCCCTTTTATTTACAATACCTCCTACTCTTTTTATGTTTAAACCAACTGTGATGAATCATAAAGAACTTGAGAAATCAAAAGTATATATTACCAACCAGATTGTACAATACATTCCGAATTCTGTTGGCAGCAAAACAATACTGGAAAAACTTACAGGCAACATCAGTGCTTTATCGTTTGATGACACAGAAGGGTTATCCGAAAAAACTTCTCCTTTTGATGCTTTTGCACAAATTATTGAAGGTAAAGCAGAAGTCATTATAGACGGAGCTTCTTATTTTATGGAAGAAGGTGAATGCATTATCATTCCTGCTCATCAGCCTAATTCCATAAAGGGAAATAAACGCTTTAAAATGATATTAACCATAATAAAAAGCGGTTATGAATTATGAATAAAGTAGAAATCACCTCCATTTTAACAAAGAGGATTTTTAAAAAGACGCTTGAAATTCAGAAAAATTACCCTGAATTGTATGAGCTTTTAGACGAAACTCCACTATTTTTTTCTTTTGCAGAAAAAGATATCACGATCAAGGACTTAAAACAATACCTTATTTCACTTATTATGCAAAAAAAGTATTTTGAAAAAAGGAATACAAAAAATGATTCACAATAAAATAACACTCTAATGAAACGGCCAAATAAACATCTGAAACCCAAAAACAGATTTGGGCTTAGAAATAAAAAGAATACTTCACGAAAGGTCTATTATTCTCAGTTTGTCTCATTGTTCTATATCAGGAATACCAATATTACTTTGGAAAGAGATACGAAGGAAGTTCTTAGAATGTTAAAGGAATTACAGATTCTCAATAACAAATCTAGATTGGTATTTAGCACATACTGCAGTTTAAGCCAGCATAACCTATGGCAGTCTGTTTTAGAAGACCTGAGCGAGAACATAAAGAATATTAGAATCCAGTTCGAATATATACAGGAAAATATGATAAAAAAAAATAAAATCAATTCTTATATATTCTGGCAGCAAAACAAAATCTATATGAACGGCTTAGAAGGGAATCATGAGAAACTTATCCAAATAGGGAATCAGATTCTACCAAAAGAAGAAAGATTATCTTGGAAGACGACTACATGCAGTTTTTATGATGAAATTTTATGTTTACTCACCCCGCTTATAAGTATCTGCAAAGTTGAATCTGATTTTATTGAAAAATACACTTCTAAAATCTTTAATGATATCACAGCGGATATTATTAAAGATATTCCGAAAAATTACACTTTAAAAGAAGCAAAGGAATATGAACAGCAGTATTTGAAAATATTAACCGATTACAGCTATGAATCCAGTAAAAAAGGTAACCTTTGGGACGGTTTATTGCATATACTTTCAGGAGGTATATATCAGCTGCCGTCAGAACGTGTCATTCTTAAAAGGTGGATGAACAGAAAAATGAAAGAAGAATTTTCAAAATAGTCTTCTCCTCAATCTACAACTAAATAAATATCTGTACAATGAAAACAATACATCTTTTTCAGTTTAACAATTCTATTTTCCGTAAAATTCCTTTCTTCAAAGAAGAGCATAGGTTGAAAACCGATGTAACAGAAATTGATTTAATGGATATTGAAATAGTAACCGAATATATCGTGAAAACCAATGATGACTTTAGTTTCGACAACACATCAGGAAAGGATCTTTTATCAATGTGCAAAAAAGCTCAAAAAACAATTGAACATTACTTTGTCCTAAGATTAGATCACTATGATTTTATTTAAAATTGTTATTTTTAGTACTCAAGAGCTTCCTACTCAAAGTGATGTCTTTACTAAATAGTTTTTAGAAGAAACAAGACAAATAAAACCAAGTAAAGATAAACTAAGCCAAGTTCGCTTATGTTTAATTTTTGAAATTAAATTGTTTTGAGTTTATAACATTTTTATTCTAATAAAAGTTTCTTGATCAAAATACCTTTATAATTCCCCGTAATATTGCTCAGACGAACTAAATTATCGATAAAAGTGTCTGAAGATACGCTCGTCTTAGTCACACAACCGACATTTGAAGATTGCACTCTTCGATGTCGGCTTTTTTATTTCCTAATCCGTTTTATATTACCTTAAGTTAATCTCTCTCCAATATCAAGATATAATTATGCATACTACGAATTACTCTTATTTACTGAGCCATTTTTTAATGCGATTACAGCAAATCCAGCCACAACTCCAATTAATGCAGCTACTTTAACGCTTTTGGACGTATTTAAAGGAGGTATACCGTATATTCTGTGTGGGTCTTTTGAAGGCTCAAGTATATTCCCCGATACTTCAGGACCATTCTTTATTTTCATCATTAACCGTACACCAGCTGATGCCGTATTGATTACTACTTTAGGAAAAAGTCTGTAAATTGAAGTAATTGCATAAGATCTGAAATCGGGAAATAAATCTTTTTTCGGTTTTCTAGCTAATTCAACCATTTTTGCAGCGGTATCTCTTGGATCTGAAGCAATTGGAGGTATACCCATCTTAAATCCTGAGTATTTTGCAGAGTGAAGATTCCCAGTTGATTTCTGAAGTTGGGGGTATAAATTACAGACATGAATGTTGGCATAATTTGAAATTTCGCCTTGAAGGCCATCCATCATTCCTTTAATACCGTACTTAGTTGCCGAGTATACAGAGCTGTAAGGCGCTGGCATATAACCTCCTATAGAAACATTATTAATCAATATCCCTTCATTTTGTTTTTTGAAAATTTTAATGGCATTGTAAGCTCCATGCATATAACCAAATAGATTAGTTTTAATAACCTGTTCGTGAATCTCCATTGGAATCTCTTCAAATTTTCCACTCGCCATTACTCCAGCATTATTTACCCATATATCAATTCTTCCAAATCTGCACAATGTCTCTTCTGCTACCCTTTCTATATCTGCAGCAACGGAGGTATCTGCGGAAATTCCCAATACTTCTACTCCCATTCCTTTGCACAGCTCAACAACCTCATCTATACCTTCCTGTCCTCTTGCCACAATTACTATATTACATCCTTCCAAGGCAAAAGCTTCTGCAGCAGCCCTTCCTACCCCACTGCTTGAGCCTGTTATTACGACTGTTTTTCGTAATAAAGTCTGTTGAAATTGTTCTTCTTTTCTCATGTTTACTTTTTTTCAATTCGATAATAAATAGAACATGTATTGTGCCAGATGTGTAATTTTTAGGATATATTGTACATTCATCCAAATTTTTACAACCAAAATAATAATGATTGATGTTTAGGTATTTACATTTTTTATAAAAAGTATTACAAATCCACTTTTTAGTGCAATTGGTCTTATTATTGGATGCATTTTATTACACCACTCACAAAAATATCCTTTTATGAAAAAAAATATTGCCATCCTAGGAGGATGTTTTGCAAGTAATAGGGATAACGAAACCTTGGCGAATATAGTTTTTGATGAAAAACATTTCATTAAAGCAGACGATAATACATTAAAAACATGTGATCTTGTAGTGAAAGCTCAAAGATAATTGCAGAACAGTTGAAACAGCTTCGTTTTTCTTACAATCTATTTCAAAACATAGAAAATTATAAAAAGAAAAATGAATAGTCTGTTTCTTATGCAACAAACTCTATTATAATTTTCAAAGACTAATTCAATAATAAGAAATGAAATTTTAGTAATCAGGTTTTGACTCTGGTACTTTTACAATGTTAAGTAAAAATTATATAAATGATTTTTACAGGTAATACTCTACATCATGAAAACAATTAATAATTTTTGGGAAATACTTAAAAGCACTTATAAAGACTGGAGCGCGCGGGATTTGGGAACTGAGGCTGCAAGTTTAGCTTACACTGCAATTTTTTCGATTCCGGGACTCTTAATTATAGTTATATGGCTCACTGGTATATTCTTTGGTGAAGAAGCGGTACGTGGAGAAATAACTAAACTCATCGGGAGCATGATGGGTAGAGATGTTGGCAAGAGTCTTGAAGAAATGGTTGTCGCAGGCATGGTTGATAAAAAAAATATCATTATGAAAATCATTGGAATTGCGACTCTAGTTTTTGGTGCGACCTCACTTTTCTTCCAATTTCAAAAATCCCTCAATAAGCTGTGGGATATCGTGGCAACTCCTAAAAAGGCATGGGAAAAATATCTTCTCGACCGAGCGAATTCTTTGGGGATGATTATTGTGATTGCATTTCTTATGCTCATTACCTTGCTCATAAGCTCTTTTATCGGTCTTGCTAATGATTGGGTTGTCCATCGTTTCGGGTTGGAAACCCTGGTTCTGATGAATATCATTAATATTGTTGTAGGTTTTCTGGTTACGCTATTTCTTTTCGCCGCCATGTTTAAAATTCTACCAGATGTTGAGTTACAATGGAGATCTGTATGGGTAGGGGCCGCAGTAACTGCTGCACTATTTACACTTGGGAAGTATATCCTTACTTTTTATTTTGAAACGTTCAATCCCAGTTCTGCGTTTGGTACAGCCGGAACTGTTATTTTACTGTTGCTTTGGATTAATTATACCTGTCAGATTATTTTCTTTGGTGCCGAATTCACTAAGGTATATGCTAAAAAAATGGGTCATCAACTAAAACCTTCAAAACATGCAAAATGGAGTCCCCAAATAGTATCTAAAGAAGATTCGCAAGACGTAGTATCTGCTGAAAAAAATTCAAAAAAAACGATGAAAGATTCAACGATTTAGCTTCGAAAACTTATAATATAAAAAATGAATAATCTTTATTTTTTTTAAGTTGACGTTCAATATCCTATTTCTGCCACTGGTGTGTAAAACATATTATTTCTTTTCGATAGCGTATTCATCATAGACAATATTAATGAGTTCATCAGAATTAATATTTCGCGAAAAAATGGGATAGTGAAAAGCATCAAGCTTGTTAAGAATACGAATGAGATCCATCTTTTCTTTATGAGTGAGGTTTCCGGCCACAATATTCGTTGCCTGACGAATTTTTTCCATCTGTCTTTCGAGAACAACCAATCCTTTTTCTGAAATACGGATGAGCTTGCTTCGTTTGTCCATATCAGATTCTGTCTGTTCAACAAGTTTCTGACGAAGCAGCCTTGCAATAACAAGCATACCAACTGGCTTATCATGTATATTTTTTTTGATAAGTGCCATTTTAGTCATCTCTCCAAAAGCTTTTAAGTTGATCAGATAAATAAAGTCTTCCTGAGTTGAAAATTCAGAATTAATGATAGCTGACTTTGAATAAGTTTTAGCATATCGGTTTATATGAACCAGTAATGTACTAATTGCACTTTCAGCGGTCCTGCCATTCTCTTTTCCTTCCCAATAAGGCTCATCCACAATTTTCTCTCCACCAGAAATCCATGATTTAAAACCTTCAATAGTAGGCGGATAAGAATTTGAAGATGTTTTATTATCTGATTCAAACTGCTCAAGAAGAGCTATAAATTCTTTGATTAGGGTAAAATTCATTTCAATTAAATACTATACAAATATACCTGCTTTTAATTTAATATTTATTCTCTGCTCACTGCATATTGAGTTTATTCAAAGAATTATAAAAAAAGAAGAAACAATTACTATTTTTTTAAACATGTATGAAAATTTCTCAACAAATAAAAAAGAATATAAATAAACCAATTAAAAAGTAAGAAAACTGTCCGAAACTTTATCAGTTTCGGACAGTCTGTAGTATAAAGTCTTTGAATTAATTTGTTCTTTTTCTCCATTCAGCCTTAACATCTTCAGCTGCATCTTTTGTACTTTCCCAAGCTTCATCGGCTTTATCTTTAATATCTTCCCATGCCTCGGACACATTTGACTTCACCTTATCTAACCAGTCTTCCTGAGTCGCTTCCTGATCATTATCTCTTTTTTCACTGATATAATCTTTCGCTTTATCCGCTAATTCACTGATCTTCCATTTTGCATTATCAGCCGCATTTTTTAAAGAATTTTCTGTTTCATTAACTGCATTTTCCGCTTTGTTGTAATCTGAATTATTCATAATATAATATTTTAGTAATTGGTATATAAATAAACAATGTCTATGCCTAAAATGCCCGTTGATATGTTAAAATCTCTTAAAATATTAAATCAACATTTTAAAAAATCATACTTCCTTCAATTATGAAACTCATAACCAATAACATACTTCGCAAAGCATCCTACAATGTTTTTTACTGTTAATGTCGGTCTAGTTACTTCTCCCAAGATTTTTAATCAATCCTTTAAAAATAAACCCATGAAACGGAAGTACCTTAATCCACTATAACCTAGCCCATAAATCTTTTGGCCGTAACAGAGCCTTCTGCCCTATTTTATTTTTATCATCAAGCTCCATAACTTTTTCAAACCGATTGGCATCTCTGCAGCAGCATATCGCTTTATATCCTTGGGATACTATGATGCTGATCATTCTTTTGCCAATATATCCGGTAGCACCTGTTACTAGAATTTTTTCCATGACATCTGAATTTAAATGTATCCTAAAACATTATGCCACCAAAAAAAGCATTAAATCTTCTCTAAAAGATGACCAAAGTATTTTTTTTTCTTCACAAGATAACTTTCATTCACTTCATTGGAATCAATTTCCAAAGGAACTCTGCTATTGAGAATAATCCCACTATTCTCTATTGATCTGATCTTATCCGGGTTGTTGGTCAACAGATTAATATTCCCAACCTCCAAAATATTCAACATTTCAACGGCTATGTCAAAGTTTCTTCCGTCTGCAGGGAGCCCTAGTTTCAAATTGGCTTCAACAGTATCCAATCCTTTCTCCTGAAGTTCATAAGCCCTGAGTTTATTAATTATTCCGATATTTCTTCCTTCCTGACGAAGGTAAATGATCACTCCCCCATTTTCGGACATATACTTCATAGCGGCATCAAGTTGCTGTCCACATTCACATTTTTTGGAATGAAAAACCTCTCCTGTAATACATTCTGAATGAAAACGAACATTTACAGTTGTGTTAAAATCCGTATTCTCTGCTATCCAAACCAGATGAGGACTCCAGTCTTCTTCCTTCTCTGAAAATGCATATACTATGAACATCCCATATTCTGTAGGTATTTTTGATCGTGCTTGTATTTTGAGCATTTTGTTCTGATTTTAAGTTAATATAATCTATTTTTCAAACGGACTTTTTCTATCCTGTTTTACCCATATCAATTTTGAAGTATCATAACCGATCTCCTGAGCCTTACTGATAAAATTTTGTTTTATATTTTCGGGAATGGTCTTTTCACGGGATAGAATCCACAAATAATCTAAGTTTTTTCCAGCAATCAATGCGTATTTGTAATCTTCCAGGGCTACGACGTTATATCCGCTGTAGAAAGGGCCGAAAAAGCTCACTTTCAGAGCTGCAGTATTCTTGGCCCCTCTAAATTTAGCGGTTCCATTGACAGACACCCATTTATTTTTTTTAAAGTTGTACCCGCTGTTGACTACGTTTACATTTCCCTCCTCATTAAGACTGTACTGAGCGATTGCGTTATCAAGATCTTTTTCAAAGCGATAATCGAATCTGGCTATCTCATACCATGTCCCTAAATATCTATTGACATCAAATCTATCAACAGGCTGCGCTTTTTCGGGCATTGAAGAACAAGAAGACAAAATGTTTAAAAGCACGAAACTTGATAAGAATGTAAGAATGATTTTATTTTTCATTTTTTGTTATTTTTTTAAAGAAATAAATATTAAGTAAAAACTGACTGTAGCCATAAACGGCATCTTCTACAGGGATCGTTCCCATTCTAATTCCTAAAAAGTCATCTGGATTATAGTTAACAACCGGCGAAGGAATAAAAGAACCTGTCAGGATTCCATTTACTGCAAAAAAACCGGGCATCAAAATCAGATATACCAGACTAGCCTTTCCTATCCACTCTTTTTGAGCAATAAAATGGAGATAAAATAGGGTAAGCAGTGTTACAATTACGGTAAGAAGCGTGTATATTCTTTCATAATAAAGAACACCAACCACACCAAGGATAATAAATGACGTGAATACGATGAGATTATTAAAAGCGCTGGCCCAATCAGGATGATAAAATTTCTCAATGCAGTAATAAGTAAAAACACAGGCGAAAGGAATACAGTAAAAAAACAGCCATTCTTCAACAGGTAGTCCTGCTATTTTAAATCCTAAAGTATAGTTGAGATTAAACCACCAAACCTCTTTTGAAGTAAACCATATATCCCAGATAATAAAAGGAATGGCCACGATGGTAGATGACAAAAGAAACTTTCCAAAAAATCTGCTAAACTGTATTCTTCTGTCAAAAGATGCCAAAAAGCAGATAATGACAGTAAAAAAATTAATCAGTATGTAAGTATAAGGCATCATTTTTTATTGAAATACATTTTAAAATATTTAACAGGAACCCACAAAAAGCCAAAACATTCTCCTTTTTCTTTACCCAAATGTTTGTGATGTTGCTTATGGGCTCGTCTTATAGCAAGGAAGTAAGGGCTTTTTGCTTTTGTAAAAATTTTTGCTCTCTGGTGAATAAAAATATCATGCACAAAGAAATAGGCCATTCCATAAAGGCTTATTCCCAGACCGATAAAAAACCAATAACTGAAATTCTGCTGTACTCCCAGATATAATAAGGCAATAGCCGGGCTTGCAAAAATGAAAAAGAACCAATCATTCCTTTCAAGCTTGCCATCATGGCTATGATCATGATGATCGCGGTGCAGGAACCACAGAAAGCCATGCATAATATATCGATGGATCAGCCATGTAGCTCCTTCCATCGAAATAAATACTCCCAAAACGATCAGAATATTCATTTTAATTATGTTTATCGTTAAAAAGATCATTCAGAACCCTGTATCTGAAATCGAAAATACTTCTGAGCTTCTCTTTTACAAATAACCGATGGGCTATTGTACCTAAAATTCCCATTGGGAGTTCATAATCTACTGTGTCTTTCATCAGTACTCCATTCTCATTAGGAATAAATTCATGAAAATGATTCCAGTACTTGTATGGACCTTTTTTCTGAAAGTCTGTAAAACTTTTATAATCTTTTACCTGGCTGATAACGGTCTTCCACCTCATCGGAATTCCCAGCACTGGAGAAACGGTGTAATCTATTTCCATTCCTTTGAAAATAGGTTTATTTTTCACATCAGAAAGGACAACAAAGCCCATACTCTTAGGAGTTATTTCTGATAAATTATGGGGCGATGAAAAAAAACTCCATGCCTTTTCAATGCTGCAACTAAGCTGTTGTTCTCTGTATAATCTGTACCTCATTTATTTTTTATTAATTGTTAGCTCCTTGGGCAATCATTTCATCCTGTATTCTACGATCAGAAATAAGCAGATTTGTAACGGATATAACTTTTAAAAGCAACCAGCAATTTTTGTGAATTGGCAATTCTGATTCTTTGCTGCAAAATATTCTGGGAGCTTGTTCTTTTTATTTTCTCAAACAGGGAGAGATAATATCTGTAGGCAAGGTATACTCCGAAAATGGATGATCCAGGCAGTTTCTTAATTCCCTGCAATGCTTCTTTGAATTCTTCTTCAATTTCTTTTTCAATCTGGGTTTTTACAATATTATCAAAGACTGACATATTCAGGGAAGGAAAATAAGTTCTTCCTAAAAGCTGATAATCATCTTTAAGATCCCGCAAAAAATTTACTTTCTGAAAAGCAGATCCCAACTTCATTGCAAAGGGTTTAAGTTTATCATATTGCTGTTTGTCACCTTCTGTAAATATCTGCAGACACATAAGCCCTACAACTTCTGCAGATCCGTATATATACTCTTTATACAGTTCAGAATTATAATCAATTTTATGAAGATCCATTTCCATACTCCGTAAAAACTGATTGATTAGCTTTATATCAATATCATACTGGCGAACTGTTTCCTGAAATGAATGCAAAATAGGATTGAGTGATATTCTATCTTCAAGCGCTTCATAAGTTTCAGCTTTTAATCTCTTCAGAAGCTTTTCTTTATCATAGCCATGAAAACTATCTACGATTTCATCAGCAAGGCGCACATACCCATAGACTGCATAAATAGCAGGCCTGATAGATGGCTTCAGGGCAAGTATTCCTAACGAAAAACTGGTACTGTATTTTTGGGTAGTGTACTTACTTACTTCGTAAGACAATTCATCAAACAGCTTTTTCATATTATTTTATTTTTAGTTTACTAACTTCAGCCGCCACAATTTTCCCTGAAATTACCGAGGGAGGAACTCCGGGCCCAGGAACCGTTAACTGCCCCGTATAGAAGAGATTCCCGATCTTTCTGTTCCTTATTTTGGGTTTTAAAACTGCTGTCTGCGACAAAGTATTAGATAACCCATAGGCATTACCCTGATAAGCATTATAATCCGAAATAAAATCGCTTACGCAATAGCTTCTCTTATATTCAATTCTGGAAATAAGATCGGTCTCACCGGTATGTTTTTCAATTCTTTCAAGCATTTCCATCAAATATTTTTCCCTAACAGATTCCTCATCATGTATCCCAGGGGCAAGTGGTAGCAGTAAAAAAAGATTCTCACAACCTTCAGGAGCAACATCCGGATCTGTTTTGGAAGGACAACATGTATAAAAAAGAGGCTTCTTGGGCCATTTTTTATTTTTATAAATACAATCTATATGATGATCAAGTTCATTTTCAAAAAACAAAGTATGGTGCTTTAAATGGGGTATTCTTCCTCTGATTCCCAAATAATAAATAAGACAAGAGGGTGCGAAAGTTCTCGTCTTCCAATATTCTTCGTTATAGTTTCTGAGCGATTTGGGAAGCAATCTTTCTGTATGATGATAATCTGATGAAGCAATTATCGCATCAAATTCATATGTTTTATCTTCCGCTAGTATGGAAACTACTTTTCCATTTTCCGTATTTATTTTTTGTATTTCATGATTAAAATGAAACGTTACCCCCTGTTTTTCTCCTATCTCTTTCATAGCAAGAACTAGTTGATAAAAGCCTCCCATTGGATATTTTGTACCCAGAACATAGCCTCCGTAATTCATAAGACTGTATAGGGCGGGAATCTGCTGGGGAGAAGCTCCGAGGAATATAACAGGAAACTCCATCAGAGATTTTAATTTTTCATCAGAAAAGTATCCCGAAACATACTTTCGGAAATTACTGAGAAGGTCAAGCTTGAAAGCACTGTTTGCAATTTTTAAAGAAGCAAATTCAAGCCAGTTATAGCAAGGCTTGGTAACGAATTCCTTCATTCCGATTTCATACTTAAATTTAGCAGACTCCATAAATATGTCATACTGCTTACCTGCCCCACTTTCTATTGCTTCGAAGAGGTCTCTAATAGCATTATTATCTCCAGGAACAGAAACTTTTTCTCCTGAGAAAACCATTTCAAACTGAGGATCCAAAGAAACAAGATGAAAAAAATCGGATGTTTTATAGCCGAAATCATTGAAAAATCTCTCAATAATATCAGGCATCCAGTACCAGCTAGGGCCCATATCAAAAACATACCCTTCATCTGTTTTAAATTGCCTTGCTCGACCACCAGGTTGATGATGCTTTTCAAATACATGCACTTCATTGCCGGATTTTGCGGCATAAGCCGCTGCTGAGAGTCCTGAAAACCCAGATCCTATCACTGCAATTCTCTTTCTTAAGTTTCCAGTTATCATTGGTATTTATTTAAAAGTTTTAACAGATAATCTTATATTGTATCAACTCAATTTTTTATTCACCACATCCAGTAAACTATCATTTGCCAAATTCATTTGGTAAAAAGAAGCATGGAATTCATCAAGTTTAGAGAGTATGGCTATGAGCAACATTTGCTCAGAATGTGTTAAATTTCCCACAACAGCTTTGGAAGCTTTTCGAATTTCTTCCATATGCTCTTCCAGCACAGCAATTCCTTTCTCCGTTATGGTAATATGTTTTGTTCTTTTATCTTTCTGAGAAACGGTTTGTTCTATCCACTGATTATGGATTAGACGATTGATAATAAGAACACCTGTAGATTTCTCACTTACATTATGTCTTATCAGCTCCATTTTTGTCATAGGCCCCATCGCCTTCAGACTAATCATGTAAATAAAATCATCCTGACTTGAAAAAACAGATTTTCCTATAGATCTTGAGTACATTTTCGCATACCTGCCAATTCTTACGAATAAGGTATTAATAACGCTATCAGAACTTCTTCCTAATTCCTTACCTATCCAAAGCGGATCTTCTGAATTAGAATCATCTTCAAAAGAAGTATTAATCCATTGTATAAATCCTTGAAGATCGTTATTATACAATATTTTATCTTCATTTTGTTCAGTGAACTTCTGGACGAGTTCTACAACTGATTTTATAAGATCAAAATTCACATCAAACAAATTAGTATACAAATATACTAAAATAAGAATATAAATATACTTTTATTTTAAATAATAAAATGAAAGTATTTCGACATAAAAACGACATGTAAAGGATTGAAATTCATTAAATAACTAATATGATATAGATAACAAAGGGAAATTAGGATAAAGCACCTGGGAGGTATTAGTATATTTATATCCTAAATGAATTTTTAATATATATAAAGGTTTTGAAGCTATTCACTTTTGTGGAAAGGTTTTAATATGCGAGTATTAATACACTTATAGGCGTCTTTTTGATTTTGCACTCTTCTATCTATTTACTTCAAAATTTATTCGCTCATCTCAAAAGGATAGCCAACGCTACAGGAATTCCCACTAAATTTTTAAAGCTATATTTTAAGCAAAATTAAGTGGCTTAATATTTATAATTGGCAAAGGAATTTAGAAATCCGTGCTAGATTAGACTAAGCGAAGGTATCTCATCTATAAAGGCAATTGAAGATATGCTCATTTTTATAAAATAGCAAAAAAGCCTTAACTAAAAAAAGTTAGGCCCATATTTATATAGCTTCTAATAAATTTACGGTTACAAAAAGACTCTAGTTTGGAAATCTTCATTTATGTAAGTAAAAAATTATAAAAATCCTTCCCCAAAAAATTTAGCATAAAATAATTAAATATTCCTATTTACGCTTGATTGGTTCGACGAAATAATTTTATTAAAGGATTATTGGTTATTAATAATCTTAGTAAATCCAAAGTTAGCAGCAGCTATTTCGAAAACCTATTATGGAAATGGTATGAATAAATAGTCAGTTCGACCCAACTCTAATTACTAAGCGGTGAAAGAAAGCAATTATTCTTAATTAGCATATGAGTATTGATTTTGTGAATATTTCAATTATTTATCTTATATTTCTAATCGTTTAATAGCTCTTAAAAGATCAATTCCTTTCCCCAAAATCGATTTGAAAAGATCTCCTTTTTCCTGCAATCGCTCAGCCATATTCAGGATCGTAAAATCTGTCGGATGGAGGCCTTTTTTTACTTCACTCCATTCTAATGGCGCGGAAACAGGAGCCCCGGGTTTTGGGCGTACGCTGTATACACTTGCCAATGTCTGTGCTCGTCTGTTCTGTAAATAATCCAGATAAATTTTATTCTTATCTCTTTTTTGAAGACTTCTTTCGAGCGTAGTTAGCTCCGGAAGCTCCTGATGAACCAGCTGCATAAGCACATGCCCAAAATCTTTCACCTGATCATAGGGATACTTGGCTCCCATTGGAATATATATATGCATACCAGAACTTCCGGATGTTTTTGGATAGCCAATAATACCTGCTTTATCCAAAACCTCCTTAACAGCCAATGTTGTTTCTATAACATCTTCAAATGTGTTTTTTTCAGAAGGATCAAGATCAAGCACCAAATAATCGGGAAAATCTGCCTTCGGTATATGGCTTGTCCAGACATTCAGTTCAATACATCCTAAATTATTCAGATATGCCAAGGTTTCTTTATCATTACAAAGAATATAATTGATGTATTTGTCGTTACTTTCAGAAAATATTTTTTGAAGAGTCACCCAGTCCGGCGTATTTTCATCAGCATCTTTCTGATAGAAGCTCAGTCCTTCGATTCCATTGGGAAAACGGTTGAGTGATTGGGGACGGTTTTTCAGATGGGGCAAAATAAATTTGGCAATGCTCTGATAATAATCTATAATCTCCCCTTTTGTAATGCCATCCGCCGGAAAGTATATTTTATTCTGATTGGTCAGCGTAATCTGCTGTTTTCCGATTTTTTTGACTTTATCTGTTGTTGTTTTCTTTGTGGGGGACTTGGCTTTCATCTTGGGTTGTTTTTGAGTTAAATCCGTATCAAATTTTACCTCTGTATCATCAATGTCTTCTCTTAGTCTTAAAAAAACCGGATGACGATAGATATGATCTTTCGTGAGTTCTGTATATTTTATTTCAGCTACCAATTCAGATTTAAGCCATGTTGCTTTGGAATTGGTTTTAGGAGTTATTTTAAATGCTGATTGCTTTACTACCAGAGGTTGTAATTTTTGATGAATCTCTTTAAGACTTCGATCTGTAAATCCTGTTCCTGTATGTCCGCAAAATACGAGTTCTCCATTTAAGTATTTTCCTAAAATAAGAGATCCGAACTCCTTTCTTGAGCCTTTGGGAGCGGTGAAACCACAGATCAGTGCTTCGTCAGTTTTATGGATCTTTATTTTCAACCATTCGGAGCTTCTGGTGTTTTCTTTATATTCACTGTCTGCTTTTTTGGCTATAATTCCTTCCAATCCCATATTTTCGGCAGCCTGAAAGAAATCTTTTCCGTTTTGAAGAATATGATCATGATACTTGATAATGTCATTTTCAATTAAAGCTTCTTTCAGTAGTTCTTTTCGCTGTAAATAAGAAAGGTTTTCTGTGGAATGTCCATTCAGCCATAGTAAATCGAATACCTGATAAAGGAGGACCAATTCGGTATTTTGTTCCCCTATTCTCTGTAGCCATTGAAAATTAGGTTTTCCTTTTTCATCATAGGCAACTATTTCTCCATCCAGGACCATTTCGTGATTCTGAATTTTGAGTGCATCTGCAACTTTTTTGAATGATTTTGAAAAATCAAGACCGTTTCTGGAATACAGCCTGCTTTCACCTTTTCGGGTATCGGCAATAGCTCTATATCCATCCCATTTTATTTCAAAAGCCCAATCTTTGTCATCAAACGGTTGTTCATTTGTTTTACAGAGCATAGGCTTTATAAAATCAGGAAGCTTTTTCTCACCAGAAAGTGCCGGAGCATAATTTTTATAATGTTTTAAGCTTTCCCCTGCATTATTTTTTTTTTTACTGCTTTTCTCCTTCAGATAAGTTGTAACTTTAGAATTTTTTGTGGTATAATCTTCTGCATCATAGTCTTCTTGAACGGCATAACGATCTTTATGTTTGATAAGAAGCCAGGCATTTTCCTCTGTTGAATTTTTAATTTTGACCAAAGCAAATTCACCTTTCAATTTTTTACCGTGCAAAATAAACTTAAGTGATTGCTTATGTAGTTCCGAACGCATGATCAGATCATCACTTTTTCCTTCTATTTTTTCCAAAGGTTCATAGGTTCCTTCATCCCAGATTTCCACTTCACCGGCACCATAATTTCCTTTGGGAATGCTTCCTTCAAATGTGCGGTATTCATAAGGATGATCTTCCACCATCATTGCCAGTCTTTTATCAGAAGGATTAAGGGAAGGTCCTTTCGGAACTGCCCAGCTTTTAAGAACACCCTCCATTTCAAGTCGGAAATCATAATGCAAACGTGTTGCTGCGTGACGCTGAATCACAAATCTCAGTTTTGCTGTACTTTCCTTTTCTTTGCCTTCCGGTTCGGAAGTTACCTTAAAATCTCTCTTTTTATGATATTCTTCTAATGGCATCTTACAAAAATTTAAAGTTAAACGAAAAATGATTATTTGATTAAAATCTTATCCTGCTTTTCTTTTTCCTGACTCAAGGCTGGCCTTCAACATTGCCATAAGGTCAGTCGCTTTTCCCGAAGGCTCTTTTGTTTCCTTAACTTTTGCCCTTTTACCTTTTGCTTTCTGCTTTATAATTTTCAAAAGATCTTCATTATAAGTATCACTGTACTTCGAAGGATCGAAAGTCTCCGCTAAAGATTTAATTAATGTTTCCGCCATTTTGAGTTCCTCAGCTTTCGGTGCTTTTCCTGACGGTATTTTCAGATCTTCATACGTTCTCATTTCTTCCGGATACCTCATTCGGTTTACCATGAGAATTTCATCTTGATAAGGACGAATCATGCACAGAATTTCCCTTTCTCTTAAGATAAAAGAACCTATCCCTGCCATTTTTGTTTTCATTAGGGCTTTCAACAATAATTTATAGGCTGCCTCTCCATTTTTTTGAGGTTCTAAAAAATAAGGGGTTTCGAAAAGTGCAGGATCCACTTCTTCTTCTTTTACAAACTGTAAAATACTGAGAATTTTTGATTTTTCAGGACTTACCGCCTGAAAATCCTCATCTTCTAAAACAATGTATTTATCTTCTATTTTATAGCCTTTTACGATATTTTCCCACGCTACTTCTTTGTTAGTATTTTCATTTACTCTTTTGTATTTGATATTGCTGAGATCTTTTTTATCCAGCATATCCAGATCTAATGTACTCGATGCACTGGCCGAGTACAACTTGATCGGTATATTTACCAATCCAAAACCTATTGCTCCATTCAGATTGCTCTCATATTTTTTTTTAACTGTTAGAGTACAAAACCTTTTCCAAATTGATGTAAATGCAATTTATTTAGAGGTATTTATAAGTTATTTAACACCTTTCTTTTTAAGCCTAATTTTCTTAAAGATGCAGCATAACCCGCAAAGCAATTCGCCATTTTATTGCAAATAATTCAGCAAAGTTTAGATCTATTCTATATCACATTATTTTGTCTTAAAGCCATTTTCATGAGATTCAATACGATTGATATGTAGAAACTTACCCTTCTTTGTAAAACAGCACTGCATTAAGCATATGTGGGAAAGCCAAATGTATTAATCCCGAAGTTACATTTTCTGCTATAGAAAATGGTAAAGAAAAATGACATCTCCTATATAGGCCGGCCTTGAGGCATTTCTTATAAGCAGTTTTGCTTCCATAACTACCTTGACCGTTCCTCTAAGATCAATTACTGATTTTACAGTGGCTTCTAGTTTCACATCACTCCCTACAGGAACAGCCTGGCCAAACTTAAGATTCTCAATTCCGTAATTGATTTCCATTTTTACATGTCTCACCTCTGCAATTTGCTTCCATAGATAAGGAATCAGTGATAACGTTAAGTAACCGTGAGCGATGGTAGATTTAAAAGGCCCCTCCCTTTCTGCCTTTTCTTTATCAAGATGAATCCACTGACAGTCTAAAGTTGCTTCAGCAAACCTGTCAATTTGGGCCTGATTTATCTTATGCCAAGCAGAAGTACCTATCATTTTACCTTCAAGAGCTTTATACTCGATAAAATTATTGATGATAATCATAGCTATACGAAATTCTTCTGTTTTTTTATTAAGTTAACTTTTGCTTAGAAAACCTCTCGCATAAAGCGAGAGGCAAATGAACATAATGAAAATAAAAAGTAATGTATTTATATTAATGCCCGTTCAAATAATATATCCAGACCAATAAGTATGGATTCTGAATTTGTAAAAAAATATAAAATTATAAAACTGGAATTGCAAAAAATTATCTTTCTAAATATCTAAAATCATGTTTAATTTAGGCCAATTTTACATTGACAGCATTTAACCCTTTTTCACTTTTTTGTACATCAAAAATGACTTTATCATTTTCACGAATTGAAGCTACAATCAACCCTGAAGAATGGACAAATATATCTTTACTCCCATCTGCAGGAGAAATAAATCCGAAGCCTTTTGCTTCATTAAAAAACTTTACTGTGCCTTGTTGCATTTTAATTATTATTAAGATTATGTATTATATACTGTAAAATTTACAGTGTTATTTTTAAAGTATTCCGACAGGTATTGTAAAACCTATCCTATTTTGAATATCATGTAAATTCAAATGTTCATTTGCTGTACAGAATGAAATGAGGGAACCATCATTTATTGATATTCTTATCCTTTCAGTTCTTTCAATATAAACATTCAGAGTGTCTGGAAAATCATAGTTCACAATATTCGATAAACCACTGATAAACAAACCCTTTATAGCACTATCTGTACTAATTAAAATTTGAATTTTTCCATTTTTAAAATCATCCAGAATATTATTGTTTACAGCTGTAGATGTATTTCCATGAATAGATTCTGTAATAATTCCAGCATTTTTTAATTCTGCTAAAAGGTTATCAGCAATGTATTTATTCTTAATAAAAACTAAAGATTGTTTACTCCTGTTTTTTTTCACTAAATAAATAAGCAATTCCTGCTTATCTCTGTTTTCAACAAAATAGACACTTTGCTTTATACTTTTTATCGGAATTAGTGAATCTCCAGTTGATATTTCCTTAGGGTTATTCAGAAGTACTGATACAGATTTTTTCACAGTATTTGAAATTATTTCACAAAAAACAAGAGTTTGTACATTCGTAGGAATTATTTCCTGAATATTCTTCATTCCTATCTTAAATGTCTTTTGATCCATTTTATCTACATCATATAAAACCAGCATTTCCAATTTAGAAAAGTTTATTGGCATTTTATCAATAATTTCAAAGAGCCTTTCTGGTGTTGCCAACAAAACATCTATTCGTCTTTTGAATTCAGAAGCTTGACTTTCCTTTGATGATCCATCATGTATGCGAAGCTGTAAAAGAGTTACATATTTACTATATAATATAAGCTTACGTTCAATGTCAACAACTAGTTCATCTGTAGAAGCAAGTATTAAAACTCTAATCTTCATATGTTCAGCAGGATTTCTATTTAGCAGTTGAAGTATTGGGACTGCAAATGCAGCTATTTTGCCGCTTCCTTTTGGTGCATATGCCAACAAGTCATTTCCTTTTAAAACAACAGGTATTACAGCATTCTGTATCTCGGTTGGTTTTGAATATCCCGCTTCCGTAATTGCACGGATGATCGGATTAATTAATTTTAAATTTCTGAAACTTATCATGTCCCCTTTTTCTTCTTTCTCTAATTTTTAGAAAATGCATTTTTAAGAATTAAATGTACTTTAAGAACTAATTTTAATTCTTAGTGCTATGCACGCCAACTATTTTCTATTGACAAAACTTATAATGTAGAGATTAACTCTATCTAGAAAACGTAGTTGATAATTGGGCAGCTGAAATAGCAAAACTGAATGATAAAAAATATGATTTAAAATATTGCAGAGTAGCGAAGGCAGAAACCTGTTTTATAAATACTTTTCAAATATACATTAAAACAGACCAACAGCAATGAAATATAATTAACTGATTTTCAAAAATATATTCATACCTTACGCATAAAAACAGAATTGTTTGCGAAGTGCGGATGATTTTAAAATTCCATCTTATGCAACAGTTCACAGTTACCCCACAGCCTAAGTTTCAGTCTTTACAAACTAATACTCCTTTTCAAATTAGAATAGCTTATTTTATCATGATACATCACAAGCCTGATATTTTTAAATCGATGTTTGATAAAATTTACACAAGAGATCAATTTTATCTTATTCATATTGATAGGAGTGCGACAGATGACTTTACTGAGGAAATTCAACAATATCTAATCCATTTTCCAAACGTATATATTCTGGAAAGTATAAATATTGTGACAGGCGGCTTTAGTGTAATCCAAGCAGAACTTAACGCCATGGAATATCTTCTGAATGTAAGCAAAGAATGGGACTATTTTATTAATTTAAGTGGGGAAGACTTTCCACTTAAATCACAAAATATTATCCGTCAGTTCCTTACTGCTAATATTGGAAGAAATTACCTATTCTACTACGATCAAAAGCTTTATAGACCAGATACGTTGCAAAGAATACAGAACCATTTTACAGAACTCAACCATAAAATATCATCTTTAATTTATAAAAGAAAATTTATGGATGGTGTTACACCATATATTGGCGGAAAATGGTTTATTTTCACAAAAGACACCTGTATTTTCCTAACTAATAATAAGAGAGTAATGGATTTTGAAGATTACTATCTTCACACTCTTTTACCAGCAGAATCTTTTTTCCAGACGGTTCTTATGAATACAGCATTTAAAGACATTATTGTAAATGATGACAAAAGGGCATCGATTAAAAATTTTTTTTTCAATAAAAATCGGTACTATACAAATTTTATAGAATCCCTTAAAAGCAATAATCAGCTTTTTATCCGTAAAATAAATAAGGAGACAAATCAAATTATTCTACAGTACATTAATGACACTTATCTTCTTCCTTTAACAAAAGTGGATGAGATCGAAAGAGAATTAAAAAGGAATGATAAAGAAAATAATTAGTTTTAAAATTATATTTTGAAACTCTACCTTCGCTATTAATAATAATAAAATTTTATAGGATAGATCTGTGTCCGAATGAAATTTCTGGGTTTAGCTAGTTTATTATTTTTACTTTTAAGTATATTAGAACTAAAATTATTTCATAGAGTATAAAAATATACAATGTAAAATAGGTATTAAAACGGCTTATCCCCCGAATCAAAATATTCATAGATACTTCCTATCCGCAATAAACCTTCTTTAAAAAATTCGAGAAATCTTCCGTTGGGGCTTCAAAAAAAGCAATTTGACTCTTTAATAATCCGATTGTGTAGCCTAATCATATATATACTGCATTAAAAGACCTCAAACTTTATTATATTTCCGAATCAACATGTTCAAAAAATGTGGCATTGATTATAAAAAATGACCAGTAGATCATGCAAACTGCAATAAAAGATGAAATAAGGTTTTTATTGTAAATATTTACTTAAATATTGATCTGATTAATCTGCTTTTTTATAACATCTTACAGAATACCCAAAGGAGCCATTCACAACCTACTACTGCAATTGAAAGACAGGATGAATACTTATTTTCAACAGTCCCATAGCTTCATAATTAAAAATTGAATTATGGAATTTATACTCATAGAAAAGAAAGCTTACGAAGCCTTGAATAATGAAATCGTAGGGCTTAACAAATTACTTTCAGAAATAGCTGCACCATATCAACCCACCTATAGTAAAAACAGGTGGCTGGATAATCAGGAGGTATGCCAGCTTTTGAATATTAGTAAAAGAAGCCTACAAAGTTATAAGCAAAAAGGTCTATTGCCATGTACCTGCATCAGTAGGAAAAATTATTTTAAATATGATGATGTAATCGCACTAGTTCAATCAAAAAATTAAAAGTATGGAATCTATAAAAGACGCTACCGAAGAAATTTTATCCTGGCTTAAAGATTTGAATGCTAGTAAAAAACATATTGAACAGATCAGCAGATATTTAAGGCCTGCCCATCAGGAAGAAAAATATTTAACCGGTGATGAAGTATCTCGCTTACTTCATATTAGCAGGCGCACACTTCAACAATACCGAGACGATCACATATTGCCTTTTGTACAAATTCAGGGAAAAATATTATATAAGGAATCAGATATTTTGAACCTGTTGGAAAATAATTACAAAGGAAAATGATATACTACAAAAATATTATGAGTTAAAAGCCGCTTCTAACTCCTTAAATTTATGAGATACTTCTTCCATATCCCGACCCACTTTCTCATTCAGGATTTTAGCATAAATCTGGGTGGTGGCTATGTTTTTATGCCCCATCATTTTACTAAGACTTTCCAATGGTACACCTTCGCTTAAAAACAAAGTAGCAAAGGTATGTCGTGCTATATGAAAGGATATTTTTTTCCCTTTAAGGCATTCCACTTCCTCAGCTAGCTTTTTAAGATTAAGATTACATTGATAGTTGCCTACCATATTAAAGAGGAGACTGTTCTTTGCAGTACCTTCATACTTTGCAATAATCTTTTTAGGGATATCGAGCAATAAAACATTGGATGATATTGTTGTTTTTTTACGCCTAAGAATGATCCATAAATTACCATCAAAAAATTCACGTATATGTCTTTTATCCAACCTTTTAATATCGCTGTAAGATAGTCCGGTAAAGCAACTAAATAAGAACATATCTTTTATGTACTCGATATTTTTTTTCATCGGCTGATATTCTATAAGCGCTTCCAGTTCTTTTTTCATAAGGTAACCTCTGTCCTCATCCTTACGAATATTGCTATACTCAACAAAAGGATTATCATAAAGTAACTTTCGACTTATGGCCAGCTTTACAATTGTTCTTAATGATACCATATACGCCCATATTGTATTGTGACAGTTCTTTTTTTCATTACGCATATAATAATCGAAATCCTGCACAAAAGCACAATTAATTTCCTTTAAGAACATATCCTTTTTGGTATAATTGAACATAATAAAACCAGCTAAATTGTTACGAAGTATGGAATACGTAGAACAAGTACCTTTAGAACGTGTACCACTAGCTACTTTCCTTTTAAAGTCCAAGATAAAATTATCCAGAAATTGCAAGAGTGTGAGTTCATTACTATCCAAACCTAGAAAAGTATTTTTCAGTTTTTCAGTAGACACAGTACCATCCTTATCCAAAATCCTCGAATAACACTGCTCTATACGGACTCTTATTTTATCCAGTCTTTGGTTGGTTTCTAATGCCTCCCTACTTTTACCATTTACCCTCCCATATTTTAAATCCCATTGCACTGGATTAATTTCCAACTTAGTGCTAAACTGAGAGATATTACCATTAATGGTTAATCTCGCCATAATAGCTACTGTGCCATTTTTCTTAGGTGCGTTTTTTTTAAGGTAAAATAATAACTTAAAAGTTGACCTTTTAGAACTTTCCATAACTCAATGTTTGGTATTTAAAATTAAGCTTAATGGAGTTACGTGGCAGCATGAAACATAAAGCAAAACACTGAATTACAACTACTTACAAATTAAAAACTAAAAAAAACATAGGTAATGATTTGGTAACCTGCTTTTTCAGTTAGAACTTCTTTAAGTAGCATTTCTGTGCACCATTTCAATTTTACAATTCCCCTAAAAATCCTTTATTCATGAGAGATTTCACCCGTTTTTACATTTTTCTGAGAGTTCAGGACTTTTAATATACAAATACTATTATTATTTTAGCAGAATAGAAATTTGATTTTTAACAATTAAGGATATGAAAAAATTAATCTTATTGGGCGCTGTATCAGCTTTTTTAATCAATTGTAATAAGAAAACTGAAGCACCGGCTCCCAAAGTGGAAGCAGATACCATTGCTGTGGAAGAACCTGTAATAGATACTCTTGGACCAAAATCGTTCTGTTATATCGGGGCTACAGGAAAAGACAGTGTTTTTGCTTCTATTGATGACAATTTAGGAACAATCACCGGAAAATTATCTTATAAAAACAGCGAAAAAGACAGCTCAAAAGGAGATGTAACGGGTTTCAAATCCGGAGATACCTTGAAACTAACTTATGAATTTACTTCTGAAGGTAAAAAAAGCAAGAGAGATATCTACTTCCTTCAAAAGGATAATGTTTTGACGGAAGGTATTGGTGATCATAAAGAGGAAGACGGACAATCTAAATATGCTGATGAGAAAAAGATAAGCTATAAAGACGGACAGAAGCTAAGCCCTGCAGATTGTAAGGTGGTAAATGAAGCGTTGAAAAAATAATCTGTTATAAAAACAAAAACAGCCTTTTTTCAAGGCTGTTTTTTTATGCTAATTCTGTTCAATCATTTCAATAAAGCGGTTTACAGCTTCATCTCCTGTACTCCATGAAGTAATAAGACGAATGGCTGAAAAATTTTCATCTATTTTTTTCCAGACATAGAATTCAAAATTCTCTGATAACACCTCTATAAGTTGGTTATTGAGAATAGGGAAAATCTGGTTGGTATAAGTATCTGAAAGAAAAGCTGTTCCTTTTTCCTCCAAAGCTCTTTTAATTTTCATGGCCTGTTGATTGGCATGTTGTGCCAGATCAAAATACAGGTTGTCCTTCATCAGTTCCAAAAACTGAATTCCCAATAATCTACCTTTTGCCAGTAATGCTCCTTTTTGTTTGATATTAAAAGCAAAATCTTCCTGCAGCACAGGATTATTAATCACAATTGCCTCTCCTATCAAAGCTCCGTTTTTAGTTCCTCCAAGATAGAAAATATCGGTAAGAGCAGCTACTTTTTCCAGGGTAAGATCACTGATCTCCGCTGTCAGACCATGTCCAAGTCTTGCTCCATCCATAAACAGATATAATTTATTCTGCTTACAAAATGCTGAAAGTTCTTCCAACTCTTTTTCCTGGTAGATTGTTCCCAGCTCTGTAGAATTGGAAATATACACCAGTTTAGGCATCACCTGATGCGGTACATTACTGTGTCCTTCTAAAATGGGAATAATATCCGACGGTTTTAATTTACCATCTGCAGATTCAATGCTTAATACTTTATGACCTGTTGCTTCGATAGCTCCTGTTTCATTATTCAGGATATGCCCGGGAGCAGCAGAGATAACACACTGATAAGGTTTTAGAATGGCAGAAATAACAATTAAGTTAGCCTGTGTTCCTCCAGAAACTAAAAAAACTTCCGAATCCGGATTGTTGATTTTTTCTTTAATTAATGCTTTCGCTTTTAATGAATACTCATCTTCTCCATAGCCAGCCTGCTGTACAAGATTATGCTGTGAAAGTGCCTGTAAGATATTAGGATGACATCCTTCAGAATAATCGTTTTTGAATGAAAATTTCATAGAGTAAAAGTAAAAAAAGTTAAAATAACAAGAGTCAACTTTTCATTTTATTTTGTTAGATTTGTACTGAAAATCATCTAACATTTTGAAAACAACCCTAACAGAAGAGAATTACCTGAAAGCTTTGTTTCATTTAGTTGACAATGAAGGAAAGGTTACGATTAATGAGCTCAGCAAATTTTTAAATGTAAAAATGCCGAGTGTCAATAACATGATGAAGAAATTTGCGGAAAAAAAGTGGGTCATTTATGAAACCTACAAACCCTTAATCGTTACAGAAAGTGGAAGACGTGAAGCTGCCCTGGTCGTTCGTAAACACCGACTTACCGAAATGTTCCTGGTGAAGAAAATGAATTTCGGCTGGGAAAACGTTCATGAGATAGCAGAACAGCTGGAGCATGTGCATTCTCAAATCTTCTTTGATAAAATGGACGAAATCCTGGATCATCCTAAATTCGATCCTCATGGAGAACCTATTCCTGATAAAGATGGTAATATAATCGCTCAGTATCTGCAAAAATTAAGCAGTTGTGAACCAGGAGAAAATGTAACTTTTGCTTCTGTTACTCTTTCCGACGATGCTTTCCTGACCTATCTGAACGACAGAAAATTGCTGCTTAATACAAAAGTGAAAATTGTAAAAATTGAAAGTTTTGATAAATCCATGACGATAGAAATTGAGGGCAAAACAGAAATTTTAAGCAAAAAAGCGACTGAGAAAATACTCGTAAAGAAATAAGTCATTAAACTGAGAAAATAAACCTCACAGGTTTTAAAAACCTGTGAGGTTTGCTTTAATTCATCAAAAAATTTAAACCATTAAGGAAGATTTAAGAAATAAAGTATAGTTAAGATAAATCATTCTGATTTTAAGCTTACAGCGAAACTTTACTTAATACTCTATCCTAAATAAAGAAGCCGTCTCATTTTCCTTGAGGCGGTTTTTGTTTATAAACTACCCATATTATTTTTTTAGGATGATTTTTTTGAT
>NZ_JAMZGF010000039.1 GCF_024158915.1 Chryseobacterium sp. S0630 | reverse complement strand
ATCATCCTAAAAAAATAATATGGGTAGTTTATAAACAAAAACCGCCTCAAGGAAAATGAGACGGCTTCTTTTTTATTGTAAAAAATAACGTCATTATTAGAAACTTGCTTTTACCTGCATACTTCCGATATGAATAGTTCTGTCACCGGAATTTCTTCCTTCGTAATTAAGATTCAGCTGGATAAACGAGTTGATAGCCTGTTGAATAAACACACTCCATACCTGGTTTTTTCCAGGTTTAAGCCCATCCAGCATCTGGTTTCCTACAATACTGAAATTGTTTCCTGTAAAGTTGTTACTGATGAATGAGAAGTTTCCACGGATAGACGTTTTTCTTCGCTCCCACTGAATTGTTCCCGTAACATCAAATGCTTTAAGAAGTTCTTCGCCATCCAATCTTTGTTTCTGACGGAAAGCAGAAGATAATTCAGCCTGGATAGCATCTGTAAATTTGTAAGTTGCTTTTGGCTTGGTTTCAAAATTATTGAGACGATAATCTCTGGTTTTAAATAATTGTGAAGAGTTTTGAATATCGTGCACCGAGTTTTCCCAATCCACTCTGAACTCTTTATTGAACCAATACCCTATATTCAGAAAATGAGAAGTCTGTTCACGTTCTTCATTACTGAAATTGGCATTGATGAGATTATCATTGGTGATGAATCTGTAATTTCCGTTCCAGCCTGATTTATCGGTTGGATTAAATTGCACGGAAGCAAGAATGTTCTGATTTTTAAGGATCTGATCACTGTTCTTTTCAAAAGGATTCAGAACAAGTACTTTTTCCTTTTTGTAGAATGAGTTTTGAGAATTTAATGAAATATTGAAATTCCAACGTTTTAAAAATCCATTTTCAGAGTTGAAAACAATGGCCGGATTGACAAATAGAGCCAACTGCAATTTATTTTTATTGGACGGAATATATCTTACAGAATTAGTATATACACGGATGTATTGGGCAAGATCTGAATACTCAGCGATTTCAAATTCGTCCAGCTGCTGAACACCGTCTCCGTTATAATCGGTCCATTTATAAACACCCTGTCCATCTGTTACTTTGATATACTGGAATTCTCTCTGGGCTTCCTGTCCGTTCCCCAATTCATAGAAAGCCTGAAGACGCATACCATTTCTGAACAGCTGTTGGTTGTATAAGATGTTTCCAACAACAAAATCATTATTACGGGTTACTTCACCTTCTGCACCTGCATAGAAGAATTTTCGGTAGTGAATCAGAGCATTTAAACTAGTTCTTTCGGTCTTGATAATCTGACTTTCAGCCATGATCCCCAAAATATTGTTCATATTCTGAAGTCTGTTATCACGTACTGAGTCATTATCTCTCATATATACTTTCGCCAATAATTTGGTTCTTGTACTGTCACCGATTTTCTTTTGCAAGAAGATTTCTTTCCAGCTGAAACTTGTGACATCCAAAAGCTGAGTATCATTGTACTTTTTCTCGTTATGCTCCATGCTTCCACCAATGGCCCAGCTTCCTTTTTTACCTGTAAACTCTGTTGAAACTCCACCACGGATGAACTTCGTATCCTGAAGAGTAGCATTGGTACTCAGATAAGATAGATTTCCTTTCGTAAAGAATTTTCCCGTCAGCCAGCCGAAGTCAAGGTCATTTTTAATCCCTTTGTAGGAATCCTGTTCATTCAGATAATTGATGCGGTAATTCAGCGTAGATTTATTATTCCATTTATTAAGGAAGCTGAAGGTAAATCTGTTCTGGGTCTTTTTATTGAATTCCTGTGTAAGGTTGAAGTCTCTGGAGAATTCCACATCATTGATACGATCAAGAATATGAAACTGTCTGTCTATATATTGATATTCAAAGCTTGGAGTTCCTCTCCATGTGTTCTTTGTGAAGCTTTTATTTCCAAAAATACGCCATGCATACCCCATGTTCTGATCAGAATCTTTTGATGAAAATAAATTGACATCATAATTACTCAGAGATATGTCAGCTCCTATTTTTCCTTCATTTAAAAGATATTCAGAGTTCAGAGAGTATACCTGCGATTTCTGTGGCGAAGGTAGTTTTCTTACGGCTCTGTAATCTCCGGCATTAGGGCCCACATATTCAAAAACACGTCCGTTGTTAGTGGTCTGTGCTATTTTATAGTCTCCCTGATTAACTCCGAAATAGGTAAAAGAAACCTGATAAAGCGTTAAACCTGAATCTGTAGAATATTCATAGAAATTTCCTGCGGGACTTAATTTGTATAAAATTTTATTGACATCATATTCCGTTATCACTCCTGAAGGTGCATACATCAGATCAGGATTATTTCCAGCTTCGGCAAGAATTTGTTCATCTTCTTTAGAAAGGTTTAGAGAAAGAGGTGCATTTTTGTTGTCATTTTCCATAAACCAGTTTAATCCTACTTTGAATTTCTCTCTCTGATGCTCAAGCTTCCCTGTAAACAAATACCTTGAATAATTTCTGTTGGCGTAGTTATAAGAAATGGTAATGAAATTCTGCTGGAAAATAGGACGGAAACTGGTAAAGGTAACTTCACCTGTATTGTAATTGATAATATAATCCTGGTTTTCACCACGCTTCATTAAAATTCCATCAATGAAAACCTGTTCAGAACCCGAGATCAGCGTGATAAATTGTTCTCCGTTCTTACCAGTCAGACGGTAAGGTCCCTGGTTACCTTCAACCCCCTGAAAACGTATTCTGTGGAATTCACTTCGGGCAACCCCTGCGGAGATATCTACGAAGGTCTTATTCTCTTTACCGAATTCTGTCTGGAACTGAAGTCCCATACTTCTTCTCTGGTATTTGGCAAAATAATTCTTAGCTTCTACAAGATCAAGATGTCCCGCCCTGAGGATAGACTTATCTTTAATATTAAGCTGCATATAAATTTTGTCAAACTCCTCTAAAGTCTGGGTATAACCATCAGCCTGAATAGGGAGGTTGTGATCTGAAATACTCGCTAAAATAGTCACATCTTTTGATAACCGTCCCGAAATCTGAAGATCCATAGAACTCTGTACAGATTGCCCCTGATTATTACCAAAAGTAATCCCTCGGATAATAGAACCTTTTGAATTAAGTTCTCCTAAGAATCTTTTTTTATCATTCTTGGCCAATACTGCTTCATCAATAATGATCTTATTATGCGTTCTTATGAAATCAAGAGTGTCCTTTGCAAAGATGTCCTGTTCCAGCTTTGCTGCAAGAATACTGTCTCTTTTGATGCTGTCTTCCGGGACGTTGGGATTTTTCCACGAAAAGACCTGAGCATTTCCTGAAAATATGCCTAAGAAGAACAAAACGAATAGAATGACAAAATTCCGCAACTTTTAAAAATAATTCGTAAAAATAATTAAAAAATGTTAACATTAAGAGGTCAACTATAATTAACAAAAACTTAACCTCTTTATTGTCCCCAAAAAAAAATTAGAATGTAGTTTTGTTACGGAAAGAAAATTATTAACAACAAAAAAATTAAATCATGAAAAAACTTTATTCTCTTTTTGCAACAGTTGTGATGAGCGCAGTTGCTTTTGCACAAACAACTTACCTTTGGGATGGGAGTTCTGTAAATCCTATTTCTGGTACAAATGCTAATATTTCAAGTGTAGCATTTGCAGCAACTCAGGGAAATAATAATGGTACTACTAATTTAATTACTACTTCATCTGTGTCTTCAGGATATACGGGGGCAAGTGGATCCAGCAATTTTGGTGCTGCAGCTTTTAAAGAGGTTCTTTCAACTGCTACAAGTACTTATTTTAGTGTAACTGTTACTCCTGTTGCCGGTAATAAAGTAACTTTAAATTCTTTAAACTTAGGATCCAGAGGAACTTCTACAGGACCTGGAAAAATTACTGTATATTCCAGTATTGATAACTATGCAACAGCGATAGGTACTGTAATTGTTAACAATAATAGTACATGGACATTGAATAACATCGCTTTTTCAGGATCTAATTTAGTAGGGGCAGAATCAGCTCCGGTTACCTTAAGAATTTATGGAAGTGATAGCCCTGGTACAGGAACTCCATCTCTTGGTACTGCCAACTGGAGAATAGATGATATTTCTTTGACAATTACTTCGTCTACTGCTTCTTTAGCGGTTATTGATGCTAAAAACACAAAGTCAGGAAACTTTGTAAAAAACTCTTTCGTTAAAAATAATGAGATCATTTTTGGAGCTGATGTAAAAGACGTGAAAGTTTTCAATATGTTCGGACAACTTGTAAAAGAAGCTTCAGTAAGACAAAACGAATCTGTAAGTGTTGCTGAATTGGCAAAAGGAAACTATATCGTTACAGGTACAGTAAATAACCAGCCGGTTTCTCAGAAAGTACTTAAAGACTAATCTTTTTTAAATAAAAATATAAACAGCCGCTTCAACGAAGCGGCTGTTTTTTTGTGATTGTTTACTGATTTTTAGATTTTTGTATTCCATATATTTCTTAATTTGGTGGTATTGTTTTTGATGTTTTATTTTTATTCCATTTCTTAAAATTATTACGATGAAAAAAATCTTTACTCTTGTTGGATTTGTATTCTTAACTTCTTTTTCCAATGCCCAGATTGTGATCAATGAAATCTATGGAGGTAATGCCAACTCAGGGGCTGTACTGAAGAATAATTATATCGTCCTTAAAAATATCGGAACTAATTTAGTTTCCTTGACGGGAGCAAGTATTCAATATGCACCGGCAATAGGTGCTTTTACAGAATATCATACGCTGCCGGATTTTACTTTAGGACCGGACGAAACCTATTTAATTCAGGAATCAGCAATTGAAGGAGGTGTTGAAAATCTACCAACACCAGATTTTATTGCCACCACAATAACTAATTTTGACGGAACGCCTAATCCATCTTCCGGACTGAAAATCTCCAGTGTATCAGGAAAAGTAGCTTTAGCCGGAAATATAGTTCAGGTGGCAGGACCTTCTGCATCCAATGTACTGGATTTTGTAGGGTACGGATCCAATGCAGATCAGTTTAAAGGAGATGGACCAGCTCCTTCTCCCACTACAACTACAGCTATCAAAAGAACTTTGGTAGGCAGTAATGATAATATGACAGACTTTTCTCTTGAAGGCAGCGTGAAATCTGGCTTTGTGCAGAATCCTTTTATAAAAGACAGTAAAGTAGTGTTCGGAACTGAGGTGAAAGATGTGAAAGTGTATGATACATTCAGGCAGGTTGTTAAAAAATCACCGACTAAACTGGCCTCAACTCTTGATATCGCAGAGCTTCCAAAAGGAACTTATATTGTTACAGGAACGATTAACAATATTCCTATCTCGCAGAAAATTATAAAAGATTAGTTTTAAATAAGAAAGGACAACCGATAACAGGCTGTCCTTATTTTTTATTTTTCAGAATCTTAATACCAGCCTCTTCTTGCTGCATTAATAATTGATCCGAGATTAAGAATTAAAGTGTATCTGATACGCTTTCCATAATCTTTGAATGAAGGTTCAAATCCTAAAGAAGACTGTATCGGGAAATAAACTTCCAGAAAATCTGGAATGATTCTTACTTTAACTCCGGTGTCCCAGATGAATTTGGCAGGAAGATCTTTGTTTTTATAAACTCCGGCATCTGCGTATACGTGGAATATTTTCCAGACACTTGAATCTACATTGGCAGAAGTGATCCATTGGTTCACTGTTCCCGGAAGAAAAGATTTAAAACCACCATCAGCTAATATAAATTGCTGAGAAAGAAGGCCACTGCTGGCACTTTCTCCCAAAAGGGTATAGGAGAATGAATAATTGGAAACCCTTGAAATTCCATAATCGAAAAGGTTATTTCGGGTATTGTTTCTTAAGAAGTATCCGGCAAATAAACGTAAGCTCAGTTTTTGTTTAGGAGCAAATTCCCATCTGTAGAAACCTTCAGCTGTTATTTTATTGAAATCTTCCATTCCCTG
Source organism: Chryseobacterium sp. S0630 (assembly GCF_024158915.1). Lineage (GTDB taxonomy): Bacteria > Bacteroidota > Bacteroidia > Flavobacteriales > Weeksellaceae > Chryseobacterium. The sequence continues at coordinate 43,496 of NZ_JAMZGF010000039.1, read as the reverse complement.
GGTGCTTAAGCTGAAGCTTTTTTCATGAATCATCTGGCTATCGCTATAACCATATCCGATACTCCAGAGGTTATATTTTTGGTAGTCATTATTGGCGATCATTTTAGGACTCAGATCCCTTTCAAAATAATTATAGGAAATTCCAAGGCCTCTGCTTACTGTACTTCTTGGGTTCTTTCTGAAGTTAATGGACGATGATATTGAGGTTTTTCTGTAGGCAAGATCATAATCATAATGGAAATAAGAGCCTGAAAGTCCAAATGTCAGACTTCGGATAATACTTTCTGCAGGCAGAATAGAATAGGAGACAGCTCCTGAACCGGTCAGTTTGCCTGTTCCTGTACTATAAGTTGGAGTTACTGAATACAGGAATTTCTGATCAAAGAAAGACTGATTTTTAAAATTGGCTCCCAAAAGAAATTTATCATACGTATTGTTGAAACGCACTCTTGGGCTGATGTAAATTTCATTGTATTCCGGATTGGGAATATCTTTTATTAGTTTAAGTTTAATTTTTTTTGCATTGGAAAACAGTCCTTTCGCATATAAGAAATTATCTCTGTAATTGGATTCAGGGAAAGTATAGCCACTATTTAAGGTGACTTTGTAAATATTTTCTGATGCAGGAAGAGATAGACTGGTAGTACGTTCATTTTCTTCGGTATCTATCCAGTAAGCCTTCTTTTCTCCTTCTTTGGTTTCTGTTTCCAGTTTTACCGGAATGGAAATATCGGTATTCCTAACAATTTTTATTTGTAGTGAATCATTTTCCTTTCTGATATTTTTTAATTTAAAATCAACCCTGTTTTTCTGTTTAAAAAAGTCAGAAAGATAGGCTGTTGATTTATTGTTTTCAGAAAGAGAAGCCAGAAACTCATCAGGGTTAATTTTTTTTCCGGAATTCTGAGAAATATAATTTTTTAGAATCCCATTGAATTGGTCATATCCCATTTTGTCTGCCGAGTAGTTGAAAAGACTTCCCGTTTCAAAACTGCTGATAGCCATATCATTGAAATTACTCAAAACAGGGAAATGTTCATCGATCTTCTGATCAAGGTTTTGCAGCATGATATACTGGTATGAAAGTCCATAGCGATCCAGAAGTTTTACTTTGGATGCATGGAATAACTTTAAAGGTTTAAGCCCAAAGATTCTGGTCTCAGGAAGTGTACCTAAAAGTTTCGTATCACCATAGAATTTTTTGAGATACTGAATTTCAAGATAAGATTTTAAACCATTTTTAAACCAGTGATCTTTTTCTTTATCCGCAATCACGCCTTCATCAAGAATTTTCTTGGCAATGATTCCAAAATAATCCAGATCAGTCTTTTCTGTATCGGTAAACAGACGGAATTTAAACTTCCAGAAAGTAATATCATTATTTCCGAAAAAGTCTTCTTTAGCTCTGAATTTATCTGAAATAAAAATGCTTTTCGGAAGAAATCCGATGCGTTCCTTAATGAATTTTAATTGTAAAGGAAGATAAAACTCAAGGTTTTGTTTTTCTTCCGGTTTAAGATTATATCCAAATTTGATTTCGATTTCATCTCCATCAACATTGGTTTTGATGGATTGAAACTCTGTTGGAGAAATCAAAAACTCAGGGTCTGAATCAAGATATCCCTTAAATGAATTCATCTGAACCTGCGGAAGATTACCTTCAACAAAACTATTGACAGGGATGTCAAAATTGATGGTCCAGAAAGTATTAAAACTTACCTGTTCCTCAATATCGTGGTAGTTTCTTTTGGAAATATTGTCCGGATCAAAATGATCCGGAACAATAAAGAAATATTTTAATACAGTATTCTGAGCGGATGTTCCGTATCCCGTAAAATTTTTATCGGGAAGCTGCATCCTGTACTGCAACTGTAAAGTGACGCTTTCGCCAGGTTTTAATACATTTTTCAGAGGAATAAAAAGATTTTCATCTGAGAGTGTATTGATGGGAAGAGCTTCATTGTCAGAATTTTTAATATTCAGTTCAAGAAGTTTCCCCAATTGATCATTTTTTGCAAAATGCAAATCATTATTTCGGTCTTCCAGTTTTCTGTAGACTAAAGAAGTTCCCCGTTTATTGTACGCGGAAACCCAATTCAGGAGTTTTACGGTTTGAAGGTCTTTTCCGGAGTGATTGTAATAAACAATTTCCTGGCGGACATCAAGGTTCTTTTTGTCAGGAGACAGTTTTGTTTCAATGTATATACTGTCTGTCTGTGCAGAAACCTGTACAACTCCACATAACAAAATAAGGCAAAGGCTGATCTTTTTCAAATATTCGTGATAAAGCCCAAATATAACTTATTTTGTATATACTTTATAGGATTTTAACCCTGAATTGCTTTTTTTTCCAAAGAATTAATATAAGCATTCCATCCCTCTGTTTTATAAGTGATTGCTGATGCTTCAGGATCATTGGATTTGTAGATTCCTCTTCCTACGATAATAAAGTCTGTATGAAGTGTTTTAAAAACATGTTCCGGTGTGTTGTACTGCTGTCCTTTACCATCTCCTGAATCTGCAAGGTTTACTCCCGGAGTGAATAATAACAGATCCTCAGGAATTTTATTCTGAGATACACCACCAATAACGTTAGGGTGAGATAAAGCTACTTTTAAAGCTTCTTCACGATAGCTTGCTGTGGTTAAAGCACCTTTTGAAGACATTCCGACGATGGCTACCACTCCTACATTTTTGAAACAGTCTAATGATTCAAAACCTCCGATCACCTGAGACGTTACAAAATCAGCCCAATCTGTAATTTTGAAAACTCCGCTTGTAAACTGAAGTTCCTGTGTATTTCCGATATCAGCAAATTTTCTGTCTTCCATCAGTAAGAACTGGTGTTTTGCAGCGATTGCTTTCAGAGGAGTAATTGTTTTTTCATATTCGAAATCAGAGATAATATCGATATGAGTTTTTAAAGCAATAATATGTGGGCCTACTTTTTCAGCAAGTTCCAATAGCTCCTGAGTGGTTGTAACATCAGCAGAAGCAATAAGGTTTGATTTTTTTGCTAAAGCAGTTTCCAGTAATTTTTTTGAAACGGAATGTTGTGTTGACTGAAGTTTCTGCTCATAAGAAGATCTTGTTTCTTCTTCAAACTGAATGTGATTCCCTTGAAGGAAATCCTGAATTCTTTTTACCTCTTCATCAGACAATTCTCCGGTTTCCTGAAGAATATTGCATACTTCCGAAATATTGAAAAGTGTATGTACTCTGTAGCCTTTACTTTCCAATAATTGTTTTCCTCCCTGTTCTCTGTCAAGTACCACCACAATGTCAGAAACTTTAAGATCTTCCTGTTCTATTTCAGGAATAGTTTCCAGCAAAGATTTTCCAGAAGTGATCACATCCTCTACCAAAAGACAGTTTTGTCCTTTCTGGTAAATTCCTTCAATCAGCTTCTTTGTACCGTAGCTTTTCGCTTCTTTTCTTTTAATAATTAATGGAATATAGCTTTCCAGAGACATTGCAGTCGCCATTGGAAGAGCAGCATAAGGAACTCCACAGATTAAATCAAAATTATCTAATGGAAGCATTTCCAGTAAATAATTAGCAAGATTTTTTAAAATTTTAGGATCTGAAGCCAAAGGTCTCAAGTCTACATAAAAAGGACTTTCAATACCACTTTTCAGGGTAAACCTTCCGAATTTAATGATTCCTAGTTTGTAGCACTCTAAGAAGAATTCTTTTTTACTTTCCATTATTTTTTATTAGATATTGCAAATTTAAGGAATTGAAATAAGGCTTAAAAATTTATCGCTCATTTGTCAATAAAAAACCACCCCGGATGGACCAGGATGGTGTGAAATTGTACATTTTTATTGGAGGGAATGTTTTTTCTTTCTAATCCCTATTATTTAATTTTACTTTTTCTTTTGTGCTTTTATTTATTTTTTAATTCTTTCTGTTCTGAAGAAATATCCCAATTTCCATTAGAATTAAGTTTATATTTATTTACATTAATATGACAACATCCTATAATACTTTGTGTTGTAATTACTCAGAACATCTGATAAGACTTGCAGGGCTATTATTTAAATTATTAAAAGGGTTTTTAGTTTGTATATTTTTCTTTGCAGTCTTATCATAAAAACCAGACCATGTTAAAATTATCTTAGAATCATCAATTATTTCAAAATGGCCAACTGCTTTTTTATGATCTAAATTATCCCAATTCTGCATTTCATCTGGAAGTGGGATAATTGAAGGAAAGTCAGTAAAGTAAAATTCATATTTATTATTACTCACTTTTTTTAATTGAGCATTCATTGAAAATCTGCCAGGTATTGTAAACTGTATATTGTTAATGTTTGTTTTAATACTAATGAATTTATCAGCTTTACAGTCTGTTGCCCAAATAGAAGATTGGGTAATCGTTATAGAATCTGATTCTTTTACTACTGTTGATGGTTGATTTTCAGTTTGATGAGTAAGATCCGGAAAGTTTTTTATGAAAAAATTATTATCTGCAAAAGGTGGTAAAATTGATACTTTTAGTTTTTTTAAAAAATCCCATTTCTTTGTCTTTAAATTATAAAGGTATAAGTCAGCAATACTTTCTTTTTTTATATTAATACTTTCTTCTGTGCAACCAGAAGATGTATCTAAGTACTTTTTTGTTATTTGAAAACAAAAAATATTATATAAGTCATAATTGCCATTCAAAAGCTTAGAAACAATTTTATTTTCAGTTTCCCAATCATCATATTCATATTTATTTTCCTTGAAATATTGATCTTTCCAAAAAGAAATAAGCGTTTTATCTTTTGGAATGAAATGAACAGAGAAATAACCTTCTTTTTCACAATCTAAATAATTGTAATGAGGATGGTCAGCTGGTGTTGATTCATCAACAGACATCGAATATCTTTTGAAATATTTCTTATTAAGAAAATCAATCTGAGTGATTTCTTTATTAATAACTTTTGTCGTTATATTTTTTTCTTTTGCATCATTTCTACATGATACTAATAGAAATAAAAAACTTATTATTGTTACTATACTATTTAATCGGGTTACCATTTTTATCAAATTTTGTTTTCATATAATCTTCTGCTTTTACTCTGTATGAACCTAGGTCACGGAAATTATTGAAACCATCACCTTTTGTTGCTGCCTCAATGTGGCAATGCCAGTATTTTTTGTTAATTCCCGAGCCTTTTACTCCATTTGGAAATTCACTGCTTGAAGCATTTCCTGTCGATCCTGATTGGGCTACTTTTTGGCCATGTTTTACTTTTTCCCCTTTTTTAACATATATTTTATTAAGATGACAATATAAGATAAATACAGTTTTCCCATCTTTGTCTTTAGATTTTATCATTAAAGTATTACCTAAACTTTTATACCTATATTCGTTCGTTTTAAAAGTATTTACTACAGCTGTAACTTCGCCACACATTAGAGAATGTACATCTTTATATGTTGGACCTGAAAGAATATCTATCCCTTTATGCCCTCTTTCAGAATTATATCCAAATCTATTATTATTTTTTCCTCCATTATCTGAACTTATCTCGGGATTTTCCCATACATCAGCATAATCAAAACATTGTGAACAATCTTCTGGACATTCATTTTTGGATTGAGGTTCTTTATTATCATTCGATTCACAACATCCATATCCAAATTCTTTTAAAAACCCTTTTTTTAAATGTAGTTCTTTACTTGGTTCAATTAATTCTTCTTTAAGGTTTTTCTCGTAAATGGTCTTTACCATATCAAAAGTATATGACGGACTTTGTTGTCCATAAGGCGAGTCTGGCAAACTTGCCCAGCATAAGCTAGAAATAAGAGCAGCTTTTTTGATATCATAATCAATAATCATTTGGATGATATCTCCTTGTTTTCCTTTAAATCTTTTTCTCCATTCTTTTAATTTTTCTTCTTTTACTGTATCACGAATCTTCTTTTTTTTATCTTTCCACACGACAGGATTATAGAAACTATCTGAGCGGTCTTGGATGTAATTGTGCTTCATAATTACTAAGCAGAATTTATCTTGAGATTCTTGATTAAAGCTAGTGATATTATATTTTTTTGAATAGTCCAACTTTTCAGAATAATTCCAATTTTTATTTTTGTCCTGATAATGTCCTGTTAAATTTTTCCATGTATCTGTCATTATTTGATATGCACCTGCAGCTGAAGATGAATATTTGCCAGATGTAATTACTTCTTCAGGATGCTTGCTTAAATCTGAGAACTGTTTTCCACTATATTGAGTAGTGTAACCTCTTTCTGTATCTGTACCTTCTTTTACTCGTAACATTCTGATAAATGCTCTTACTCTTGCTTCACATTCACACACTTTTTCATCTTTTGATTTATTAGAAGGTTGTGTCTTTTCCACCCCTACCGCACTCTTCACCTTCTCCACTTCTACCAAACCTTCCGAATTTACCCCAAATTTCTGAGATTCCGCAGAAAGATACTTGGAGATAATTTCTATAAAATAGTTTTGTTTATATGAATCCAGATCACCGATACGAGAGTCTATTCCTTTTTCAAAAATATCTTTAGTAATGATAAATCCTGAAGTGTCATATACATCGGCAGGAATTTTAATCATTCTACTTCGGTAGACTTCATCGTGGAATACTGAGTCAGATTCCCAGATGACATATTGAATGTGCTTTCCCATCATATTCTTGGAGTGAATTCTTACCCTTACTTTATCACCAACGGCTACTTTGGACAGCTCTTTTCCTGTATTATCAATGAAAACAGCTTCTATAATATTACCATTAGGATCAGGCTGTTTCGGAACACCTCCTTGTCTGACCGGAAATTTTGGCGTATGTTTCTCAGGCTGTGGCTTAGGTTTGGGTTGATTTTGGCCTTTATAATCTGGATTGGTTACATCTACGTTCACTTGGCTGGACCCCTGAATCTCCCCTGAATACGTTGCGGTAATATAATACTCTTGATTAACTCCTTCATCTTTGTCATCTTTCATCATAAACTGATTGGCAATCTGACGAAGAATTTTTTCATCCGACATCAGCGGTATTTGTACTTCTGCAATACCATTTGCATTCACTCTCGCTTTGTAGCTGCATGTATGTCGGTTATTTTTGTTAATAACAGGATTATGTCCTTTTCCCGGAGCATCATCTTCCCAAAGATGGAATTCTATCTCTTTATTAAACATGGCGATGCAGTGAGCCTGCGCAATCAGAATATCGCGGTAACTGGCTTTATTGATATCTTTTGCTCCTCTGTTAAAAAGTACTACTTTATCTATTTTTGGAACCTTGTTTCTGGTAGGGATAATGGGAAGAGTACCTGCCAGCTCTTTGGAATTAGGAAGCCCGGGTAAAATTCCTTTTTTAGTTTCATAGACTTCCATTTGAAATTCTATTCCCAGTGCTATTTCTCCAAATTTGTAAGTTACTTTTTGACCGGTTTTTGGCTTAACGGTAATATCTTTCCATAGTCCGGTTTTTTGTTTCTTGTAAATATACCATTCATATTCACCTTTGAGTCCAAATGAAAGGATAGAAGGTTTTACTTCGTAGGAATATGTTTTTCCTACCTGAGGATTTTGATCTCCAGTAATATTTCCTGCCATGGCTAATATAATTTATAAATAACTTCCGGCTGGAAACTATTTTGACAGATATTACTTTTCAGAGCAGATTGCAGGAGAGGATGAAGGATTATACCTCCATATTGGATTACATTTTTTTTCATTGTGTTTTTGTGTTGGTTCAAAAACAAAAATAAAAAAAGAAATGATGTAGTGATATAAAAAAACCACCCCGGATGGAACAGGATGGTGTGAAAAATATAATAAACTGTTATTTTACGATTTCAGCATCAATGACTTGAGCGCCGCTATATTTTTGCTGGGCTTCCCACAATAAAAATTTGTCAACCTCTTTGATGAGTTTAGGAATGGTAAGCGACAATACTGCCAGGTCATCCATAACTCCCAGAACCGGTATCACAAATTCAGGAAGGAGGTCAATAGGAGAGAGTACATATAAAATTCCCAGTAAAGGAAGAATAATGTCTATGGATTTCATTGGATAAATTCCTTTTCTCCACATTTTGACCATTCTGAAAATATCAGGGATCTTTTTGATAAAGCCCTTATGATTGATGGCTTCTTTTGCAAGATTTAATTTTGAATATTTCATTTTGTGTTTGGATTTAATAAATTTTTCAATGCTATAAATTTCGCAAATCCTGTACCAACAAATTATAAAATTTAGTTAAAATATTACTTGATAATATTGTCAATGAACTGATGCACAGTCTCTGTGTTCCAGTCTTTTGTAGCATCCTCTTTAATAAGGATTCTTCCATGCTTATCCAGTAGGAAAGTGGTAGGAAATACCTTTGGAAGAATTTTCTCAGAAATTGGACTTTGAGCAATATATACAGGAACGGTATAGTTATTTTCTTTCAAAAACTTTCTTACATCCTCTTCCTTATCATTCATGGCAATCAAAACAAAATCTACATGATCTTTTCTGGTATCATACAGTTTCTGAATAGAAGGCCATTCTTTTCTACAAGGCGGGCACCATGTTCCCCAGAAGTTAAGGAAAATACCTTTGTCCTTAAAGTTTTTAAGATTAGTGCTTGGTGCATTAATTCCTTTAAGTTCTATATCATAATCCTCTTCACTGATATGAACTGCATTTTCTATAGTGGCTACCGGAAAGAATGTATCCTTTAGAAAGTTTCTTACTCCTGGTATAAAAGCAACACCAGCAATAATGACAATAATTACAAGATAAATGACACTTTTTTTCATATCTCTTTTTTATAGAAGATCCAAAATTTCCTGAACAGCATCTTTTCCTCTGTTTTTGGCATAATATATCTGCAGATCATTATAGAAAGTATCTTTTGGATAGGCTTCAGGATCGGCTTTATATTTCATCAGGAGTTCGTATCCATATTTGGGACGTGGGCCCCATGAATTTTTTACATTCAGATCTTTATCAAGGATAATTACTTTAGGAATAGATTCCGTACCATTGGTCAAAAACTGATTGATTAAGCTTTTATCACTGTCTCTAAGGAAAACTCTTACTTCATTATGCCCTTCAAAAAATCTGAAAAGAGCAGGTACTGTTGCGCTTGCATCTCCGCACCATGCTTCAGAAATAATTAAAATCTTTCCGTCAAAATTTTTGGCAGCAAGTTCTTTCAGCTGATCTTCATCCGGAACGTATTTTTTTACCGTTCTGTCCATTCTGTGAAGTCCCAGCTCATAATATTGTTTATAGTCAGCTTCCTGTTGGTTGGCAGGATTCTCTAATCTTTCTTTTGCAATCTGAAGATATTCTTCAAACGAAATTCCTTGATCCCAGTAATTTTTCATTACCAAAAATATTTATGTTAAAAATTATTGATGTTTCTTGTTTTATTGATCAAAAACAGGTCTGCCAGTACAAATGCAGCAAGGCCTTCCACTACCGGAACAGCTCTTGGAACTACACAAGGATCGTGACGCCCTTTTCCTTCTACGATGACAGGATTTCCGTCTTTATCAATACTATCCTGTGGTCTCAGAATAGTAGCTACAGGTTTGAATGCTACACGGAAATAAATATCCATTCCGTTAGAAATTCCACCCTGAATACCTCCGGAAAGGTTAGATTTTGTCGTAAAATCTGTATTGAAGGCATCATTGTGCTCTTTTCCTGTCATTTTAGCTCCGCAGAAACCGCTTCCATATTCAAAACCTTTGCAGGCATTGATATTCAGCATAGCTTTTGCCAGCTCAGCCTGAAGTTTTGAGAAGATGGGTTCACCAATTCCCACAGGAACATTTTTAATCACACAGGTGATGGTTCCTCCGATGGTATTCCCTTCTTTTTTGATCTCTTTGATTCTTGCAATCATCTTTTCTGCCGTTTCAGCATCCGGACAACGCACATCATTGCTTTCTGTTTGAGAAAAGTCTAATGCCTGATAAGGTTTTTCACAGAAAATATCACCTACGGAAGATACGTAAGCGTTGATCTCAATATTGGGTAAAAGTTGTTTGGCAAGTGCTCCGGCAACTACCCAGTTCATGGTTTCTCTTGCAGAAGATTTTCCACCACCACGGTGGTCTCTGAAACCAAATTTCTGATCATAAGTAAAATCAGCATGACTTGGGCGATAGGCTCCTGCGATATGGTCATAATCTTTCGATTTCTGATTTTCGTTTTCAATGATAAAACCAATGGGCGTACCTGTTGTTTTGCCATCAAAGATTCCGGAAAGAAACTTTACTGTGTCGCTTTCTTTTCTTTGTGTAACGATTGCTGACTGGCCGGGTTTTCTTCGGTTCAGTTCGTACTGAACTTTATCGAGATCTACCGCTAAACCAGCCGGAAAATTATTGATGATACCGCCATAAGCCACTCCGTGACTTTCTCCAAATGTTGTAAGACTAAGAAGATTACCTAATGTGTTGAACATGATACAAAATTACCTTTTTTTCTTCAGATAATAAAGTTTCTGGATTTGTTCTATTTATCAGTGTTTTTGATATTATTGATAACCTTTTGGGCTTCCTCTTTTTCTTCTGAGGTCATTTTTTTCGGGATAAACCCTTTTTTGATGTCATTTTTGTCCGAAAGCTGTGGAAAAATACCTGCCTTCACATCATCAAAAAGATAAGCCGGAGTAATTGCCGGAAGTGGAGTATCAAAACTATAGGGATAATGGTGAGAAACATTAAACTTTAAATTTCCTACCTTAAATGAGTTATACTGCTGATATTCATAGGTTGAAGGCTTGTATATCTGCTCTTTTTCAAATCCGGTCATAAAACTTCCCACCCGGAAACTTGGAATATATTTTTGAATAATTCCCGGAAAAGATAATATTGAAATAAAAAATAAGCTGAGTGCTGAAAAGACAATAATGGATTTCTTCTGATCAAAATATTCATAAAATAAAATAAAGAATACCACGAAAAAGACATCCGTAAAAAACCTGTACTGGGCTGAAAATGCAAGAACTACTATACTTTTTATCAACAATGAAATGCAGATCAGAGTGATAAGTTTTTTCTTTTTTATCCAGGCGAATACTATGAAAATAATTAAGCTCAGAACAAAGAGAATATTAATTTTGGATTTGATCCCTTCCAGAGAAAACCAGTTTTTGATATAATCTGCAGTCGAGAATTTTTGAATTTCCTCATAGGTATACTGCATATCATAGGTTTTCATGATGGCAAATTGTGAAGAAATTTTTAAAATCTCCGGATCAGGCTTCCAGGATACTCCTATATCACCTATTGCTATCGGAAAAACCGGATATCCGAATGTCCAGATATTTTTAACGAAGAATAAAAATAGTATTGAACTCCCTAAAAGAAGTTGTTTAAAGTGACTTCTGAAAATAAAAACAGAACTTAAGAAAACCAGTATGGGCAGCCATATCATCGTAGGTTTTATCGTAAAGACAAAAACTGAATACGCAAATAGGAGCGTGGTATTTCTGTTTCCGGCTATAACTTCATTTAAAATAATCAATGAAAAGATAATAACAGGAAGGTCCGGGCTTGGAGACTGGGAAAACAGTAGTAATATCGGCAGAAAACAAAGATGGATCCAGTTTTTTCTTTCAATACTATACATGCCGTAGATGATAAGCAGTATAGAATTGATTCTTAAAAATGGGTCTGAGAAATTGGAAAACCCTGCCTGAAAAATATGCCAGACAGACATTTGTCCTAAGGTGAGGTCTACATTCGAGATGCCTTTTATAAGTCCATATTCTGTAAGCCATTTCAATGTAGGAATATAATACCCGAAATGATCCAATATATAAGGATAGAAAGAACCGGCGAATATAACAGTCAGAGAACTTACACTTAATACTATAAAATCCTTCTTTGAAAATTGATGGAATTCCTGGTAAAGTTTATTTTTAAAGAAAGAAAATAATCCCAATAGTATTGAAGGTGCTTCCACATTGATATTTAAGGGAATGAAAAAAGAAATAATTGTCCATATCAGGCTTATTCCAAGGATTCCGGATAAAATTTTTCCAGAGATTCCCTGAAATAAAATTCCCCACATATTTTCCATGATCTTTCCCCAGCCCATCAGGACAGGTATGATGAAAATGGAAGAAAACAGAATCAATATCATAAAAAAAAGATTGCTTAAAAGTAAGCAATCTTTATATTTTATCATTAAAAATATTTATTAACGGGGTTGTACCCTTCCGTCTTTTCTATCCTGTGATCTACCAATGGTATATCCGGTTGCACCACCTACAACACCACCAATTACAGCACCTAATCCTCTGTTTTTCTTAGCGATTAGTGCTCCGGCAGCAGCTCCACCTACAGTACCAATGACGGTTCCTTTGGCAGCTTTACTCCATCCTTTTTTCTGAGTAGTTCCCTGTGAAGTCCCACTTCCGTTATTGGCATAACTTCCGTTGCTACTTCCTGAGCCAGAATTTGAATTTCGGTCTCTATATACTGTTCGTGTTTCTCTGATCACCTGTGGTTTTGAATTATTTTCAGCAGCAGCTCTCGCTTTTTTGCTTTCTGATACACTATCTGCTTTTTTTTGAGCTTCATATACCATTTTTTCCTTTTCAATAGCCAGCTTTTGTTTTTCTATTTCAAGTTGTCTGGCCTGAAATTCAAGTTTCTGTGCTTCCAATGATTTTTCAGCAACGCTGTCATCTTTCTTGCAGGCCGTCATTAAAAAGACGGATAAAAAACCTGCTAATACTATCTTTCTCATAATTCAAATTTTAATACGATAAAGCCAAAATGACTTTGATTTTAATTCTATTTTCAATTATGAAGCCAAATTTTAGTTAATAAGTGTTAAAAGTGATAATTAAAAAGAGAGTTAATTTTAAAAGATGATCAGTTTTATACTGTTGATGGTACATTCCGAAGGTTTAAGAATAAAGGCAGCTTTTTTTAATGATATGCTTTCATAGGTGAAAATAAAATAAATTGAATTAAATGTTAGCTGAATATTCCCTGTTCTCTGTTTGTTTTTAAAAGTATTTGTAAATTTTATTTCATTGATAGTTTTTATTAAATTCATATAAGTTGAGTATTTTTGAATACCAAATTACTTTTTAATATGAAAAAATCAATTTTTACAGTATCAGCATTGATAGGATTGCTGACTGTTGCTACCTCTTTTTCCTCCAGGGAAATAGCAGAACCACATAAAGTCAGTTCAGAAATAGCTGACAAAACACCCGAAACTCAGACCTATAAGATTCGTTATGGTCTTCTTTCAAAAAACGGAACAAAAATTCTTTCAGGAAATTATGATGTAGGAAGTTTCCTTGCTGAAAATATGACGACTGGAGAAGTGTATGATACTTATTATGGTGGTGGATTTCAATCTGTTCCACAATATTATGATGCGCTTCCTGCAGGAACCTATATTTTTTCTGCAATGCAGGGACAGGGAGGATGGGTTGGCTATGGAACAGTAGTTGCAACAGTTTCTGATGCACAGGTAGATTCTGATGGATATATCACCGTATATATTCCGATTATTTGGGAAGAATAAGCCTTGTGAGCAAACAAATATTTAGCTAAATTTACCCATTCCAGAGATGAAGATGTTTCCATCATTCAATAATTATATATGGTTTTTAGATTAAATATAACCTATAAAGCATTTTGTAATGCAAATTATTTTTGATAGTCTTCAGCGAGGCAGCTTGATTCTTATAGAAAGTATTCATTCTTCTGTTGTGATATTGGGTTACATTTTCTGTTTAGAAAATGTAAAATATATTAGTCATGCTGAATGATTCTACAATATTCTGTTTGGATTTTTCTAAATAGATTTTTTTCATCATTTGTGTTTTTTAGGCCTCCGTCAGGAGGCCTTTTCTTTTGAATGCTTTTTATGATTTTACGCATATAATAATTGTTCAAAAACTGATACTTTTATTACAAACATTTTCATTCCATATTTTATAATAAAAGGCTGCTCAAATAGAACAGCCTTTTATTTATATATTATCTAAGGTAACTTTTATTTTGCTAATGATGCGATGCATTCTGTTGGTCTGGTAATTCAGAAGATTAAAAATTTCATTTGAACTGGTGAAAACCTCAGGAACGATTTTGTGGTTAATGGTTTTTATTCCTCGTCTTTGCATCGTTTCATGGATTATTCTTGCAAAAGATTCTTTTGCACTTTGTTTTGCTTTATCCTGAGAAATTCCATTGGAATGCAGTCTGTAGAGATACAAAGGTTCTTTGAGGTATTTTACTTCTCCCTGTTCCAGTATTTTCAGATAAAGATCCTGGTCTACCGCATTTTTCAGATTGGGATTAATTCCTGTCGTTCTTAAATAAACCTCTCTTTTAAAGGTGAAAAAGTGGGCAAACTGAATAGGGTAGTTGAAGAAATAACGATTGTTATAAATTTGTTTAGTACCCGTATAAATTTTTTCCGGAACAAGGTTCTCGTTGCAAAGTATCATTTGAGAATATATGGCAGCAAGATCATCTCTGTTCACAAATTCCAGCGCTACTTTTTCCAGTGCCTCAGGATGAAGAGCATCATCAGGGTCAAGATATGCACATAAATCTCCCTGAGCATATTTCATGCATTTGGCTTTCGTAGATCCACAGCCTTCATTAAGGGCATTATGATAAAGCTTAAAACGGGAGTCATTTTTGATCAGAGACTCTATAATCTCAACCGAATCGTCTGTAGAGGCATCATCAATAATAATTACCTCCCAGTTTTCATAGGTTTGATTGATTAATGAATGATAGCACTCCTTGAAATACTTTCCATTATTATAGTTTGCTATAAGTATAGAAAAATTTGTCACGGTCTTTTTGAATTAATAGTGTAAAATTATAAAATAATATATACTGAAAATATAATCTCAATCATTATATATCTAGTATTTTTTTCTTATATTTAGCACACTGTGAAGTGTGTTGTGCTTTTTTAAGAATAAGATATTTCACCAACACTAAGAAATATAATCATATAGATTTTGATTATTGTCTTTTTTTGAGAAATAAAGTAGATGGCCTGAGAATTCGGTATTTAAAAGAAATAATAATTTTATGATTATACTCATAAAATAAAAAAAAAGACTGGTATATCTTTGGCTAAGAATTAATAGATAAAATAATTTTTATCTCTGATATAAAATTTTTTTTCATCATTTGTGTTTTTTGAGGCCTCCATTTCTGGGGGCTTTTTATATAAAGGATTTATATGATATTTTATGTTGATCTTCATGGAATTTTTCATAACTTTTTTGTGTCATGATTAATATTTTTCTGACGGATGTAGCGAGTGTGCCAATTTGTTATTGAAAATACTTTTTATGGCAGATCAGCTCTTTTAAATTTTTTTATGTCCTGAATGTAAATTTTATTTTATTAAAATGTAAATTATTTTTTTTTTAATACTTTTGCCCGAGCATTGGATTTATCTGAAACTATTAAAGGTAATTATGAAGAGGTTTTTAAGGTATCAGTAAAATCTGTTTTAAATGTTGAATTGGTGAAAATGGTGCCACAACAAGAAAATGACTTTTTTTCTCAAAATCGTTATTCTTGGCACGATTTTTCAATATAGAAATGTAACTCATGTTTAATTTGAGTTTTCATGGTTATTAGTTTTTATCCTCGGAATTTCCGGGGATTTTTTTTATCCTGATATGACGCTACTCATAAAAGTGTGTTGGATCAAACTTCTATTTTTGAACGAGATAATTTTCTATCCATCATTACTTTTTACATTATTTATCAAGCTCTTCTTTGATCTGGAAGAGCTTTTTTTTATGAATAGTATATTACATTATGAATAAAAAGCCATAAAGATTGAATAGCCCGTGGAAAAGTACTGTTAGAATAAAACTGTATTGGTAGGCGTGTTTGTTGTAATAGATGTAAAGATTATTTAAAATAATACCGCCGAAGAATGTCATAGCAATATACAGCCCATTATAATAATGCATAGAGGCAAAAATACTGCTCATAATGATTATGCAGAGTATTCTATTATTGATTCTCATCCATTTGCTTAAAACCAGGTAAGGGAGATATTGAAATAGAAAAGTCTCCAGAAAAGGAGCGATAAATATTGCGATGAAGTTTAATTCTTCTTTCGAAATATTGTTGTACCTACTTTGATTGACATCGAAATGAAAATAGATATCATTTATATAATTAAAAAAATATCCATTCAACAGAGCAAGAGAAAATGAAATGATGAAGAAGAATAGTAATTTTTTCATGCGTAAATATTGATAATAAAAAAGAATGGAATATTAAAAAAGCTGAAAGTATAAAAACAAAAAAACCTCTAAATAACTTAGAGGTTTTTTTTGAGGTACCTAGCGGATTCGAACCGCTGTAGATGGTGTTGCAGACCACTGCCTAGCCGCTCGGCCAAAGTACCATTTTTACCATTTTTGAGGTGTGCAAATATAGTAAAATTTCTTTATGAACAAAAGTTTTTAAGCAATTTCTTTCTTTCCAAGATCTTCAATTTCTCTTTTTGCTTGAATCTCAGCCTGATAATTTTTGATGTTAATTACCCTTGTATCACTCCAGCTGTCATGCCATCCGTTTACACCAAGAAATGATATCCCATCAAAAGGAACAATTCTGGAAAGACTTCTGTAAAAAATTTGCTGGGTAGTTGGCTTTGTACCGTCTGTACTGATTACTTTGGTTCCGGTAATATACTTTGCAACGGTTCTTCCATCTAAAAAGTTTTCCATCAAAAAGTAATACACACAATAATTGAAATTTCCAATAAAGAGCTGCCATATTATATTTCCATTACTATAGAAGTAGAAAAACTCAATTGAAGTTACTTCATACAGTAAATTAAACATAATAGAGAGGAGATAATTAATAGCATATATTACGATAAGATCGAGTAAATTATTAGCAAGCCTTGTCCATGACGAGGCTTTATTGTATTCAACAACATTTAGAATTCTTTTCATAGTCAGTTATTAGTTTTTTAATTTAGTCTTTAAAATCCGTTCACAAGTAGCTTTAAGGAGGCGTTTGTATCAATAACCGCTGTAATACCTGTATTGCTGAGCAGAATTTTACTAGGTTTAAGATTGAAAACTTTTCCATTCATCTTTAATCCTTTATAATATTCTTTGTTGAAAGCTTCTTCGATACTTTTTCTTGAAGTTTCTTCCAGTTCCTGAGTTGGGATACCATATTCTTCTTCAATCATTTTTACGATTTTCCCCTGAAACAGGAGAGAAGCTGTTTTCTGAAGAATATTGGTAGTTTTCAGTTTGAATTTGGTTTCTGATAAAACAATTTTTCTTTTTGTTTCGTCATACACCGGAATTCCTGAAATAATAGAAGTTCCTTTGATATAACCATCAGTTTGAGCCTCAATAACTACTCTGTCATCAACACCGTACACTCTGATATCTGTTACTTTTACTTTGGAGTCGCGAATATCAAATTCCTTATTCAGGAAAGTTTTTCTCGCCATATTACTCGCTTCTGTAAAAGGAATATTGGCTGTCGTCTGCAGAATAAATTTGTCAGCAACTGTAGGTGTTGTATTAAAATTGGCAACACTGGTTACTGGTGAAGAAGCGGCAGGTTTATTTCCTGTAAAAGTTTCAGAAAAAATATCTACACCAAGGGTAGCATTGATCTGATTTCCATAAAATTTCAAAGGAGTGATATTGACTCCCACAGGGCTTACTTTCAGCCATGTATTATATTCTTCAGAAATATTGAAGGGCTGAAGGAAAGTATTCCAGGCCATTAAGGCATATTGCTGGAAATTCAGCTGTGTAGCCATTTGCTGATCAATAGTTTTACAGAATTTTTCCTGTTGCTCCTTTAAACTTTTTTCAACAATGGTAGTAATAGGAATCTGTATTCTTCCATAGTCCAGAACAGGTTTTGTTACCCATCTGAAGCCATTGGGCCTGGTATTCGTAGTAATGGTCCAGTTATTTTTAAAAGTAACGGTGGTATTGAAAGACATTACCGTTTCGAAAGTAGTATTTTGATAGGTATATACTCCTAATGTACCAATTCCTTTTTCTGCCCATATTTTTAAAGGAACTTCAATCAGCAGATTCTGGCTGGTTCCTCCTACAAGGCGGATAGGTCTGGTCTTCCAAACTTTTACCTTAAACTGATCATTGTTATTGTCTGTATAAGAATCATCCTGATATACAAGATCTTTCACGGAAGCATTGATCATATTGCTCAGTTCCGAAAGGGGAATGGTTACAGGCATTGTAATACTGGATCTGATCTTCGGAAAGTTATAAGCCGCCAACTGATTATCAACGCCGGCCTGGCCAAAAATGCTGATTCCCGCTACTAAAAATAATATTTTAACGAATTTCAATTTGTATGTTTTTTTAATGAAACGAAAATAAGGATTTTAATTTTCCGGTTTAAAGCTTTTTTCCAACTCAATGCTGGCACCTTTCATTTCTCCCTGCATAGGTGGAGCTGTTTTGGTGATTTTTAATTTAATATAATCAACCTGTGGAAAGCTGTCATGAATTTTTGTGATGATTCTTCCTGCTACATGTTCCAGTAATTTGGATTTTATTTTCATTTCACCGTGAAGGATATCATTGATATCTGCATAACTTATGGTGTCATGCAAATCGTCGGAAGTGGCTGCTTTCCACAGATCGGTATGAAGTTCTGCATTCAGAATATAATAGGTACCGATGATATTTTCTTCAGGAAGTACACCATGGTACGCATATATTCTTACATCTTCAAGATATATTTTGCTCATTGCATCAGATTTTATGAAGCAAAAATCGTCTTAATTCTTCAAAATCTGAATTTATTTCTACAGTTTTTTTCTCCTTTTTCATGAGTTCCTTCAATGATTCAGGAATTTCAATCTGAGTATGAATCGCTTTTTCCACTGCATCAGGGAATTTTACAGGATGAGCAGTACCCAGGATAAATCCTTTTTGATCTGGATTTTCCTGCAGATATTTTTCCATTGAAGCAAAGGCTACGGCACTGTGAGGTTCCAGAATATATCCGTATTTTTCATAAACTTTACTTATTGTTTTCATTGTTTCATCATCATCAATGGAATAGGCAGAAATTTTATTTTTTACTGTTTCAAACTGATGCCCGAAAAGCTCCAGAACTCGTACAAAATTACTAGGGTCTCCTACATCCATCGCATTGGATAGCGTAGCAATCGCTTTTTGTGGTTGGTAGTTCTGAGTTGTAAAATAATCCGGAATTACATGATTGGCATTACAGGCCGCAATAAAATGACTGGCAGACAATCCTCTGAAATGAGCCAGAAGTCCGGCACAGATATTTCCGAAATTACCACTTGGTACACAGATTACAGGATGTTCTTTATGCTGCTGAATCCATTGTTTTAATGCTATTAAATAATAAATCTGCTGGGGAAGCCATCTTGCCACGTTGATAGAATTGGCAGACGTCAAAAATAACTGACTGTTGATTTCTTCATCTGAAAAAGCCTGCTTGACAAGATTCTGACAATCATCAAAACTGCCATTGACTTCTAATGCTGAAATATTTTCTCCCAATGCGGTCAGCTGCTTCTCCTGAACCGGACTTACCCTGTTTTTAGGATACAAAATAACTACATTAATCTGCGGAATTTTATAAAATCCATGGGCAACAGCGCCTCCGGTATCTCCGGAAGTGGCAACAAGAACAGTTACTTTTTTCTGCTGATCTTTCAGAAAATAAGACAGGCAACGGCTCATAAATCTCGCACCAATATCTTTAAAAGCTAGAGTAGGGCCATGAAACAGTTCTAATATGGATATCTGCTCATTAATTTTTTCTAAAGGAATCTCAAAACTCACGGTTTCTGCTACAATTTCTTTGAGTATTTCCGAAGGAATTTCATCTCCTACAAAATCTTTCATGCATTGATATGCGATTTCCTCATTGGAATACTGATGAAGATTTTGAATAAATTCTTCATTAAACCGGGGAATGTTTTCAGGAAAGAACAACCCTTTTTCTTTTCCCTGACCTTTTATGGTTGCCTCTCTGAAATTAATTTTTTCCAGATGGTCTTTTAAATTATAATATTTCATTTTTGTTTTTTATGATTAAGCTTCTTCAATGATTTGAATACCAGCCGGATTTATTTTTGAAACATATACAAAACTTTCTATTTCAATTTCATCATATACTGATTTCATCATTTGGGCAATTTTTTCTGCGGTTTCTTTTTGTTCAGACAGCATAAAAATAGAAGGTCCAGATCCGGAAATTCCACCACCTAAAGCTCCTAATTGCAAGCTTTTTTCTTTGATTTCGTTAAATTTTGGTATCAATATACTTCGCACAGGTTCAATAATGACATCGTTTAAACTTCTGCCAATCAAAGCGAAGTCATTCTTCTGAATCCCGGCTACGAGCCCAGCTATATTTCCCCATTGTTCAACAGCGCTTTTTAAAGTGATATTTTTCTTTAAAATCTGTCTGGCATCTGAAGTTTTAACTTCCACCTGCGGATGTACGGCCGTTGCAAATAAATCAGGACTGTTCAGAGGAATGATATCAATGGGGTTGGTAGATTTTACCAGCGTAATTCCTCCATAAATACAGGGAGCTATGTTATCTGCATGCCTTACTCCTGAAGCCAGCTCTTCTCCAAACATGGCAAAATGAACCATTTCCTCTTTGGAAAGTTTGTTTCCTAATAACACATTGGCACCAATGGCGGCTCCGGCGGCACTTGCCGCACTGGAGCCGAGCCCGCTTCCAGGCTTTATATGCTTATGGATAATGACTTCAAAACCATTTTTCAGATTAAAATATTCCTGAATTTTTAAGAGAACAATACCGGCAACATTGCTGGAAGGCTCTTCAGGAAGTCCGAAAGAATCTGTATGTTTTATAATAATTTCTGGGGTTTCCAGTAATCGGAATTCCATCTCATCATAAGGATCGTGCATAGCCATTCCTAAAATATCAAATCCGCAAACCAGATTGGCAACAGTGGCCGGTACTTTTAATTTTACTTTTTTCATAATTGTATTTTTAAATAGAACGGATAATATCTGCAAAAACTCCACTTGCCGTTACATCTGCGCCGGCACCGGCTCCTTTTACAACCAATGGCTGTTCTGAATATCTTAGAGTTTTAAAAATGACAATATTGTCCTTTCCATATAAGTGAAACAGGTCACTATCCGGAGCAATATGCTGTAGCCCTACTTTAGCTTTTCCGTCTTCAAATTCTGCGACATATTTTAATATTTTGTCTTCGTTTTTAGCTTTAATCAATAAGTTTTTAAAATGATCTTCATACTCTGTAAGCTTTTCGTAGAAGTTTTCAACACTTCCCTGCATGCATTCTTCAGGCAGAAAACTTATATTTTCAATTTCCTCAAACTGAAGCGGATATCCTGCCTCTCTTGCCAGAATTAAAATTTTTCTTGCTACATCTTTTCCGGACAGATCAAGTCTTGGATCCGGCTCTGTATATCCTTCCTTCTGAGCCTGAGCTACTACTTCGGAGAACGTTCTGCTGCCATCATACTCATTAAATACAAAATTCAATGTTCCGCTCAATACAGCCTTAATAGATTGAATTCGGTCTCCACTTTTGATAAGATCATTAATGGTTCCTATTACCGGAAGCCCCGCTCCTACATTGGTTTCAAAATAGAAATTACAGCTGTGATTTCTTGCAGTATTTTTTAAAGTTTTATACTTTTTGAAATCTGAAGAAGCTGCAATTTTATTACAGGCTACGAGGTTCACACTTCTTTTTAATAAGCTTTCATACACTTCAGGAATGTCAGCGCTTGCCGTTACATCAACGAAAACCGAATTTCTAAGATTTCTGCGGATAATTTCATCTGCAAATTCTCTGGCAGAGGCTTTTTCACCATATTGTTCCCAGTTAGCATAGCTGTCCTTTGATATTCCCTGATCTGAAAACAGCATATGACGGCTATTGGACATCCCTGCAATTCTCAGGTTGATCAAAAAGTTTTCTTTTAAATAATCATTTTGGCTATAAATCTGCTGGATCAGTTTTGAACCTACATTTCCTGTTCCACAGATGTACAGATGGATTTGCTTTATTTCAGATTCAAAAAATTCTTCATGAAGCACGTTAACTGCTTTTTTACTATCCTTTTCTGAAATCACAATGCTGATATTTCTTTCTGAAGATCCCTGAGCAATTGCTCTAATATTGATCCCATTATTTCCGAGACATCCAAACATTTTTGCACTCACACCACTTCTGCTTTTCATATTTTCTCCTACCAGAGCCACAATGGAATGTCCTGTTTCAATTTTTACAGGATACACTCTCTTCAGGTTAATATCATCTGCAAAAGAAGAGTTGATGGCATATTCGGCACGCAAAACTTCTTTTTCTTCAATAGCAATGGTGATAGAATGCTCTGAAGATCCTTGTGTAATAAGGATTACATTTATTTTTTCATGACTTAAGCATTGAAATAATTTTGCTGAAATTCCGGGTATTCCTACCATTCCACTGCCTTCAAGGGTAAGCAGGGCAATATTGTTCATGTTTGAAATTCCTACTGCAATCTGCTTTTCATCTTCGGAAGATCTCCGTTGATGAGAAATTAAAGTTCCTGGCGCATCCGGATCAAAAGTATTCTTGATGATCAGGTTTGTATTTTTTACCATCACAGGCTGAATGGAAGGTGGATAAAGCACTTTTGCTCCAAAATGTGATAGTTCCATCGCTTCATGATAAGAAATTTCTGAAATAGGTTTAGCATTGGAAACCAGACGTGGATCAGCGGTCATCATCCCGCTTACATCTGTCCAGATCTGAAGTTCTTCTGCATCAATAGAAGCTGCAATAATAGAAGCCGTATAATCGGAACCGCCTCTTCCTAATGTGGTTGTATTATTTTTTTCATCATGAGCGATAAACCCAGGACCTAAAATAATGCGGTTGGGGGTTTTATTCAGGAAATTAGCAATATTGCTATCCGTACATTTAAAATCTACTTTTGCATGAGTAAAATTACTGTCTGTTCTGATCAGCTCTGCAGAATTCATCCATACGCAGTCTGATTTTTCTTGTTGAAGTCTTGCTGCAATAATATTTGAAGACATAAATTCTCCGTAAGAAGCAATTTTATCTTTAATTCTGTCTGTTAATTCACCAAGAACTGCAATTCCTGTGCAGAGCTCTTCGATATCATTGAAATGTTTTTTTACGAAACTTAACCATGAACTTTGTTCTGAGATTGGGAAAAGTTCTTTTACCAGACTGATATGTTTTTCTTCAAGATTCTGAACTGTTTGAATATAATTTTCATCTTTTACAGAAGCATATTCTGCTGCTTTGATCAGTTGGTCAGTAACACCGTGAAGTGCTGAAACAATAACAACAACCCTGCTTTTTAAAGATTCTCTTTTTATTATTTTTTTCACCAGTAAGATATTCTGAGAATGGGCGACTGATGTTCCGCCGAATTTTAAAACTTTCATCAATTATTTTTTTGAAGTTGGGCAAATAGAAATGATTACTCTTTAAAAAAAGAGTACGGGTACCGGAAATAATATGTGAAAATCTACCCCGTTATGGGGTAATTGTTGTAGTTGTGAATGTAGAAACAGAAGATATGCCTGAAATAAGTGATTTCAGGGTAGAAATATCAGATATGTTTCTTAAAAGATTCATTGTAACAGAACAAATGTACAAATTATTTTGAAACAGGCAAGTGTTTAACATCATAAAATATATTTCCTTTTTAAGAGATATATTTGGTGTAATTGATTAAAAATCTTACATTTATAATGTTAACTCATAACGAAATAATTATGAAAAATTTAAAGAAATTAAACCGAGTAAATCTGAAATCAATCAGTGGAGGAGATGTGAATAACTGTTTTGAGAATTGTCCTGCCGGACCCTACGGACCTGGTGAACCAAGATCATGTGCTGATTATTATGCATTACCGGAGTGCTGTAAAGGAAGAGTGTTAGTAAGCTTTGAATGCTTCGGCCCTTACTGATTTACATGATCAATTTATTGTTATTACAGAATACTAAAATTATTACACTATGAAAACAATCAAGAAATTATCAAGAGAAGATCAAAAAAATATCAAGGGTGGTTTCACTGATATTCAGATTGAAGCATGCGGAGGTGAGCAATTTGTCTGTTTCCGCGGAGGTGGAAAGTGGGGATGCTGGCTAAAGCCGGGAGGTACTTGTTATGCACCTATGTTATAATAAGATAAGATTTAATTATTTCAATACATCTTAATCAAACTTAATTACTATGAGAAATTCAAAAAAATTAAACAGAGAAAGCTTAAGAGCTATTATGGGAGGAGGAGGAGACGAGTGCGCTGTAGATCTTGACTGTGGACCAAAAGGCTGTGCGGTATGTACAGATTTTAAAGGACGTAAAGTTTGTCTTTATCTTTTCCCGTATGATCCATCCATCCCGGGTAGCTGCCCAATTTTAGAAGCTTAGTAAAAAAATCAAAAATTAATTAAAACAACTATGAAAAATTTAAAGAAATTAAACAGAAAAGAACTTCAAACATTGCAGGGAGCAGGTCCTGTTACATGCACAGGATGTCCTAAGAATACTACTTACGGAAATAATCCTGGCGATGCTCCTTGTGAGGCTTTTCAAATGCTTCCCGATCGTTGTAAAATGTGCGTGATTGTTGATATGTCATGTGTAGATGGAGGAGTGTCTTAAAATTTTAAAATATGAAAACAATTAAAAAATTAAGCAGGAGAGATTTGGAGCAGGTGAATGGATCAGCTATTTCCAGATGTGATGGTTGTCCTACTCATCTGGTTTTTGGACCAGGCTCTTCCAGTGATCCTTCGTGCGAGGCCTATTGGAATCTGTCTGAAAACTGCAGAATGTGTGTCGTGGTAAGCATGGATTGCTTTGTTGCAATTACTGCTGACTAAAAATAAAAAAAGCACTGTGTAAAAACAGTGCTTTTCAATTATTTTATACTTTTAGAAAGATCAAGCATGGCTTCAATAGGTTTCAATGCTTTTAATCTTAATTCTTCGTCGATAAGAATTTCAGGAAGCTCATATTTCATACATAAATACAGCTTTTCCATTGTATTACGTTTCATATAGAAACATTCTGAACAGTTACAGCTTTCATCAAAAACCAATGCAGGAATCAGTTCCTTGTGAGGAGCGCGTTTTCTCATTTCGTGAAGAATTCCTTCCTCAGTAGCAATGATGAATTTTTGACAGTCATCTTTTTCTACATAGTTTAACAGAGCAGAAGTGGAACCGATGAAATGAGCCAGTTTTAATACTGCTTCTTCACTTTCAGGGTGTGCAATCAGTTTTGCATCCGGATTGTCTGCCAATTGCTGGGCAATTCTTTCCATTGAAAATGCTTCGTGTACTACACAGCTTCCATCCCAAAGGATCATATCACGACCTGTTTTTTTAGATAAATATCTTCCAAGGTTTTTATCTGGTGCGAAAATAATTGGTCTGTCTTTTGGAAGGGCTTCAATTACTGTTTCAGCATTGGAGCTTGTAACGATGATATCACTTTCTGCTTTTGTTTCTGCATTACAGTTGATGTAAGTGGCAATTAAAGCATTCGGGTGCTGCTCACGCATTTTTCTCAGTCCTTCTCCGGAACAACCGTCTGCCAGAGAGCATCCAGCCATGGTATCAGGAAGAACTACTTTTTTAGTTGGATTCAGAATTTTAGCGGCTTCTGCCATGAAATGGACTCCACAGAATACAATCATGTCAGCATTGGTGTCTTTTGCCTGTCTTGCCAGCTGTAAAGAATCTCCTAGAAAATCAGCGATATCCTGAATTTCTCCGGGCTGGTAATAATGGGCAAGAATAACAGCGTTTTTCTCCTCTTTAAGCTTCAGAATGGCTTTCACCAATTCTTCTCCCTGAGGAATAGCAATATCTTTTATATCCAGAAATCCTCTGACAGGAATTGCAGATTTAGCTTTTTCTAATGTTTCGGTACTCATATCAACCTCAATTTTTCTTTTACAGAAGTTAGAGATTAGAAACTAGAGGTTAGTATAACATGAGGATAATTTTCCTGACACTAAAAAACTAACTTCTAATTTCTAACTTCTAGTTTCTTTCTATAAAACTTTTTATTAAACTTTCTATTTCTTTTTTAGCTGCATCAAGATCTTCATTAATTACGATCTTGTCAAACTCGCTGGCGTAGGTCATTTCTTCTTCTGCCTTTGCTACACGGGTTTTTATGGTTTCTGCATCATCTGTATTTCTGGAGATCAATCTTCGTTCCAATTCTTCAATGGAAGGCGGTTCTATAAAAATAGACAGTGCCTTTTCACCAAAATATTTTTTTAAAGAAATTCCTCCTTTTACATCTACATCAAAAATAACTACTTTTCCCTGATTCCAGATTTTTTCTACTTCAGATTTTAAAGTACCGTAATATTTGTCAGTATATACTTCTTCATATTCTACAAAAGCATCTTCAGAAATTTTCTGTCTGAACTCATCTGGTGTCAGAAAATGATAATCTACTGCATGAACTTCACTTCCTCTCGGTTGTCTCGTTGTACATGAGATTGAAAATTCCAGCTCAGGAAATGTTTCCAGTGAATGCTTTACCAGTGTAGTTTTTCCGCTCCCTGATGGTGCTGAAAATATAATTACTTTATCCATTTTTTTTGGTTTCGGGTTACGGGGTTCGAGTTGCGGGTTTCTTTTTTAGAAATGGTAACCACGCATCTCGTACCTCGTAGCTATCATTACAATACGTTTAACGTTTGTTCTTTAATTTTTTCAAGGTCATCTTTCATCATCACCACCAGTTTCTGGATTTCTGCATGATTGGCTTTAGAACCTAGAGTATTGATTTCTCTTCCAATTTCCTGAGAAATAAAGCCCAGTTTTTTTCCATTGAAAGATTCATTGTCCATTACTTCTTTGTAATATTTCAGGTGCTGGCCAAGTCTTACTTTTTCTTCAGAAATATCAAGCTTTTCTGTAAAATAGGCCATCTCCTGGTAGAAACGTGTTTCATCAACGTTTTCAAATTCTTTCAAAGATTTCTGATAACGCTCTTTCACGCTGACAATTCTTTCTTCTTCAAAAGGAATTACTTCACCAAGGTATTTGTCAATATTCTGAATATTTCTGTTTAATTCTTCGTGTAAAATACTACCTTCAGTTCTTCTGAATTCTTCGAATCTGTCTACGGCATTATTGACAATCTTAGCCAAAGCTTCCCATTCACCTTCCGTCAATTCGTCAGGTCTGGATGTGATGGCATCAGGAAGTCTTACCGCCATTTTAAGGTATTCGAAATTGGGACCGTCAGAAGCTATGTTTTTAAGTTCATTGATATAAGAGTCAATTAAGTTTTTATTAATTTTTACATCATTGGACTCTTCAAGATTCTCAATATTAACGTAGCAGTCTACTTTTCCACGGATAATTCTATCGTTAAGAATTTTTCTGATTTCAAATTCTTTTTCTTTATAACGTAAAGGAATTTTAATATTTAAATCAAAGCTCTTGCTATTCAGAGATTTAATGTCAATTGTAATTTTTTTTCCTTCAAAAACATCTTCGGCTCTGCCGAATCCGGTCATTGATAAAATCATAGTTTTTTATTGTTCTACAAAGATAAACATTTAAGTGTATAATATAATACCATGAAACTTCAACATACGTTATGGGTATTTAATTTTATTTTGAACCATTAAGATTTTAATGAAGAAGGTAAGAATATTAAGATGAGCTTCGCTTTTAGCATAATGCTTACGAAAAATCTATTGGATTTTTTCTTAATTAAACTTAACAACTTAAATATCCTTAATGGTTCAAAACAATCCGTAGTTTTTTGTATTTAAAAATAAAAATTCAAATAAACTCGTTTTCGTAAATTAGCGCTGTGAAAAAGAAAAATTTAATTTCTGTAGTAGGCCCCACCGGAATTGGGAAAACGAAATTGGCAATTGATTTGGCTCAACATTTCAATACGGAGATTATTTCCTGTGATTCCCGTCAGTTTTTTAAAGAAATGAAAATAGGAACGGCTGCTCCTTCAGAAGAGGAGTTGGCGGATGCACCTCATCATTTTATCGGAAATCTTTCAGTGGAAGAATATTATTCTATAGGTCAGTATGAAGAAGATGCTCTTCAAAAGCTTAATGAACTTTTTATAAATCACGATACTGTCATTCTTGTTGGAGGTAGCATGATGTATGAAAAAGCTGTGATAGAAGGTCTGCATGATCTTCCGGAAGCCAATGCTGAAAACCAGGAGAAGCTTCAAAATATGATGGAGCAGGAGGGAATTGAAAAACTTCAGGAAATCTTAAAAGAACTTGATCCTGAATATTTCAATGTGGTGGATATTCACAATCACCGCAGACTATTGAGAGCCATTGATATTATCTGGCAAACGGATAAAAAATATTCTGAACATATTTCGGTTTCTCAAAATGGAAGGGATTTTAATGTAATCAGAATCGGAATTGAAGCTCCAAGAGAAGAGCTGTACGACAGAATCAACCGCAGGGTGGATATTATGATGGAGAAAGGCTTGCTGGATGAGGTAAAAGGTCTTGAAAAATTCAAAGAACTGACGGCTTTAAATACGGTAGGTTATGCGGAACTTTTTAAATATTTTGATGGAGAGTGGGATCTTGATTTTGCGGTTTCAGAAATTAAAAAGAACAGCCGAAGGTATGCAAAACGCCAATTGACATGGTACAGAAAGGCTGATGATATTCATTATTTGCAATTAGGATATTCTGAAAAGGACTACGAAGATTTACTGAAATGGCTTGCGGAGGAGTTTGAAAAATAATTGCTTCCAGCTTTTAAAATAGAGATTCCTACGAAATGACACAGTGTGCGGGAAAACTAAGCGCTTAGTTTGTTATTCTGAATGGAACAAAGTGGAGTGAAGAATCTCAGTAACAATTAAAGAGATTCTTCCTTCGTCAGAATGACAAGCAGACTGCTTTTAACTTGCCTTTATCAAGTATTGTCTTAAAAATCTATTTGATTTTTCTTAATTAAACTTAGCAACTTAAATGTTCTTAATGGTTCGATGATCATTCATTTCATCAATAAAATCATAAAAAAATGCGGCTCTGAAAAGAACCGCATCTTAAAACAAATATAATTTAATTTACTACTTCCAACCGCCGCCTAAAGCTCTGTATAAATCTACAATGCTGCTTAATCTCTGTCTTTTAATGGAAGCCAGATTCAACTCTGCCTGTAGGGAGTTCCCCTGTGCTGTAATCACTTCCAGGTAATTGGCTGAACCTCCTTTGTAAAGAAGTTGTGCACTTTTAATTCCGTCTTTCAACGTGGTAGATTGCTCTGTGGCTTTCTGTTCCTGAACTTTTAAGTTTTCATTGGAAACCAAAGCATCAGAAATTTCTCCCACAGCGTTCAATACCGATTGACGGAATGCCAGAACATTTCTTTCTC
Organism: Chryseobacterium sp. S0630; assembly: GCF_024158915.1. Taxonomy (GTDB): domain Bacteria; phylum Bacteroidota; class Bacteroidia; order Flavobacteriales; family Weeksellaceae; genus Chryseobacterium. The sequence goes on along the minus strand of NZ_JAMZGF010000039.1, from coordinate 14,061 downwards.
TTTGAATTTTTGCTACTGCAAGATCTGTCTTCAATTGTCTTTTCTGGAAAATAGGCTGAGTAATTCCTCCTAAAACCGATCCGAATAACGAAGCCGGAATTTGGAACCAGTTGTCAATTTTAAATGAATTGACTCCTCCGTTAGCTGTAATCTTCAGTGCCGGATACATATTGGCCTGAGCAATTCCTACCATCGCATTGGATTCTAATAAAACCAATTCCTGCTGGCGAACATCCGGTCTGCGGCTTACCATAGCTGCCGGCAGTCCTGCTGTAATATTCTGAGGTAATGAAGTATCAGACATTTCAATGGTTCTGTTTACTTTATTAGGCAGTTCACCTGTCAGAATACTCAATGCATTTTCCTGAATAGCGATATTCTGTTCAAGTTGGGCAATCAGAAGTTCTGTAGCCTGTTTCTGTGCTGCAGCCTGCTGTACTCCTAAGGAAGTGTTATCACCACTTTCCCACATTTTTTGGGTAATCATCAGAGTATTGCTGCTCAGTTCCAGATTGGATTTTGCAATCGCTAATTGTCTGTCAAGCATCAACAGGTTATAATATCCCTGCGCAATGGCTGCTACTACCTGAGTCTGAACTGCTTTTGAACCTTCATACGTCTGAAGATACTGCATTCTTGAAACTTCCTGCTGGTTTTTGATCTTTCCCCAAATGTCAGCTTCCCATGAAAGGTTGAAGGCTGCATTATAATCTTCAACATGGCTTGAACCTAAAAATAAATTTAAGCTTTGTCCATTCATACTGTTTTTGGAAGGTCTTGAAATCTGTCCGCTTACTCCGAAACCAACGTCCGGATATTGCATATATTTTGCCTGTTTCAGTTTTTCCTGTGAAGCAGCTACCTGCTTGAGGGCAATCTGAAGGTCATAATTATTTTTAATTCCTTTTTCAATCAATCCCTGTAAAATAGGATCGTTGAAAAACTGTTTCCACTCCAGATTGGCTATGCTGGCAGTGTCTGCAGTTGCGGTGTACTGGAACTTTTCCGGAAGAGGAAGCTCAGGCTCCGTGTATGCCAGTTTAGACACACACGAAACAGAGCCGATGGCCAGCACAAATGTTAGAATAATATTTTTAACTCTTTTCATAGTTTTAAACTTTTAATTGAATACAAAACTTAGAGAGGTTTCTGTTGAGGCAAAAATTGTCTTTAGTAGGAGAAAAATAGTTAGCTTTTGTAAACCATTAAGAACAGACAGGTAAATATGTAAACCTATGATCTTAAAATTTTCTCTAAGTTTTTGTTATTCATTTTTATTAGTGACTAGCAGCTAAAAGCTCTTCCTCCATTTGTTTTTTCAGAAGTCTTTTCTTTTTTCTGCTTGGCATTTTTTCATGAAGGTACTGGAACACTACATACATTACCGGAATGATAAAGATCCCGAAAATTACTCCTGTAAGCATTCCACCTACGGTACTGTAACCGATAGAGTGGTTTCCTTTTGAAGAAGCACCTTGCGTCCATACCAATGGAAGCATTCCCACGATAAAGGCGAAAGAGGTCATTAAGATCGGTCTTAAACGTAATCTTGATGCCTGAAGTGCAGATTCTATCAATGTTTTACCTGCTTTTCTTCTCTGTACGGCAAATTCTACAATCAGGATGGCATTCTTCGCTAATAATCCTACAAGCATGATCAATCCTACCTGAACGTAAATATTGTTATCAATTCCAGCTAATCCTGTGAATGCAAATACTCCGAAAATCCCTGTAGGAATGGTAAGAATAATAGCAAATGGAAGAATGTAACTTTCATATTGAGCTGCCAGTAAGAAGTAAACGAATAGAATACTTAAGAAGAAAATAAAGGCAGTCTGTCCGCTTGTTTTAATTTCTTCACGGGTAATCCCTGTCCACTCATATCCGTATCCTCTTGGAAGTGATTGCTGAGCAACTTCTTCTACTGCTTTGATGGCATCTCCGGTACTGTAACCAGGTTTTGGTGTTCCGTTAATTGTTACGGCGTTGAAAAGGTTATTTCTTGTTACCGTTTCAGGACCGAAAGATCTTTTTAACGTTACCAGAGTTTTTGCAGGAACCATTTCTCCCGATTTATTTTTTACATAGATTCCTTCTAATGAATTAACATCCGTACGGTAAGGAATATCGGCCTGAGCCATTACTCTGTAATATTTTCCGAATCTGTTGAAATCCGATACAAAGCTACTTCCGAAATAAATCTGCATGGTCTGCATCAGTTCTGTTACAGAAACACGCAGCTGGTTGGCTTTATCCGTATCTACATCAATAGTATACTGAGGGTTTCCTGCCGCATAGGTTGTAAAGGCGAAAGCAATTTCAGGTCTTTTCATCAGCTCTCCAATGAACTGTTGAGTGGTTGTTCCCAATTGTTCAAAAGAACCGTTTGTTTTATCCTGAAGCATGAATTCAAATCCGGAAACGTTACCGAAACCTTGTACAGTAGGGAAGTTGAAGAAGAATGCGTTGGCATCTTTCACCTGGCTTACCTTACCTGTCAATGTTGCTGCGATCTGATCAGGATCTTTCATCTCACCACGCTTGTCATAATCTTTAAGCTTAATGAAACCTGCAGAATATGGAGAAGCGTTGGCATTACTGATGAAGTTCATCCCATCGGCTACCCAAAGGTGATTGGTTGCTTTTTCCCCGTTGATGATTTTATCAATTTGTGCTGTCGCTCTGTGTGTTCTTTCTAATGAACTTCCCGGAGGAGTATTCACGGCATACAATACGAATCCCTGATCTTCAGTAGGAATAAATCCTGATGGTGCTTTTTTGATCAAAAATACACTTGCTGCTGTGATGATAACAAGACCTCCTATCGCAACCCATTTGTTTTTAATTAAAAACTTAAGGCTATAGATATATTTTCTGGTCATGCTGTTGAAGCTGGCATTGAAAGCATTGAAGAATCTTGCTCCAAAACCCTTTTTATGACCGTGCTCTCCATGTTCTCCCTGAGGATCATTTAAGAACATTGCACATAATGCGGGACTCAATGTCAATGCATTTACTGCTGAAATTAAGATGGCAATCGCTAATGTGAAAGCAAACTGTCTGTAGAAAACTCCCGCAGGTCCCTGCATAAATCCAACCGGAATAAACACGGCACACATTACCAATGTAATGGAAATAATGGCACCTGAAATTTCACTCATTGAGTGCATCGTAGCATGTTCTACAGGCATTCCCGTTTGTTCCATTTTGGAATGGACGGCTTCTACCACTACAATGGCGTCATCCACAACAATACCAATGGCGAGCACCAATGCAAACAGGGTAAGCATGTTGATACTGAAACCAAATAACTGCAGGAAGAAGAATGTTCCGATAATCGCTACCGGTACGGCAATAGCCGGAATTAATGTAGATCTGAAATCCTGAAGGAAAATAAATACTACAATAAATACCAAAACGAAAGCAATAACAAGCGTTTCAACAACCTGATGGATAGAAGCATCCAGAAAGTCTTTGGAATTATACATGATAATCGGTTTCACTCCTTTTGGAAGAGTGGTTTCCATTACTTTCACCTGCTTTTCAATCTCGGTCAGGATTTCGTTGGCGTTAGAACCTGCTGTCTGCAGAATAGCAAATCCGGCAACTGGTTTTCCGTCCACTCTGTTGGTCGCAGTATAGGTATAAGAACCAAATTCTACTCGTGCAACATCTTTCAATCTTAGGAAAGATCCATCACTATTGGCTTTGATGGCGATATTTTCATAATCTTCATCCTTGTTCAGTTTTCCTTTATATTTAAGGATGTATTCGTAAGTCTCTTTACTTCCCTGTCCAAGACGGCCTGGGGCTGCTTCAAGATTGTGATCTTTAATCGCTCCCAAAACTTCCTGTGGAGAAAGATTGTTAGCAGCCAGACGATCCGGTTTCAGCCAGATTCTCATAGAATAATCCCTTGTTCCGAATACCTGAGCCTGTGCAACTCCCGGGATACGCTGTATCTGTGGAATAACATTGATTTTCAGGTAATTCTGAAGGAATAATTCATCGTATTGTTTCTCATCTTCACTGGTTAATCCCATGAACATGATCATACTGTTCTGAACCTTCTGGGTTGAAATCCCGGCTTGTACTACTTCCTGAGGCAGCTGACTCATCGCTTTCGATACACGGTTCTGTACGTTTACCGCTGCATTATCAGCATCAGCACCCTGTTTGAAGAAAACACTCAGGGTCATAGTACCATCGTTACTGGAGTTGGAAGTCATATAGGTCATATTCTCAACCCCGTTCACTGCTTCCTCAATAGGAGTAGCCACTGAACGTGCTACCACTTCAGCATTTGCTCCAGGATAGAATGCCGTAACCTGAACGCTTGGTGGAGCAATGTCCGGGAAGAGAGCAATCGGTAAATTAAAGAGAGACAAAGCTCCCAATAATAAAAGTATTATGGAGATGACCGTTGAAAGGACCGGTCTTTCTATAAATTGTTTTAACATAAGAAGTTTATTTTTTTAAGTCTTCTGTATTCGGAAAGGACTATAATGGTTTTGCTTTTAATAAGCTGTCGGAAGAAATATTTTTCGCCTTAATAGAAGCACCGTCTTTCAAGTTTCCAATTCCTGTGAATACAATTTTTTCTCCAGGCGAAAGCCCTTCAGAAATAAAATAATAGCTATCCGTTTTTCCTGATATTTTGATCGGTCTTCCGGTTACCTTCTGATCTTTACCCATTACATAAACATAGGTTTTATCCTGAATTTCGAAGGTTGATTCCTGTGGAATAACCACTGCATTCGAGATCAGTTGAGGCATACGTACTCTTCCTGTATTTCCGGTTCTTAAAGTTCCGTTGGCATTAGGGAAAACGGCACGTACACTGATAGCTCCGGTAGTTTTATCAAACTGTCCGTCTACAATACTTAATCTTCCTTTTTCAGGGTAAGTACTGTTATCGGCAATCACAAGATCTACCATTGGCATATTTTTCAGTTTTTCTTCTAGGCTTGCTCCCGGATATTTGTTCTGGAAAGCAATGAAATCAAGTTCGCTTAAAGAGAAATATGCATAGATTTCGCTGATATCAGATAATAAAGTCAATGGATTTACATCTGTTCTTGAAATCAGACTTCCTTTTTTGTAAGGAATTCTTCCGATATAACCGCTTACAGGAGCTGTAATGGTGGTAAATCCTACGTTGATTCTGGCGCTTCCTACAGAGGCTCTCGCTTGTGCAGCTGCTGCTACAGCCGCTTCATAATTGGCTTTTGCAGTTTTAAGCTGTACATCAGAAACTACTTTGGCAGCAACCAGTGGCTGAAGTCTGTCTACTTCCACTCTTGCTTTTTGGATATTGGCATTGGCAGCCTGAAGATTAGCCTGAGCCATATTCATCTGTTCGCCGTAACTTCTTGAATCTATTTTAAATAACGGTTGTCCTGCTCTTACATATGCTCCTTCTTCTACATAGATTCTATCCAGGTAACCATCTACCTGAGATCTGATTTCTACGTTGTTTTTCCCTTCCAGAGCAGTTGGGAATTCCTGATATGTAGTAGCGGGTGAGGTGATAACGGTATAAACCGGAAGTTCTGGAGCTGGAGGTGCGGCATTGGTTCCTTCTGCGGCTTTTGTGCAGCTCTGTAAAAGAATTATACTTGCAATAAGTACAATAAACCTTGTTTTTCCAGGTAATTTCATTGTTGGTTTAATTTTTTTAATGAAGTGTTAGAGGTAAGTAAAGTGTTTTGATAAATGCTGTATTTTTTCCTAACAGTGTTAATAATTAGTTCAAAAAAAATTACAGAATTTTTAATGTCCGATGAGGTCGATTGTTTCCATAATTGAAAATTGTTTTTTAATGTATTGAAGTGTATAATGTTGGTGTAAGGTGTGTTAATTTTACTAACAGTGTTAATTTATAAGTAAAAAATGACTAATTTTAACAACTGAATATGATGAATGGTTTCATAAAAGATTGAGTTTTTAATCAGGAATAACAGAATCATTTATATTAATTCAGTGTTAAGTTTCCTAACGGTGTTAATTTTTAATTCAAAAAAAAATTACAAAGACTTAATAAAAGCCGAAACAGTTTCGTCCAATGTGGTCTTATTCATTGTTGAAGGGATATCAGCTGTACGCATCATCATAATAGAGATCATACCGTGTACGGCAGAAAACAGAGCGTGAGACATATGACAGGCATTGTCAGGATTGGATCCGTTTTTCTTAATAATCTCATAAGTACATTCATAGATAAGCTCCTGAAATGATGAGAATTCCTTTTTCATCTGACCTTTTCCGCAACACTGCATTCCAAGACCAAACATCAGCTGGTAATATTCCTTGTTTTTAAAAGCAAAGTTCCAGTACGCATCCACAATGGCAACAAGTTGCTCTTCCGGAGTATCGTGTTTTTGCTGAGCTTTTAAAAGTTCTATATGTAACTTGTGGAAGCCATCTAAAGAAATTTCAAATAGAATAGCTTCTTTATTTTCAAAATAATCATATACAACGGGAGCACTATACTCAATAGCATCTGCTATCTTACGCATAGAAAGCGAACCCCAGCCTTCAGTTTTCGCCAACGTAAAAGCAGCCTGCAAAATATTTGCACGGATGGATTCTTTTTCTCGTTGACGGCGTTCATGTAGACCCATGATATTTATTTACTAACAGCGTTAGCAAAACTACAAACTTTTTACTATAACTTCCAAAGGATATTATGAGTTTTATAGATCTGCCGATTATTTAAAGAAAAATAAATTAAAGGCTGGATGCAGGAAGAATGGGGGCTGGAAGTTATTTTTAAGGTTGAATAATGCAATAATAGAATTTGGCTATAACTATTTTTGAGGGCTTAAAATCTTCCCACCTCCAGCTTCCAGCCTCCTTACTTTATTAAAAATGAAAATGTCTTCTTCCTAATTAACAAAAGAAATAATTATCTTTGCCAGTAAAGAAATAAGGATATGAATACTCCCTCAAATATGTTGGCATTAGGAACAAAAGCTCCGTTTTTTGAACTTCCTAACCCGTCAAAAACGAATGAACTTCAGTCTTTGGATGAACTGAAAGGAGAAAAAGGTACTTTGGTGATCTTTATGTGTAACCATTGTCCGTTTGTTCTTCACGTCATTGACAAGATCAATGAACTATACGAAGATTATAACGAGCGCGGAATTGAATTCATCGCCATCAATGCTAATGATATTGAAAAATATCCGGCAGATTCTCCGGAAAAAATGATCGAATTCCAGATTGAAAGAAGATTTGATTTCCCTTATCTTTTTGATGAAAGCCAGGCAGTAGCAAAAGCTTACGATGCAGCCTGCACACCAGATTTTTATTTCTTTGATGATAAGCTTGATCTTGTATACAGAGGTCAGATGGATGATTCAAGACCTGGAAATAATAAAGATGTAACTGGTGAGGATCTGATTATTGCTTTTGAAAATCTTTTGGCTGGGGAAGCTCAGGAAGAAATTCAGAGACCTAGCATGGGATGCAATATTAAATGGAAATAATTACTGGTTTATTTAGTTACTGGTTTTTACTCAATAATACAAAGCTGCTCTTTTAGGGTGGCTTTTTTGTTGGATTATTTTCTCTCGCAGATTTTGCAGATGACGCAGATTTTTAATTCCTAATAAATTTCTCCATCCACTTTGTCACTCCGTAGGAGTCTCAACACAACTTGCATTCTTTTATTGTAAACTTCTGAAAAGTAAGTCTAGATTCCTACGGAATGGACAAATAGAACCTTTAGTATAACCGCGGAAATTGAAACAAGAGCCAAATTATTAAAAACTTACTTTGGTTTTAACCTCCTTTTCAACCTTCAGATCTACACTCACTTTATTATGAGAATAATTCCTGATAAACTCAGAAGGAGTCTTCCCCGTATATTTTTTAAACATCCTGTTAAAATACGTCACATTATTAAAACCACATTGATAGCTGCATTCTGAAATAGATCTGTCTTGGGCCATCAGCAGACATGCTTTATTAATTCTGTATCGGTTCACAAATTCTGTAAACGTAATCTGAGTTGCTTTTTTAAAGAAATTACAGAAAGCTGGTAAAGTCAGGTTAGCTAGTTTTGCTACTTCTTCAATATCAATTTCCTTGTCGTAATGATGTTCTACGTAAGTGAAGATATTCTCAAGACGGGTTTTATTTTTAGAAATAATGGTGTAGGGCATGATTTCCTTGTTTAAAAGATCATAATCCTCACATTTCGAAAGTTCAAAAAGAATTTCCAACAGCAATAAGTATCTTTTATAGCCTTCTGATTCCAACATCAGTTTCAGTTTGGGAAGCATTACTTTTTTAACTTTTTGATGAAAATGAATCCCATATTTAGAAAGTTCCAACAGATTTTTGATGGATCTTGATTCTACTTCCTGCTCAGGAAACTGAAGGATTTCTTCTTTGAACTGAAGTACAATTTCCTCATGTGGATCAATAGAATTCAGTCCAAATCCGGAGTGGGGAATATTAGAACCGATTAACACCAGATCGCCATTCGTATAATTACTTTTATGATAACCCACGTGGCGGGTTCCGTTCCCGGAAATGACACATACCAACTCAATTTCGGGATGGTAATGATATTCCCACTTGAATTCTGAAATGGGAGAATTATTGTGTATGGTACGGAATGAACTCTTTTCATTAGGGATAACCCTTTCAAAAGTAACTTTCATCTAATTAATCATATTTATTCATTAAAAATACTAAATATATTAATATAGTTCAAATATTGGTTTACTGTGTTAAATTATCGTTAACAGAAATGCTTCTATCTTAGCCACAAGAAATAACCTGAATGAAAAATCTTAACATCAAGGCCGTTTTATTTTTAAACTATTTTGTCTTCGCCATTCTTCTGAATTCTGTAGGAACAGTTATTCTACAGGTACAGCAGAATTTTGGGATTTCAAAGTCTTCGGCCAGTGTTTTGGAAGGTTTCAAAGATCTTCCAATCGCCATATGTTCTTTCATTCTGGCTTCATTTCTTCCGAAGATAGGAATCAAAAAATCAATGCTGATTGCTTTATTTCTGGTAAGCTGTATGTGTTTTGTAATGCCGTTTACCAATGACTTCTGGGTATTCAAATTATTATTTGCAACAGTAGGAGTTTCTTTTGCATTAATCAAAATATCAGTTTTTACTTCTATTGGGCTGGTAACGGAAACAGATAAAGAACATTCCAGCTTTATGGGATTTTTGGAAGGATTTTTCATGATTGGAGTACTGGCCGGCAATGTTTTATTCAGTCTCTATATTGATGATCACAATCCGAAATCTACAGAATGGCTGAATGTGTATTGGGTGCTGGGTGGACTTTCAACTTTATCTTTTTTGTTTCTGTTCTTTTCAAAACTGAACGAACAGGAAGCTAAAAGTGAAAAAACAGATTTATTGGGAGATTTAAAAAATAGTGTGAGTTTATTCAGTTATAAAAAGGTTTTGTGTTTCTTATTGTGTGCATTCCTTTTTGTACTGGTGGAACAAAGTTTTCAGACCTGGACACCAACATTTTATAAAGAAATTTTAAAAGTGCCTACTTCCATGAGTATTCAGGCGGGAGCGGTTTTAGCAGGAGCTTTTGCGTTGGGAAGATTTTTATCAGGATTCTTCTCTAAAAAATTCAGCTGGATCTATGTAGTTTCTTTTTGTGTGGTGGGTTTTGCCATTAGTTTACTGTTGGTTTTACCCTTGACCCATAATATTCATATTGATACGAATACAAACTGGATGAATGCACCTGTAGTTGTCTATCTATTTCCTTTGATGGGAGGTTTGCTGGCACCTATTTATCCAAGTATCAATTCTGTGATTCTGGCATCAATTCCGAAATATCTTCACAGTGCGATGTCAGGATTGATCGTTGTTTTCTCAGCAATCGGAGGAACGATAGGTTCTATTATTACCGGTTTTGTGTTTCAGGAGTTTAGTGGGCAGCAGGCATTTTACCTTTCCCTGATTCCGCTTTCATTACTGATCACTTCCGCGGTTTTCATGAATAAATTAAAAATTAATCCTAAAAAATAACAATGAGTAATCAGCTTTATATAAACGAAATTCAAAGTCTGTTTGATGAGGTACAGAGATCTGAAATTTTTGAAGATCAGAAAATGATGACGGATGCAGTTCCTCTGTTTCCAATTGCAAAGATCAATGAGGATTATGAACAATCCAAAAATACGGAAGGTTTTGATCTGAAAGATTTTGTGATGACTCATTTTGACTTTTTAGGAGCCAGAGTTTCTGTACACAGAGAAGAACAGCTTCCGATTGGTGAGCATATTGAAAAACTCTGGGACGAATTGACCCGTACAGCCTATGAAGAAAAAGGAACTCTTTTAAAATTACCAAAGCCGTACATCGTTCCGGGAGGTCGTTTCAATGAGTTTTTCTATTGGGACAGCTATTTTATCATGCTTGGACTACAGGTTTCCGGCAGAGTGGAAATGATGAAAAACATTGTTGAAAACTGCTCGTATCTGATCCAGAATGTAGGATTTGTTCCAAATGCAAGCAGAACTCATTTCCTGAGCAGATCTCAGCCTCCCTATTTTTCATTAATGCTGGATCTTCTTTTTGAGACCACAGGAGATGAGGAAATTTATACGAAATATCACGAAACACTGGAGAAAGAATATGCTTTCTGGATGAATGGTGAAGAAGGGCTTGAAAACGGATCCAGTGTAAAAAGAGTGGTTAGAACAAAAGACGGAGATATCCTGAACCGTTATTACGATGCAGAAAATGCACCACGTCCCGAAAGTTATCTCATTGATATTGAAGATCATGAGACCACTTCAGGAGACGAATTCTACAGAAATATAAGAAGCGCCTGTGAATCCGGCTGGGATTTTTCCAGCAGATGGTTTGCAGACGGAGAAAATATACAGACGATAGAAACGCTGAACCTTGCACAGGTTGATCTGAACTGCCTTTTGTGGCATTTGGAAATCACTTTGGCTACATCATCAGCACTTCAGAATCTGAGTGAAAAAGAAAATTATTTTTCAGAAAGAGCAGCAAGCCGAAGACAGATGATCAATAAATATTTCTGGGATGGAAATACTAACAATTATAAAGATTATCACACAAAAAAAAACACAAAAACACCGTCTGAACATATTGCTGCTCTTTACCCTTTATTCCTAGGAATTGCAGACCAGGAGCAGGCTGGGGCAGTTGCTAAAATTATTGCCGAAAAATTCCTTTATCAGGGAGGGCTTGTTACGACAACCAAAAACTCAGGCCAGCAGTGGGATCTTCCCAATGCGTGGGCTCCTTATCAATGGTTAGGATTTAAAGCAATGAAAAATTACGGCTTTGATGAGCTGGCAGAAAAAATTAAAAATAACTGGTGTTCCAATGTAGAAAGGGTCTACAAAAATACCGGGAAACTGATGGAAAAATACAATGCATTAGACACAGAAACAATAGCAGGCGGCGGGGAATACCCTAATCAGGACGGATTCGGTTGGACCAATGGAGTGTATTTACAATTACAACAAAACTGAAACTAACAATAAAAGATATGGCTATGAAAAAAAAATCGATCTTTTTAATCGCCGCAACAGCTACGTTATACTTTAATAATGCTTATGCCCAGGGAACACCGCAGGATTCTGCAAAGGTTTCTTCTATAGATCAGATTGTCATTACCGGAAATTCCGGCCCTAAGAAAAAAATAGAATCCAGTACAGCAATTTCTACATTTAGCTCCAAAGAAATTCAGAAACAGAACCCGATCAGTGCGGCTGCTTTATTGCAGAGAGTTCCGGGATTTGCGGTGGAAACTTCAGGAGGAGAAGTAGGAAACAACCTTTTCGCAAGAGGAATTCCTTCCGCAGGAGCTTATGAATTTGTACAGGTACAGGAAGACGGTCTTCCGGTTTTTGAAGACGGAGCGCTTCAGTTTGCTAATGCTGATAATTTTTTCCGTGTAGATAATTCGGTAAACCGTATGGAAGCTTTGAGAGGAGGTTCAGGTTCTATTTTTGCAACCAATTCTCCTGGTGGTTTGATCAACTTTATTACAAGAGAAGGAACCAATGATTTCAGAGGTACGGCAAAACTGGAAACAAGTACCTATGGATTGATGCGAACTGATGTGAATGTAGGTGGAGCTTTGGTTCAGGATAAATTGTTTTTCAATGTCGGTGGTTTTTACAGAACAGATGACGGAATCAGAAAAACAGGTTTCAAAGCCAATAATGGAGGACAAATCAGAATGAATCTGAAATATGTCTTTGATAAAGGCTATGTAAAAGTATATTACAAAAAACTGGATGACAGAAATACATTCTTTCTTCCTATTCCTTTGGTGCAAAACGGCAACAAGCTGAAAGGATTCCAGGGCTTTGATCCTAATTACGGAACATACAGCTACAGAGCCATCAGCCAGCTGAATATACCACAGGCCGGAGGCGGATTTTTCAACAGGAATCTTGAAGACGGAATCCATCCTAAAGTAGATGTATTGGGAGCTGAGTTTAAATATGATCTTGGAAACAATTTCAGCGTTTTAAATAAGACCAGATATACCAATATCAACATGAATTATACAGGGATTTTCCCTGCAGGAGGTCCGCAGACAATGGCCGAATTTGCTAAAAGCAACGGAATTGCCGGCAACAAATATCAGTATTCACGGGTGAGCAACGGAGCTGTGGTTAATCCTGAATATGTACAGAAACTAGGGTTCTGGGCAATTGACAAGCAGATGAATAATTTTGTTAATGATCTGCAGTTCAATTATAAATTTGACCAGGGAAATATTACTGCAGGTTTTTATAAATCTAACTGGAAATCCCATCAATACTGGAACTGGAGTAATATCCTGACTACAGCTACAGACAGACCGGAGTTACTGAATCTGGTAGATACTTCTTTAAGTCCTTCAGACGCTGGATATTCCAAAACGTATAACGGAGTTACCAATATGACATTTTTACAGAGAGATACTCAGACTCAGGGAAGTTTGAATGATCTGTATGTAAACTTAGACTATAATATTACCGATGCTTTAAGTGTGAATGGAGGTCTTCGTTACAGCCATGATTACTATAAAGGAAATTTTGTCAATACGACGACTGCCAATTTAAATAATTCTGGGTTAACTACTGATGGAACTCACGGTTTCAACACCACGACGGCTGATGATAATATGAGTGTATTGGGAAATAAATACACCTATTGGAACTTTAATGTGGATAAAGTATCTTTTACATTAGCTGCCAATTATAAAATCAATAGAGAAAATGCAGTGTATGCCCGTTTCTCCAATGGTTTCAGATCTCCGAATGAAGAAGCTTATTACAATTATTTCTCTACTCCAAACCCTGATAAACCTTTAAAATCAGTAACCACCAATCAGCTGGAAGTAGGATATAAATATTACTCGCGTACTTTTGACATAGCGGTGATTCCATTCTATTCTACCTTGAATAACCTGTCATTTACAGATATATTCTCTGATGGAAAATCTGAAAATACCTTTGCGAATACCCAAAACTATGGAGTTGAATTTGAAGGGTATGCCCGTTTATTCAATAATATTTTAGAAGTTGCATTCAACGGAACCGTTCAAAGTCCAAAATATAAAAACCTTGAAGCGGGAAGTGTACTTGAAGGAAATGTGGTAAGAAGAATGCCGAAGTTTTATTTTAATATCTCACCGGCTGTGAATATTACCAAGTCATGGAGAGCCTATGTAAGTATGAATTATTATGGAAAACGTTTCCAGGATGAGAAAAATGTCCAGACCTTACCGTCTTTTACAGAATTTGGAGCGGGAATGTCTTATCAGCTAGGAAAAATACGCTTTGCAGTGGACGGTACCAATATCTTTAACACTATTGGTATTACAGAAGGAGATCCAAGAGCTGGGTCACCTAATGGAGACGGAATCATTATGGCAAGACCTATTATGGGAGCAGCTGCCAGAGCATCAATCACACTGGATTTCTAAATTCTATTTCTTTATAAAACAAATGAAGCCGTCTCACAACTGAGGCGGTTTTTCTTGTTAAAAAGTAAATAATTTTTATATATTTTGATTTGTTTTTTTT
>NZ_JAMZGF010000038.1 GCF_024158915.1 Chryseobacterium sp. S0630 | reverse complement strand
TTGATATTATTGAATTCGTGTTATTCGTGAAATCATTCGCGTAATTTGTGTTTAAATTTTAAAAACACAAGCAGCACAAATATTCCTTCACAAATAGCGCAAATAAATATACGCAAGGATCCGTGTCAATCTGTGGAATCCGTGGGATACTTATAAGTTTCGGCTGAAGCCCTTTGATATTATTGAATTCGTGTTATTCGTGAAATCATTCGCGTAATTTGTGTTTAAATTTTAAAAACACAAGCAGCACAAATATTCCTTCACAAATAGCGCAAATAAATATACGCAAGGATCCGTGTCAATCTGTGGAATCCGTGGGATACTTATAAGTTTCGGCTAAAGCCAGAGGAAAATCTCTATAAAGATAAATGGGCTTCCTTCGTCTAAGCTCAGGATTTTAGCCCATTTCTATTGAATTACTAGCAGTATGAGTAAAAAAGAAAACCGCCTTTATAAGACGGTTTCATATGTATTACCAGTTTTTATCAATCATATAAATAATCTGGGTTAAAGCGGTTGCTCCCAATAAAAGCTCTCTTCGGTTCACCTTTTCAAAAGTATCTTCTTCTGTGTGGTGGATATCGAAATAACGTTGAGAATCCGGCATCAGCTCAGCAGCTGGAATTCCCATGTCGTGAAGCGGATAAAGATCTGTTCCTGAAAACCGCTCTTCAAAATTATACACTCCGTAAGGAAGGAATAAATTCGACCAGCTTTTAATCTGATTTCTTTTCGTATCATCCATATCCAGGGCAATACCTCTTGGGGCGAAACCTCCGGCATCTGTTTCAATGGCAAAAAGATGTTTTTCGTTTTTCTCTTTTACGGATTTACCATATTGGATTCCGCCTTTTACTCCGTTTTCTTCATTAGCGAAGCAAACAACTCTGATGGTGTGGTTGTTCGGAATACCTAACTTTTTAAAGGTTCTTAGTACTTCAATGCTTTGTACAATTCCGGCTCCGTCATCATGTGCGCCTTCACCTACATCCCAGGAATCTAGGTGTCCACCGACAACAATCACACTTTGATCTTTTTTACCGGTGATTTCCCCGATTACAGAATGGGAGAGCTTTTCTCCTTTCATTCCACAGTTGGAATTCAGTTTCGCCGTAACTTTCTGGCTTTTCAGTAAAGCTTCCAGTTCATCTGCAGTCGTGCTTCCAATGGCAACTGCCGGTATTTTGGAAACCTTGTCTTCATAGCGCATGGCTCCGGTGTGAGGCACGTCGTCAAAAGCAGAAGACAGAGATCTTACGATGGCAAATTTTCCCCCTTTTTTAGCAGTTAGAGAAGCTGCAGTCGTTCTGTATTTTGCTGCATCTCCGTAAGCTTTGAAGGTTTCTATGAAAGACTGGCTGAACGCATAGTTGAAAAATACAATTTTATCTTTCACTTTTTCAGCAGGAAGCTTTTCATATTCTTCCATGGATTTTACCATGATGATTTCTCCGGAAACATCTTTTCCTCCGGTTCCTTCAGAATTTCCAAGGGAAAGCATTTTAAGGCTTTTCCATTTTCCGTTGGAAGTCTGGATGTTCAAAGATTCTTTTCCTCTTACCCATACCGGGATCATCACTTCCTGAAGCCATACTTTATCAGCTCCGGCATCACGAAGTTTCTGTTCAGCCCATTTTACAGACTTTTCATAGGCTTCAGAACCGCTTAGACGGTGGCCTATGTTTTTCGTAAGCTCTCTCAGCTCAGTATATCCTTTTCCGTTATTCAGAATTTCTGTTGAGATTTTTCTGAACTGGATAGAATCTTCTTTAGACTGGCCAAAAGCGACCATTCCAAAAAGTAATAATGAAGTTCCTAGTATCTTTTTCATTGTTTACCAATTTTTATCAATCATATAAATAAGTTGTGTCATCACTGCAGAACCGAGCAACAGCTCTCTTCGGTTGACTTTTTCAAAAGTGTCTTCTTCCGTATGGTGAATATCGAAATAGCGTTGCGGATCCGGCACCAGTTCAGCAGTGGGAACTCCCATTTCATGAAGTGGAGCGATATCTGATCCGGAATATTTACCTTCAAAGTTGTAAACGCCATAAGGTAAAAACAGATTCACCCAGCTTTTAATCTGGTTTCTTTGAGTTTCATCCATTTCCAGAGAAATTCCCCGTGGTGAAAAACCTCCCGCATCCGATTCTATAGCAAATAGATGTTTTTCGTTGTTTTCTTTGACAACTTTACCATATTGTTTTCCTCCTTTTGTTCCATTCTCTTCGTTGGCAAAACAAACGGCGCGAATGGTATGATTATTCTGAATACCTAATTTTTTAAAGGTTCTTAATACCTCAATACTTTGAACAATTCCAGCCCCGTCATCATGAGCACCTTCTCCAACATCCCAGGAATCTAAATGTCCACCAACAACAATAACACTTTGGTCTTTTTTACCGGTAATTTCCCCGATGACAGAATGGGAAAGTTTTTCGCCCTTCATTCCACAGCTGGAGTTAAGTTTAGCCGTTACTTTCTGCTTTTTCAACAGTATTTCCAGTTCATCAGCAGAGGTATTTCCGATCGCAATGGCCGGTATTTTTGAAATGTTTTCATCATAGCGCATATTGCCTGTGTGAGGTACATCATCAAAAGCGGAAGAAAGAGATCTGATGATGGCAAATTTTCCTCCTTTTTTAGCTGTTAATGAAGCGGCAGTTCTTCTGTAAGCGCCAGCATCACGATAAGAGATGAATGTCTGTACATTTCCCTGATTAAAAGGGTAGTTGAAAAATACAATTTTATCTTTCACTTTTTCAGCGGGAAGCTGATCATATTCTTCCAGTGATTTTACCATAATAATATCACCTGATACGTCTTTTCCTCCTGTTCCTTCGGAATTTCCAAGGGAGAGCATTTTCATACTTTTCCAATTTCCATTAGAAGTTTTGATGTACAATGATTCTTTTCCTCTTGCCCAAACCGGAATCATAACTTCCTGAAGCCATACTTTATCAGCTCCGGCATCACGAAGCTTCTGGGCAGCCCACTGTACGGATTTCTCATAGGCTTCAGAACCGCTTAAACGGTTGCCTATGGTTTTGGTAAGTTCTCGAAGTTCATTGTATCCTTTACCGTTGTTCAGAATTTCAGTGGAAATTCTTTTGAATTGGATGGAATCATCTTTAGTTTGGCTAAAAACATTTATTCCAAGAAGTAATAATGTTGTTCCTAATATCTTTTTCATTGTTACCAGTTTTTATCAACCATAAAAATCATCTGTGTTATGGCGACAGCTCCAAGAAGAAGCTCTCTTTTATTTACTTTATCAAAAGTGTCTTGTTCAGAATGATGATAATCAAAATACCTTTGTGTATCTACAACTAGCTCTGCTAAAGAAATATCCAGTTTTTTTAAAGGTGAAATATCCTGAATTACTTCTGTCTGGTCGAAATCATAAACGCCATAAGGAAGGAAATATTCTTTCCACGGATACACCAGTCTTCTTCTTTGAGGAGACATATCTAAGGAAAACCCTCTCGGAGAATAGCCTCCGGCATCGGTTCCTAAGGCAAATACATGCTTTTCGTCTTTCTTTTTTACATATGCTGCATACATCTCACGGCCCTGTCCTCCGTTTTCACTGTTGGCATACAAAACTACACGGATGGTGTGGTTATTTTCATATCCAAGTGCTTTCAGGGTTCTTAGCACTTCAATGCACTGCACAACGCCTGTTCCATCATCCACTGCACCTTCACCAATATCCCACGAATCCAGTTGAGCACCCAAAACAATTACTTTAGAATCTTTTTTACCCTGAATTTCAGCAATGATATTGGGATTTGTTGTATCACCTTTTGACTCTGCAGTCATGTTAATTTTAGCTGTGACTTTTTGCTTTTTTAAGGTTTTCTCCAATTCATCTGCAGATCTTACTCCAATTGATAAAGCTGGAATTTTAACTTTATCATCAGGTTCGTAGTAAATCATTTTAGCATGAGGAGTGTCATCATTAGCTGTGGTAAGTGATCTTATAATTAAAGCTTTTGCGCCTGTTTTAGCAATCACAGAAGCGGAAATTAATTTTGATTTTGCAGTCTGCAAATAGGAATCACTGGTGTTGATAATTTTCGGGTCCATAGGAACATTCACGAAAACTATTTTATCTTTTAACTGGCCTAGTGACATGGCATTCAGCTCTGATGTGGAATTGATTAAAATGACTTCACCCACCAGATCTTTTCCTCCTGTTCCTTCAGAATTTCCGAAAGAAAGCATTCTGATGTTTTTCCAATCTCCATTTCCTGCTTTGATCTGTAAAGATTCTTTTCCTCTGATCCAGACTGGTGCTTTGGCCTCCTGTCTCCATATCATATTAATCCCAATTTCCTTGAATTTTTTTTCTGCCCATTCTACAGCTTTGGTATAACCGGGAGTTGCACTGAAACGTGGACCAATTCTTTTGGTGAGTTCTCCGAGATTATCATAAGCAGTACCGTTGGTCATAATTTCATCTGAAATTTTTCTGAACTCATCATGATAATTGAATTTGGCAACAGTACCTTTTTTTGCCGGGCTTTTTTGTGGCTTTTTCTGAGAAAATAAAAATCCACTCAAAAAGAGTGGAAGTATAATGAATATTTTTTTCATTTTTTATTTACTAATCTTTTCCATTGATAAAAGTAGGGAAAAAATAGGAATTTATTAAGGTTTCATATCGTACATTAATAAAGCTGTAATCAATTTAGGCTCAATAAATGTACATTTTGGAGGCATGCTTAATTTTAAGTCTGAAATTTTAATCATGTCATTAAAGCTTACAGGATAAATTCCAAAACCAACTTTACCTTCACCGTTGTCTACTTTTTCTTTTAAAAGATTAATTCCATTGATATTGGAAGTTCCTTTTACGTAAGAAATAAGTTCAGAACTGTCCGGATCTTCAATTTTCAGAATATTTTTGAAAATATACTTATCTAAAAGATGGTGGTCCAGATTATCCAGAGACATTTCTTTGGAGCGGAGATCATGCTTCACGTGAAGAGAATAGAACTTCCCATCCATATACATTGAAATATGGAATTTTTGAGAAGGGTAGTATGATGCTTCTCCTTTTTCGTGAATCAGGAAATATGTCTCAAGTTCTTTCAGGAAATCTGCCGGAGAAATACCATTCAGGTCATGTAAGATTCTGTTGTAATCATGAATCTTTATCGACTGGTTGGAAACAATGAAACTGTATACAAAGTTGTAAAGCTCTGTCCCGTTATGTTTCTTATTCTTCTCCTTGTGATATTTTGCGTTGATTGCTGTGGAGCCAATTCTGTGGTGTCCGTCAGCAATATAAAACGAATCAATCTGATCAATTACTTCTTTAAATTGCTGTAGCTTCAGACGGTTGTCTATTCTCCAGATTTTATGTCTGATCCCCATCGAATCTACATGATTGAAGATAGGAACATTTTTTTCCTCATGATTCATCAGCAATTCAATTTTTGAATTGGCAGGGTAGGTAAGAAGCACAGGTTCAGCCTGCAGGTTTACTTTTTCAAGGTAATGAGCCAGTTTTTCCTTTTTCTGCGGGATGGTACTTTCATGTCTTTTGATTTTTCCATTCCAGAAATCTTCAATACTTGCCAATCCCAGAAGTCCTCTGAACATCTGTTTGTTGGGGTAGATCTGCTCATAAAGATAGTAGGCTGAATTGTCCTGGACCAATTTCTTTTCTTCCAGAAGCTCTTCAAATGTGGAACGGATCTTTCGAAGGTTCCGGTCAATATCTTTAGATTTACTTACAACATAGGGTTTAATCATATTGATGTAAGTATTTTCAACTTGAGCCTTCTCTGCGATCTCTTCCTGGGTGAAATTATCCAGTGGATGGGTAGGGAAAGTACTCTCAAAGTCTCTATGAGGTCTTATTCCACGGAAAGGTTTAAAAACAGGCATATTTATCTTATAGTTTCTTTTTGTAGCTTAATAATTTGTTCTGCAAGTTCGATACCGATTTTTTCTTGCGCATCCACCGTATTGCCACCTACGTGAGGGGAAAGTGATAATGCAGGGTTCATCAGTAAAGGCAGTTCCGGGCTTGGTTCGTTTTCAAAAACATCCAATGCAGCTCCGGCTACTTTTCCTGACTCGATAAAATCGATAAGGGTCACTTCATTGATGACACCTCCTCTTGCAGTATTTACAATATAGACTCCATCTTTCATTTTTTCAAACTGAGGGGTGTCTATAATATACTCATTCGTTTTCGGCGTATTGATACTGATGAAATCCGCCTCTTTAAGGAATGCATCCATATCATTGGTGGAAGTGATTTCAAAGTTCACAGACTGTCCGTTGAAGAAGTTCAGTGTAAGAACTTCTGTTTTCGGGCTTCTTGTCAGAACGGTTACTTTCATTCCTAATGCAATTCCTATCTTTATGACTTCCTGGCCAATGCTTCCAAAGCCGATTACTCCTAATGTTTTTCCTGAAAGTTCATACGCATTGCTGAATGACTTTTTCATAGCATTGAAATGAGTTTCTCCTTCCAGAGGCATCAATCTGTTCGATTCGTGAAGGAATCTTGCCAATGAAATGAAGTGTCCGAAAACCAGTTCTGCCACTGATTTTGAAGATGCTGTAGGCGTATTGATGACTTTGATGCCTTTACTTTTGGCATATTCTACATCAATATTGTCCATTCCGATACCGCCTCTTCCGATAATCTTAAGGCCCGGGCATGCATCAATCAGATCCTGTCTTACTTTCGTTGCACTTCTTACCAGAAGAACATCCACATTATTATCGTTGATAAAATTAATAACGTGATCCTGAGCCACTCTATTGTCCAGAATTTCAATTCCGGCTTCTTTTAGAGTGTTTTCTCCTGCTTTTGAAATTCCGTCGTTTGCTAAAACTTTCATGAGTTATTTTATTGATGTTAGATTGAAGATGTCAGAAGTTAGATTTTGAGGCCTGTTATCCGACATCTTTTGTCTTAATCCTTTTATTTTTCGGTCGCCTAATATAAGCTATTTTATTGACTTCATTACATCCACCAAAACCTGTACGCTTTCGATAGGTAAGGCATTGTATAAACTAGCTCTGTATCCACCAAGGCTTCTGTGTCCGTTTAATCCGCTGATCCCTGCTGCTTTCCATGCATTGTCAAATTCTTCTTTCTTGCTTTCGTCTGTAATTTTGAAAGAAACATTCATAAGTGAACGGTCTTCTTTTACGCAGAAAGTTTCGAATAACGGGTTGCTGTCGATTTCGTCATATAAAAGTTTGGCTTTAGCTTCATTTCTTTGTTCTGCAGCAGCAATTCCTCCATTTCTTTCAAGATATTGAAGAGTAAGTAAAGAAGCATATACAGGGAATACCGGTGGAGTATTGTACATAGATTCTTTAGCAATATGCTGAGAATAATCCAGAATAGAGAACATATTTTCTCTTCCTGTTTTACCAAGAATTTCTTTTTTGATAACCACTAAAGTAACTCCTGCAGGTCCCATATTTTTCTGAGCTCCGGCATAGATCAGATCAAATTTAGAGAAATCCAGTTGTCTTGAGAAAATATCAGAACTCATATCACATACCATCAGTGTATCTACTTCAGGGAAAGATTTCATTTGAGTTCCATAAATGGTGTTGTTGGAAGTACAGTGGAAATAATCGTATTCTGCACCTACCTTATAATCTTTAGGAATAAAAGAATAGTTTTCTTCTTTTGAAGAACCTACTACATCTACAGTTCCTACTTTTTTTGCTTCTTTAATAGCTCCGGCTGCCCAAGTTCCTGTATCCAGGTAAGCTGCTTTTCCTCCTACTTTCATCAGGTTGTAAGGAACCATTGCAAACTGCAGGCTGGCACCACCTCCTAAATAAAGTACTTCATAATCATCACCAAGATTCATCAATCTTTTTACAATGGCACGCGCTTCGTCCATTACCGCAACGAAATCCTTGCTTCTGTGAGAAATTTCAAGAAGAGACAATCCAATACCATTAAAGTCAAGGATAGCCTGTGCTGATTTTTCAAATACCTCTTGTGGTAAAATACATGGTCCTGCGCTGAAGTTGTGCTTTTTGTTCATATTTTTATTTTTTGGGTGCTTCAGGACTTGCAATCCTTCTGCTTTATTTTGATTTAATTGGATTTTGGGTTAAAAAAACCGCCTCACAGATGATGAGACGGAATTTTTTATTCGCCGTGTAAGAATGCTTTTTTATTAAGAAGAGCTTCTTCAGATTCTACGTGATCTTCATCAGGTACACAGCAGTCTACAGGGCATACCGCTGCACACTGAGGTTCTTCATGGAATCCTTTACATTCTGTACATTTATCTGTTACAATGAAGTATACATCATCACTTACAGGTTCCTGTGGTGAATTGGCATCTACAGTAAGTCCCGACGGCATCGTAATCGTACCTTGAAGAGCCGTACCGTCAGAAGCTTTCCAATCTACAGCTCCTTCATATATTGCATTGTTTGGGCATTCCGGTTCGCAAGCCCCACAGTTAATGCATTCATCAGTTATTTTAATAGCCATCGCTAATTTTTTTTAAATTTGCACAAAATTACAAAATTTTACCCAATTTTAAAGTAATTATGAATACCGAAAATCAAGTTTTAGGACTTATTAAATTAAGTGGTTATATAAAAGCGTTTTTAGCTAAGAAACCGGAAAACCACAATGAAGATGATGCTGATATCGAATTATTGTTAAAAAGATCTGAAATAGAGAATCCGTGGTTTACCATTGATAATCAGAAATTTGCTTTACAGCAATGGACAGATCTTCTGACTGAAGAAAATATCAAAACATGGCTTGGAAATTATTCAATCTCTAAAATTTCTAAAAGAGTTGGATTAATTTTAGCTGGAAATATCCCTTTGGTAGGGTTTCATGATGTCATGTCTGTTGTTTTAAGTAATCACATCCCAGTAATTAAGCTGTCTTCAAAGGATAAGTATATGATTCCGTTTTTATTAAAGAAATGGAATGAATTCTCCAATGAGAATGTAGCTTTTGAATTTGTAGAAAAATTAGAGAATTTTGATGCAGTTATTGCTACTGGAAGTAATAATACGGCAAGATATCTGGAATATTATTTTAAAAATCATTTGAATATTATCCGTAAGAACAGAACTTCCGTTGCGGTTTTGAAAGGTGATGAAACGAATGAAGAATTGCAGCTTCTGGCGAAAGATATTTTCCAGTATTTTGGATTAGGATGCAGAAATGTGACTAGAATTTTCATTCCTCAGGATTTTGTGATTGACAGGTTGTTTGAAAACTTCTTAGGCTTCCAGGATATTATCAATCATAACAAATATGCCAACAACTATGATTATAACAGAGCGGTTTATCTTTTGAACCAGGATAAATTCTGGGATAATAATTTTGTAATGCTGAAAGAGGATGATAAGCTCTTCAGCCCGCTTTCTGTAATCAATTTCAGCAGATATGAATCGTTGGATGATGTGAAAAATTTCATTGCTGAAAATGAGGAAAATATCCAGTGTGTAGTAGCAAAAGGAGAGGTCGGATTGGATGCTATCCCTTTTGGTGAAGCACAAAATCCAGGCCTTGATACGTATGCAGATAATGTAGATACAATGAAATTTTTAGAACTGGTCTGATTTTCGTATCTTCCATCACTTATTTCACCAGAACAAAAATGAATACTATGAAAAAATTATTGCTGGGACTTGCTCTCTTAGGGGGACAGTTGATTTTTGCACAGAAAGTAACAGGTGCAAAGGTTGAAAACAGTCCCAAAAAAGAGCAGCAGGCTAGTATAAGTAAGGAGAAGGTTAGTTTGTATAATGAAAACTTCCTGAAGTTTGTTGAGGCTTTACAGGCTTCTGACCGAACAACCATTGATGGATTGCTTTCTGATAAGGTAAAGGAAATTGTTACGGATGATGTTCTTAAAAAAGTCAAAGAAGGTATTAATCCTAATAAAAAGCTTGAAATCTTAAAAGCAGGATATTATAAAACGATGGATGGAACCAATCATCCAAGTATTAAATATAAATACGCAGGAGAGTCGTCTTCCAAAGAGGCTATTACCGCTGTATTTGAAGATGATGGGAAAATCCTGGGAGTGTTGCCTGCGAAGTAAATAAAATTTATTTTCGATTAACTAAAAAAATATTAACTATGATGACAGATGTTTTAGTCGCTCATTCTTCGGATGTGGAGAAGGCGAGTTTTTACAAGAAGACGTATTTGCATGTTGCTTTATCTATTCTTGCATTTATTGGAGTTGAAACGATATTATTGAAAACTGTTCCGGCAGAACTTATTGCGATGATGTTTAGCCAAAGGTATATCTGGCTGTTGATTATCGGAGTTTTCTGGCTAGCTTCGGTTTTAGCTTCCAAATGGTCTCTTTCACAAAGTAAATCTACCCAATATATGGGACTTGGTTTTTATATCTTGCTGGAAGCGATTATCTTTTTACCTCTGCTTTTTATTGCAACCAATATGACGGGTGGTACCAATGTGATCTTCCAGGCTGCTACTTTAACGATTGCTATGTTTGCGGGTATTTCTGCAGTAGCATTCACTTCTAAAAGAGATTTTTCTTTCTTGAGAAATATTATTGTAATCGGTGGATTTATTTCCATTGGATTAATTGTAGGAGGGATGATCTTCGGATTTAACCTTGGGTTGTGGTTTTCCGTTGGAATGGTGATTTTAGCGTCAGCTACCATTCTATATCAGACAAGTAAATTAAAAGATTCTTATGGAACGAATCAGTATGTAGGAGCGGCATTGCAGCTTTTTGCTTCAATTATGCTTTTATTCTGGTATATTCTGAGTATTTTGATGAATAGAAGAAGCTAATTGATTAGTTGTCTTAGCTTTAAAAATATAGTCCCGGTGATTTTTCATCGGGATTTTTTTTATTATTTAAACACAAAATTTAAACACAAATGTCACTAATGTTTTCACGAATAACACTAATTCAATAGGATCAATAGGAATGGGCTAAAATCCTGAGCTTAGACGAAGGAAGCCTGTTTATTTTAAATGAATCTTTTCCAACGGCTTTAGCCGAAACTTATAAGTATCCCACAGATTTCACAGATTGACACGGATGATTGTGTGTAATTTATTTGTGTTACTTGTGGTTTTTAAAATTTAAACACAAATGTCACTAATATTTTCACAAATAACACTAATTCAATAGGATCAATAGGAATGGGCTAAAATCCTGAGCTTAGACGAAGGAAACCCGTTTTATATTTTATGGGTGCTTTCCAATGGCTTTAGCCGAAACTTATAAGTATCCCACAGATTCCACAGATTGACGCGAATGATTACGTTTAATTTATTTGTGATATTTGTGAAATCATTTGTGTTATTCGTGTTTTAAACCAAAAACCCAAAAAATCCTGATGAAATGATCACCGGGATTTTAATTGGTTATTCTTTACAATTTTTCATACAACTTCCAGCTCCATGTGACCGGTTAAAGTCCTTTGAAGTTCATTTTAAGTTGAAAGAAAAGATTCTTAAAGAATAGAAAAAAGTATAGTAATGAGGAAAACCTCAGGTATTGTATAGTTTGTGTTTTTACAATCTTTTGATTAAAAATAATCGAAAGATGTTATTTGTCAATTGATCCTAAAACCTTCTGAGCAAAAGAGTTTAAAGCATCTTTCTCGCTCATTCCGTTTTGTACATTCGCGTGAACTTCCAGAGCTCCGCAGATGTTAGTGATCAATTCTCCTGCAACATTCAGGTCTTCTTCGCTTGTTCCTCTGAATTCGCAGAAACTTTCCAGTACTTCTAAAGTCTTTTCAAGATTTTCAGGAGTCTGATTCTGATAAAACTGTCTGATTACGGGTAATTTCATTATGCTAATTCGTTAAAAAGGTTAATTAAACTTTCTGCCTGGTTAGATTGAACCTGGTTTACCAATTCTCCGTTTTTAAAGATGGCGAAAGTAGGTAAGTTGTCTACTTTTGCTAATTTTCTGCTTTCTGGAAGCTTTTCAGCATCTACATATAAAAATGGAATAGAGTCATTTTCAGATGCTAATTTTTTGAATTTCGGCTTCATGATTCTGCAGTTTCCGCACCATGTTGCGCCATACTGAACAACTACTTTTTCATTGTCGTTCACTATGTTTTGTAATGTATCTTCGGTTAATTCTGTGTACATGATTGTAATTTGAAAATTTGTTAATTTGAAAATGTGCTAATGCTTTGTAAAGAAGAAAATGAGATAATTTTTGATAATTCTCCAATTATCTCATTTTCAAATTAACACATTATATTAGTTCTTCGCTAAGTATTCTGCTGTAGAAGTTCTGTCAGCTTTCATAGCGTCTTTCCCTTCTTCCCAGTTTGCAGGACATACTTCACCGTGCTTTTGTACGTGTGTGTAAGCGTCAATTAATCTTAAGAATTCTTTTACGTTTCTTCCTAGAGGCATATCGTTTACCGCTTCGTGGAAGATTTTTCCAGTTTCGTCGATAAGGTAAGTTGCTCTGTAAGTTACGTTAGAACCTGTGAAAACTTCATTTCCATCTTCATCATATTCGAAGTCCTGATCAACAATTCCCAATGTGTTAGCCAATTGTCTGTGAGTATCAGCTAAAAGTGGGTAAGTTACTCCTTCAATTCCTCCGTTATCTTTTGGTGTGTTCAACCAAGCGAAGTGTACTTCGTTAGTATCACAAGATGCACCAATTACTTTAGTGTTTCTTTTTTCGAATTCACCTAAAGCCTCCTGGAAAGCGTGAAGCTCAGTAGGACATACGAAAGTGAAATCTTTAGGGTACCAGAATAAAAGAACTTTTTGCTGGTTGTTTACTGCTTCATCAAGGATGTTGATTCTTAAATCGTCACCCATTTCAGACATTGCGTCAATTGTTAAATTTGGGAATTTTTTTCCTACTAAAGACATAATTTTCTGTTTTTATATTTAAATTTCTGTTGCAAATATATAAAAGATTCATCTATCGAACAAACTAAAATCGATAAATAAAATCTATAATCGTTTTTGGTGTGTTGTTAAATAAAAAAGCCCTGATATCAGGGCTTTTTGTTTATTTTAATAACCAAATATTTCAGTTAAATTAAGTTTTTTTACTTCGCCTAATTTCTGCATATCGGCCTCATTTACTTTATCTTGAGAAGCGACAAGGCAGTAGGTGTAGTTCTTGTTTTTCATTTCCTTATCATGGAATGAGTTGATGTCTGTGAAAGACAGTTTTGGTGCCTGTTCATAAACATTTTTTCTCATATCAAAGTTGTTTCCAAGCTTTTGAGATTTCAGATAAGAGAAGATGATTCCATCCTGAGTAATTCTTTCAGAAGCAATTGATTTTTTCAATCCGCTTTTCGCTGTTTCAAATAACTGCTCAGATTTTGGAAGGGTAGTCAGAAGCTCGTTCATCGCTGTTGTAGACTCATTGAATTTGTCTGCCTGCGTTCCTACATAAGCCATCACCATGTCTTTGTCTGTTTTCTTACTTGGAAGTGCAAAATAAGAATACGTAGAATAAGCCAGTGCTTTTGATTCTCTGATAGTCTGGAATACAATAGATCCCATTCCGCCTCCGAAATAGTTGTTGAATAAACTTACCGTTGGAGTAGTGGATGCATTGTACGGGTCAGAATTTCTTACCCAGAACACTTCTGCCTGTACCATATCATAATGAGCAAATAAAACCTTGTTCTTATCAGTTGGGATCTGAGCGAAAGTTTTAGACTTAGGAAGATCTTTCAGGGTAGCAGGAAGTTTGTGGATAGGTTTCAAAGCTGCTACTACATCATTTCCTGATTTTGGTCCATAATACAGTACTTTGTGCTTGAAATTGAATAAATCATGAAGAACATTAATTAAGTCTTCTGCTTTTAATGCATCAAGTTCAGCATCGCTTAGTACATTGTTGAAAGGGTTCTGAGCGCCATATTGAGCATAACTTCTCAATCCGGACATGATTACTCCCTTATTCTGTTTTGCGTTCGCTCTGGCTTTCTTCAACCTAACTTTGTAAGCATCAAGAGCGGCCTGGTCTGCCTGACAGTTTTTGATTAAATCTTCAAATAAAGAAATGGTTTTATCAAAGTTTTCATTTAAACCTTCCAGTGATACATAAGTTTCCTCGTTTCCTGCACTCACATTGAAGCTTGAGGCAAGTTTGTAGAATTCTTTACTGATGATTTCAGAAGACTTGTCTTTCGTTCCTAAGTACTGAAGATATTCTGCGGCCAGTGGAAGGATTTTGTTGTTCCATTTTCCTGAATCAAAGTGATAATACATTCTGAACAGAGCGTTGTCAGTATTTTTTACAGAAAGTACATCTACAGCAGCTAATTTGTTTTTAGCGATGTCTTTGTCATAATTCAACCATACCGGAGCGATAGGGTTTTCAGGCATTTCATCAATCTTCTTAAGGAAAGGAGATTGGTCTTCTCTGTTAACAGAAACAGGTGTAATGGTTGGTTTATCAACTTTTACAATACTCTTGTCTTCACCTTTTCTTTTGTAAACCGCAACGTAGTTATTATTCTGAAGATATTTGGATACAAAATCCATGATATCTTTTTTCGTCAGTTTTGAAATCTCATCAACATACTCAAGTGATGCTTTGTGATCAACCTCTGAAGTGAATTCATCCATTAGGATGCTTGCTCTTGACGAATATTTTTCATCCTTCTGAATAATACCTTTCTTCTCGTTGTTCACGATAGACTGAATAAGATCATCAGAAAAATCCCCTTTTCTTAATTTGTCAATTTCCTGAAGAAGAAGGTTTTTTACTTCATCCAGAGATTGACCTTCAGTAGGTTTACCCTGTAAAAGTAAAACTGAATAATCTTTTAAAGCATAAGAACCTGCGTAAGCTCCAAGTAATTTTTGTTTTTTTACCAGATCAAGGTCGATTAACCCGGCCTGTCCGTTGGTAAGCATATTTCCAACAAGGTTCAGCATTCTGGCATCTTTGGTAGATGCTCCCGGAAATCTGAATCCAAGCATTACGTTTTCAGGATTCGGTCCTACCACTTCTTTTACAACCGGAGCGGTGATAGGTTTTTCCTGTCCAACTTTATATTCAGGAATTGCTTTAGGCTTCATATAAGAGAAAGCCTTATCAATTTTTGCAATCACTTCATCCGGATTAAAATCTCCGGACATGATGATTCCCATGTTATTCGGAACGTAATAATTGTTATAATATTCTCTGATAGCGTGCAGAGAGGGGTTTTTCAGGTGTTCAATGGTTCCGATGGTGGTTTGCTTTCCATAATTGTTGTTAGGGAAAAGATTGGCAAACATGGTATCGAAAACTTTATCTCCGTCATCATCAAGAGATCTGTTTTTTTCTTCATATACCGCTTCAAGTTCTGTGTGGAAAAGTCTTAGAACCGGTTCTCTGAATCTTTCAGCCTGTACCGCAAGGAATTTGTCAAGAACATTGGCAGGTACATCTTCCGTGTACACCGTTTGTTCAAAAGAAGTGAAGGCATTGGTGCCATCAGCTCCCATACCAGCCATCATTTTATCGTATTCATTTGCGATTGCAAATTTTGCTGCCTCTCCGGAAACCCTGTCAATTTCTTTATAGATTTCTTTTCTTTTGGCTTCATCCTTAGTCTGGTTGTACTTTTCGTAAAGAGCGTCAATCTGGTCTAAAAGAGGTTTTTCTTTTGCCCAGTCTTTAGATCCAAACTGGTTTGTTCCTTTGAAAAGCATGTGTTCCAGATAATGGGCAAGACCTGTGTGGTCTGCAGGATCGGTTTTGCTTCCGGCTTTTGTTGCAATATACGTTTGTATTCTTGGATCCTTATTGGTAGGACTCAAAATAACCGTTAATCCGTTTTTCAAAGTGTAATACCTTGCAGAAGTAGGGTCGTTGGTCACGTATTTGTACTTGTAGCCATTGGAAGTCGCTTCTTTCCATTGGAAATCCTGGCCAAAAGCATATCCTGCGAAACTTGCAGCGGCAATACTTGTAGCGATGGTTAGTTTTTTTAACAGATTCATTGCTGTCGTGTTTTATTTTGGGTTATTAATTTGTTAATTGAATTTTTCCAATAAGTTTTTGATTCTTTTCATAGCTTCTCTTAAATCTTCCTCAGAAGCGGCATAAGAGAATCTGATACATTCCGGGCTTCCAAAAGAGAATCCGCCTACACATCCCACATGAGCATTTTCCAGAAGGAACATGGCAAAGTCGTCAGAGTTTTTAATTTCTGTTCCATCAAGGGTTTTTCCAATATAGTACGAAATATCCGGGAAGAAGTAGAAGGCAGCCTTTGGAAGGACCACTTTGAATCCTGGGATTTCTTTGATCAGTTCATAGACAAGATCTCTTCTTTTTTTGAAAGCATCAATCATGTATCTGTATTCGGAAGGATCTGTTTTCAGGGCAACAATAGAAGCTCTCTGTGCTACCGTATTAGCGCCGCTGGTCATCTGTCCCTGTACTTTTTCGCAAGCTTTTGCCAGCCATTCCGGACATGCTGAATACCCGATTCTCCATCCAGTCATAGCAAATGCTTTTGACATACCATTGATTACCGCAGTCTGTTCATACACTTCCGGGAACTGAGCAATGGAAGTGGTGTTGGTTTCGTAATTGATATATTCATAAATCTCATCAGAAATTATCGTTATCTGAGGATATTTAGCAATTACTTTGGCAATCGATTTTAATTCATCATAAGTATAATATCCTCCTGAAGGGTTGCACGGAGAACTGAAAAGGACAGCTTTAGTTTTTTCAGTAATAGCTTCTTCAAGTTGTTCTGCAGTCACTTTGAAATCGGTAACATACGACGTAGGAAGCATTACAGAAGTTCCGCCCATCATTTTTACCATTTCATCATAGCTTACCCAATATGGTGCAGGAAGCAGAACTTCATCACCATCATTGATAATAGCAGCCAGAACATTGATAATAGCCTGCTTCGCTCCATTGGAAACACAAATCTGAGTAGGTTTGTATTCCAGATTATTATCTCTTTTTAATTTATATGCAATAGCCTCACGCAATTCCAGAAATCCTGGAACAGGAGAATAGTGGCTGTAATTTTGATTGATGGCATCGAATGCTGCCTGTTTGATGTTGTCCGGAACATCGAAATCCGGTTCGCCAAGAGTTAAGCTAATCACATCTATTCCGCTGGCTTTCATTTCTCTGGCTTTGTTAGACATTACAAATGTCTGGGAGTATCCTAATCTTTTTACTCTATCTGAAAGTTTATCCATTGTATTTTTTTGAATTTTAACAAATATATAATAAAAACGTCTTGTGGAGGTAATAAAAGTAAGGGTACTTTAAAGATTTTTGTCAGGTTTTAGTCAAATCTTCTTTTAGATTATAAAAATCTTTTCTTTTGATGTATGGGACTGATTTTAATCTTATTTTAGCCAAAAAACTTATTTCCATGAAGAAGATATTCAAAGCAATGTTTTTGTTATCCGTGCCACTTTTATATGCACAGAATTACCGTTTTGTTTATGAATATAAGATGAAACCGACTATTGAAAAAAAGGATTCTGTAGTAATCAATTATATGAACCTGGATACGGATGGGAAGAAATCCTATTTCACTAATGCCGTTAAATATGAAAGAGATTCAGTGTATCGGGTAGACAAAAACTACTCTGCATTGTTGAAAGGCAAAAATTATGACCGTAACCTGAGCTATATTATTGAGAAAAACTATTCCCAAAAGACGATAAACCTATATGATAAATACAAAAGTGTAAGTCTGGTAACTATAGATCAGGAAATCCCAAAATGGAAAATTGAAAATGAGTTTAAAAAGATCAACGATCTGAATTGCCAGAAAGCGGTTGCAGATTATAAAGGCCGAACATGGGAAGCATGGTTTAGCAAGGATTTTCCCGTAAGCGATGGCCCATACAAATTCAGTGGTCTTCCGGGACTTGTTGTTGCCATTAAGGACGGGGACAATGATCACGTTTTCGAATTGGTTCAGATTAAGAAAATTAAAGCAGTCACAGCGCTTGTACCCAAAAATAATAAGCAGATGAATGGTGAAGAATATAGAAAGCTTATTAAGAATTATACTTTTAATCCGGCGGAAGACATTGCAGCGATGAATATGGATTCCAAAAGCGGGACGATGGAAATGCAGCTGAAAGATGGTTATGTTGCTCAGCTGGATATCAATAAGCTCAAAAAATACGGAGCAAAAATGGATGATGTTATTGCAGAAATGCTAAAAATGGGCACTAATCCTATTGAAAGAGATTAAAATAAATTCTGATAAGAAATGATTTTGCTGTGTAGGGTTTTGTATCTTTAACAATCTAAGATCTGCCCTATGAAATATTCCGTTTTTTTATTACTTATTTCGTGTACTGTTTTTTCCCAGAAGCACTCAAAAGATGATGAAGTGAAAAAATATGTCTCGCAGGTGAATGAAGATTCATTAAAATCATATATCGGAAAGTTGGTAAGTTTTGAAACCCGGCATACCTTGAGTTCGATAGATGATTCTAAGCACGGAATAGGTGCCGCAAGAAACTGGGTGATCAGGAAATTCAAAGATTATGCTAAAAATTCGGGTGGAAGAATGGAGGTGTATCTACAACAGGAAGATATTCAGCCGGATGGAAAAAGAATTGATAAAATAGTAAATCTTGGAAATGCTGTTGCCTTTCTGAAAGGAACAGATCCGAATGATAAAAGAATTTTCCTGATCGGAGGGCATCTTGACTCAAGAGTGAGCGATGTGATGAACAGAACTTCCAAAGCGCCTGGTGCCAATGATGATGGGAGTGGAGTAAGTGCTGTGATAGAATCTGCCAGAATACTGAGCAAATCTTCATTTCCGGCATCTATTATTTTTGTGGCCTTTTCGGGAGAAGAACAATCTTTGTTAGGTTCTAAACAATTGGCCGAGAAAATTAAAAGAGAAAATGGGCAACTGGAAGCTGTTTTGAATAATGATATGATCGGTAACCCCAAAGCAGGAGAAACAGGAGAGATCAACACCCGTATACTTCGTGTTTTCAGCGAAGGTCTGCCATACAAAGATCTGGATAAAAAAGCAATGACAATCAGGAATCTGGGTTTTGAAAACGATAGTGAATCCAGGCAGCTGGCTCGTTATATCAAAGAAATTACAGAACAATATGTGAAAGGATTGGAAATTAAACTGATCTATAGGAATGACAGATTTTTGCGTGGAGGAGATCACACCAGCTTTGTGAATAACGGATTTCCTTCTGTAAGACTGACGGAATATTATGAAAACTACGATCATCAGCATCAGGACATAAGAAGTGAAAACAATAGGCAATATGGTGATCTTCCTGAGTTTATAGATTTTAAATATCTGAAAAAGAATGTCGCTGCCAATGTTGCCGTATTGGCAAGCCTTGCAAAATCTACCTCGAAACCTGAGAAAGTGGAAATGGATGTGAAAGAGCTGACAAATTCAACAACTTTACATTGGGAAAAACCAAAATCCGGAATTCCGGCAGGATATTATGTGCTGGCAAGGGAAACAGACAGTCCGGTATGGCAGAAAAAAATATTCACCACTGAACTTTCTATGAAGATTCCGCTTTCGAAAGACAATTATATTTTTGCAGTACAGAGCGTGAGCCCGTCAGGAAACCTGAGTGTCCCTGTCATACCAGGAATTGCAAAGTGATGGATTTTGCTGAAAACCAGAATTTACTGCCGGATCAGGAAAAGTAGATTTGAATACAAGAGAAATAAAACTTATTTTTGCGGTTTATAATAATTCACATGTCTGCATCGTTACTATTAAAATATTTCCCGGATCTTACTGAAAAACAGAAAGAACAGTTCTCAAAACTGGAAAGTCTGTACAATGAATGGAATGAAAAGATCAATGTAATTTCCAGAAAAGATATGGAATCACTGTATGAAAAGCATATTCTGCACTCGTTGGGAATTGCAAAAGTGATGGAATTTGCACCGGGAACCAAAGTTTTGGATATCGGAACCGGAGGTGGTTTTCCAGGTATTCCTCTGGCGATCCTTTTTCCTGAAACAGAATTTACGCTGATTGATTCTATTGGTAAGAAAATCAGTGTGGTACAGGCTGTTGCAGATGGAGTAGGACTTACTAATGTAACGGCTATCCATGGAAGAGCAGAAAAGCTTAAAGAAAAATTCCACTTTGTAGTCAGTAGAGCGGTAACTCAAATGCCGGAATTTTTAAGATGGCTGAAAGGGAAATTTGAAAAAGAACAGTTTAACCCTAAACATAACGGAATTTTATATTTGAAAGGCGGTGATCTTGCTGAAGAACTTGCCGGACTTAAATGTGAAATTTTCAATCTTAAACACTATTTTGATGAAGAATTTTTTGATACGAAGAAAGTAGTTTATGTATCAAAAGGTAATTTTAATTCCTGATTTTTATGTGAATAAGGAATAATTTTTGCTAATATTTGTTAATAATCAGAAAAGTAAAGGTTATGAAAAAACTTTTAAATATTGGATTTTCAGTATTCGTGTTGGGCGTGCTTCTGGTTTCGTGTGATGATGATGATTATCATACCATTGAATCTATTGGTAAAATCAAAATAGACAGTGTAAAAATTGTCAATGATACCATGGATGTTTTTGCAATACAGAGCATTAAAACTTATTCCACATATCCGTCTCATTGTGAGGGTTTTTACGGATATGATTATGTTTACAATACCAATCTGGAAAGAACGGTTACTTCCTATAAATATATTACCAACGGACCTTGTACACAAGGGAATTACGTGGGAGCGAATCAAATAAACTTCAGTCCTCAAAGAAAAGGTACTTATACTTTTAAATTCTGGAATGGAGGAAATAACTGGATCACGAAAACAATTGTAGTGGAATAATGAGATTGACTTTTGTATTATGTTTATTGGCAGTGCAGGCTGTATCCGGACAGAAAATTATCTGGGAAGAAGGCAAAAAATTAACGTGGGATAACTTTAAAAGCCCGGTTAGCAAGAAAAAGAATCCTGATGTAGTGGCTTACACCCATTGTGGCTGGGAATTTTATTCTGAAAAATCTTCCGATCCAAAAGCACCGGTTACGATTACCATCAAAACCCTGTTTCATGAAGATAAATCCTGGAAAGATGCTAAAAGAATGGATGATTATATTCTTCTTCATGAGCAAAAGCATTTTGATATTGCAGAATTATTTGTGAGAAAATTCAGAAAAGCTGTTGCTGAAAAAATTAAAAATTCCGGAGATTATAATAAGTATTTCAAAACCATTTATGACGGAATAGCTATTGATTATAAAAACTTCCAGATGGCCTATGACAGCGAAACCCGTCATGGAATCGATAAAGAAAAACAAACCGAATATAATCAGTTGATTTCTGAACAACTAGACAACTTAAAAAGCTACCAAACCCTTTGAAATTCCTCAATAAGATCATCCACGAACTGCTAGCACAAAACACTGACCTTTCTGCGTTTAATATCATTCTGCCCGGAAAACGTCCCATTGTGTTTATCAGACAGATTCTGGAGGAAAATAACTATTCAGGGTTTCTTCCCAATTTTTTTACGATTGAGGAACTTATCAATAAAATAGCGGATCATCAGACCATTCAGGGGATTCCGTTGTGGCTTTTCTCTTTTGATGTGTACCGAAGCCTGAATCTTATCCCAAGAGATGATTTTTCCGATTTTCTGAAGTGGTTTCCCACCTTACAGAAGGATTGGGATGATATTCTCAAATTCTCAGATAGCGATCAGGCAGTTCTGCAGTATATGTTTGATGAGGAAAGGATCAAAGAATGGGCTCAGGACCTTGGAGAGGATGACGATGTTCCACGAAAAAAGTTTCTTAATTTCTGGCAGAATATGAGCGTTTTTCTCCCTGTTCTAAAAGAAAGATTGCAGGAGAGAAACTGGGCAACTTCCGGAATGATTCACGAGGCGGCTAAAGCCAGGATTGCCGATTTTGCAAAAAATACCAAAGAAGAATTTGTTTTTTGTGGTTTCAATGCCTTTACTCCCGTAGAAGAAAAGCTTGTAAGAAGCCTTTTGCAGTGGAATAAAGCGCAGTGCTTCTTTCAGGCAGACCGTTATTATTTCGATGATGAGAGACAGGAAGCCGGAAAATTCCTTAGAAATCATAAAACATGGAAAGAATTTGATGATAACAGAGCTTTCCAATGGATAGAAGACGATTTTAATCAACCTAAAAAAATTAAGGTATACGAAGTGTCCGGAAATGTAACCCAGACCAAAGTACTGCCTGAGATCTTTAAAGAGATCAATAATAAAACTTACTCCAATACTGCGGTAGTGCTGCTGGATGAAAACCTTCTTCCTGCCAGTCTTGATGTGATGCATGGTGTTGATAATTTGAATATTACAATGGGATTTCCGTTGAAAAACTTATCTTTCTCCAATGCTGTGAAACGTCTTTTCTACCTGCAGAAACAATTGGAAAAAAACAAACTGTCTTATTATTACAGAGATGTTTTTCCCATTTTGGAAGAACTTCCCAAATCTGTAGAAGATGAACAGATTATCAATGATTTTAAAGCCAAAGTAGAAGAGAGGAATATTGTCTATATTTCTCGGAAGCTTTTACATGAACTGCTTAGTGGTCTGTCTTATTATGGCCTTCTTCAAAAAGCAACAGGAACCAATGGCTATCTGGATATGCTTATAGAGTTCTGCCAGCAGGTAAAATGGCTTGAGATAGATGATATTCAGTATGAGAATGTCTCTCACTTTGAAAATGCATTCAGGATCATCAAAAACCAGCTGACTCCCTACAACATTGAGATCAAAATGGAAACGCTGGAAATTCTGATCAATCAGCATATCAATTCTGAGAGTATTGATTTTCAGGGAGAGCCTCTGAGAGGACTTCAGATCATGGGATTATTGGAAACGCGTCTTTTGAATTTCGAAAACGTTATTCTGCTTTCCGTAAACGAAGGAAAACTTCCCCTTGGAAACTCCCAGAATACCTATATTCCTTTTGATATCCGAAGGTTCTTTGATCTTCATACTTTCCTGGAAAATGACAGCATTTATGCCTATCACTTTTACAGGCTGATTCAGGATGCGAAGAATGTACATTTGCTGTACAATGCTTTAAGTTCCGGAGTGAATACCGGCGAGAAGAGCCGTTTCATTACACAGATCGAAATGGAGAGTTCTCATGACATCGAACATCTCATTATTGAAAATTCTTCCGAACCTATTGCCACCAAACCGATAGAAATTTCCAAGACCCAAATTGTACAGGATCGTCTTCAAAAATGGAAGGAAAAAGTATCAGCTTCCCATCTGACGAGTTATCTTTATAATCCGATTGATTTCTACCTTTCCAAGATTTTAAATACTTCGGAAACAGATGAAATTGAAGAAGAACTGTCGATAAAAAATTACGGAAATCTAGTCCATTATTCACTTCAAGAAGTGTATGAGGTATTAAAGGGTAAGGTTTTAAAAGAAAGTGATTTAAAGAATTCAGTTAAAGCAGTAGATGAATATATAAATATTGCTATTGAGAAACTGAAGCATCAGCCGGAATTCTATGAAAAAGGAATGAATTACATCCATAAGGCTATTGCTAAAAAGGTAATTGAAAATGTGCTGAATCATGATCTTGAGCTCATAAAACAGGGTAATAAACTGGAGATCATTGATATTGAAAGAAGGTTTGAAAATATAGATTTTCCTCTCGATGATAATGATAAAATTTCTTTCTTCGGATTCATTGACCGGATTGATAAGCTGAACGGTACTCTAAGAATTATTGATTATAAAACAGCGAAGATT
Source organism: Chryseobacterium sp. S0630 (assembly GCF_024158915.1). Lineage (GTDB taxonomy): Bacteria > Bacteroidota > Bacteroidia > Flavobacteriales > Weeksellaceae > Chryseobacterium. The sequence goes on along the minus strand of NZ_JAMZGF010000038.1, from coordinate 26,298 downwards.
AAAAATCTCAATGTAAAAATTGATCAGGATAATGTAGATGAATATTTTCACAACAGCGATAGAAAACAGGCACTTCAGCTTTGTATTTATCATTACGTTGTTCAGCACCTTCCTGAGTTTTGGGGATTCCCGATTGAAACAGGAATATGGAGTTTTGCAGACGCTAAGAAAGGAATGGTTTCATTGCAGTTCGATAAAGGAAATATTGACGATGCTATGAAATCGGTTAAAAGCCTTATTCTTGAAATCCTTAACCCGGATATTAATTTCGTGGAAACTATAAAAACGTATTGAAAATAGCTGACATGTATTGGGAAATATGTCTGACCTGAAAAATGAGGGAATTTTGTTTTTAAGTTATAGACTGAAATACATTTATTTACTTCGTAGAATAGTCAATTAAGCAGGTAACTTTTTGTGTATCTTTACTACTTATTAAAAACTTTTAAAAGTTTAAATCAGATACATTAAGCAGCACCAATGAAAAAGATCCTGATATTTTTAGCTATTGCTTTTTCTCTTATTATCAAATCTCAGCAAAAGAATGATTCTCTGAATATTGCCCTTCAGAATGTAACCAAAGACACAAAATTTGGGCTTGCTCTTAGTGGTGGAGGTGCAAAGGGATTTGCCCATATCGGAATTCTCAAGATGATTGATTCATTGGGAATAAAAGTAGATTATATCACTGGAACCAGTATGGGAGGTATTCTGGGAGGTTTATATGCAATGGGATATAATGCAGATCAACTGAAACATACGATCTATAAAATGGATTGGAACAGGATTCTGAGCAATAAAATCCCTTACAATAAAGTTAATATCAGTGAAAAAGACGAATACGACAAATATATTCTTGAATTTCCTGTAGTGAAAGGATTTCCAACTCTTCCGAGTTCTTATATTGAAGGGCAGTACATGGGAGAGGTTCTTAATACACTTACTTTCAATGCAAAACATATCAACGATTTCAGCAAACTGAGGATTCCCGTGCAGCTTACTTCTTCCGATATTGAAAACGGAGGTCTTGTAATGCAGAAAGAAGGATCATTACCGTTGGCTATTCGTTCCACACTGGCCATTCCTGCCGCTTTTGCTCCTGTTTATATTGATGGAAAACTTTTGGTAGATGGCGGTTTGGACCGTAATTATCCAGCCAATGAGGTGCGTGAGATGGGTGCTGATTTTGTTATTGGTGGATATACGGGTTTCAGGCTTTTTACGAAAAAGGAGATTGAAAACCCGATGAAGATGATTTATCAGACTCATGCCATCCGTTCGGTGGAGGATTTTAAGCATCAAAAAGAACTCTCTAATATTCTCGTAGATTTTGTAGATCCTTTGGGAGAAATTACAACGAAGGATTTTGCCAGATACAGAAAGATTATCAAAATAGGAGAGGTTGAAGCCAGAAAGCACCTGCCTGAGTTTGTAGCTCTTGCAGAGGCGCAGCGAAAAGCCGGAATTACGTATGAGCATACGATGATTGAAGAGGTGAAACTGCCTACCACAAAATTCACTTTTAACGAAGAAGACGGAACGCCTATTACTGATGCAGCTGAAATTGAAGTACTGAAAAAGCAGATGGGACTTACGGAAGGGAAGTATTACGATGCAAAAACGATTAATGAAGCCATAGACCGTGTATTTGGAATGCGTCAGTACGTTAAGGTGTATTATACCTACACCAATGTAAACGATGGTCTTGTGATGAATGTATTTGTGAAAAGAGCGAAAAAAGGGGCGTTTAAACTCGCGCTGCACTATGATACGGAACAGTCCGTAGGGATTATTATCAATTATACCTACAGAAATATTCTTCTGAACCGATCAAGATTTCTGGCAACAGTGGATATTTCCGAACGTTTCAAAGCTAAACTTGCTTATCAGCAGTTTCTGGATAGTGGGGAGCGTTTATGGTTGGATCTTGAGGCGAAGATGGTTCATCTTAAAAGTAACGACCTGAACTTCAGATTATATGATATCAGTGAGGATGGCGGCGACCGTTTTCCTAACCATATGTACCGTAATATAACCGGAAAGATTGCGCTGAATTATAATATCAATCCCAATGCTTATCTATCTCTGGGAACGGAATTCAGTACGGAAAGAATGTATAGTTTACTGGATAAGGTAGATCAGTCGAAAGTAGATAATTACAGCAAGAAGCTGTATAACCACAGTAATTTCAACACTTTCCTGAAGTTTGAACAGAACAATCTTAATAAAAGATATTTTACTACAAAAGGGAATCATCTGCAGGTGAGTACGAGATTTTATTACGGAGATCGCTATGAACTTTATGATCTGAATACCGTGCAGCCTCTCCTGTATCTGATCCTTAACCCGAAAGAATCTTACTATTCTGAGCCTAAAAACCTTGTTTCATTCACATTGAATGAGAACTTTTTCTATCCCATCACAAGAAGACTGACCGTAAAAGCGAATGTGTTTCTAGGAACGAGTTTCGGTTCCAAGAAAGAAGATAAAGTTCCGTATTTGTTCCTGAATCAGAAATATAACCTGGGAGGTAGCGAATATAATTATGATCTGCTAAGCCCTGAATTCAACGGTCTTCGCCAAAAAGAACTTCCGATGACTTCAGTAGCTAAGGCTGCAATATCATTTCAGTACAGAATTATGAAAAAGCTCTATCTAACTCCTTCGTTCAGCTATGGAAAGGTGAGTGAAGAGTTTTCTCCTTTTAATGACAGTTTTGATATGTTTGGGTATGGATTGAACCTTGGCTACGAATCCCTGATTGGTCCTATCAGCATGAATATTTCCCGAAACAGTCAGCTTGATTTTTCAAGGATCTATTTCAGTATTGGCTTCAAATTTTAAAGAATAATTAAAATCATTTTGGAAGATATTAAAAATCCTTTTATCTAAAGTGCTTGTTTAGATAAAAGGATTTACTGTTTTAGGATCAATTATTTATTCTGTATTTATATCTATTTTCTTGGGATTTCCGGTCTTGGCATTTTGTAATAGCTTCCGGACATACTTTTTAAAAATGCAACAATGGCATCTATTTCCTGCTCATTCAGATGTAAAGGTTTTATCAGATGATCTGTGACCGGAAAATTAGGATCAGCCTTCTTTTCTTCCGGAGTAGGGTTAATCATCTGCATGCCGCTGTTGTATAAACTGACAACACCATGCATGTCATCCATCAGTCCGTTATGCATCCATGGAGCAGTGTAATCAAGATCTCTCAGCGAAGGGGTTTTAAATTTACCGGTATCATCAGAATTCTTGGTGATATGATAGAGACCCAGATCCTCATATTCCCGTTTGTAATAGGTAAGCCCTATGTTGTGAAAAGATTCGTCTGTAAGATTTTTTCCGTAGTGACAGTTCATGCATCTGGCTTTGGTACGGAATAGATGCATCCCGTAGATTTCCTTATCACTCATGGCTTTATAATCGCCTTTAATGAACTTATCAAGTTTGCTGGGCTGGCTTCTGATTGTCCTTTGGAAAGTAGACAGAGCTTTGGCGATTTTATCAAATGTAATCTTATCAGTTTGATAGACTTCTTTGAAAAGCTTCTTGTATTCTTTAAACTTTGAAAGTTTTCCGGCCAGCTTTTCCGGCTTCATATTCATTTCGTTATGAGCAGAAATAGGCCCTACAAGCTGTTCTTCCAATGTTTTAGCTCTTCCATCCCAGAAATAGGATTGGCGATCCGCAATATTGAAAAGCGACTGTGTATTTCTTTTCCCCTGCAAATGATCAGTTCCCAATGCTACTTCCTGACCGTCTGCCCAGCCCAGTTCAGGGTTGTGACAGCTGCTGCAGGATACCTGGCTGGATTGTGACAGTTTGGGATCAAAAAACAGTTTTTTTCCAAGCATTACTTCGGGTAATTCCTGTGTATCATAATAATTGGAATCCCATTCTATGGCCTCAAATTCTTTCCAGTTCACCTCTGCATCCACTGTAGGTTTGGGCCAGTATTGTACAGGCCTTTTATATTGTTCTATAGTTTCTCCATAGTCTACTTTGTATTGTTGAAGAGTATGCTGCATAAAGAATAGAGCAATTCCTCCAAGAACAACGAATAATTTAATATCTGAAAATTTTATCATCATGTGTTTAAAATATACTTCCTATACTGATAGCAAACAAAGTATTGCTGCCATTGTTAAAATTACTGTAGATTATCTTAGCTCCTACAAAAGCATTTTTCACGACAGGGAAGTTGAAATGAAAGTGAATATCAAGTTTTGCCTGCCAGAAATCCGAAGACTGAAAGGCATAATTTTCCTGAAGCATCGTATTGATGGAAGGCTTTCCGGAATTGTTGAAAAGCGCATCTTTTTGATAGACACTGGTAGCTGAAAGTCCGGCTACAACAGACAATGTCTGTAGATTTCCGAAAGTTTTCAACCACTGATAATCCGCTCCATACATAAGCTTACTTAATTCTATTCTTGATAGTGGACTGCTGTACTTTTCTTTTTCCTGAACCCATCCAAAGAAGGGAAGCAAAGACAATTTTGTCTTTTCATTGCCCATCTGTATAAGTCCTTTGAAAATAATAGTACTGATCTTATGGTTGTATTTTTCCACACTTCCAATCTGGATATAATTTCTCGAGTTCTCATTAAGGAAAAGGTTTTCAGTTCCTTTTCTTTCCGTACTGTTTCCTTCTGCAGAAATTCCCCAGACTGTATTCCCTGAATCAAAGAATTTTCCGGCTGAAAAGGTAAGCTGCTGTTCATCAATTTTTGAGGCATTCAGATCTGCATATTCTGTCAATAATTTATCAAGATTAAACTTTTTAAGACCTATATTCAGATACCAGTATCTATTGTCTGCTTCAAAGATCTGTAAACCTCCTCCGTAAGACCAGCCTTCGTAATAGGCCTGACGAAGTTTTCCGGAAAGCAATTCATTGTAATTTCCCAGTCCGCTCATATTATAAATCATAGGATATCCCTGATTGCTGACAAAGCTCAGATAATGTTTTTGAGTATATTTTTCAGCATTTACATAAGCTCCAACTCTGAACTTCTCCAGAATCAGTTTGTCAGCTCCCATTGCCAAAGAAAAATGAGCCGCTGTATTTTTCGGTCGCGGATCTATATCTCTGTAACTCAATGTTGCCTGATAGCTTCCTGCAATTCCTAAAGTGTAAGTATCTATTTTTCTGGAATATCCTCCTGAAAAGCTATAGTTTTCAAATTTCATATCACCACCCACACTGTCCGCTGCTACATAAGGATAGATGAGATCATAATCTGAATTTTCATTCCATACCACCTGCTTATTTTTCCCTTGTGTGTAAGAAGCATTTCCCCAAACTGATGTTTTATCATTGAGCTTCTGTAAGCTGTACACTTCCGCACCCCATAAGTTTTTTCCTTTTCCTTTTTGTTGCAGGTGGTTGGGAGTGTTGCTTTTTTCTGTCAATACATTAAAAATTGTACTGCTGTACTTCCTCGCCCCGGAATAACTGGCCGGATTAATGGTAATACTGTTTTTAATAAGCCTTTCAAAACTATATTCTTCACGTACTTTCTCTTTGATAGTATCATTGATCTGGGCATACATTCTTATCCCTGAAAAGGAGCTGAGCAGGATAGATATGGAAAGAAAATATTTCATTTTAATTAAATAAAGATGGCTTTACACCATGTTCAAAGTCTGTTGTGGAGTTGTTGGTATCTTTAAGGATATTTTTACCATCTATTGTTTTTCCTGTCACTTTTCTGCGGACAGCTTTTCCGAAACGGTTTTTATCTCCGTCAAAAGTAGTTACAGAAGTCCATCCCATATCCAAAGAAGGTGAGGTTACCAGCCATTGGAAAGAATCCTGTACACTTAAATTAACAGCATCTGTAATCCATTCATTGGGGATTTTAACAGCGGTTCCGTCCATAGGATATACATCACCGTTAATGGTAAGGTTATAAGTGTAAGTATAAGAGTTTTGAGCAACCAATGCTTCATTAGTTATTCCCTGTGGCATACGTGCCAATGCATAAGCGTAATATCCTTGGGTATGAATCACCATTTTTTCAAAAACATTCACCATTTTCGGAACGGAAGGATTGTCGATATCATCTGAGTCTTCCTTGAAAATCTGGAAGTTGGCATTGGAAAGATTAATGGAAGAAGGGTTGAAATTTTTATGATTAATAGCGTCTTCTGCAATAATAATGGATTCTCCAGCTTTTACGGGATACATGGTTCCATTTCCCGGAATTCTGATGATGGCACCCGCAGATAGAGTAGTTCCCATAATATTAGGGCTGTAATCCTGTTTTTCATTGGTCATAAAGCTGGATTGTATTAACAGCATACCATCTGCATATAAGGTCTTATCTGTATTATTGGTAATTTTAAAATACTGATCACCAAAATACATGGCTCCCTCTGGTGTTTTTGTTCCGGTAAAGAAGACCTCTTCTAAGATCAGATCGCTGCTGTTCCCTGATTTCAAAGAAAGATCCAGCGTTTTGTTGGTTTCATTACCATTGATAACGATTCCGTTCTGTACACCGGCAACTTTAGCTTCTACCGATCCGGAGTTGTCACCATATACAATGCTTCCTTCCGCAGTAATGTTATACGTTCCTGAAGGAAGAACAACCTGCAAAATGTTGGTGTTTTTAAGTTCCTGAGTAATAGTAAATCCTGAGTTTAGCTCTTTGAAACTGATCGAAAGGTTTTTATATTCTTTAACCTGAATATTGTCAGGAACTACTTTAAGTTCCAGCTTTAAGGAGGTTTTTGCTTCCGGAGCTTCATTTGAATCCGAAGAACAGGCTGTAATGGCAAAAGCTGCACACAATACGAACAGTGTTCTTAATACATGTTTTAACATAATTTATTGAATTGAAATTGTTTATAAATTGAAATTGATTTCCATTCCGAAGTAGGGATCATAAGCTCCTTTTCTGTTGATGGTAAATCCGTTGATGTTGTAGGGTGTATAATAACTGAATAATCGGTTGGCAAACATAGAGACCACAACTGCTTTATTTCTGAAGCTTTTGGTCACTTTCAGATTGAGATTCATTTCCATAGGTCTTCTTGTGCTATTGTATAAATCCTCATTCTGAGCAATGATCAGACTTTCCAGAATAGTTCCTTTTACTGAATCCGGGTTATAGGGAAGAACAGTACCATTCTGGTCCACATAATGACTTGGAATACCGCTCATAGGAAGAATTTGCCTTGTAGAATACCAGGAAAACTGGAATGATGATGAAAAAACAAGATCCAGACGGGGAATATAAGTATCCAGCATCAGATTGGTATTCAAAACCTCATTCACCGAATTGGGTTCCATCCCTTCATACAATCCAAGATAAGGATAAGGTCTTCCGTTGATCAGTAAATCTCTTCCTCTGTATACGGGCAGACTGTTTCCATATTTTGTTCGGAACCAGGCTCCGTTTAAAGTAAATCTTGTATTGATCACAGGAATTCTGTTGGAAGAATATTGAAATTCAATCCCTTCTTTGTCCACTTTGCTACCATTTCGCTGAGTCGTATAGAGAAAGTTTTCACTCACTGTCTGGTAGGGAAGTGTATTCACATCCGGTGGAGAAGTAATGGCATCATGATTCAGTCCTGAAGTATCATATTTTTTATACTGATACAGAGCATATTCATTCATAGAACGGAATGCATTACGCATATTTTCTTTGAAAACCGTCACAGACAGCTGATGTGCTCCCAGACTGAAATCAACTCTTGCTTCAAGTTTTTCATTCATAGCCGGTTCTATATCCGGATTCTGTGGATTGTAAATCAGTGTTTTATAATTGATTCTTCTGTAGTCTGGATTGTTGTGGAAATAATTAAGCTGCTGAATGTCTTTATAAATAAGTTCCGGATACAGAAGATTGAGATCCGGAAACAGGCTTTGTTTTCCATATCCTAATGTAAGTGCTACAGTTGCTTTCTTATCCATCAAGTCAAAAGAGGGAAGTTCCCACTGAAAATTGGCTCTGGGATCGGCATACCACTTTCCGTTCATTTTGAAGGAAGAAGGAAGATTCATCATGGTGTTTCCTCTGAGTCCTACAGCCAATGTAAGCTTGTGTTGACCTGCATTTAAAGAATTGATAGATTCCAGAAACAGGGCAGAAGTCATATAAGCAGGAATATCACGATACGCACGCGGTCTGAAGGTTGCCTTAGGATCTATAGGTCTGTAGATGTCAAATAATTGTCCTTTTCCCCAGTTTTTACTCATTTGCCAGTCGAATCCGGCATTGAACTCATGCGTCATCGATTGAGATTTAAGCTGAAAATTATTAATCATTTTGACAAAAAGATCAAGAGGCTTTCCATCTACTGTATAATTTGAAATGTAGCGTGCTTCAGGGTAGTAGCCATCGTATTCTCCTTCGATTCTGGATAGGGGAAAGGCCGTTGCATTTTCAAGCTGGATAAACTTGGTTTGTTTTATTTTGTCAAATCTTTGGTTAACCGTTGCCTGAATTTCTGTGGAACGGTAGAACGATGGTTCGTTTTTAATGTAATTGAATACATTGGAAAGACTCAGGAAATGAGTATTCACTTCATAAGAATTCAGTTCAGACAAATCGATATCCGGATCAGATTTTGAACCATCCAGAGAACCTGTATAACTGAGATTACTTTGCCATTTTGCCGTTCCATGATCATATTTTTTTTCTTTAATGATACCAAGATGGGCGGTGATTCTTTTATAGCTTTCCAATCGGTCTCTTGGGTCGGTCTTTGCATTCAGATAATCCAGACCTGTATTGATTTTCAGATCTTTTTCTTTGTTTTCAAAACCTTTGCTCACAGCAAATAGCTTACTGTAGCCATCTGCTTTAAATCTTGCTTTCCATCTTGTATAGCCGGATTTGTTGGTGATTTTTACAATTCCTGAGATAAGATTTCCATAGACTACAGAAGGAATTCCACGAAGAACTTCCACGCTTTCAATCTGATCTGTAGAAATGGTTCGCATATCTACACCACTATTTACAGTAAGCCTTCGCTTCAGTCCGTTATTGGTTTTGTCTAAAAAATCATAGGAATACTGAAGATTGGCATTAGAATTTAAAGGAGCACCATCCACTAAAAATGTAGTTCCCATGGAAGAAGTATTGTAATCAGTACCAGGCCTGCCGGTTTCACGGAGACTGATTTTGTTGGCCTGATTAAGAACCGGATCATTGGATCTTCCGCCGGGAAGAAGCTCCAGAAGATCAGAAAAACTTGAAGGCTGCAAATGCTGCATTGCCCGCTGGTTAATGATGGAAGAAGAGGTAAGCCCTTTTCCTTCTTTGGCGGTAATCACTACTTCTTCAATGGTATTCAATTTCTCCTGAAATAGTAGGGTGAAAGTTTCAGTTTTTGTCACAGAAATTTTACCGGAATACCTCTGAACACCATTTTTCCAGGCTTCTGTTTTATATTTTCCGGGAATCAATGAAATTACTGCTATTCCTTTTTCATTTGTAGAAACTGAATAGGAATTTTCTTCGTTGTAGATCTTGATTTCAGAGTCATTTATTAAGTTTGAATCAAGACTTTTTATTTCAAAAGTGATGGTGAATTGTAGGTTTTGTGCCTTTACGGCTGTCATCGTAATGATAAAAATAAGAAAACTGAAAAATCGAAGCCTCAAAGGAAAGCGGGAGTCATGATGTACCATCTAGCATTATTCTTTCGGCAAAAGTAGCGTCCTCAATGTAAGTTTGCTAATTTTATTTAGAATAATTCAAAATAAATGACAAGAATCATTTATGTTATTTTAATATAATTTTTGCTAAAAGTTTAAAATATGTATCGTAAAATGATAGTTAATAATGGATTGTGTAATTTTAAGTATTTTAAAATGAAATTTATCTCCAATTATTTTTAGTGGAGTTATTGTAATTGCTCATCCATAAAAAAGCACTTCATTGCTGAAGTGCCAAAATTAACTTGAAATGAGATATGAAGAGTGATTGTTTTTACAGTTTTATTTTTTTGCTGATGGTTTTTCCATTAGAAAGTGTGACTTGTACAAGATATACTCCTGATTCTAAGTTTCTGGATTCAAACACTGGTTTATTAACTTCCTGTTGAACGATCAGAGCACCGGAAATGCTGTAAATACTAATGTTTTTAATATCATTGCCGGATTTAGCTACAATTTGTTGTCTTTGAGTGTAAATATCAGTGTTATTTTCTGATGATATTGTTCCTCCAACCGCTTTACTGAACTGAAGATTGTAGTAAGGAGTAACAACCTCAAACGTATAGTTTTTGTTTTCCAGCTCCTGAATATTGATTCCTCCGGATTCACGATATTGTTTTTGCGAAATACTTTTGATCAATGTTTTATTTTCATCAAAAATATTCACAGCAGTAAGTTCTTCCTGATCTACTTTTAATTGCAAAACGGATGCATTCACAGATTGTACAATTTCGTTTTCGGTAACTTCCTGAGGCGTGTTTTTGATGTATGGAATTATTTTATTTTCATTGTTTTCTGATACTTTCAATAAATAAACTCCGTCTTTTAAAGTTGATAAATTTTGGTTGCTGGCTGTTCTGCTCTGTGCTTTTTCTTTATTGAAATCTGTAATTTCAATAAGCTGCATGTTACCTAAATCTGGTTTTATCTGTGAGGATAAAAGGGTAGGCTTGTCAGAAGTTTTCTCTGTCGATTGCTTACCGAAGATTGATCCTGCAATAGCCCATTCATTAAGAAGTCCGCCGCTCCTCAAAGTATTGAACTTGGCATTAGATGCTAAGGTGAACGGTAGAATTCCTCCCACATGGCCCAGTGGTCCCCAGTAAAAAGAATCCAGTTTATACTTATTCAGGTCCCACCATGGGTAATATCCACGCTGAACATCAATAGTTTTAGAAGTATTTTCAGGTGGAATAGTTAAATCTACGGTAGAATGCCCTAATGTCATTGGAGTTTTATTGTACCAGTCATACACATCTTTAGGTTTCATGCATAATCTTAACTTGTTATTAGGATTGTTGGTGACATCATTTACAAAGTTGGTGGTAAAGAGCTTTCTCCATATTACAGGCCCCCACAAAAGTCCTCCGTTATCCTGAACGACGTGATAGTTGTATTTGTCAAGATATTCTGCAGAAATAACTTCTGAAATGTCATTATTATAGGTTTTATAACCTGTATTGTTGCAGGTATGAAGTACATTGGCCAGGAATGAGGTGAAAGGGTAGATATCTTTTTCAAGGACTCCTTTATTTAACGTGACTCCGGAGAAATCATAAGGTCCGTCTCCCATGTAGGCATATTTGAATTTTATATTATTGGGATTTGAAATACTTAATCTTTTTAATGTAGACATCGCCGCATGAGCGCCTTGAGAATATCCGGCTAAGAAATATTCGTCATAACGTTTAATATTCAGCTGTGCCAATACTTTATTCGCTGCGGTTATAAAATCTATGGTAGCACCAGCCTCTGTGGCATAATCTACATAAGGGTGAACGCCATCTCCAGTTCCCATCCCTACGTAGTCGGGAGCCATCAAAATATATCCGTTGAGTACATAAGATAATTCAACAACAAATCCTGCGGTTAAAGCCCCTTTAAAATTAGACGGAACATTATTTCTGCTGTCTGTTGTTCCATGATCGGATACTACTGTTGAGAGTTTGAAGGGTACGTTTGGGTACATCAATAATCCTGTAGCTTTTACAAGAACATTGTTTTCATTTTTGGTGTAATAGGTGATTTTGTAACCTTTCAGCCCAAGATTGAAGCTGTTCAGGTAGTTGGCAAATTCCGGAGCATTCTGATCACCAAGATTACTGGCGATAAAATTGATGACTCCTTGTGGTGTTAAATCCAGTTTCTGTTCGGCACTTACAACATCACCAGCCTGTTGGGCAAAGTAAAATGGTGCGGTAAGACTTAATAAAAAAATCGTAATTTTTCTCATATTGTTTGTTTTTGTGTGGTATTAAAGTAATAATTTTAATAAAATCACAAAAACTTTAGAGTATTAATAATTATTCATTGAATATCAATTCTCCGCAAAGTGAGTAAAATAAAAGAGTCTGACCATTGGCCAGACTCTTTATTTATATTTTTATCTTTTTTAGAAAGCGTTGATTCCTGTAATATCCAATCCGGTGATTAGTAAGTGAACATCATGCGTTCCTTCATAAGTAATTACAGATTCAAGGTTTGCAGCGTGTCTCATCATCGGGAATTCACCCATGATTCCCATACCTCCAAGGATCTGTCTGGATTCTCTGGCAATTTCAATAGCCATATGTACGTTGTTACGTTTAGCCATAGAGATCTGAGCAGGAGTTGCTTTGTGGGCATTTTTAAGATTTCCTAGCTGAAGACAAAGTAACTGAGCTTTTGTAATCTCTGTCAGGAATTCAGCCAGTTTTTTCTGCTGAAGCTGGTAAGAACCAATTGGTTTTCCAAACTGTTTTCTTTCTTTAGAATATTGAACAGCAGTACAGTGGCAGTCAATAGCAGCACCAATTACTCCCCATGAAATTCCATATCTTGCAGAGTTCAGACATGATAGAGGTCCTTTTAATCCTGTTACTCCTGGAAGAAGGTTTTCTTTCGGAACTTTTACATCATTAAATACCAGCTCTCCGGTTTTGGAAGCTCTTAAGCTCCATTTATTGTGAGTTTCTGGAGTGGTGAAACCTTCCATTCCTCTTTCAACGATTAATCCCTGCACTTTTCCTTCCTCATTTTTTGCCCATACTACAGCGATGTCGCATAAAGGAGAGTTGGTGATCCACATTTTCGCCCCATTTAAAAGATAATGATCGCCCATATCTTTAAAATAAGTTTCCATTGAACCTGGGTCAGAACCATGGTTAGGCTCAGTCAATCCAAAAGATCCAATCATTTCTCCGGCAGCAAGCTTTGGAAGATATTTCTTTTTCTGTTCCTCAGAACCGAATTCGTTAATAGGGAACATCACCAATGAACTCTGTACCGAAGCTGCAGAACGTACTGCAGAATCTCCTCTTTCCAACTCCTGCATAATCAGACCATAAGAAATCTGGTCTAATCCTGAACCGCCATACTCAACCGGAATATAAGGTCCCAGTGCTCCGATTTTTCCCAATTCTCTCATAAGATTAGGAATATCTGTATGATTTTGAGCGGCCTGATCTATCTGCGGCATTACAAAACTTTCCACCCAGTCTCTTACAGATTGGCGGATTAGTTTATGTTCTTCAGTAAGTAAAGCATCAATTCCATAATAATCAGGGATGCTTGTAAGAGGATAATATGACATGATTTTTTGATTTGGTTAAAAGTAACATTTTTCGTGATGTCTTGAAAATTTTTTTAAAAACTTGTTTTACTATTGATTTTCAGAGGGCTACTGCTACTTTGTTTATGATTTTAATTAAATTTATATTTTTATGACTCCTCATCATTAGAGATAGGATACTGATTGGTAGAATTATGAACTTCAGTTTTAAATTTATACAGATAAGGAGCTTTATTGGCCGAGCCGTCATACAGTTTTTCCATTCTGTCCAGAATATTTAAACTTAAAATTTTTCGCTGAAAATTATTTCTTCTGAATTTCTGTCCTAAAATAGTTTCATAAAGAGCCTGAAGATCTTTCATAGTAAATTTCTCCGGAAGAAGATTACTTGCTGCAACCTCTGTATTGATATTCATTCTCAGATATTCAAGACCTGTCTCTATAATTCTGTCATGGTCGAAGGCCATTTTAGGAAGATTGTTTACTTCAAACCATTCACAGCTTTCATTGAAAGCATCAGGGAAAGTGTCCGTTAGTGAAAAATCGATAAGGCTGCAGTATCCTACTGTAACGAACCGCTGGAAAATCCAGTGATCTTCAGGAACGGTTATTCCTTTATTTTTAAGGAGAATCTGATGTACATTGTTCTCTGTACGGTCTATTCTTCCGAAGGTATGAAATTGTTTCAAAAATAATCCTTTAAGATGTGTTCTTTCAAACAATACCCTTTCAGCAGCTTCTCTAAGGTCTTCGTCATTGAAAACAAAACCACCTGGAAGTGACCATAGATCCAGATCATGATATTTTAAAAGCAAAACTTTCAGAATGTTATTATGAAAGCCGAATATGGTGCAGTCAACAGAAATATGCGCTACGAAATCTTTCGTGTCAATGAGTTCCTGTAGCGTTTCTTTACTTTTTGTGTCTTTGATTTTCATGGCAGTAAAAATAAAACTATTTTCTATTTGTGACAGTAAAATATACAAAACTAATCACAAATAGCAGAATTACAGAAGATAAGATGTATAATGGATAATAATTTAACAATTGTTTTTCAAACAAAACAGCCATAATAATAGAGCTTACAGAGCTACCCAGGGAAGAAAATATAACAATAAGGGAGGTGAAAAGATTAATCTTATCTTTATCCACCTGAGCAATCATTCTTGAATTGATCACGGGGTAGAGGGGTGAAAGAAACAAGCCAATAACCGGAAATAAAAAAAGTAAGAACCTGGAATCTTCAGAGTCAAAGTACTGTATGCCCAGTATAATGATCAGTAAGGTGATAGTCAAAGTCATACAAGTAATATAATACCTGGGTAATGAAAACCTTTTGATAATATTGGCAGTAACTGTTCTTCCGGCATAAGAAAAAATGGATAGAAATGATGTGGCCTGAAGTGCAAAAAATGAATTGACCTTCAGATGGTTTTTATAAAAAGAAGGAAGCCATGAATTGAATCCTTGTTCCACGAAGACGATAAAAAAGACTACTCCTAAAAACAAAGCTACTGCTGGTGCGGTAAACCCTGATAGTTCTGAGAGGATACTCTTGCTTTCCATAGGCTTGGACTCTACTATTTCTATCTTCGAAAGCAGAAAAATAGTCAACACAGATAATAAAGCAATCAATAAGAACCCAAACTTCCAGAATTCCGAATACTGGCTGGAGATTACCCATCCAAAACCGGTATTTACTACGAAAATTCCGATCATAAAAGAGGCTTCTACATTATTCATGGTCTTCGCCAGGGATTTTTCATCCGAAATATTATTCCTTATAATCCCAAAAACACAGATTTTTCCAATCGCGAAGCAGGCTCCTATAATGGCAAACCACAATTTATAAAACCAGAAAACCTTTACAAAAGGAAGAAGGCAGGAACAGAATCCAACAATGGCCAGAGCCAGAATCAATGCTTTTTTAGGACCAGTTTTGTTGATAAAGCTCACTGCAAAAAGCGAAATAAAAGCAATAGGTAGATCTTTAAAAGATTCTAAAAGACCCAGTTCTCCATAGGTGATTTTCTCTTCTGACAATTGCAGAATCACCAATCCCATACAGTTCAAAACCATTGAAAAAATGAGAAAGGTAAGTTTTAATGGAAGGGAAATTTTGGATGGCTTGACGATCATTTTGGGAGATAACTTTATTAATTTTTTATGATATTTTATGAAATATTGATGCGAAGATAGGGCTTCTAACCCTGAAAAATAAAAGAAAAATTAAAATATTTATGAATAGAATGTTAATTAATTAAAAAAAAATATATTTTTATTGTCTCAATTTGAGAATTAAACAATAACTGTATATGAATGTAAGAATATCAAGAAGCGTAGGAGTGGTTGCCGTCCTCTATTTTACGGCCAACTTCAGTGCCCAGACCACCAAGGCGAAGGACACACTTGCGAAAGAAAACAAAATAGACGAAGTGGTAGTCATCGGTTATGGAACTCAGAAAAAGAGTAACGTAACAGGAGCTATTGCGAGTATTAAAGCCAGCGACATAGAAAATATTCCGTCTGGTAAGCCGGAACAGGTTTTACAGGGAAGAGCTGCCGGGGTTTCTGTAGTGACCAATTCAGGACAACCTGGTGCTGCTGCTACAGTACGTGTAAGAGGAATTACCAGTTTTGGAGCGGGAAGTAACAGTCCGTTATGGGTAGTAGACGGTATTGTGGTGGATAATATCGGATGGCTTAACCAGTCTGATATAGAAAGTATTGAAGTACTAAAAGATGGAGCTTCATCTGCAATCTATGGCGTTTCTGCGGCAAAAGGAGTAATTCTGGTGACTACTAAAAAAGGAAAAAAAGGAAAACTGACTCTTTCTTACAATGGCTTCTATGGTTTTTCAAATGCTTCCAAAAAACTGGATCTTCTGGATGCTACGCAGTATGCTAAAATTATCAATGAGGGTTTTGTAAATGATGGAGGAACTCCCAGATTTACCAATCCGGAATCATTTGGAAAAGGAACCAACTGGCAGGATGCTATTTTCGGAACAGGTGAAAAATCCTCACACGAAGTAAGCATTACAGGTGGTAATGAAAAATCAACATACTACACATCATTCGGATATTTTGATCAGTCTGGGATTGTAATGAGCGATATTTCTTACTACAAGAGAATCAACGCGAGATTCAACTCAACCCATAAAGTTACGGATTACCTAACCATAGGGCAAACCTTTGCCTATACCCATGTGAAATCTCAGGGAGTAAGTGCAAACGAAGAATTTGGAGGGCCTTTAGCTTCAGCTGTTAACCTGGATCCTATCACGCCGGTTGTCGTGACAGATTGGTCAATGGTAGATTCGAACGGTTATAGTAATCCTTATATCATCCGTGATTCTGAGGGACGACCTTACGGAATTTCCCCATATGTAAATAACGAGATGACCAATCCGCAGGCTTTCCGTCACATACAGCAAGGCAATTATAATTGGTCTGATGATTTTGTGGGGAATGTTTTTGCAGAGCTTAAGTTTCTTGATCACTTCACTTTCAAAACAAGTTTAAATGGTAAGAAATCCTATTGGGGAAGCCGCTCCTTTACACCGAAATATTATTTAAGCCCAAATTTTAATAATACCGGTTTTAACAGTCTGAATAAGGTGGACGAAAATAAGTTTGAATGGAGCATGGAAAATACATTGACCTATCAGAATAAGTTTGGTGATCACAACATCAATATTATGGTTGGGCAGGGTGTTTACCGATACAACATTGCGGGCGGTGCCAGTTTGACCTACAGTAATCTTCCTATTGATAACTGGCAGGATGCTTCCTTCAACTTTGATATTCCCAGGGAAAATATTACAGCAAAAGGATGGGATGGGATCGAGACCCGAAAAGCATCTTATTTTGGTAGAATCATTTATGATTACGCAGATAAATACTTATTTACAGGAACAATCCGTAGAGATGGTTCTTCAAAATTTGCTACCAATCAACACTGGGGAACTTTCCCATCTATGTCATTAGGGTGGAATGTTCATAAAGAAAACTTCTGGCCAGAGAATAATGTCGTTAATAATTTAAAATTAAGAGGAGGTTACGGAGTGTTAGGGAATGACGAAATGGATAACTTCAGATTTGCAAGTTTCATGGTTTCCGGTAGCAATTATACCAACTCCAGTAATAATATTATCATTGGGTATGCAAAAAGTACTCTGGAAAACCCTAATTTGAAGTGGGAACAGACAAGCCAGCTGAATATTGCTGCAGATTTGAAATTATTCAACAATTTTACCCTTACAGCAGACTGGTACAAAAAGAAAACAACCGATATTCTTAGACAAATCAATATACCAGGTTATGTAGGAGTTCCTGTTTCACCTTGGGCAAATGTAGGAGATATGGAAAACTCAGGTGTTGAACTTGAATTAGGCTACAAGAAAAATTGGGAGGATTTCAGCATTTCGGTTAATGGTAACTTCGCAACTATAAAGAACAAAGTTCTTAGATTGGAGGATGATATTGAATACTTCAATCTGGCTTCTTTCCAGACTATGGGAGCGGTATCCAGAGTAGCAGTAGGGCAGCCCTACGGATCATTTTATGGTCAGACCTATAGTGGGGTTTTCCAGAATCAGGCACAAATTGACAATTATGTAAATGCTAATGGTGTAAAATTATTACCCGATGCAAAACCTGGGGACTTTATCTGGCAGGATAATAATGGAGATGGTAAAATTGACGACAATGATAAAGTAAACTTAGGAAGCTCTATACCAAAATATACTTTTGGACTTACTGTGAATATGAGCTATAAGAATTTTGATCTGATGATGTTTGCGCAAGGACAGGCTGGTAACAAGATTTTTCAGGGGTTAAGAAGATTAGATATTCCTGATGCGAATTACCAAACAAGAATCCTAGACAGATGGACAGGTGAAGGATCTACCAATGATAATCCAAGACTTACCCGCAATGATTCTAACCACAACTATTCATGGATGTCTAACTACTACCTTCAGAAAGGAGATTATGTGCGTCTGAAAATTGTTCAGCTAGGATATACCATTCCTCAGGATGTTACAAAACGCTTTGGAATGAGCAAGGTAAGACTGTACATCACAGGAGAAAACCTGGTTACTTTTACAAAGTATACAGGATATGATCCGGAAATTGCAGGAAGAAATAATTCTGAACAGGACATTATCGGTGTAGACAGGGCTTACTATCCACAAGCCAGAACATTCCTTATAGGAGCTAATATTCAATTTTAATGACCAACAAAATGAAAAATAAGAATTTAATATATAAAGGACTTGCCGTAGCATTACTGACAGGTCTGAGTTTTACCAATATCGGTTGTAGTGATTCCTATCTGGATGATGTAAAGAATTCAGGATCTTTTAATACAGATTTGTATTTTCAGAATGAGCAGCAGTCTTTCAGTGCATTGATTTCCGTATA
The DNA here is from genome assembly GCF_024158915.1 of Chryseobacterium sp. S0630. Lineage (GTDB taxonomy): Bacteria > Bacteroidota > Bacteroidia > Flavobacteriales > Weeksellaceae > Chryseobacterium. The sequence continues at coordinate 7,639 of NZ_JAMZGF010000038.1, read as the reverse complement.
TGATCCTTTAAGAAAATATTCGGCTGGATTTGAAAATACCGTTACTTTCTTTAATGCAGGGTCTGATGATTTTTATTCCGGTGGGGGAAATTCCAATGACGGAGCGGGTATTCAGGGAATGAATAACTATATGATCAATGCCAATACAATGCCTGCCAGCTACTGGAGGGATTACTATCAGGGAGTTGCACGGGCTAATCTTTTGATAGAAAGAGTTCCGGGGGCAAATATGAATGAGGACCTTAAAAAAAGATATATTGCAGAAGCTAAAGTTCTTCGTTCTTTATATTATTTTGAATTACTAAGAATGTTTGGAAATATTCCTTTGATTCTTAATACAATAAAGTTTGATGATAATTATTGGAACGTTCCACAGGCCAAGCCAAGTGATGTTTATACACAGATAGAAAGCGATATCGTTGCAGCTATTCCAGACCTCATGATGACACCAAGTATCAGTGATAAGGGGAGAATAACGCAGGGAACGGCCAGAGCTATACTAGGTAAAATTTATCTTTATGATAAAAAAATGCCCCAGGCCGCCGCACAATTTGCTGAAGTAAATGGTACGCCAGGAGGAACCAGTCAGTATGGCTACAAACTTGTGGCAAATTATGCTGATTTATTTAAAGTTGCCTTGGAAACTGACCAGGATCCAAATAAATATAAATTCTTATCAGAATCTATCCTTGAAGTAATGCATACCAATAAAGGAAGCTCTGACTGGGGATTCTGGGGGCAGGGAAAAGACGAAGGAAACTCTATCAACGTAATGGTAGGACCTCGTTCTTATTCATTAAAAAATATCCTGAATAATAATGCACCTGATATTTATTCAGGCTGGGCATTTAATACCGTAACAGAGAACTTTGTCACTTTTATGCAGGATGATCCAAGACTGAACGTTACAGTTTTCAATGCAAAAAAACTAGTGACAGAGGGTAAGGTTACTTATGCTCCTGCTTTTGCAGATACCGGATACTTCCTCAACAAGTATTTACCTACAAACGCCTTAAAAACATCACTTCCAGGGCCTCCTGAGCTTAATTTCAGACAAAATTATATTGCAATAAGATTAGCAGATACTTATCTGATGGAAGCTGAAGCTTTAGGTGCTTCAGGAGCAAGAGCTCAGGCTTTATTAGATGCAGTAAGAGCAAGAGTCGGTTTAGCATCAGTTCCTGTTTCTTTACAGGCTATTAAAGATGAAAGAAGAAGAGAGCTTGCAGGAGAAGGGCACAGATGGTTCGACCTTGTAAGATGGGGAGATGCTCCATCAGTACTTGCATTCAAAGGGTTTAAGGCCAATAAAAATGAAATTCTTCCCATTCCGTTCAACGAATTGCCGAATACAGCTTTAAAACAAAATCCTGGTTACTAAAATATGAAGTTTCACAACTTATATAGTTTCTTTAGAGGTGCCGCACTACTTAGTGGTGTGGCCCTTTTTCCTTTATCATGTACCTTAGTGGCTTCCAATAAAGGAAACGAAGTACAGTACTGGCTTACAAAAGGTGATGCAAGTGTAAAATTACAGCAGCAGACTTCCGTTAAATTTGTAAATAATGCCAACAGCTTTCAGAATATTGAAATTGATGACTCTCAAAAGTTTCAATATGTTGACGGCTTTGGCTATACATTAACAGGAGGAAGTGTTGAGGTAATCAACCGGTTGTCGCCTTCCAAAAGAAAAGCACTGCTTCACGAACTTTTTGGAAAAAATAAGAATTCGATCTCCATCAGTTATTTAAGATTAAGCATAGGCGCATCTGATCTTGATGGTGAAGTGTTTTCATATGATGATCTTCCTGAAGGGCAGACTGATCCTTCGCTTTCAAAATTCAGTCTTGCAAAAGACAAAGCTTTGATTGGTATGCTGAAAGAGATTCTGGCGATCAATCCTTCTATTAAAATTATTGCTGCTCCATGGTCTGCTCCGGTTTGGATGAAGGACAATGGAAAGTCAAAAGGAGGAAGTTTAAAACCTGAATTCTATGGAACATACGCTCAATATTTTGTAAAATACATCCAGGGAATGAAAAAAGAAGGCATCACCATTGATGCTGTAACTCCTCAGAATGAACCTTTACATCCTGGAAATAACCCAAGTTTGTATATGCCGTCTGAACAACAGGGAAACTTTATTAAGAACCATCTTGGTCCGGTTTTTAAAGCCAACGGAATCACTACTAAAATTGTTGTATATGATCACAATTGCAACAAACCTGAATATGCGATCAATATTTTAAAAGATTCTGAAGCCAATCAGTACATAGACGGATCTGCTTTTCATTTGTATGAAGGAGATATCTCTGCATTAAGTACAGTACATGATGCTTTCCCTGATAAAAACTTATATTTTACCGAGCAGTGGACAGGTTCAAAAGGAACTTTTACCGAAGATCTGAACTGGCATACGAAAAATGTAATCATAGGTTCCATGAGAAACTGGAGTAAAACAGCTCTGGAATGGAATCTTGCCAACGATCCGAAATTTGCCCCTCATACAGATGGTGGATGTACAGAATGTAAAGGAGCTATAACCGTTTCCGACAGTGAGAATTTCACCAGAAATGTGTCCTATTATATTATTGCACACGCTTCAAAATTTATCCCTGCAGGTTCTCAGCGCATCGCTTCCACGCAGACGGATCAACTTTCAACAGCTGCTTTTAAGACTCAATTTGGGAAAATAGTTTTAATTGTACAGAACGATAATCAGGCAGATGAGAATTTTAATATTAAATTTGCCGGCAAAACTGCTGCAGTAACAATTTCAGGACGTTCTACAGCAACCTATATTTTTTAATTTTATACTATGAAAAGAGTTTATTTCTTACTGGCATTTTCTGCATTGGGATTGAATGCTTACGGACAAAAGACCATTGATCAGAAAGTAGCAGAGCTATTGTCTAAAATGACTTTGGAAGAAAAAGTTGGGCAGATGGTTCAATACAGTGGTTTTGAATATGCCACAGGACCACAGCACTCCAATTCGGCTGCTGTTTTAGAAGAAATTAAAAAAGGAAAGGTAGGTTCCATGCTGAATGTAGCAGGTTCTGAAGAAACCAGAGCTTTCCAGAAACTGGCTATGCAGTCAAGGCTGAAAATTCCTTTATTGTTCGGGCAGGACGTTATCCATGGCTATCGTACCACATTCCCTGTCAATCTTGGACAGGCAGCAAGTTGGGATCTGGCTATGATAGAAAGATCAGAAAGGATTGCAGCAACGGAAGCAGCAGCCTACGGTATTCACTGGACGTTTGCGCCAATGGTGGATATTGCCAGAGATCCTAGATGGGGAAGAGTAATGGAAGGTTCAGGAGAAGATACTTATCTTGGAACAAAAATAGGTTTAGCAAGAATTAAAGGATTTCAGGGCCGAGGCTTGGGAAGTCTTGATGCCGTAATGGCCTGTGCAAAACACTTTGCAGCCTACGGAGCAGCTGTAGGCGGAAGAGATTACAATTCTGTAGATATGAGTCTCAGACAATTGAATGAAACTTATCTTCCCCCATTCAAAGCTGCAGCAGAAGCAGGAGTGGCCACTTTCATGAATTCTTTCAATGATATTAACGGAATTCCTGCAACAGCCAATCAATATATTCAGAGAAACCTTTTAAAAGGAAAATGGAATTATAAAGGCTTTGTCGTTTCAGACTGGGGAAGCATCGGAGAAATGGTTCCTCACGGTTATGCTAAAGATGGTACTGAGGCAGCCGAAAAAGCAATACAGGGTGGAAGTGATATGGACATGGAAAGCCGTGTGTATATGGCAGAACTTCCCAAATTGGTTAAAGAAGGAAAAGTAGATCCTAAACTGGTAAATGATGCAACGGGAAGAATTTTAACCAAAAAATTTGAAATGGGACTTTTCGATGATCCTTACAGGTTCAGTAATGAGAAAAGACAGAAAGAACAGACCGATAATCAGGAAAACAGAAAATTCGGAAGAGAATTCGGTTCAAAAAGTATTGTTCTTCTTAAAAACCAGGGAAATATTCTTCCGCTTTCAAAAACTACAAAAACAGTTGCTCTGATTGGCCCTTTCGGTAAAGAAACGGTAGCTAATCATGGTTTCTGGTCTGTTGCGTTCAAAGATGATAATCAAAGAATCGTTTCACAATTTGACGGAATTAAAAACCAGCTGGATAAAAACTCTACTTTATTATATGCAAAAGGGTGCAATGTTGACGATCAGGATAAAAGTCAGTTTGCTGAAGCCATTGAAACGGCAAAAAAAGCTGATGTTGTCATTATGACATTGGGAGAAGGCCATGCGATGAGCGGAGAAGCTAAAAGCCGAAGTAATATTGGTTTTACCGGCGTTCAGGAAGATTTGTTAAAAGAAATTGCCAAAACAGGTAAACCCATCATTCTGATGATCAATGCCGGACGACCTTTGATTTTCAACTGGGCATCAGACAATATTCCTGCCATTATGTACACATGGTGGTTGGGAACAGAAGCAGGAAACTCTATTGCAGATGTGGTATTTGGCTCTGTAAATCCAGGTGGGAAACTTCCAATGACTTTTCCAAGAACTGTAGGTCAGATTCCTATGTATTACAATCATTATAATACAGGAAGACCGGCAAAAAATAATACAGACAGAAACTATGTTTCAGCCTATATAGATCTTGATAATGATCCAAAATACCCGTTTGGATATGGTTTAAGTTATACAGATTTTAAATATTCTGATATGGTTTTAAATTCCACAAACCTTACAGGAAATCAGACCTTGAATATCAGCGTTACTGTTTCCAATACAGGGAAATATGACGGGGAAGAAGTGGTACAGCTTTATATAAGAGATCTGTTTGGAAAAGTAGTAAGACCGATAAAAGAACTGAAAGGTTTCCAGAAAATATTTATCAAAAAAGGAGAAAGCAAAAAAGTTGATTTTAAATTGACACCGGAAGATTTGAAATTCTTTGATGATAATCTGAATTTTGACTGGGAAAGCGGAGAGTTTGATATTATGATCGGAACTGATTCTCAAAATGTTCAGACCAAAAGAATCACCTGGACAAAATAAATTCAATTCAATAGGACGGGTTTTAATCCGCTCATTAAAACGTCAGAAAAATGGCTTTAGCCAAAACTTAAAACCTAATACATATGAATCTCAAAGCTAAAAATCTGATCAGAATTTTTGCAACAGGAGCTTTCTTCCTTTCTGTATTCAATTGTGCTTCACACAAACCTGATTCCGGCAGGACACTGATTTGGAGTGATGAATTTAATGGCAAAGGGCTTCCGGATTCATTAAAATGGAATTATGATACCGGAGGAAGCGGATTTGGAAATGAAGAAGCTCAGTTTTATACCAAAAACAGACTTGAGAATGCCAGAATGGAGAAAGGAAATCTCATCATTGAAGCCAGAAAAGAAAACCGGGAAAACAGTAAGTATACCTCTGCGAGACTTTTAACCAAAGGAAAATTTGCCTTTCAATATGGAACAGTAGAAGTAAGAGCAAAGCTTCCCAAAGGTCGTGGAACCTGGCCTGCCATTTGGATGATGAGCGAAAATATGAAGAAATGGCCGGATGATGGTGAACTGGATATCATGGAACATGTGGGCTATCACCAAGGCTATATCCATGCTTCCGTTCATACCAAAAAATACAATCATATCCAGGGAACACAGAAAACAGATACATTGTTTGTAAAGGATGCAAGCGAAAAGTTCCATGTCTATAAAGCAGACTGGACTCCCGAAAAGATCGATGTTTATATAGATGATAAGAAATTTTTCACCTACGAAAATAAAGAGAGAAACAATGAAGCATGGCCTTTCGACAGACCTTACTTTATCATTTTAAATCTTGCCGTAGGAGGATTTTGGGGTGGAAAAGAAGGCATTGATGATGCGGTTTTTCCACAGAAGTATTATATAGATTACGTAAGAGTTTATCAAAATAAATAATGAAAATGAGGGCCGAATGGGTCCGGAAACAGAAAAAAATCATGAGAAAACTAATTGTAAGTTGTTTTGTAGTAGGCATTGCCATCAATATCAATGCTCAGAATTATTGGAAAAAAAATGCAGGAAAAACAGCTAAAGTGGTCCTTACCAACTCAAAAGCAAATGAGAAGATGGTGGATAAAGGAGCCGTTACATTTGAACAGTTCGGGCAGCCTAAAGAAACGGATGCCTGTATTTTTGTAGCTCCCCATTTTAAATATCAGAAACTGATAGGAATAGGAGGTGCTATTACAGACGCCTCCGCAGAAACTTTTTATAAAATGCCAAAGAATAAGCAGAAAGAAATTCTGGATGCTTATTTCGGAAAAAACGGATTGGGATACACAGTAGTTCGTACCAATATGAATTCCTGTGACTTTTCCAGTGATTCTTATACCTATGTAGAGGATAATGATACTTCGTTAAAGACCTTTAATGTGGCTCACGATGAAAAGTATAAAATCCCAATGATTAAAGAAGCTCAGAAAGCCATTGGTAATAATTTTACCTTTTATTTCTCTCCATGGAGCCCACCAGCATGGATGAAATCAAATAAAAGCTTGTATAAAGGCGGAAGATTGGAAAATCAGTACTACCAGACGTGGGCAGATTATTATATCAAATTCATCAAAGAATATGAAAAGAGAGGAATTAATATCTGGGGATTAACGGTGCAGAACGAACCCATGGCTACCCAAAGCTGGGAATCATGTATTTATACTGCCGAAGAAGAAGGAGAGTTCCTGAAAAAGAACCTTGGACCAACCCTTTGGAAAAACGGATATAAAGATAAAAAAGTAATGATCTGGGATCATAACAGAGACTTGATCTATCAGAGAGCAACGACTACTTTAAGTGATCCTGAAACCTCAAAATATGCCCATGGTATCGGTTATCACTGGTATGAAACATGGAATAACAAAACCCAACTTTTTGACAATTTAGCAGAAACACACAGAGCTTTTCCTGATAAATTCCTGGCTTTTACTGAGGGATGTAAAGAACAGTTCAATATGGATAAAATCTATGATGTAAGCCTGGGAGAACTGTACAGCAAAAATATGCTGAACGACTTCAACAAGGGAAATGCATTATGGACTGACTGGAATATTCTATTGGATGAAACCGGAGGACCCAATCACAAAGGAAATTTCTGCTTTGCCCCAATTATTGCTGATACTAAAACAGGAGAGGTATTCTATACCTATGAATACTATTATATAGGACATGTTTCAAAATATATCAAGCCGAATGCCCAGAGAATTGGAAGTTCTTCCAACAGAGCTGCCCTTACATCTTCTGCTTTTATAAATGAAAACGGACAGCTGGTAACCGTTATCATGAACGATTCGGACAATGATATTGAAACCAATCTATGGATAGAAGGAATGGCTGCTAAGCTGAATGCTCCTGCACACTCTATACAGACCGTAATTTTATAATTTCATATTAATTTAATATTATTTTTGACTGATCCGGCGGCCTCTTCGAGGCCGCCGGATTTACTTTTCCAAAATTAAAATAAAGGAGATTCACCGTGATTACAACAACAGCAAGAGACTGTCCAAAAAGTTTTGGCAGCCTCTTGTTTGTTATAAAGAAATAGAATTTAGGAGATTTTGAGGGTCATATAAATGTCTTGAATGAACCTTAGATCTGACACTTT
>NZ_JAMZGF010000037.1 GCF_024158915.1 Chryseobacterium sp. S0630 | reverse complement strand
ACTATGTGAAATATTCATCATGGTATAAAGAGAATGTGAAGGATCATCAATTTTAGGATATTAAGTGAATAGTGAATAGTCAATTCGCTGCGCTTGTCAATTTTTTTGGTGTCAAAAATTCACTATTTATTTGCGAAGCAAAATTCACTTATTGACTATGAAATAGTGAAAGGTGAATCGTCAATCCGCTGCGCTTGTCAATTTTTTTGGTGTAAAAATTCACTATTCACTTGCGAAGCAAAATTCACTTATTGATCTATTTAAAATAAATATAAAAGCTCTGTTCTGAAACAGAGCTTTTTCGATTTGATATAGAACCTTTGCTTTATTGTTAATTATTATCCGGTGTAATAAGCCTGATCTTACCATTGATACATTTGAGTGATGTAGGTGGCTCGATCATCATACAGTCAGACGTAATATTATACTTTTCATTAAAAGCTTTCACTTTATCCGTATACTCATTCACCCTTGGTAAGAAAGTCGCTTCTATTTTCTTAGGATAGGCAATGTATTGCTGAGGTCCGCCGCAGGCTTTTGATCCCATAGGAGCAAATGCCCATTGGCTGGCATCCATACATTTTTCTCCTGATACTTCAGATTCAATAGAAGCTTTTAATCTATCCAGCTGTGCCTGTTCATATTTCTGACTGTCTTCGTCAGCAGGTCTGTCAGCTATATCAATGGGAAGATTGGTATTGGCACTCTTTGATGTATTACACGAAACTAAAGTTAATGTAGTACACAATACTATTGCCGGGATATGAAAGAATAATTTTTTCACAATAAACTTTTTTCTTTTTAAGAATTTTCAAAACTTATGCCAAGGTAAGAAATTCAAATTCATTTCCGTATTTTTGACGAAGATGAATAATCATTTTTTTGACTTAATAGAATATACGAACAGAAGCGTTTTTTTAACCGGGAAAGCCGGAACAGGAAAGACGACATTTCTTAATGACTTTGTAAGGCGTACAAAGAAAAAGCATATTGTAGTAGCTCCCACGGGAATTGCTGCCATTAATGCAGGAGGAGTAACCATCCATTCCATGTTTGGACTGCCCTTAAGAACCTTTCTTCCTACTACAGAAAGGATAGATACCAGTTTGGCTAATAATATTGCCGATCTGATGCCCCATTTCAAATACCGTAAAGACAAACTGAAACTTCTGAGAGAAGTTGAAATTATTATCATTGATGAGGTTTCAATGTTGAGGGCTGATGTTCTGGATATGATGGATTTTTCTTTGAGATTCATCAGAAGGAATAATCAGAGATTTGGAGGTGTACAAATGCTTTTTATCGGGGATTTGTTTCAGCTTCCTCCGGTAGTGAGGGATGAGCATATCCTGAAAATGTATTACAACTCACCTTTCTTTTTTGACAGTCATGCCATTAAAGAAATTCCTATTGTTACCATTGAACTGACAAAAGTGTACAGACAGTCTGACGAAGAGTTTCTGGAAATTCTGAATGCTATCCGTGATGGTGATGTGGATAATATAGATTTCAATCATCTCAATGAAAGGTATGATCCTGACTTTGATATGGGAAAAGAATCTTATGTATATCTGTGTTCCCACAACAAAATGGCAGATGAGATCAATCAGGAAAAACTGACAGAAATAAAAGTTGATCCTCAGGTGTATGAAGCTAAATTGGTAGGCGATTTCAAAGAAAACCAATTTCCGAACGAACAGTTTTTAGAACTGAAAATTGGAGCTCAGATCATGTTTATCCGAAATGATATTTCCGGTGAGAAGAAATATTTTAACGGAAAACTGGGTGAGATCATCGGATTGGATGAAAATGAAATCCGTGTTGTACTGGACGAAAGTGAAAATGAAATTGTTGTCAAAAGAGAAACCTGGGAACAGAAGAAATATTTCCTTGATACTGATAAAAATATCCAGGAAGAAGTGTTGGGAAGTTTCGAGCAGTTTCCAATCAAATTAGCATGGGCGGTTACGATTCATAAAAGTCAGGGATTAACGTTTGATAAAGTGATTATTGATGCCGGAAAGAGTTTCACTGCCGGTCAGGTCTATGTAGCTTTATCCCGTTGCAGAACTTTGGAAGGAATAGTTTTAAAATCAAAAATTACTCCCGAAGTTATTTTCAAGGATAACAGGATTTTACATTTCCACACGGATACGATTGCCAATGACCATGTGGAGGCGATTCTGAATCAGGAAAAATATGATTACAGTATCAGAAAAGTATTACGTACATTAGACTGTACATGGTTTTTGAAAGAAGTGGAAGAGTGGAATAACCTTTCCATCGTTACCAAGAATATTGATCACGTTAAAACCAAACAGCTTTATCTTCAGTTGAAACATGAAGCGGTAAATCTTGGAAAGATATTTGAGAAATTGGAACGTATCATTTTTCAGAAAGTCAATAATTTTATTGAAAAGAAAGAAGAGTGGTCCGAAATTGAGAGTAAATCAAAAGGTGCTGTTAATTTCTTTTTTACAGAAACCAGAAATAAAATTTTCGATCCTTTAAAAGAATTTTATGCCGAAATAAAAGGTGCGAAAGGTCTAAAACAATATAACGAAGAATTTAAAAGCTGGTTGGAAGACATTGAAGAATATCTGAACAGTCTGAGAGAGATACATCTTCTTGAAACTAAACTTTTAGATGAAAAGAATGACAAAGAAATCAATCTGAAAATTGCTAAAGTTCCGTCACAAGTTTTAACTTTCCAGCTGTTTGAACAAGGAAAAACGATCGGAGAAATTGCCTTAGAAAGAGGTTTGGTGAAAGAAACTGTTATCGGACATCTTGCCAAATTTGCAGAACAGGGATTGCTGGATATCGCCAGAGTCATTACTTCAGATAAAATCAAAGCCTTTGAAGATGAGTTCTACAAAAATCCACACGAAACTTTAACCGAGTGGAAGAATGCATTGCCCAATCATTTTGAATTTAACGAAATCAGGATTTTAATTAATCATTATAATTATAAAAAAGAAAAGAACTCATAAGAGTTCTTTTTTTATGGATTGATGATTCTTAAAAATTTAAGGATACATCGCATTGATGGTATTGATATCTCCGGTAGTAAATCCGGTTCTGTTATAAGTAAAATTGCTGTTATCAGCTCTGGTAATCGTTGGTAAGCCATTTTTAGAATAAGAGGTTGGCCAGTACATCATCACAGAGTTAATATTAAACGGTCCTATATCTGTTCCGGAATTATAGATATTGAAATTATAAGATTGTCCGTTTTGAATATTATTCCACAGAATCTTTACATATTGATCTCTGTCTTTACGTGTATGTTCATGGTAAAGTCCCACAGTATGTCCCATTTCATGAATGACTGAACCTACAGAAATGTATTGGTCCAAAGAAACAGTTTGTTTTCCGCCCTGATACCCGATATGCGCCCATCCATCAGATCCTGATGAGCTTCCGAAAATAAATTCAACATAATTAGACTGATTGGTGCGGTAGATCCACTGAGTATTGGTTTTATTATTATACTCGCTGATTGCAGAATTAATTTTATTGACGTTGATAGAACCCATATTGCTGGCAATGGTATAGTAAATTTTACCATTAGGCCATCTTGAATAGCTGGCGCCGCCTTTATTAACTTCATTCCCTTCTGATAATTGTTTGTCGGTAAGAACAATATCTCCCTGGAAAAAATTCATTCCGTTTTTTCTTTCATAGGTAATTTCCTGGCCGTTCAATTGTCCTTTTTTTACATTCTCTGCGTTGAATGCATTGGTTTGAGCTTCAGAAGTAATTTCTTCATTGTTTTTACTGCAAGACGAAAATGTAGCAGCAATAAGAAAACTCATAAAGACAGCTTTTCCTGTCAGCATCTGCTTATAAAACAGGCTGTTTGTTTTTTTGTTCATATTAAAGTTTTTAAAAATTTGGTATACGAATATAATGAATATGTCTCTTTTTATTGAATTATTTTTGTTAAAATAAAGTTTTTAACATTATTATTTACTTTAAAAATTACATAGGCAAAATCAAATAAACAAAAATTTTATTCCAATAGTTTTTCCCTGAACTGATCCATTGTTTTTATTAATTACAAAAAGTAACTAATGCAGTTTTTAAGTTTTAAATTTGTATGGTTTTAAGAGCCAATTTAGAATTATGAAATTGACAGAGGAGATTCCTTATCACCTTTGGAAAAATTAACGATCTCAATATGAAAAATTTTGAAATTTCTGTTTTAGATCTTGCACCGGTAAAGCAAGGCAAAAGCATTCATGATACTTTTCAGGACAGCTTATCATTAGCCAATCACGCTGAAAATTTAAATTATAAAAGATTCTGGCTGGCAGAACACCACAATATGGAAAGTATTGCAAGCTCTGCAACTTCTGTTTTAATAGGTTTCATCGCCAATGGAACGAAAACAATCAGAGTAGGTTCAGGAGGAATTATGCTTCCCAACCACAGTTCTCTGATCATTGCAGAACAATTTGGAACTTTGGAGTCTTTATTTCCAGGAAGAATAGACCTTGGATTAGGGAGAGCTCCGGGAACAGATGGGCTAACAGCTCAGGCTTTAGGAAGAAATCCTGCGATTATCAATGAACAGTTTCCAAGACAGATCCTTGAGCTTCAAAGATATTTCTCAAAAGAAAATTCAGATGCGATGGTTCGTGCCATTCCGGGAGAAGGGTTGGATATTCCGCTTTATATTCTGGGATCAAGTACAGATAGTGCATGGCTGGCTGCAGAACTAGGTTTGCCATACGCATTTGCAGGACATTTTGCTCCTGAGCAGATGGAAATGGCTTTTAAAATTTACAGAGAACATTTCGAGCCGTCAAAATATGCAGACAAACCTTATATCATTGCTTGTGTAAATGGGGTAGCGGCTGAAACATCCGAAGAAGCCCATAAAATCTCGACGACTTTATTCCAGGCATTTATCAATATTGTAAGAAACGACAGAAAACCTTTTGCTCCACCCGTGGATGACATGGATGAAATCTGGTCGCCAATGGAAAAATCTATGGTTTTGCAGAAGCTGAGATATACGTTTATCGGAGATCAGGCTGAAGTTCAGGAAAAGCTTAAAGATTTTCAGGAAAGATTTCAGGTAGATGAACTGATGATTAATTCACATATCTACGATCATCAGAAAAGATTGAGATCTTACGAGATTTTCAGAGAGGCGGCAGACTCTTTATCCAAAGCGTAATAAACCATACATAATTAATTGGCAGATGCTTATTTTTATGAGTATCTTTGCACAAATAAAAAGTAAACATGTCCGATATTAAATTAAATACTATTCCAGAGGCTATTGAAGACCTTAAAAATGGTAAAATAATCATAGTAGTAGATGATGAAGACAGAGAGAATGAAGGTGATTTTCTTTGTGCAGCAGAACTGACAACACCGGAAATTATCAATTTTATGGCGCTTCACGGAAGAGGACTGATCTGTATGCCGCTTCCTGAAAAAAGATGTGATGAGCTAGGCCTTGAAGTAATGGTAAGCAGAAGCAGCGATCCTAAAGAAACTGCTTTCACCGTATCGGTTGACCTTTTGGGTAACGGAACATCTACCGGAATTTCTGCAGGGGACAGAGCAAAAACTATTTTAGCACTGATGGATGAGAAATCCAAGCCTACAGACTTTATGAGACCTGGTCACATTTTCCCGCTTCGTGCAAGAAAAGGTGGAGTATTAAAAAGAGCCGGACATACTGAAGCTGCGATTGATCTTACGCATTTAGCAGGATTGAAAGAAGGAGGAGTAATCTGTGAGATCATGAATGAAGACGGAACAATGTCTCGTCTTCCTGAACTTCACGCTTTTGCTCAAAAACATGATATGAAGATCGTTTCTATCGAAGATCTGATCCACTATCAGCTTAAAAAAGGAAATCTGGTAGAAAGACTTGAAGAGAAAAAAGTGAAAACGCACTACGGTGATTTTGATTTTTATGCTTTCAGAGAGACTTCCAATGATCAAATCCACTTTGCATTGACAAAAGGAGCTTGGACAGTAGATGAGCCTGTTTTGGTAAGAGTACAGTCTTCAGATTCTTATTTTGATGTATTGACCAGACTGAACAACGGTGAAAAACCATTGTTGGAAAAAGTAACAGGTATGGTTAATGAAGCTGGAAAAGGAGCTATTATTTTTATCAACAACGTTTCTAATTCTGAAAATACATTAAGAAAGCTTCAGCAGTTCCTGAACTATCAGGACGGGCAGGAGCAGCATCCTACATTAGCGTACAATTACAGAGACTATGGAATCGGAACGCAGATCTTAAAGAATTTAGGAATCAACAAGTTTAAAGTAATCACTCAAAACCCTAATATCAAACCTCAGGTTGGAGGATATGATGTAGAGGTGACTGAGATGGTACAACTATAGTTAATGAATGGTCAATAGTGAATTGTTTTCACAATAAATGACTGTTTGTAATACAAATTTATAAGGTTTAGGATTTTTCTAAACCTTTTTTTATTTTTAAACCATGACTGAGTCTTTAAAAAAACACATCCGGGGATATATTGATATTTCAGACGAAAAGCTGGAAAAATACTGCAATGCCTTTAGTCTTCAGAAAATAAAGAAAAAAGAATTCCTTTTAAAAGAAGGAGAGATTTGTGAATTTGAAGGATTTGTGGTGAGTGGCTGCTTTAAAGTTTTTCATACCCATCATAATGCCGCCGAACAGATATTGTATTTTGGAATTGAAAACTGGTGGATCTCCGATATTGACAGCTTTGTCAACCGTATTCCTTCAAAGCTCAATATTCAGGCGCTGGAGGATAGTGAGATTCTGCTCATTCCCAAAAAGGAAAAAGAAAAACTGTATGCCGAAATGCCGGAGATTGAAAGATTAATGAGACTTAAGTTTCAAAAGTCAATTATTGCATTACAGCGTAGAATCATTGATAATTTAAGCAAGCCTTCAGATGAACGTTATGTTGAATTTTTAAAAGATTACCCACAGACCGCAAACCGTCTTACCAATATTCAGATTGCCGCCTATCTGGGAGTAACGCCTGAATTTATAAGCAGAATCAGAAAGAAAATTGTCAGTAAAAACTGATGGCTGGAAAATAAAAAGTCCCAAAAGTTTGTTTATAAATACTTTCGGGACTTTTCTATATGAGATATAATCTATTTTTAGCCTAATGTAATTCCGTCAAAATTTCGGAAGCCATTCAGAAAATCTTTTACCATCATTCTTTTTTTACCTTCCAATTGAAGTTCCAAAGGATAGTAAATTCCGTCCTGGGTATAGATTTTAAATTCATTTTTCGAAATATCGAGACTTCCGGCTGGTTTTCCGTGATCAGAAAGTTCAAATTTACCCCCGAATATTTTTAAGCCCTTTTCTTCATTGTCAATTTTTAAAGTGGTGAAAGCTGCAGGATAAGGCGACATTCCCAGAATAAACTGATGAACGGTTTTTGAAGGTTGTTCCCAATTGATTCTCGTATCTTCCTTGAAAATTTTATAAGCATTTTTAGGATGCTCAACGTGTGGCTGAGGTTTTTCTTCAATAGCATTTTCAGCAAGGCCATCTAATGTTTTAACAACAAGACCTGAACCCATTTCCATCAATCTGTCGTGAAGACTTCCTGCATTTTCGTCCGGTAAAATTTCCATTTCCTGCTGAAGAAGAATATTACCTTCATCTATTTTTTCATTGATGAAGAAAGTAGTTGCTCCAGATTTTTCTTCTCCGTTGATCACTGCGTAATTGATAGGCGCAGCACCTCTGTAATCAGGAAGTAATGAAGCATGAAGATTGAAAGTTCCCATTTTAGGCATTTCAAAAAGTACTTTAGGCATCATTCTGAATGCTACCACTACAAAAACATCAGCATCCAGTTTTCTAAGTTCTTCCAGAAACTCAGGGTTTCTCAATTTTTCCGGCTGGAAAACAGGAATATTGTTTTCTTCTGCATAGATTTTTACAGGTGACTGGTGAATTTTCTGTCCACGCCCGCTTGCCTTATCGGCCACAGTTACAACACCTACCACCTGATGGTGAGATTGATGGATTGCCTCCAAAGAAGTTTTTGCAAACTCAGGAGTCCCTAAAAAAACGACTTTCAATGATTTCATACTGCAAAGATAAGTTTTTGAGCTGAGAGTCGGAAGGTATTAGCGTGGGAGAGTGGCAGTGTTGTAGAGATAAAATCATTAAAGTATTTTATCAAAACACATACATTTTATTCCACCGTATCTATCATTATTCATTGCTTATCATTGATTACTCATGATTAAGCGCATATGTTCTGAAGTTCAACATTCTTACCTTTCCTGAATCCAAAAGGAAGATCAGATTTTCAAGGATATTTTCTTTAGAATGATAGCTGAGCTGGATAGACAGTTCTTCAATGGTAGCCGATTTTTTTGCCAATAAATTGATGATTTGCTGAGAAATGTTCTTACCAAAGATAGACTGCTTATTTTTTTCACAGACAGAACACTGGCCACAGTTTTTTGAATTTTTTTCACCAAAATAGGCAAGGATAAGTTTCATTTTACAGTAGTCATTATTTTCTACGTAAAATTTCATCTCTTCCCATTTCTGAATTTTGTTTCTCTGAATATGTTCAAATAATTTCCAGTAAGCGCTATTCACAGCTCTTTCATCACGTGGTTTCAGGAATTTAATACTGGCTAGTGCCCCATCGATATATTCAAGATAATTCTTTTGCTGAAGTTCTTTCAACCGTTCTTTGATCAAAGGAACACTGATATTGATTTTGTTGCTTACCTGTTGTTCACTGAACATTACTTTGTGGGTGGTAATGCCTGATATATTACGGAAAAGAAGCTCTATAAAATGGGCATCTTTTTGGGGCAGCTGGTCCATCTCATCAGCTTTGATAAAAAGTTCAAGTGAAGACAGACTTTTATAATCGTTGTAGTAGACAATTTCCTGGTTGTGCAGAAAATTGAGTACATTGTTGATTTTTGCTTTCGACAGTTTTGTGAAATTCTGTATACTCAGACTATTCAGTTGAAAAGTTTTTTCCGGAAGTTCAAATTCTGCTACCTGAAAAATAGAGTAGAGGTAGCTAATGATCTTCAAAAATTCAGCTTTATTGGGTGTCTGATTTTTTAGAACCTGATCAAAATTCAATAGTTCCTGTTTGTTCCAAAGCATGAAGGCAAAACTGTCTTTTCCATCTCTTCCGGCCCTTCCGATCTCCTGATAATAGTTTTCCAGTGAGGCAGCAGGGGAATAGTGAATCACAAAACGAACATTGTCTTTGTCAATACCCATTCCAAAGGCATTGGTAGAAATAAGAACATGGTTGTCGCTATTGTTCCAAAGATGCTGTCTTGCATTTTTTTCTTTGGTTGTTAAGCCTGCATGGAAATAATCTACGTTTTTCAGTTGATTCTTTTTCAGGAATTCTGCCAGCAGTTCAGCTTCTTTTCTTGTTCTTACATATACAATCCCAGAGTCATTGCTATATTTTAAAATATCAAAAACACGTTGAAATTTATCAGAAACTTCATCGGTGAAAATTTTAATATTTTCTCTTTTGAAACTCTTTTGAAAAACAAAAGGATTTTTCAGTTCCAGCTTATTTTTGATTTCTTCAAGAACTTTTGGAGTTGCTGTTGCAGTCAAAGCAAGGCAAGGAATTTCAGGATTATTACTTCTGAATCCTTTTATATTCTGGTAGCTGGGTCTGAAATCCTGACCCCATTCTGAAATACAGTGAGCTTCATCCACAGCAATGAAGGATAATTGAATTTCCTCCATGTTTTGAATAAACTGACTATTGGTAAGTCTTTCAGGAGAAACATAGAGTAGTTTAGTAAGTCCTTCTTTACAACGGTCATACACTGCTTCTGCATCATATTCATCCAGCTCGGAGGACAGATATTCTGCTTCTATCCCACGTGATTTAAGCTGATTAACCTGATCTTTCATCAGTGCCAGCAAAGGAGATATAACAAGACAGGTTCCTTCTTTCAATAAGGCTGGAAGTTGATAGCATAAAGACTTTCCTGCTCCGGTAGGTAGTAGAACCAAGGTGTCTTTTTCATTGATGACAGCATTGATAATTTCTTCCTGAGAATCTCTGAAGTCGGTATAACCCCAGAAATACTTAAGAGTATCATATTTTAGCTTTTGAAAATCCTGCGGAGAAATCATGTTGTAAAAATAAGGAAAGAATTAGACAAAAAAAGTCACGCAGGGCGTGACTTTCATATGATATATCAATATGTTTATTATTTAGCTTCGAAGTATACTCTTCTATTGGCTCTGTTTTTCCATTCAGGGCACTTCGTTGCCGGTTCACACTCAGGGTATTTAAGGTCTTTTTCACCTTTTCCTATTGCCTGTAGTTTACCTGTTTGAACACCATTTTTGATAAGATAGTTCTTAACGTTGTTTGCTCTTCTTTCTGATAGTTTTTGGTTGTAAGCATCAGTACCTCTTGTATCAGTAGCTCCGATTACATTATAAGAACCAGTTGAAGAATTGATGTAGTTTACAGCATTGTTTAAGATTGGCGTATTTGATGGTAAAATTCTGTCAGAATTTAAATCAAACTCAATTCCCTCCAACTTAGTTTCTGTTTCTACTACAGGTCCTGTTGTAGCTACAGGACATCCGTTGTTTTCAACAGGTCCTGGAACTGTAACACACTTATCGTAAAGGTCAATTACACCGTCTAAGTCAGTATCAAGCGCAACTCCGGCACCGTCCACTCTTGCTCCTGCAGGAGTATCAAGCTGTCTGTCCCAATCGTCACATACCCCGTCGTTATCAGCATCTCCTTTTTTACATACTTCGATATCCTGGTTTTTATTAGCCAGTACATCCAGTTTGTAATAGATTTCCTGAAGTGGGTCATGCCACATTAAGTGAGATTCGTGTTTTCCAAGTTTTACAGAAAGACCTAGGGTAGCATTGAAGAAGTTGTCAGAAACCTGCTCAGAACGCTTGTTAATCGCGCTGTAAGCATCACCGCCTCCGTCAAATTCATCATCACCAGTTACCACATACATTAATCTACCTTCAATATCGATTCTTCTGTTGACTTTGAATTTAAGACCTGTACCAGCCTGCATGAACAGAGAACCTAATTGGAAAGGTTTGATTTCAGTCATTAATGTCTGTTTGTTACTTCCGTCTTTCTGGTAGGCTCTGTAGGCAATAGTACCAATACCTGCATATCCATGAAGTGCCCATCTGTAAGGAGAATGGTTATCCACTCTTCTTAACAGGTTAGAGAAGTTAATATCTCCTAAGAGAGAGATTGCGTCATACTGAGTTCTTGCTCCTACTGCTGATGCATCTGGTGCTGAGTTTTTAGTATTGAACCATCCTTGTCTGGTTTCACCTCTGTCATATTGTAAATTGATCCCAAAAGCATGGGTAATCGCTTTATCAATACTTACATAGGCTGAATATCCAAAAAGGTTTTTACCGTTACCATTTTTGATTGAGGTCAAATCTGCAGACTGAAGAAGTGGAACACCCACCCCGGCAGAAATAGACCAATCGTTAAATCTTTTAGATTGATTGGTGAATGGGGAAACATTAGCAGATCCCGAAGAAAATGTATTAGGATACTCTCCTTTTGAAACTGCCGTTGAGTCTTGTGCATATGTGGCAGAAGGAATTGCCAGCGCTAATGCAACAATTGCTAAACTTAATTTCATAGTGTTATTTTTTTAAGTTAAGTTATTTTAAATGACTTTTATTTTAAAAGCGATTTTGTATAATTTTTTCAAGACAAAATCACCAATTTCTAATGCATTTTATGTCAGTTATCCTGAAAATAATGATAAAGGTATGTAAAAAATTCGGAGTAGAAAAAAATAAACCGAAAAGAATTTTTCTTTTCGGTTTATGATGTATTTGAAAATTATTTCTTCTTTTTCTTAGCTGAAACTTTTTTCACTGCTTTTTTTACAGGAGCATCCTCATAGTCTTTCTTTTTGATAGAATCCCATTCAGAACTTTCTATAAATCTTACAGTCACTTTTCTGTCTGCCAGTCTTTCAGCATCTGAAGCTGATGCAGGGATTGTTGCTTCAGCAGAACCAACTCCTCTTGATTTCAGTACATTATCATTAATGCCTCTGCTTTCAAGAGCTCCTACTACAGCAGCTGCTCTTTCTTTAGACAATCTAAGGTTGTAGGCAGCATTTCCTTTGATATCTGTATGTCCTGTTAAAAGGTAGTTACCTCCGTTTTCTTTAATAATTGAAGCTGCCAGATCCAACTTTTCATTAGATTCAGGTCTGATAGTTGCCTTATTGAAGTTGAAATAAATATCTTTAAGAGTTCTCTCTACTTCTACAGCAGTTTCCTTATGATCTTTCACGATAGGGCATCCGTTGTTTTCAACAGGTCCGGGAACGGTTACACACTTATCGTAAAGGTCAATAACCCCGTCTAAGTCTGTATCAAGGGCAACTCCGGCACCGTCTACTCTTGCTCCTGCAGGAGTATCAAGCTGTCTGTCCCAATCGTCACATACCCCGTCGTTATCAGCATCTCCTTTTTTACACACTTCGATATCCTGGTCTTTATTAGCCAATACATCTAGTTTGTAGTAGATTTCCTGAAGCGGGTCATGCCACATTAAATGAGATTCGTGCTTTCCTAATTTGAAAGAAAGTCCCAATGTTGCATTGAAGAAGTTATCAGAAACCTGTTCTTCACGTTTATTGATGGCGCTATATTTGTCTCCGCCACCATCAAATTCATCATCACCGGTTATTACATACATTAATCTGCCTTCAATATCGATTCTTCTGTTGACTTTGAATTTAAGACCTGTACCAGCCTGCATGAACATCGAACCTAATTGGAAAGGCTTGATTTCAGTCATTAATGTCTGTTTGTTACTTCCGTTTTTCTGGTAGGCTCTGTATGCGATTGTACCGATACCTGCATATCCGTGAAGCGCCCATCTGTAAGGAGAATGGTTGTCTACTCTTCTTAATAAGTTAGAAAAATTAATATCTCCTAAAATGGAGATTGCGTCATACTGGGTTCTTGCTCCTACTGCAGATGCATCTGGTGCTGCATTTTTAGTATTGAACCATCCTTGTCTGGTTTCACCTCTGTCATACTGTAAATTGATCCCAAAAGCATGGGTAATCGCTTTATCAATACTTACATACGCTGAATATCCAAAAAGGTTTTTACCGTTACCATTTTTTATGGAAGTGAGATCTCCTGACTGAATAAGCGGAACTCCCACCCCGGCAGAAATAGACCAATCGTTAAATCTTTTTGATTGATTGGTGAAAGGTGCAACATTGGCAGATCCTGAAGAAAATGTATTAGGATATTCTCCTTTGGAAACTGCCAATGAGTCTTGTGCATAGTTGGCCGAAGGAATAGCCAATGCTAATGCAATAATTGCTAAATTTGATTTCATCGTGTATAATTATATAATTCTTTTTTTTGAAAAAAAGTTTAAGTTTTATTATTTAATTGGGCATCCGTTATTTTCAACAGGCCCGGGAACAGTCACGCATTTGTCGTAAAGGTCAATAACGCCATCCAGATCCATATCTAAAGCAACTCCGGCACCGTCTACTCTTGCACCTGCAGGAGTGTCAAGCTGTCTGTCCCAGTCATCACATACTCCATCATTGTCTGCATCTCCTTTTTCACAAACAACAAGGTCAGTACTTGCATTTTCAAGAACGCTGGTTCTGTAGTAAGCTTCCTGAAGTGGGTCATGCCATGCAAGGTGAGATTCGTGTTTTCCTAATTTGAAGGATACACCTAAACTTACCGTCCATGCATTATCTGATCTTCTAGGGTTTAGCATGTTGTATTTTGAACCTGGAGTGGAAGGATCATAATCATTAGGATCTGCCCATCCGCCACCATCAAATTCATCATCACCACTGATGATGTACATGGTTCTTGCCTCAACGTCAATAAGTTTAGAAACATTGTATTTTATTCCTAAACCTCCCTGATAGAAGATAGAGTTGATATCAATGTCTTGTTTTATGAACAAAGGCGTTCTTCTTGGAGTATTACTCCATCTGAATTCGTCGTTATCATGTAGTGATGTTCTGAATCCCTGAACTCCAATTCCCATATATCCATGGAAAGCCCATCTGTATGGAGAGTGGTTGTCTACTCTTCTGAATAAGTTCGAGAAGTTGATATCTCCTAATAAAGAGATGTTGTCAAATTGTGTGGTTGCAGTCGCTATTCCTGATTTTACACCTGCAGCACCGGGAAGCTGGGCTGTCTGTTTCGTTTCTCCTCTCATATACATTAGGCTTAGCCCGAATGCATGTGTGATTTGTTTGTCTACGCTTACGTATGCATTGTAACCCCAATTGGTCTTATCCTTGCGGATAGATTTTAAATCGGAGTGTACCATAAATGCAGGACCTCCTCCAACAGAAATAGACCAGTCTCTGAAACGTCTGGATTTGTTGTCGAAAGTTTGTACATTAGCGGAACCTGAGGAGAATGTATTAGGGTACTCTGTGGAAGAGTTTACTGTAGTGCCGCTGCTCTGTGCGAAAGCTGCAATTGGCAATGACGTAGCCAATAATAATAAACCTAATTTCATACAATATGTTTTATGTTTTAAATAAAATCTTTCAATAATATTCTGGAAAAATCCCTTTCAAAAAGATGTTTTTTATGAGGGACTTCTAACCTTTCTGACTTAAAATTTAACTCATTATACTTAATGATATCAATGTCTATAATCCTGTCAGTATAACCTCCGGATACTTTTGAATCATTAATTCTTCCCATCTCAATTTCTATATTCTTAATACAATCAAGCAGTTGGATTGGTGAAAGATGAGTGAATATTATTGCTGCAATATTACAAAAAATATTGGAACTGACAAACTCTACAGGGTCAGACATTAAAAATTCGCTGGTTTGTGAAATGTGATTTCCGGCTTCATTTATCATCTTTAATGCAAGCTCTACATTTTTTTTTTGCTCTCCTAAGTTACTTCCTAGTAACAAAACGACCTTATGCTGCGACATATTAGAAAATTGATTGATTTATGAGAAGTTTCTTTAAAAATGTTTTGGCAAATATAGTAGCAATTATCATACTTTGCGCTCTATTTTTCATCTTTTTCATTATGATGCTTGTGTTCAGTGCGATGGGGAATGATAAGTCGGTGGCGGTAAAAAAGAACTCCGTTCTTACGATTAATTTAAAGACAAATATAATCGATAGCCCCACTGAAGAAGAGATGGGATTATTCGGTTTAGGAGCTCAAAATAAAAGTATCCTTATATATGATGCATTGGAAGCTATCAATAAAGCAAAAACGGATGATAATATTAAAGGAATCAGTATAGAAACTGATTATTTATCTGCAGGACTTACTCAGATTGATGATCTTAGAAACGCTATTGAAGATTTCAAGAAGAGTGGAAAGTTTGTGTATGCATATGGAAACGGCGTATCACAGTCTGCTTATTATTTAGGATCTGTTGCTGATAAATATTATCTGCATCCTGCAGGAATGGTAGAATTAAAAGGTCTTTCTACAGAGGTTACTTTCTTCAAGGATTTTGCAGATAAATACGGGATCGGAATTGAAGTAATCCGTCACGGTAAATTCAAGTCTGCGGTAGAACCTTTTATAAGAAATGATATTTCACCTGAAAATAAAGAACAGTTAAGTACGCTTTTGAATGACCTTTGGAAAAATACTTCCAATAAAATGGCAGCTTCAAGAAAAATTGATACTGCTCAGTTCAGAATGATTACAGACAGTTTATATGGAATGATTCCTGAGCAAAGCCTAAAATATAAACTAGCCGATAAACTGATCCAGAAATCAGAATACGAAGATCTTCTTAAGGCGAAGTTAAGTGTGAAAAATGAAGATAAACTGAACAAGATTTCTTTGACAAGTTATATCAACTCTTATGCGGATGAAGATAAATCTGGTGAAAAGATTGCAGTACTTTATGCTTCGGGATCTATTAATAACGGAGATGAATACAATGATATTCATTCTGAGAAATATGTGAAGTATATTAAAAAACTTCAGGAGGATGATAAAGTGAAAGCAGTTGTTTTCAGAATCAACTCTCCGGGAGGAAGTGCTAATGCTTCAGATGAAATCTTATTTGAACTACAGCAGCTGAAAAAGAAAAAACCACTGATCGTTTCTTTTGGTGACTATGCGGCATCAGGAGGATATTATGTAGCGATGGCTGCGGATAAAATTTATTCAGAGCCTAACACACTTACCGGTTCTATCGGAGTGTTCGGGGTGATGCCTTACTACAAAGATATTGCAGCTAAAAACGGAATCCGTGCAGATATTGTTTCCACCAATGCCAACTCTATGTATTATTCCGGATTAAACGGAGTAACCCCTTACGGAGTGAATATGATGACAAGAAGTGTAGAAGGTACTTATAAGAGATTTGTACACTTTGTGACTCAGAACAGAAAGAAAACTTTTGAGCAGATTGACAATGTAGGAGGTGGTAGAGTATGGAGTGGCGTTCGTGCAAAAGAAATAGGATTGGTAGACGAATTGGGTACTTTAACAGATGCAGTGAAGTTTGCCGCTCAGAAAGCAGGATTAAAATCTTATCATGTAGAGGCTTTCCCTAAGAGAATGACTCCGTTTGAGCAAATCTTTAAAGACCTGAATGAAGAGGACGTTTCTGCCAGAATTATCAAGAACAAGATTGGGAAATCCAACTATGAGATTCTGCAGCAGATTACAAACAAGAAACTGCAGTCTGAGGTGAAAATGGAAATGCCTTATCAGATTAGAATTAACGACTAACTAAATTTTATATTGTATACAAAAATCCCGGACCTGAAATTTCAGATCCGGGATTTTATTTTTTTTATCAGCCTTTATATCAGCTTTTCTTTGTTGCCATTCCGTAAATCCAGAGAATGATTAAAGCGCCTCCAATTGAGAGAATCCAGCTTCTAGGATTCCAGAATGAAGTAACATCTCCCCAGTGTAAAACGTAAACTCCTATAGCTCCTCCTACAAATGCTCCAAGAATTCCAAGGATAATAGTGATAAGCCATCCTCCTCCCTGAGTTCCCGGCATGATCATTTTAGCGATAGCACCTGCGATAAGACCAAATAGGATCCATGTTATAATTCCCATAGTTGCAAATTTTTTTATTGTTAATATTTAAAAATGATTTGTTTGCTAATATAAGGGAAAACATGATATAAATCATCTTTTCTTGAAGAATGAGTCTACAAATTCCGTACCATTAAAAAGTTGTAAATCCTGCATTTTTTCGCCTACACCAATATACTTTACCGGAATTTGGAACTGATCAGAGATACCGATTACAACACCTCCTTTGGCTGTTCCGTCCAGTTTGGTTACTGCTAAAGCATTTACTTCTGTTGCTGCTGTAAACTGTTTTGCCTGTTCGAAAGCATTCTGTCCTGTAGAGCCGTCAAGTACCAATAGAATCTCATGAGGTGCATCAGGAATTACTTTCTGCATCACTCTTTTAATCTTGGACAATTCATTCATCAGGTTGATCTTATTATGAAGTCTTCCTGCGGTATCAATGATGACAACATCAGCATTTTGAGCAACGGCACTTTGTACTGTATCGAAGGCTACTGAAGCAGGATCTGATCCCATTTCCTGTTTTACAATAGGAACACCCACTCTTTCGCTCCAGATAACAAGCTGGTCAACAGCAGCAGCTCTAAAGGTATCTGCAGCTCCAAGTACTACTTTTTTACCTTCCGATTTGAACTGGTGAGCCAGTTTTCCGATGGTTGTTGTTTTTCCAACTCCGTTTACTCCTACAACCATGATGACGTAGGGTTTTTTGGAAGTATCGATATTCCCTGTGCCGGCATGAGGATTTTCAAGCAATAATCCTGAAATCTCATCACGAAGAATTTTGTCAAGTTCATTTACTCCTACATATTTATCTCTGGCAACACGTTCTTCAATTCTTTCAATGATTTTGATAGTGGTAGAGGCTCCTACATCGGAAGCAATCAGTACTTCTTCCAGATCATCCAGAACTTCGTCATCTACTTTGCTTTTACCGACTACGGCTTTCGTCATTTTTTCAAAGAATCCCTGGCTGGATTTTTCCAATCCTTTATCTAAGGTTTCTTTTTCTTCCTTTTTGAAAATATTTTTAAACCAACTCATAGTTTTAGTTTATTCTTATTTATTTTTAATCACTGCTGTGGCTTCTACTTCTATAAGTACATCATCTCTGAAAAGCCTGCTCACTTCTACGAGGCTGCTTACGGGAGGATTTTGAAGATTGACATACAAATCCCTTACTTTTCTGAAATCAGGTGTTTTTTTGATGTCTGTGGTATAAATTACCAGTTTGATAATATCTTTTCCTGTACCTCCATATTCTTTCAGGATATTATCAATATTCTTGAAAACCTGCTGCGTTTGCTCTTCAATCGTATTTCCCACAAGATTACCTTCAGAGTCCAGAGGAACCTGTCCGGATAACAAAATCATTTTAGAATTTCCACAGTCAATACTTACTGATTGTGATAATCCTTTAATGTTGAAAACTTTTGGCGAACTTTTATATTCTGCAGAATTCATCGTTTTCTGACTGAATGAAAATAGAAAAGTTGCTGTGCAGGCCAGAACAAGTATCTTTTTCATACTTTACTGATTAATAATCTGGTGAGCAAAGATAACAAAAAAACTACCCAAAAAATGAGTAGTTTTTTATATTGTAAACAAAGTACTGATTATTTTTTTAAATAACCATCTACTTCATCAGCATTCATTACTTTTTCTTCGAAAACGTAAGCTCCTGATTTAGAAGACTTAACCATTTTCACCACTTTAGTCATCTTCTTAGATTGACCGCTTTGTAGGGTTGCTACTACTTTCTTTGCCATGGTAAGTTATTATTTATAAATTACTTAATTTCTTTGTGAAGGGTAGATCTCTTAAGAACAGGATTGTATTTTTTCAATTCCAATCTTTCTGTAGTGTTCTTTTTATTTTTTGTAGAAATGTATCTAGACATTCCTGGCATACCACTTTCTTTGTGCTCTGTACATTCAAGGATTACTTGAACTCTATTTCCTTTTTTTGCCATGATTTATTAATTCTTTTTAATCAATCCGTTTCTAGTAGCTCTTTCAATAGCTTCCTCGATTCCAATCTTGTTAATCACTCTCAATCCATGAGCTGATACTTTCAGTGTAACGTGCTTATCTTGCTCCGGAAGGTAAAACTTCTTCTCTAATAAGTTAATTTCAAAACGACGCTTCGTTTTGTTATTAGCGTGAGAAACGTTGTTACCAACCATTGCACGCTTTCCTGTTATTTGGCAAATTCTTGACATATCTCGATGTTCTTATTTGTATAATATTTGAGAGTGCAAAATAACGAAGAATTTTTTAGATAGACAAATCTTTTGGAAAATATTTATAAATAAGTGGCTGATTAATAATATTGAATTTTTAAAATAGTAGAATCCTTGGGATACAGCAGATAAAGGGTGCTGATATATTTCATACACGCTTTTTTTTACCCGCAGAATTTAATATTCTATCTTTGTTTTTAATTAATCTAAATAAAAACAACTATGAGGAGGATTTATATTTTATTGTCTATGGTACCTGTCAGTCTGATGGCTCAGAACTTTACTGAGGTGCAGACCAGCATGAATAATTTTTATTATTCTGCAGCTGATATCGCAGATATAGATAACAATGGTACGCTTGATATTGTGCTCAATGGAGCGATTGATTCCGATGGTGACGGAAATGTAGACAGTACTTATAATGAAGTATATCAGAATAATGGGACAACTTTATTGCCGTTTGTTGGGTTGGGAGCAGATGTGACCCATCTTGGAGATATTAAATTCATTGATTATAATAATGATGGCCTGATGGATATTATTTCCACAGGACTCAGCTATATGGATGTTGTTAATTATAAACAATACCGATTCAAAAATACAGGTGCAGGATTTGTAAAAGAAGCAGAATTGCCGGGAAAAATTTATGGATCTCTGGAAGTTTTTGATTTTAACCATGATGGGAAATCTGATTATGCAATTAATGGAACTCAGTATGCTCACGGAGGAGGTTTTGGAAATAGTTTGGATTATTACAAAAATACGGGTACCGGTTTTGATCTTACAGGAAATTGGGTAGATGGAACTCAGAGCGGAAGTTTTAAAGTGGTAGACCTTAATAATGATAACCTGTTGGATCTTGTGATTATCGGATCAGATATCAATGGAGATGCAGTATCCAAAGTGTACATGAACCAGGCTGGAGTTCTCACTCCTACACAAGATCTTGCGCCTGTAGCAGTGGGCAAAATAGATTATGCAGACTTTAATGCAGATGGTTTTCAGGATATTGTGGTGATTGGAAGAGATGGGAATGATGATCCCTATTTTGCTGTTCTCATGAATGATGGTACCGGGACATTGACTCCTCAGGCGATTGCCGTAAACGATATTTCAGATGTAGCATTGAGTGTTGGAGATTTAAATAACGACGGCTATTACGACTTTATTATTTCAGGAAATGAAGATTATAACGCTGTTGTGAAAACCTATATCTATGATGTTTCCAATCATAAATTCAATGAAGGAACTGTCACTGGTATTACTGCGCTTGGAGGTCCGGGACTGGTACAGCTTTTTGATTTTAATAATGATCATCATCTGGATATCTTATTGGGTGGATTCGATTGGGCTACTTCTGATCTGCCTTCACTGACTAAAGTATTTAAAAATAATTCCACAGCAGCCAATGCAAAACCTGCAGCACCTACTCAATTGAATCTGACTAAAAACGGAAATCGTTTTAATTTCACATGGAGTGGGGCATCGGATGATAAAACTCCGGTGAATGCATTACGTTATGAAATCACCGTAGGATCTACACAGGGAGCTCATGATATTGCAAAATATGTAGTAACAACACCATCATGGTTTCTTGAGCTTGATCCGTCCATTCAAAATGTATACTGGAGTGTGAAATCTATTGATGCTTCAAAAGTATATTCTGATGCTTCTGCACAGAGTGTGTTGGGAACAGCTGAAATCAAATCTGAAAAACAATTGGTTATCTACCCGAATCCGACATCAGATAAAGTATATATCAAAGGAGAAAAAGTTTCGGAAGCCGAAATGTATTCGATGGATGGAAGAAAACTGAATATCAGTGTAAATGGAGACCAGTCAATTGATGTTTCTCATTTACCTAAAGGAGTCTATTTATTAAAACTGAAGATAAAAAACGAAATAACCACAAAGAAGCTTACGATTAAGTAATTGAATCAATTCTATCTTCTATCAATGAGAAAAGCCAGACGTCCAGCTGGCTTTTCTCTTTTTTAAGTCTTAATATTTTACCTATTTAAAGCAAAGTAAAACTTCATAAAATAAAAATCAGCGTAATCTGCAAAATCAGCGAGAAAATATAAGGCTCGCAAATCTTGCAGATCACGCAGATCTTGTGTTATTTGTGCATCAATTTGTGCAATTCGTGTTTAAAAACTAAGCTTTCTTCGTTTTCTTTTTGAACCATTCAATCAGGTAATAAAATAATAAAAACCCTAGCGCAAATATGGAAAACCTTGAAAGAAGGTCACCTGCTCTGGTATAAAAGGTCATGCTATCATACAGATTCACTTTCGCAAATAAAGCGGTTTGATCCCCATAGAAAGTATCGGCAGTTATTTCACCTTTAGCATTAATATGGGCAGAAATTCCACTGTTGGCAGCACGGGCAATTTCTCTTCTGGTTTCAATAGCTCTTAGTTTAGCATAAGATAAAAGTTGTTTGTGTCCTTCTGTAACGCCCCACCAGGAGTCGTTGGTCATAATACCTAAGAAGTTAGCTCCTTTTTTTACATAGTCTGTTACAAATTCACCATAAATACTTTCATAGCAAATGATAGGAGCCAGCTTTCCTTTATTGTAAGGGTTTGAAAAGGCAACTCTTTCTTTATCTGTTCCCAAAGAAGCTACTGTTCCTCCCAGATTCAGCATGGCATCTCCAAGCAATGGTTTTAAAACATTCATATAAGGAAATATCTCAACACCTGGTACTAATTTTCCTTTGTGATAAGCCTGAACTTTTTGATTAGGAACCAATTGAATAGCTGTGTTATAACT
The DNA here is from genome assembly GCF_024158915.1 of Chryseobacterium sp. S0630. GTDB lineage: Bacteria > Bacteroidota > Bacteroidia > Flavobacteriales > Weeksellaceae > Chryseobacterium. The sequence continues at coordinate 28,325 of NZ_JAMZGF010000037.1, read as the reverse complement.
ACTCACCCAAACACCACTGTTAATCTGGTACGCTTCCTTAGGCAAGTCGGCAGGGTTATAAAAAAATCGGTGTGAAGAAATTCCTGTTGCAAAAACAGATCCTGGATGATTGGATAAAAATCCTTTGATATTGTTTAAAAGTAAACTCTTTTCAAAAGCTGTTTCGGAAATAGATCCTCTTCCCGGCAGAGCTGTTTCAGGGGCAATATAATAATCAATTTTACCGGTTGAGTTTTTTTCAGCAAGTGCTAATAAATCCTGTTCTATGGTCAGGCTGTCTTTCGAATATTTTTCAGCATAAGGGTCAAGATCCGGCTGCAGCATCAGAACATTAACCTGTCCGATTGGTTTTTCATCAAAATTATTGTATTTGATTACTGAAATAATCATTGGTAAAGCAATTAAAGCTCCAATAATAGCCGAGTTTTTGATCAAATCCTTCCTCTTTCTTCCGGCTTCCCACGTTCTTACTGTGTAAAAAATCAGTACATTAATCAGGAGAATCCAGAAGCTTCCTCCGGTTGCTCCTAGAGTGTCATACCATTGGATTAGTTTTGGGTAGTCTGAGAATACATTCCCAAGGTTCAGCCAAGGCCAGGTAAGTTCCCATCCTAAATGAAATTTTTCAAAACTCATCCAGATAGCAATTAAAAATCCTAATCCCCAATAGGTTCCCTGAGCATTTTTGTACCAATGGTAGCATTGAAATACCAAAGAGTATAAAAGAGAATTAACCAGCACCGGAAATAAAACAGCCATCAGAGAGTGGCTTCCGTCAGGGTTTTTGGAACCATACAGCCATCCTGTAGTCACTACATTCCAGATGATAAAACACAGGTAAGACAATCCGAAGACCATCCAGCTTTTCCTTTTATAATCTGAAAATTTTGAAATTCCATGCTCCATCATCAGAAGAGGAACAAGAGCGAAAAATATAAAAAACGGAACTCCATAAGTTGGCCATGAAACCGACAGCAGCATTGCTGAAATAAGTGTAAGTAGAACGTATTTCATTAAATTATTTTAATACACAAATTTAATGTTTTTGAAATGAATATATTAGCAGTTCGATGTTAAAGAAAATTTATAAAATCATTATTGTTCCGTATACTCTGTTTTTGCTCTATCTGATGTTCTTAGGAATGGGCAGATTTCAATATGAGGAAAATCTTATTACGGTAGAACCTTTTTTTTCTACCATAAAATTTATTCAGGGACCTAATAAGACAATAGATATTGTGAGGATTGTTTTAGGGAATATCATAATGTTTATTCCTTTTGGTTTTCTGGGTTGGGTCATTCCCGAACTGAGAAAACTGAAGCCGTTATTATTTGGTTTTATCTCATGCATCGTTATTGTAGAAGCACTTCAATATTTTACCAGGATGGGAATATTTGAGGTAGACGATATCATCCTGAATACTTTTGGGGTGTATCTGGGATGGAAGATTTGTGGATTGATTGAAAAAAGATTTAACTATTAAGTTCCTTTGCTCGTTTTTCGGCGTTCAGAATTCCTTGTTTCAGAATTTCTTTAAAACTGTTTTCTTCAAACGTTTGTAAAGCAGCTTCAGTAGTTCCGCCTTTGGATGCAACATCTTTAATCAGTTCTTCAAGATTCTTTTCTGAATTATTGATCAGATGATAAGCACCCAGCATAGTCTGTTTTACAAAAAGTTTGGAAAGATTTTCTTCAATTCCCATTTCAATACCTGCTTTAATCATAGCATCGATGATATAATAGAAATAAGCAGGACCACTTCCTGAAAGGGCGGTGACACCATCCAGAAGTTCTTCATTCTCCAGATAAACCGATCTTCCTGTGCTGTTCAATAATCTTTCAATATTGATTAACTGGCTGAAAGAAATTCCATTGGCTGCAGTATATCCTGTGATTCCCATTCCCAGAAGGGTAGGAGAGTTCGGCATGGCTCTTACAACAAGCGGATGATTCAGTAATTTCTGGATTTTTTCAATATTGATTCCTGCCATGATGGATAAAACCATCTGGTTTTCTTTGAACGTAAATTGAATATTTTGGGCTATTGCATGAAAATCCTGAGGCTTTACAGCGATAATGATCAGATCAGCATCGATATCTTTTACTTCTTCAAAAGTGGAAATTTTAGATTTGGGAAATTCCTCAGCTATTTTGGCAATTTTTTCCTGATTTCTGATAATAAGATGCAGATTTTCAGGTTTGATCAGTTCATATTTCAAAAATGATTTTGAGAAAGAAAGCCCCATATTTCCGGCTCCAAGAATGGCTATTTTCATCGCAAATTGTAATTTTTAAGCTAAAATAATGATTTTCCGGAGACTGGATATGAATTGGTTCTGAATTAATTTTTGTTGGATAAGCGCAAAGTCACAAAGATTGTAAATAGTATGCCATTTAAGGGCAAGAATATTTCGATTTTGCTCAATATGAGATTTTTATTTTCGTCCTTTGCTTTTCCACCCCATCTATGCATAGATTCCTAATCGGAATGACAAAGTGTACGGATAAGCTAAGCGTTGTATTTGTCATTCTGAAAGAATCCAGCCTTACAATTTTCCAGCTATTATGCAGCCCTTTAGTTTTCCACCTCATCTATGCATAGATTCTGCGAAGTGACAAAGTGTACAGATAAGCTAAGCATTGTGTTTGTCATTCTGAAAGAATCCAGCCTTACAATTTTCCAGCTATCATGCAGCCATAAGGCATTTTATCGAAGATAAATCCTTGCGCCTTACAATAACAACAAAGAAAATAAAGGATCCTTGAGTCTTTGCGTTAATCCAACACTTACAGATAATAAGCAATAAAAAAGACTGAAATCATATGAATCAGCCTTTATCTATTTTTAGATTAAATAATATTTACTTCCCGTTCAAGCTCTATCCCGAACTTTTCTTTTACAGAATTAATGATTTCCGTAGAAAAATCGAAAATTTCTTTTCCGGTTGCATTTCCTGTAGCATTGACAATGACCAGAGATTGCAATTTGTGTGAAGCCACATTTCCGATCTGCTTTCCTTTCCATCCACATTGCTCAATCAGCCATCCGGCAGGAACTTTTACCATCTCTCCATTCGGGTAACCCTGAATATTTTCAAACTGTTGTTTTAATGCTTCAAACTGAGTTAAGGGAATTGTAGGGTTCTTGAAAAAACTTCCGGCATTTCCGATTTTTTTTGGATCCGGTAATTTGCTTTGTCTTATATTGATTACAGCTTTGGAAACATCCTGAATGGTTGGGTTTTCAATGCCAAGATTTTCCAGTTCAGATTTGATTGCTCCATATTCTGTTTTGATAGGGTGATTTTTCTGAGTAAGCTTAAAAGTAACTTCCAGAATAACATATCTGCCTTTTCCTTCCTGCTTGAAAATAGAATCCCTGTATCCGAATCTGCATTGTTCAAGATTGAATGTTCTCAGTTCAAGATTTTCTAAATCCAGTACTTCACAGCTCACAAAAATATCTTTGATCTCTGTTCCGTAAGCTCCGATATTCTGCATGGGAGAGGTTCCTACATTTCCTGGAATTAAAGAAAGATTTTCAAGTCCTCCATAGTTTTTTTGCAGGCAGTACATCACGAATTCATGCCAGTTTTCCCCAGCTTTTGCAGTTACCCATACTTCATTTTCATGGATATGCTCTTCAGAAATTCCTCTTAAATTAAGTTGAATGGCAAGACCGTCAAAATCTTTGGTAAGAAGAATATTACTTCCGCCTCCTAAAAAAAGAAGCTGAAGAGATTGAGACTTCGAGAAAGTGAGAGCTTCTTTCAATTCATCAATAGAATTGACTTCAGTAAAATATCGGGCCTTGGCTTCAACACCAAATGTGTTATAAGGTTTTAATGAAAAGTTTTCTTGCATGTTTTATTGGTATTCTTTGGGAAGAATCTTGTATAGTTGTTCTTTAACTTGCTGTAACTGTTTGTAATGTAAAGTGTCTGCATAAGCATTCACATAGATATGAGACTTTTTTGGAGTCCGGATCTGGAAGGTTTCATCTATTCCGTCCACAGACTGTTGGCTGTGAGAACTTTTGATATGATCAAGATCTACAATATGAATGGATGATACAAGCTTTTTCCAGGTTTCAGAATTGATGGCAGATGACCACGCTTTATGGGTTTGATTGGCGGTCATTCCTTTTTCTGCAAAAACAGAATCTTTTGTAGCTTTAATAATCCTGTAGTTTCCGAGGTTTCCTTCAACATCAGATACACTGATGAAAGTAATCTCGTATGGATTTTTATGGGGAACAGACTGTTCCGTTTTTTTAGAATCACATGAAAAAAATGCCGACAGCAAAAGAATCGAAAACAGGATTTTCAGATGGATTTTTTTTGTTGTCGGCATAGGATATATTTTACAGACTGAATTCTTCTCTGTACTTCTTTAAAGCTTCTTTAAGAATTTCAGCACTTCTTTTTAAATCTTCTTCTTTCAGAACGTAAGCAATTCTTACCTGCTTCTTACCTAATTCAGGATTGCTGTAGAATCCTCCAGCAGGAGCCACCATGATGGTTTCGTTATTAAGAGAATATTTTTCAAGTAACCACTGAGCAAATTTTTCAGTATCATCCACCGGAAGTTCTGCCACACAGTAGAAAGCTCCTCTCGGCTTAGGGCAGATTACCCCAGGAATAGCATTTAAAAGATCTACCAATACATTTCTTCTGTGAGTATATTCTTCTCTTACGGCTCTGATGTAAGGACCGTCGTTCTGGTGTGCTGCTGTTGCTGCAATCTGTCCTAAAAGAACCGGGCTTAATCTTGCTTGTGCAAAAAGCATGGCTGCATTACGGATCTTGTTGGAACGTGTTACCATACATCCGATTCTTACTCCACACATAGAGTAACGCTTGGATTCGGAATCAATGATGATACAGTTTTCAGCTAATTCAGGGAAGTCAAGCATTGAGATCTGCTGCTTTCCATCATATACGTACTCTCTGTAAACTTCATCAGAGATGATTACGATATCATATTTCAAAGCAATTTCTGCCAATTTCTGAAGTTCCTCACGGGTATAAAGATATCCGGTAGGGTTTCCAGGGTTGCAGATAATGATTGCTCTTGTTTTTTCTGTAATTTTTTTCTCGAATTCTTCAACAGGTGGCAAAGCAAAACCAGTGTCAATTGTAGAAGGAACTGCTACTACATTCACATCAAATGTGCTGGTGAACCCATTGTAGTTAGCATAATAAGGTTCAGGAATAATCACTTCATCCCCTTCGTCACATAAAGTAGAGATGGCAAAGTTTAGAGCTTCAGAACCTCCGTTGGTAACAATAAAGTTATCAGGAGTAAGATCTGAGAAACCTAAAGAATGATAGTATTCTGTAAGGGCTTTTCTGTATTCAATATTCCCTTCAGAAAGCGCATATTCCAATACTTTTAAATCGATGTTTTTTAAAGCATTTAAAGCTGTTTCCGGAGTTTCAATATCAGGCTGTCCGATATTAAGGTGATATACTTTTATTCCTTTTTGTTTTGCTTGTAACGCAAAGGGAACCAGTTTTCTTACCGGCGATGGCGGCATATGCAGTGCTCTGTTTGAAATATTCGGCATTGTTCAAAAAATTTGTATGACAAAAATAGGATTTAATTTCTCAATAATAAAATTATGAGTTAATTAAGAAGGAGTCCATTAAGTTTTTATATTCCCTTTAGATTCTGTTTATTTTAATGTAGTTTGATGTTGATGTTTTATTGATTTTAAATAAATGTTGATTTTTTATTAAAAATAATTATTTTGTATTATTATTTTTCCTAAATTTCGCCACAAATGTGATTAAAATGGTAATAAATTTATTTTCTAGAGTGGTGCCTGCCGTCGCTCTATTCTCGGCCAGTGTAATGATGGCTCAAAATTTTCAGACAATGCCGGTTTCTTCAGGCTATACGGCAGACGTAATTGCTAACGGAATAGGTTCCTCAACAGTTTCAACCAACAATGATGTAGATGGAGTTTCTTATGCTTTTGTTGCTAAAGATTTCCAACTCACCTCTACAAGTGCAGCAATTACGTATGGTATCCCTGTTGACGGAATTATTAATTCTGTAGTGGGAACCACTCCTGGGCTAAGCTTTCAGTTAGCAAGTTTAAATGCAAATAATTCTTTAAGGTTAGCTGCTATAAATGATGTCGGGACTCTGGCATTTACAACACCCAAGCCTGTTACTAAACTGTACATGCTTGCTGTGAGTGGAAGTGGTACTTCTACGGTAAGTGCGGTGGTAAATTTTACAGATGGTAGTTCGCAGACATTTTCAAGTATCAGTCTTGCCGACTGGTATGGAGGATCTAACTTTGCCATCCAGGGGATAGGAAGAATAAAAAAACCAGGTGCGACTCCTGCCAGTGGAGATGATGTTCCTTCTCCTGAAGGGGGAACAAACCCAAGGTTATATCAGATTGAACTGGCAATAGATGCCGCAAACCAGGCAAAACCAATACAAAGTGTAACGGTTACCAAAGCGAGTGGCTCAGGTTTACCTAATATCTTTGCTTTTTCTGCAGATGTATATTCAGACTGTGCTCCGCCAGTATTGCAGGCGGTTTCCGGAATTACAGCTAATTCTGCTTTAGTTTCATGGACAGGTAGTGCTGCCAGTTATGATGTATACCACAGTACCTCAAACACAACACCATCAAGCTCTGTAACTCCTACTTATCCGGGAGTAATAGGAACAAGTACAACGATAGGAGGTCTTAATTCCAATACAACCTATTATTATTGGGTAAAATCCAACTGTAATACTGCAACGAGCCAAAGTGTATGGTCTTTTGCAGGAACATTTAAAACGGCTTGTTCTACTTTCACAGTTCCGTATACAGAAAACTTTGATACAACAAGTACAGGTTCTACCTCAAATACCAATGCTCCAAGCTGTTGGGCATATCTGGAAAGTGCATCATTTGCGGGGTATGGATATGTAAATGGATCCAATAGTTATTCAGCACCCAATTCTTATTATATGAATAATTCAAGTGGGACAACAGGTAGCCAAATGTTGGTTGCACCTCCTACTATCAATCTTTCAGATGGTACGAAGAGGGTAAGATTTTATGCAAAAGCGGGAGGAAGTAATTATACACTGTTAGTGGGAACATTATCAAACCCTGCAGATCCTGCTTCTTTCACACAAATTGGTTCTCCTATTGCTTTAACAACTACCCACACTCAATATACAGTTAATATTCCGGCGGGTACTGATTTACAGTTAGCATTTAAACATGGTTTAGGAGGTTCTTCACGTTCTATTTATATTGATAATATTACCGTTCAGAATATTCCTTCTTGCCTTGAACCAACGACACTTACGTCATCAAACGTAACAATGAACTCAGCAACAATCGGTTGGACGGCACCAGCTTCAGTTCCTGCAAACGGATACGAAGTATATTACAGTACAACCAATACTGCACCTGATGCTACAACGGTGTTGAATGCTACCAATTCTGTAACTTCTACTACTATTTCTGCGCCATTGAGTTCATTATCTACGGATACGAATTACTATGCATGGGTAAGATCTGTATGTAGTGCTAGTGACAAAAGTATCTGGAGTGAAGCTACTGCATTCAGAACAGGGTACTGTCTGCCTTCATCCAGTTCTCAGAATTCCTGGCTTTCTGACTTCAGTTCTACAGGAGGACTTGTAGATATGGCGTATTCATCCGGTTCAAGTGTTGCAGGCGGGTATCAGAACTTAACAACAAGCAGTAACAAAATAATCAATGCTCCGGGATCAAGTACTTCAGTATCTTTCACTGCCGGTGGCCCTACATGTGGAATTGGGGTTTGGGTAGACTGGAATAATAATTTAACTTTTGAAGCTTCTGAAAGAATGTTTGTTACGAACACTTATATTACAAGTACTTCGGGATCTATCACTGTACCTGCAGGAACACCTCTTGGAACTTATAGAATGAGAGTGGTGACGGATTATAACAGCACAGCACCTTCTAATCCTTGTACTGCTATTTCAAGAGGAGAGTTCATTGACTTTGCATTTGAAGTGGCAACCTCTTTATCCACTTCAGAAACGAAATTGAAGAAAAAAGAAGTGAGTGTATATCCTAATCCTTTCAAAGATGTACTTCACATTGCAGATATCAAAGATGTTAAATCTGTAACAGTTACTGATGTAGCAGGAAGAGTAGTGAAAACTATTGACAATCCTACCACAGAACTGCAGTTAGGTGAACTGAATGCTGGTTTATACTTAGTGACAATGAACTTTAAAGATGGTTCAAAATCAACAGTAAAAGCCATTAAGAAATAAAATTTTTTGAGTTAATAATTTCTGTAGGCAGTTGCATTCGTGTAGCTGCCTTTTTTGTGATAATTTTATAAAATAGTCGTATTTTAGAAAAAATTACAATATGCAGATTCAGTCAGTTTCTATAGAAGATTATATCTCAAAAATTCCTGAAGAAAGACAGGAAGCTTTTAAAAGGCTTTACAATACGGTGAATGATAATCTTCCAAAAGGTTTTGAAGAGGCCACCAATTACGGAATGGTAGGATGGGTCGTTCCTTTGGCAACATTTCCTGCAGGATATCATTGTGCGCCCGGGACACCGCTACCATTCATCAATCTTGCTTCCCAGAAAAATTTTATAGCACTGTACCATATGGGACTGTATTCAACGCCGGAACTTCTTGACTGGTTTGTGGCGGAATATCCTAAACACTCCAAAAAGAAACTGGATATGGGAAAATCCTGTGTACGCTTCAAGAAAGCAGAAGATATTCCTTTTGAGCTGATCGCTGAACTCAGTAAAAAAATGACTGCAGACGACTGGATTAAAATTTATGAATCGCAGTATAAGAGATAAAAAAAAGCTCTGAAATCTATCTGATTTCAGAGCTTTTTTTATGCTGGAAGAGGGAGGATTGAAGCTGGAAGTAATATTTGTTTTTAAAACTACCGATCGTCATTCCTTCATGAACATTCTAAATATTTAAAAGTTAATTAAATGGTCTGTATTTATTCACCGACTTCCATAAACCTCGGTCCTCCAGCTCCCATCTTCCAGCTAAAAATGAATATCCCAGATTCCGGCTTTCCGTTCAAGTTCAATCAAAGCTGCTGCGTTATCGGCAAGAGCCTGGTAATAATCTTTTCGTACATTATTATAGGTTCTCTGGGCATTCAGAACTTCAAGGATAGAACTTTCGCCTCTTTTGTAGCTGTAGATGATCCCTTCCAGAATGTTCTGTGCTTCTGAAAGCATGCCGTTATGAAACTGCTTGAGCTGTTTCTGGGTTGCTGTATACTGCTGATAGGCCTGCATTACTTCGGCTTTTATCCCTTGCTCAATCTGTTTGTATTCAACTTCTGCCTGCGAATGGCCCATTTCTGCTATTTTCAACCCTGCATTTCTTCTGTTGGAAAATTTTAAAGGAATACTAATGCCCATTTTTACAGCATTTACAGTGGGAGAAGGAGCAATTTCATTGGTAGCTTCGGTGTGTCGTTCTGCTCCGGCACTGATGCCAAGATCTATGACACGATTGGCTTTTTCAAGATTAATCTGGCTTTTGGCAACTTCTGTATTTTGTTTGGCTGCCAATAGATCTGCTCTTTCATTCAAAGCCTGAAGAATAAGATCATCCATACTGAAATCTCTATTGAAGGCATTAAAATCTCCGGAAACATTTCTGCCAGTTATTTTGTTATCTCCAAGAAATACTGACAAACCGATGATAGCCTGTTGTTCTGCACTTTGTGCCTGATATACTTCATTGAGTAAAGAAGCGGCTTCCAGTTTACTCTGTTTGGAAGCGACTAATGTTATAGTACCTAATTTGTAACGGATACTGTCGGATTTTGCCAGTTGCTGCATATTTTGATAAGAATCCTGTTGCACTTCAAGCAAAGCTTTGGATTTTAAAGCATCAATATATCCTAAACTGGCATCTGCACGGAGATTCCTGAAAAAATCCTGCAACTGTATTTTGCTTAGCTCAGATTGGTTTCTGGCCAGATTAACACGAGCTTTTCTTTTACCACCCAGTTCAAGTGTCCACCCGATTGATGCTCCGTAAACATATCCCATACTTTGATTTATTCCGTTATTGCTGGTTTCCATTTCCAGTTCAGGGTCAGGAAACATATTAGCGGTCTGGATAGCAGCTTCGGCTATACTTACGTTGTATTTCTGAGAAGCATAGCCCAGATTCTGATTTCCGACAAGCCCCAGATATTCTTCAAATGGTAAAAGCTCTTTTTCCTGTGCCTTTATCCCTGTAATGCTTAATAATACTACAGATAATATGATAATATGAACTTTAATTTTCATCTGATTCTAAATTTTGTTTTTCGTTGCGGTGTTCAGCCATAAAATAAATAGCAGGCAGCACGAATAGGGTTAAAATAGTAGAGAACATTAATCCATAGACGATTACTGTTGCCAGTGGACGCTGTACATCAGAACCGATTCCTGTAGCTAATGATGCCGGGAAAAGCCCGATTACAGCAACTGTTGCAGTCATCAGTACAGGTCTGAAACGGTCTTTTGCCCCTTTGATAGCCGCCTGTTTCAATTCATATCCTTTTTTACGCAGATCGTTGATGTGGGAAATCATAATGACCCCGTTCTGGATGGCAACTCCGAAGAGTGCGATGAATCCTACTGCAGAAGACACATTCAGAGACATGCCTCGTATATTGAGTGCCAGCATTCCGCCAAATAAAGCCAGTGGAACAATAGACATCAGAACCAAAGCCTGTCTGAAATCTCCAAATGCACCATATAACAAAAGAAACATGATCGCTAATGCCAATGGAACAATAAATGCCAATCTGGAATACGCTCTGTTTTGATTTTCAAACTGTCCACCCCATTTGATCTGGTATTTCTCATGATCGTATTTAATCTCTTTTTCAATTTTATCCTGAGCATTTTTCAGAAAAGAAGAAAGGTCGGTTCCTCTTAAATTCAGCTTTACCGTAAGATGTCGTTTATTCATTTCTCGGGTAATAGTACTTTCACCTGTACTTAATTTTACTTCTGCCACCTGAGATAAAGGAATTTTTGCTCCTGAAGCTGAGGTCAGCATCAGATTTCCGATTTTATCTGGTGTGTCGCGGCTGTCTTCTGTGTAACGGCATGAAATATCATAGACCTTATTGCCGATAAAGATCTGGGAAATGGCCTTTCCACCTAGTGCAACTTCAATGAGATCGGCTACATCGGCTACATTCAAACCGTACTGAGCGATTTTGTCTCTGTTGGCAATAATCTGCAATTGAGGCAATGGCGGTTCCTGATCGATAGCAAGATCTGCTGAACCCGGAATTTTATTTAAAGTAGACAATACATTATCTGCAATTCGTCTGGTTTCTTTAAAATCTTCACCATATACTTTTACTACCAGTTCGCTGTGAGCTCCGGAGATTTTATCCATCACTCCGTCAATCATAGGTTGTGAGAAACCTACGGTGAATCCTGGCATATCTTTATAATCAGCTGCCAGTTCTTTGATGAGGTCTGCTTTTGTTTTTCCGGCTGGCCATTCGCTGTAAGGTTTTATTCCGACAGAAACTTCAAAATGGGAAGCCGTCCACGGGTCGGTACCGTCATCGTTACGTCCTGCCTGAACCATCATATAAGTGATTTCGGGATGCTTCAAAGTTCGGGCACGTAATGTATCACTCATTTCTTTTGATTTGGCTAAAGAAATTCCGGGTGGCAGCTGCACCTGCAACCATATAGAACCTTCATCCAACTCGGGAAGGAAATCTTTTCCAACATGATAGGAGAGAATTCCGGCAGAAACTAAGACAATCATAATAGGAATGATTACTCTTTTTGGGGTCTGCATTATTTTTTCAATACTCTTTCCGTAGGCTGTGCTTATTTTTTCAAGCCATTTATTGTGATAGATCTTCTGTGGTTTACGATAGATCACATAAGCCAATCCGGGGATCAGAATCAATGCTACAGCAAGTGCTCCTAATAGTGCATATCCTACAGTAAAAGCCATGGGGGTAAATAATTTTTTCTCTACTCTTTCAAAAGCGAATAAGGGCAGATAAGCGGTAATGATAATGATAGTCGAAAAGAAAATAGGTTTTGCCACCTCAATCACTCTTTGGGTAATGGTTTTTTCTTCCAGCGTTTCTTCAGAATTTTCTTCCCGTTTCTTCAGAATGGTTTCCAGCATGACGATGGCTCCGTCCACAATGATTCCAAAATCAATAGCTCCCAGTGAAAGCAGATTGGCCGGAATATTTGTGAATTGCATTAATATAAAAGCAATTAATAAGGAAAGCGGAATGGTAATAGCCACTAATAACGCTCCACGCCAACTTCCAAGAAATACAATCAGTACAATAATAACCAATACAATTCCTTCGGTAAGGGTATGGGAAACGGTAGTAAGTGTTGTTTTGACAAGGTCTGTTCTGTCCAGAAAAGGATGGATCTTTACACCGGGAGGAAGCGTTTCATTATTCAGTTCTTCAATCGCTTCATGTACTCCTTCCAGTACTTGTGAAGGGTTTTTACCTCTGAGTAAAAGTACGATACCTTCCACACTTTCAGAATAGTTTCGTTTTCTGTCGGTATAGCCAAGAATCCCTTTTCTTTCCAGATTTCCGTATTTCAATGTTCCTACATCATTTAAGAAAACAGGAACTCCGTTTTGGGTTTTGACTACAATTTTTCCAAGATCATCTAAGTCTTTTACCAAACCTATTCCACGGATTACATACGCAAGATTTCCACGGGGAAGCATACTTCCTCCGGCACTCACATTGTTTTTGGAGATGGTTTCGGTAACTTCAGAAAGAGATAGTGAGTATTGTTCAAGTTTATGCGGATCCAGTTCAATCTGAAACTGGGTAGTAATTCCCCCGAAGTTGGTGACATCAGCAATTCCTGAAACCTGTTTGATACGGGGAATAATCACAAATTTTTGTAAATCCGTAAGTTCCCGCAGACTGTGGTTATTACTTTCGATAATATAACGGTACACTTCGCCAATGGGAGAGGTGAGTGGATCTAATCCGGGCTGTGCACCATAAGGAAGCTCCACGTCTGTCAGTCTTTCCTGAATACGTTGCCGTGCCCAGTAATCGTCTATACCATCATCAAAAACAATGGTAATAATGGAAAGGCCGAAAGTGCTTTTGCTTCGCATCACATGCATTCCCGGAAGTCCGTTCAGAGATCTTTCCAACGGAATGGTGATCTGCTGTTCTACTTCTTCAGCGGCCAGACCCGGAACCTGTGTTACCACCTGAGAGGTTACATCAGCAATATCAGGGTAGGCTTCAATGGATAATCTGGTCCAGGAATAATACCCGAAGAACCCCAGTAAAAGGAATAGCGCCAGCATCAGCCATCTTTTCTGTATAGAGATTGTTAGTAATTTCTTCATAGTTTTTCTTTTACATTATTTCGCATCCAGCATATAAATTCCTCCTTCAGTCATGATGGTTTCTCCGGGTTGTAAGCCGGATGTAATTCTTACTGTTTTCTGATCAGTTTCTCCTGTTGTGACAGCACGTTTTGTATATTGACTTTTGCCTGTTTTTACCCATACATACTGAGAGTTATCCTGCTGCATCAAAGCGGTTACAGGAATCATCACTGTTTTTTCCGGAGTGGTTGAAAAGTTGACTGTGGCGTACATGCCTGGCTTTAGTTTTCTGTCCGGGTTGTCACATTCAATAAGAACTTTGATACTTCGGGTATCTTCGTCTACAATTTCATTGATGTGATATACTTTTCCGGTAATATTTTTGTCGGGATAGGCGCTTACCCTGACGGAAACCTGATCTCCGGTATTGACAAAACGGATGTCTTTTTCCTTTACGTCACCGGAAATCCAGACTTTTGATAATTCTGCGATAATCATGACGGGATCTGCATCTCCTTTCAGATATTGGCCGTTTACAATTTTGTTGGAAATAATTTCTCCGTTAATGGGCGCTCTTACCACAAGGGGACTTCCTATGCCTCCACCTTTACTGTTGTAGACTTTCAAGGCAGAAGAAGCATTGGATAGGGATGTTTTTTTATTTTTAAAATCAGTTTCTGCTTCGTCCAGTTCTTTCTGAATCCCCACTCCATGTTTTACAAGATCCTGCTGTCGTTTGTAATTTTTTTCTGCGAGCTGTACATCATTCAGTGCATCTGTATAATCCTTTTGAACTGAAAAATAATCTGAAGAAAGAATTTCAAAAAGAGGACTTCCGGCGGAAACATTTTGTCCAAGCTTAATAAATGATTTGGTAATTCTTCCGGAAAAAGGGCTGGCAATTTCTGCATAGTGATTGGGAATGGCCTGAATTGTTCCCGCTGAAACCACACCATCACTGTGTTCCTGTTCAGTAACGATCTGTGTTTTAATTTTTTTGAAAACAGGACTGCTTTCAGGAACAGTGACCTGATCATTTTTTAGGAGGAGATCCTGCGCCTGCGGGGTTTCATTTTTTGGATTTTTACAAGAGGTAACAAATGTTAAAAGTACCATTGTTAAGACTGTTTTTTTCATGTAAGTTATTTATAACCATTGTTTTATTGATAGATCGTGCGGCAATGAATTTTGCTATTAAAGCCACTGCCCGAATTTTCTGATAAACCATTGTTTCACAAGTTGGGTTAAAACACAATATCCTGTAAGAATTCCTATTAAATAGGGGAAATAGCTTAGAGGTAAAGACTGCATTTTGAGATACACGGCCATTGGAGTGAAGGGAATCAGAATTCCGATCAGCATGATTAAACTTGTTAAAGCAACTACCGGTGTGGCGGCCCAGCTTTGGATAAATGGAATTTTCTTTGTTCTGATGATATGAACAATCAAGGTTTGGGATAATAATCCTTCCACAAACCAGCCTGTCTGAAACAAACCTTGTTGTTCCGGTGTATTGGCTTTGAAGATAAAAAACAGTACTGCAAAAGTCACATAATCAAAAATGGAGCTCAAAGGACCTATATATAACATGAACTTTTTGATGCTTCCGGCATCCCATTTTTTTGGTTTTTCCAGAAAATCTTTATCCATTGTATCCCATGGAATGGAGGATTGTGATACATCATACAGTAAATTCTGAGTCAGAATCTGGAGCGGAAGCATGGGCAAAAACGGAAGTAATGCACTAGCTCCAATCATACTGAACATATTTCCGAAGTTGCTGCTGGCAGTTATTTTTATATACTTCACAATATTCCCGAAAGTTCTTCTTCCGTAGATCACTCCGCTTCGGAGGACCATCAGATCTTTTTCCAGCAAAATGATATCTGCACTTTCTTTGGCAATATCTGCTCCGGTATCAACAGAAATTCCCACATCTGCTTCTTTTATAGCTGCAGCATCATTAATTCCGTCACCCATAAAACCAACGGTATGGCCTTTCGATTTTAATATTTTTACAATACGTTGTTTTTGTAACGGGCTTACCTTAGCAAAAACAGAATAGAGATCCATATCCTTGCGAAGTTCATCATCGCTAAGATGTTCCATTTCATCACCAAGCATAATGGTATTGATAGGAATTCCTACATCATGGCATATTTTTTTAGCAACAATATCATTATCTCCTGTTACTACTTTCACTTCTACACCCAGCTTGTGTAAAGCTTTGATGCTTGGCTCTGCAGAGGGTTTTGCCGGATCAAGAAATCCCATGAATCCTGTAAGGGTAAGGGTGTTTTCATCAGCAACAGAATAATTCAATGGATGATCCCCGTCAAATTCACGGATGGCAATTAGTAATACACGAAGTCCTTCGGCATTCAGCTTTTCAGACATTCTGATAATCTGCTGTTTCATAAGATCATCCAACGGAACACTATTGTCATTCTCAACATGCAGACTGCGATCGTCTCCAGGATCTAAGGCATATTGACATAAAGGAAGCATTTCTTCCACTGCTCCTTTGCAGATCATAAGATGTTTTCCTTTCGATGTATTCAGGATGACAGACATTCTTCTTCTTTCAAAATCAAAAGGAATCTCATCCACTTTTTGATACAATTCATCTGCCTTCATCAGATTGTGAACTTCAGCATGATCAAGAACAGCCTGATCTAATAAATTTTTGAGACCAGTTTGGTGGAAACTGTTGAGGTAGCCCCATTTCAATACTTCATCATCTTCAATACCACGAACATTGAGGTGGGTTTCCAATACAATTTTGTCCAACGTAAGGGTTCCTGTTTTATCCGTACACAAAATATCCATAGCTCCGATATTCTGGATGGCATTCAACCTTTTAACGATCACTTTCTTTTTACTCATGTTGACTGCACCTTTGGCAAGATTGGCAGTAACAATCATAGGAAGCATTTCAGGAGTCAATCCTACAGCTACAGCAATGGCGAATAGCAGTGCCTGCACCCAGTCACCTTTTACCAATCCGTTGATCAGGAAAATAACCGGAGTCATGATCAGCATAAATCTGATCAGCAGATAGCTCACTTTATTAACTCCGATATCAAATGCAGTCTCAGGTCTTTTAGACGCCAGACTTCTGCTTATACTTCCGAAATAAGTGAAAATACCTGTGTTCGCTACCACTACAGCCGCTGATCCACTTACCACATTGGTTCCCATAAAACAGATATTCTGAAGACTGAGAGGATTACGGTCTTTGGCATCTTTGATGGGAAGTGCATTTTTTTCAACGGGAAGAGCTTCTCCTGTAAGGATAGATTCACTGATGAAAAGATCTTTGCTTTTAAGAATTCTGCAGTCAGCCGGAACCATATCACCTGCGGACAGAATAATAATGTCTCCAGGAACAATTTCTGTGATTTCTATTTCTTTGCTTTCATTGAATTTTCTTTTGGTGAGACAGCTTGTTTTTACCATCTTTTTTAAGGCTTCTGCTGCTTTGTTGCTTCGGAATTCCTGAATGAATCTTAAAACCGTACTGAAGAGCAGCATCACCGAAATAATAATACTGGTGCTGAAATCTTTTTCTCCTGCAGGGACAAGAATAGCATCAATAAATAAGGAAATAATGGCAATGCAGGCCAGGATATAATTAAATGGATTAAAGAATGAATGAGCAAACTGTTTTATCCATGAGGGAGCTTTTTGGGTAGCAATTTCATTCTTACCATAAATTTTCAGACGGTCTTTTACGGTGTTTTCGCTGAGTCCTTCTTCTGAGGTTTCCAGTAGGGCATACACCATTTTTTCATTCTCGGCTGCAGCTTCTTTTAATTTTACAAGAGCTGCAGAATTGAGATTTTTGTTTGAAGATTTTTTTAACATCGCTTCAAAGGTTGTTTTTAATGTTACAAATCGTTTTCGGTACCTATAATTTCCCAGCTTACTTTGATGACTTTATCTTCAATTGTGAGTCGGCTGGCTGTTTTTTCCATAAAACTGTCCTGTGGTGTGGAAGCGTGAACTTCTGCTGTAATGATGGCGTTTTCAGGCAGACCATTGTCATCGCTGGTAAGAGATTTCAGCAATACTTTATCATTTCCGCTCAGAGACTGCATGAGTTGTACACGGACGTGATTTTCTACTTCACTTTTGCATTTGATGCTGAGAAGGTATTCTGTATAATGGTTTCTGCTGTTGATATTGTTGCCCAGCTTGACGCCTAGAGGACGAAGAATCATATGGGTGAGAATAATAAATCCGCTGGTAATAGCTGCTTCTACGGGAAATCCCATAGCACTGAGAGCTCCTACAGATGCGGAACACCAGATGGTAGCAGCGGTATTGAGTCCTCTCACGGTGAGACCATCTTTCATGATAACGCCTCCTCCTAAAAAGCCAATTCCGCTTACGATATAAGAAGCTATTCTGCCTGTAGCGTCGCCTCCAATCCTGATGGAAAGAAGAACGAATGCTGCTGAGCCAAGACATACTAAAGTATTGGTGCGAAGACCTGCACTTTTCTGACGCCATTGTCTTTCAAAGCCAATGCTGGCACCAAGGGCAAATGCGGTAAGGAGACGGAGGGTAAATTCTAATGTAGTCATAACTTTTCCTGTTGTTATAAAGCTTTTCAGCTGTACGGGAAAAGTGAGTACAACTAAAGCTTTTAAGATTGATAATTACTGTAGGGATCTGAGTCCATATGCTTTATTTTTTACTGTGCAAAAGTAAAACTGCCAGTTTTTTTTTACCGTTAGAAAAGCTTTAGAATGTTATTAGAAAATCATTAGAGAAAATTCCTTTCTGTTTTTTTGAAGATTCTGTAAGAAATATTTATTTATTATATCCTATTAATATGTGTAAACTGTACCCATGGTAAGAGATAAAATTTCAATACATTTGGAGGCTGGTTTTTTGTATGATGAATTTTACAATTTGTCTTATAAAATAACGGCTTGTTTAATCCCGGAGACTTCCTTCCAATATCTTTTGAATTATATATTTTAGAAATGAAAAAATCAAACTTAGCAATACCAGCTACGCTTTTAGCGATTATCTGTGTGCAGGGAGGAGCTTCCATTGCAAAGCAGCTTTTCCCAGCTATCGGAGCTATTGGTACAGTTACTTTAAGAATTGTACTTTCTGCAGTTTTGCTTACGTTGATTAACCGCCCGAAATTTTTACAATTTGACCGTCAGAAATGGAAATATTGTGCAATCTATGGAGTAGGACTGGCTGCGATGAATCTTATTTTCTATATGGCAATTCAAAGAATTCCTCTGGGGCTGGCTGTTACTGTGGAATTTGCCGGGCCATTATTTCTTGCTTTAGCTTTGTCCCGAAAGATGCTGGATGTTATCTGGGCGTTACTGGCTTGTGTGGGAATTCTGCTGATTGTTCCATGGAAAAGTGATCATGTAGATTTATTAGGACTTGGACTTGCCTTTCTTGCAGGAATTTTCTGGGCTCTTTATATCGTTATGGGTGGAAAAGTTTCCAAAATAATGGATGGAAAAGATGCGGTTACTACGGGGATGATTTTTGCAAGTCTTGTGATTATTCCTTTTACGATATGGGATGGTGCTGTTTTCAATATTACCCCGACTATTTTTATGAAAGGACTTGGTGTGGCTATTCTTTCGAGTGCTTTGCCTTTTTCATTAGAAATGATGGCCTTGAAAAAACTTCCTGCGAAAACTTTCAGTATTCTGATGAGTCTGGAACCTGCATTTGCAGCGCTTTCCGGATTGGTTTTTCTTGCTGAAGAATTATCTTTTTTACAGTGGATTTCTATTGCCTGTGTGATTGTGGCCAGTATTGGAACTACTGTTTTCAATAAGAAATCTCTTTCTCATGATTGATGAAAATTTTAAACGATTAAGTTAATTAAGGTTTTAAGAAGCATTAAGATTCAAATAAATTTGAATGAAGTTTTTTTGATACGTTAGCCGATCATAAACTCAACTGTAAAAGTAGTCTTGTTATCTTCTGATACAACGTTGATTTTTGCGTGATGGAGCAGAATAATTTTCTCAGTAAGGAATAGTCCTATTCCGTGACCTTTTTCGTGTTTTGATGTTTCGCTTCTGTAAAAAGGTTCGAAAATATGCTGTAAATCTTCTTTATTAATGCTGTTTCCGGTATTGGTAAAAAGGATTGCAAGAATTCTTGAATTAGCCTGCACGTGGATGAGGCAAGTATGTTCAGGTGAATATTTGCAGGCATTGTCAATAAGATTGTTGAAGGCCACCTGAAGAAGATACTCATTTCCCTGAATGATAAGCTGATGCTCTTCTACGGAATCCTCTATGTTCAGAGAAACTTTATATCCTGAATTTTCTTTGGTGATTTTGGTATAAGATTCCAGAAGAACCTCATCAAGACGTACTTCCGAAAAACTGATCTCATTGGGATCATAGCTTGCTTTGGCAAGATCCATTAAACTATTCGACAATTTTACCATATTTCGGGCATCTTCCAGTGCATATTGGATGGTTTCCTGGTATTCTTCTTTGGTTTTATCCTTTTCTGAAGCGAGTTCCAATTCAGTAATGATGGCGGATAAAGGAGTTCTCAGTTCATGTGAAATATTGGAGACAAAATGTTTTTGTGAATCAAAAGAATTTTCAAGCCGTTCCAGCATTCCATTGAAATTTTGAGCAAGTTCATTCAGTTCGTCTTTTTCTTTTGTTGTTTTCAGACGTAATTGAAGTTTTCCGGCTGTAATTTTTTTAATCTGAATAACCATTTCACTCAGCGGACTCAATGCTTTTTTGGAAAGAAATATTCCTGCCAGATAAATTAAAATCAGGATAATAAAAAAAGAGATAATGCTGATGGTAAGAAGATGTGTGAGATAATCATATCCGTATTGATCGTAAGCTGCTGCAGTTACCGCATACGTTTTTCCTTCATAATGATAGACCATTCCGATCACCTGCAAATCTTTCAGAAAGAAATTGATTTTCTTCTTTTGGAATATCTGAGCAAGCATTTCCGGAGTCTCCTTTACGTAATCTACTTTGGCATCATCATGATAAATCAATTGTTTATTGGCATTATAAATGGCAACCTGTACTTCATTAAGAGTTCTGGTATTGTTTTTATAAAGCTTATGCATTTCCTGTTCGGGAAGTGAGCTTCGGAAAAATAAATCAGCTTTGGCAATCGCTTCGTTCTGAAGTTCGCTGTAAAAAGATTTTTCTCTGGCTTCTTTGGATGAATAATAGATCGAAATACTGTAAATACTTAAAAGCATTGCAGTGATTAAGGTAAAAAGCAGGGTAAGTCTGGTTCTTATTTTCATCCCGATATTTTTAGTTTATCTCATTGATTTACTATACAGTACCTGATTCGTAATCTTTTTTCAGAATAAATCCCATACCAGCTTTGGTGTGGATGAGTTTGGTTTCAAAATCTTTATCTATTTTCTTTCTGAGATAATTGATATAAACATCAATAAAGTTAGTGCCCGTATCAAAATGTGTTTCCCATACTTTTTCAGCAATTTCACTTCTGGAGAGAACCCTTTCTGAATTTTCCATCATGAATTTTAAGAGATTAAACTCTTTCGGAGTCAGTTTTATCAAGGTATGATCACGGCTCACAGTTTTTTGTTCCAGATTCATTTCAATGCCTTCATATTTAAGGACAAAAACTTTTTGCTTCAACTGTTGTGAAAAACGTTTAAGAAGTACTTTTATCCTTGCTACCAGTTCCCGCATTTCAAAAGGCTTGGTGAGATAATCATCTGCTCCGGCATCAAATCCTTCCAGCTTGTCATCAGTAGTTCCCAGTGCAGTAAGCATAATGACAGGAAGATTGGGTTTTAAAGTTTTGATTTCATGGCAAAATTCAAGACCGTCTTTTTTGGGAAGAATAATGTCGGTCACTACCAGATCAAAATTTGTCTGTAAAGCCAGTTTCAGGCCTGTAACTCCGTCATATGCCACAGTGACCTCAAATTCAGCTTCCTGAAATCCCTTTGCAATCAATTTTGAAAGCCTGTCGTCGTCTTCAACTAATAAAATATGGGGCATAAGATTCTTGGAATGTTTGGGTTGGTGTGAGGAATAGATCAATATTCCCACAAATGTAATGAATTCTATTTTGTAATTTTGGTACCGAAAAGTATAATAGAATGTCCGAATTTAAAACATTTTTTAGCAAAAGAATCAAAGAAATAATGGTTACTGGATGGTTGTCCTGTTTAATGGTTTTGTTGATCCAGTGTAATCACTCTTATCCAAGCAATGTACAACTCAAAAATGGAGATCTTCTTTTTGTAACAGCAAAAGAATCGGGTCTTTCCGGAGCAATCAATAATGTTACTCAAAAACAAAAGGTGGCTTCATTTGATCACATAGGAATTCTGGAAAAAGAAGGCAACCGGATGTTTGTTCTGCATGCTGCTCCTAAAGGCGGTTCTCAGAGACAGGATTTGAAGGATTTTATTAAAGATCAGAAAGAAGAAGGGCAGGAGGTGATTGTTTACCGTTTAAAACCGGAATATCAGAAAGCAATTCCTGAAGCCGTTAAAAAAGCAAATTCCATGTTGGGAAAACCATACAATTTCAATTATATTCTGGATGAACAATCCTATTACTGTTCAGATTTTGTGGAAAGAGCTTTCTGTGCAGAAAATATTTTCAAACTGGAACCCATGACGTTTATTGATCCGAAAACAGGAAAAACGAATGCATTCTGGGAGGAGTTTTACAACAAAAAAAATATCAAAGTCCCTGAAGGTGAGCCTGGTTGCAATCCTAACGGACTGGCCGGTTCTGACAAATTGGAAAGAATAGGAAATTTTTAAAATATAGGAAGAAGCTGAACAGGCTTCTTTTTTTTATGTTAAATTTTTAAAAATATTAGTCTACTAATTTGGTGGACTAATATTTTTTTATATTTTTGTCACAGATTTAAATGCAGAACGCAATATGATCTGACAATGTTTAACCCAAAAATGTTTAGCAATGATTACACCTAATCCCGGCCTGCAGGTTTTGCAAAATAAAATAAGCCTGCCTAAAAAAGAATTATTACTGGAAATAGAGTTGAATGGCAAAATGAAATTTGAACATTTAATGAATACCATCTATAATCAGTTTGGAATTTGCCATAGAGTGTTATCTGCTAATGTAGAGTACGTGAACGGATATAGTTTCGGTTCGGTACAGTTATATATTAATGTCAATTCAGATGATTTTCAGCAGCTTGAAGTCTATCTGAATAAAAATAAACTTATCAATACGACGGTAGAATATACCTGCAGAACCTATTTTTAAGTGAGATTCATATAGTTTTAATTACCAAAGTGTCCGGTTTTTTACCGGGCACTTTTTATTTTTTACAAAAGAAGATGATAAATACATTAAAAAGGTCAATTGTTAATCGGGACAAAATTCCCCTCCAGAGGAGGGGTGGCAAAAATTTAAAGAATTTTTGACGGGATGGTAAAACAAAAAAAGCGCTCAGATATTCTGAACGCTTTCCTATTATTAAATAAAATAATTTTAGATTCTTTCGATGTCAGCACCAATAGCTCTTAGTCTTCCATCAATATTTTCATATCCTCTGTCGATTTGCTCGATATTGTGGATAATAGATTTTCCTTCAGCAGAAAGTGCAGCAATAAGTAGTGCGTTTCCGGCTCTGATATCCGGGGAAACCATTGTTGTTCCTCTTAATGGAGCTTCCTGGTTTAATCCGATTACTGTAGCTCTGTGCGGATCACATAAAATGATCTGAGCTCCCATATCGATTAACTTATCCACAAAGAATAATCTGGACTCAAACATTTTCTGATGAACAAGGATACTTCCTTTTGCCTGAGTAGCTACCACTAAAATAATAGATAATAAATCCGGTGTAAATCCAGGCCATGGCGCATCCGAAATGGTAAGGATAGAACCGTCAATAAATTTCTGGATTTTATAATGCTCCTGAGCAGGAATGTAAATATCATCACCGCTTTGCTCAAGCTCAATTCCTAATTTTCTGAAGGTATTCGGGATCACACCAAGCTGGTTCCAGTTTACATTTTTGATGGTGATTTCAGATTTTGTCATGGCTGCAAGACCAATCCATGATCCGATTTCCACCATATCCGGTAGCATCGTGTGCTCCGTTCCTCTAAGGTAGTCCACCCCTTCAATCGTAAGAAGGTTGGATCCGATTCCTGAGATATTAGCACCCATTCTGTTCAGCATTTTGCATAATTGCTGAAGATAAGGTTCGCAGGCAGCGTTGTAGATTCTTGTTTTTCCTTTTGCCAGAGCTGCCGCCATTACAATATTAGCAGTTCCGGTAACAGAAGCTTCCTCCAACAGGATGAATTTTCCTCTTAATTCTTTAGCTTTTAAAGAATAGAAATATTCCTCTTCATCATAATTGAATTCAGCACCTAATTCAACAAGTCCCTGAAAGTGAGTGTCCAATCTTCTTCTTCCGATTTTGTCACCACCCGGAGTTGGCATATAAGCTTCTCCATAACGGGCAAGCATTGGTCCCATCAGCATAATGGATCCACGTAATTTTGCTCCGTCCTTTTTGAACTCGTTAGATTTAATATAATCAAAATTAACCTGGTCTGCCTTGAAAGTATAATCTCCCTGTCCGTTTTTAGTAATTTTTACACCAAAATCTCCAAGAATTTCAATCAGTCTGTTCACATCATGAATATCCGGAATATTTTTGATTCTTACTTCCTCGTCCGTCAGAAGAACCGCACATAAAATTTGTAGAGCCTCATTTTTGGCTCCTTGTGGAGTTATTTCACCCTGCAGTCTTTTTCCTCCCCTTATTTGAAATGTTCCACTCATTATTTCCTGTTTTTATGATTGTTATTGTGCCTTCTCTTATTAGGCTGGTTATTATTGTTTTTATTATTGTTGTTATTCCTGTTGTTATTGTTATTATTTCGGTTGTTGTTATTGCTGGTGTAATAGATTTTACTCTTTTCAAGAGAGTCTATTCCGGTAAGATCCAACCTGTTTTCAGACAGTTCTTTCAGGTGGCGGAAAATCACATCATCCGTCACATGTTCTTTATTATAGACATTATAAGACTTCTTCATATTGTTGGCAATCACCTCAATAAGGGCTTCTTTTTCATCACCCGTTTCCAGTTCGATTGCTTTTTCTATCAATTGAAGAATACTTTTTCCGTAGAACTTAAAGTCACCTTGAAGTTTTGGATATTCCATTCTTTTAGGTTTTTCTGCCAGCTCTTCCATCGTAGGGAAGGGATAAGGAGAATCTACATCCAGATCATGATTGGCAAGAATATAAAGATGGTCCCAAAGTTTATGTTTATAATTTTCCTCGTCGCGAAGTTGTGGGTTTCTCTGACCCATAAAATCGATGATTGCCATAGCCATTTCGTTCCTTTCCTCTTTGGTAGGAAGTTCTTTGCAGCGCTCAACCAACTGTTGTATAATTCTGCCATATTCTGGCATATGAAGCTGAGTTTTTTGGGTATTGTATTCCATAGTATGCAAATATATGGATTAAAAGAAAAATTGTCTCGGGATTCTGAAAAATTTATGATTTTTTAATGAAAAATTTAGATGCCTTTCTTATTGATTTATTGTGGAAAATGAAAATATTTCCCATTCATTTGAATTTGTTTTTAATAAAATTGTATCTTGTTTGATAGATTGATAATTAATTAAAGCGATGAAAAAAACAAACTTTTTCCTTTCACTGCTGGCTTTAGCATTAGTAAGCTCATGCAGAACGAGTGATGAATTGACAACTGAACCTTCCAGGCAGGAAGAGGTTCACAACAAAACAGTGAATGTGACCCATCACGATGGCCGCCCTTTTAGTACAGGAAGCAGTTCAGGTTCTGCACAAAGTAAATTCACAGCCGGACCTGGTGGCGGAGTTCTGATGCAGGGTTTTTACTGGGATGTTCCGGAAGGTGGTAACTGGTGGAATACTGTTAAAGATAAATTAACTGCATGGTCTACTGCCGGAATTGGAGCTGTTTGGTTACCTCCGGCGTCAAAAGCTCAGAACGGAGCTTATTCTATGGGATATGACCCTACCGATTATTATGATTTTGGAGATTTTAATCAAAATGGAAGTACAGAAACCCGTTTCGGATCCAGAGCTGAACTGGAGGGATTGATTACCAAAGCACATGCAGAAAATATGCAGGTGTATGCAGACATTGTAATCAATCATAACAGTGGAGGACAATCCGAAGCCAATCCTTTTACAGGAACCAATACCTGGACTAACTTTTCAGGAGTGGCATCCGGAAAATTCCAGAGAAATTACAATGACTTTTATAAAAATTCTTACGGGAATAATGATGAAGGGGCTTTTGGCGGCTTTCCGGATTTATGTCACGCTAATCCTCATGTGCAGGACTGGCTTTGGGGCAGAGATGATTCCGTGGCAAAATATTATAAAAACGTGATGAAATTTGATGGCTGGAGATTCGATTACGTTAAAGGATTCGGGCCATGGGTGGTCAATACCTGGAATTCAAAAGTAGGAGGATTTTCAGTTGGAGAATTATGGGATTCCAACGTCAATACATTAGAGTGGTGGGCAAATAATGCGAACAGTTCCGTATTTGACTTTGCTGCCTATTATAAAATGGATGAAGCCTTTGACAACGGAAACTTAAATGTTCTGAATGATGATATGATGTGGAAAAGAAATCCCTACAAAGCAGTGACTTTTGTTGCCAATCATGATACCGATATTATTTACAATAAAATGCCGGCATATGCCTATATCTTAACCCATGAAGGTTATCCGACTATTTTCTACAGAGATTATGAAGAATGGTTAAATAAAGAAAGACTGAATAACCTGATCTGGATTCATAATAATAAAGCCACCGGAACAACTTCCATTCTGTATACTGATAACGATGAATATATTGCAAGACGTAACGGCTATAACGGTAATCCAGGGCTTGTTGTTTATATCAATACGTCTTCAAGCTGGCAGGAAAGATGGATAGAAACAAATTGGAGCAGTCAGCAGATCAAAGATTTCACAGGAAATTCAAGTTGGTATCCAACAACTCAGGGAGATAAATGGGTGAAAATCCAGTGTCCGCCGAATTCTTATTCTGTGTGGTCGCCTAATTTATAAGTAATGAGCAATCGGTAATGAGCAATAATAAATGATGAATTATAAATTATAAATTATGAAGTTGTTATTCAGTTTAATTTCCATTAAACATTAAACATTAAACATTAAACATTAAACATTAAACATTAAACATTAAACAAGAACAACTATACGTCTTATTTGTCATTCCGTAGGAATCCATACAATCCATTATTTTCAATGTCAAATTGTATGAGTTTCTTACGGAATGATATTTTTGAATATAATTAAAACCATTAAGAAAGGTTTAAGAAATAAAGTGTAATTAAGATGAATCATTCTGATTGTTAAGCTTAAAGCGAAACTCATCTTATCTTACTATTTCAAAAATAAAAGGTTTAAACAGATTCTTTATACAAGATTAAATGTAATACTAAGGAAAGATTATACCTGAATAAATTTTTTCTTCTGATGCTGATCTGGTAAATAACATTTTTGATTGGCCAGTTTCATTCTGTTTCTGGAAATAACATCATACACTTTATCACTTAAAGAGGCAGGCAGGATTTTCCCAACAAAGGAAAGTTTATAAACTCCTCCCAGTAAATTAGCGATTTCCAGTACGGCTCTTGATTTGATCTGATAATACCGTCCGGGTTTCCAAAGATACATCGTATTGAAGACATTGGTTTCAAGTCCTCTTTCGGATAAAAACTGCTGTCCGAAATCAGATTGAAGAGAAGCAAACATGAATTGGTCTTTTTTATCTCTCTCCAAAATCCATTGCACCCAGAAATTGCATACACCGCAATCTCCGTCAAAAAATACAATATGTTTATTTTCCCAGTTTTCCATGACCTTATTTATTAAACATGATTCCTCTCTCAGTATCTTCTTTTACTTTTTTGAAATATTGAACAAGATCTGCACGCTGTTCATCAGACAGTTTAGCATCCTGATGCCCTAAATAATAAGACTCGAGCGGCATTTCTTTCTTCTCAACCATTTCTATACATTCATCCAGTTTATGAAGCTGTCTTTTAGGCTCATATACTGCAAAGGTAGAAAAATTAAGATGTTTTCTTCCTTCATCAATGTGATTTTTTACCCACCATGAAGTTGGGGAAATACTGCTATACCATGGATATTTGGTTTCATTTGAGTGGCAGTCATAGCAGGACGTTCTGAGGGTACGGGAAATTTTTTCCGGAGTATTTTTAATCTTCAGAAAATCCATTCCCGGAGTAAGCGGTGGATTTGTTTTATCAATGGGGAAAAACTGGATGATGATAAAGGCAACGAGAACTACAACAATTATTTTTTTCATAGCAGATGTTCATGTTTGATCTATATAAAGGTAGTTAATTTATTTTTAGTGGGATAAAGCTGGAAGCTGGGAGAGGGAAGAGAGAAGAGCTTTTAGAAATTGTTGAAATAGCGTGTTTTTTCAGAAATCATCAGGTTGTTTTTCATGATGCTGCTCAACTTCCTTCTTCCAGCCTCCAACTTTCTTTCTTCTTTAAAATTCTTACGTTGAGTAATTCTAAATTGCGTTGTATATACCTGTTTTTATTTAAGTTGATCTGAAAAATGACTAACTTAATACCTCAATTATGTCTTAGCTTTAAAGCTGTTAAAAATATTTATTTATAGTTTTTAACTATCGTTGAAATAAAAATTAATAGATTGTATTTATCGATTAAACGTTGTAGGTTTGTCATGTTCTTACAACAGAGAATTGAAACTGTATTAATCAACATAAAAAATAAAATAAACGACAATGGAAAAAGATTTGAATGACATCAGTAAATGCCCGTTTCATAACGGAACAATGAAAAAGAGTGTAGCAGGAGGAGGAACCCAGAATTCTGATTGGTGGCCTGA
>NZ_JAMZGF010000036.1 GCF_024158915.1 Chryseobacterium sp. S0630 | reverse complement strand
TGTGGTATCGGATTAAACTGAGAGTTTTCAATTGTTAATGTCTTTGTTATAAGGTCATAATGATCATTCATCGACATTACACCGCTTTCAGAGAAAAAACCGCCATGGATAATTATTTTCATAAAATTATAGATGATGATTGATAAATGATATTCTTTTACGAAGTTAATTTATAAATTCTAATTAAACATTCAACCTTAAACTTTAAAAAAAAATGAAACCGAAGTTCCATTTTATACTAATAATGAAGTTGTTTCATGTTAAAACACTTTAGCCCACTTCAGTAAGTTTAAAATGTTTCCGGATAGAAGTTCACATAAGATGAAAATCAAAGATTTTCAGAATACTTAAGTGTACTTATTATACATGAAGCTTAACTAAACAAAACTTAAGTGTTTACAATATTATGAATTGTATGGTCAAAAAATAATCATTGCAAAAAGTTTATCCGCTTTTAATATTTTTTGATTATAGTCAGCTACTTATCCTGTGGTATCGGATTAAACTGAGAGTTTTCAATTGTTAATGTCTTTGTTATAAGGTCATAATGATCATTCATCGACATGACGTGTACCGTTAAATTATCAATAGAAATAGGTTCTCCAAGGTTGATATTGGTAAGGTTGGTATCTTTGATAAATCTTCCGTCAACTAAGATCACAAGACCTGAGCCCACAGCAGTCATGACATCGTTATGAATGAAAAGACCTGTATCTTCACCCAGACCGATTCCCAGAGTTCTTGGATTGTTGACTACTGCCTGGAAAAGACGTCCGATTCTTCCTCGCTGTACAAAATGCGTATCAATAATAACATTATCAATCAGACCTAATCCCTGAGTGGTTTTAATTTCTCCTTTTAATAGAGCTTCAGAACTGCTTCCCTGGTAGATCATATTTTCAGAAGCTGCAGCAGCTCCCGCAGAAGTTCCGGAATAAATAAAATCCTGCTCCTGATATTTTAATAAAACGGTATCATGAAATCTTGTGCCTCCAAGAATAGAAGTCAGTCTCAGCTGATCTCCTCCGGTGAACATCATGACATCAGCAGCATTTGCTCTGGCTACCATGGCGTCAGAATTGGCTTCCTCACGATTATGGATGTCAAGAACATTTACATTTTTAGCCCCAAGAAATTCAAATGCTTTTTTATATTCAGAACCTACGATCTGGGGAATTTGAGATGCAGTGGTAACGATTTCAATCACAGAATTTTCTTTCAGTTTTGATTCGTTAATGATCTTTCTTAAGATCCCACGTTCAAAAAAATTAAGATTCTTTTCGATATTCTGATCATAATCGGTTTCAGCAAAACTTCCTTTGTTTACAGCGCCTCCAATAACTATTAATTTTCCAACAGGTTTCGTCATGGTACAAAATTAAAAAATAATTAACATTCTTTGGCGAAATTCGTGCCATCTTTAGTTGATTTTTAATGTTTTAGGAATGTTAATTAAAATTAATTTTTTTTAACGAATCTTTAAATGTGGTATAGTTTCGTTTAGGGTTTTACATTATCTTTGGTTTTGAAAGGAGTTATTGTTAACTGTTAAAATGCCAATAGACTATGAAAATCGAAAAGATTCAGGCACTAAGAGGTCCTAACATCTGGAGCATCAGAAGAAAGAAGCTGATACAGATGAGGTTGGACTTAGAAGAAATGGAGAATTATCCTACCAATAAAATCGAAGGATTCCGGGAAAGGATTGAAAAATTAATCCCATCATTGATTACGCACCGATGCTCGGAAGGAGTGGAAGGAGGCTTTTTCCATAGAGTGGAAACGGGAACATGGATGGGACATGTCATTGAGCATATTGCTTTGGAAATACAGACCCTGGCAGGAATGGATGTAGGGTTTGGAAGAACCCGTGAAACAAAAACTCCGGGAGTATATAATGTGGTATTTAATTATATTGAAGAAAATGCCGGAATTTATGCTGCAGAAGAGTCTGTAAAGATTGCAGAAGCATTGATTGAAAGCAAAGACTATGATTTGAATGCATGTATTCACCGATTAAAAGAAATCAGGGAGCGTGTCCGTTTGGGTCCTTCTACCGGAAGTATTGTGGAAGAAGCTGCTTCCAGAAGAATCCCGTGGATCAGATTGGGAACGAACTCATTGGTACAGCTTGGTTATGGAGTGAATCAGCAAAGATTTCAAGCCACCATTACCGGAAAAACAAGTTCTATTGCGGTAGATATTGCCTGTAATAAAGAATTGACCAAAAGAATGCTTCATGATGCAGCTATTCCCGTACCTATTGGAGACTTGGTAGTAGATGAAGAAGATTTAACCGCAGTCATCAGAAAAATTGGGTATCCGATTGTTTTAAAACCTTTGGATGGAAACCATGGAAAAGGATCATCCATTAATGTCAATGATTGGGATGCTGCTAAGATAGGTCTTGAACATGCTCAGAAATATTCAAGAAAAGTAATTGTTGAGAAATATATTACTGGCTACGACTTCCGTATACTGGTGATCAATAATAAAATGGTAGCTGCAGCCAGAAGAGTTCCTGCCCATGTGGTGGGTGATGGAGAACTGAATCTTCAGCAGCTGATTGAAAAAGAAAATAAAGATCCAAGAAGAGGCTATGGCCATGAAAATGTCCTTACTGAAATTGAAGTTGATAAAGACACTTTAGAACTGCTTGATAAGCTTCAGTACACGCTGGAGACTATTCCTCAAAGAGGAGAAGTGGTTTATCTGAAATCAACGGCTAATCTTTCAACCGGAGGAACTTCCATTGATGTAACAGATATGGTGCATCCGGAAAATATCACGATGGCTGAAAGGATTTCCAAAATTATCGGTTTGGATGTCTGCGGAATTGATGTGATGGCAGAAAACCTTACCCAGCCTTTAAAAGAAAGTGGCGGAGCTATTATTGAAGTGAATGCAGCACCTGGTTTCAGAATGCATCTTGCACCAAGTGAAGGACTGCCAAGAAACGTTGCTGCGCCAGTGGTTGATATGCTTTATCCTCAGGGGAAACCTTTTACTATTCCAATTATTGCGGTAACAGGAACCAATGGAAAAACAACAACGACCAGACTTATTTCCCATATAGTAAAAAGCAATGGGTACCGGGTAGGGTTTACCACTTCGGATGGAATTTACATTCAAAATACCATGCTGTCAAAAGGAGATACTACAGGGCCGCTTTCTGCAGAATTTATCTTAAAAGATCCTACGGTAGAGTTTGCCGTTCTGGAAACAGCCAGAGGCGGAATTTTACGTTCCGGTCTTGGTTTTTCTCAATGCGATATCGGAGTTTTGACCAATATTGAAGAAGATCATCTGGGGATGAATGATATTCACAGTTTGAAAGATCTTACCAAAGTAAAGCGTGTTGTACTGGATAGCGTGAAAAAGAGTGGCTGGAGTGTTTTGAATGCCGACAACGAATATTCCATGAAGATTGTGAGTGATCTCGATTCTAATGTGGCTATTTTCAGTATGGATGAAAACAACCCTCATATTGTAAAATTTGCCAAAGAAGGAAAAATTACCTGCGTGTACGAAGAAGGTTTTGTAACCATCAAAAAAGGAGACTGGAAAATCAGAATAGGAAAAGCCAAAGACTTTCCGATTACGATGGAAGGAAAGGCCAGGTTTATGATTGAAAACGTATTGGCAGCCAGTTTGGCAAGTTATCTTTATGGATTCGGGATTGAGGATATTTCTAACTCTTTGAGAACGTTTATTCCGAGTGCTCAGCTTACTCCTGGAAGACTGAATGTTTTTAAATTCAAAAACTTTAAGGTGCTGATTGACTTTGCCCATAATCCTTCTGGATACGAAGCCATTGAAGATTATCTGAAAAACGTAGAGTCTACGAAGAAAATCGGTATTATTTCCGGTGTCGGAGACCGAAGAGATAATGATATCAGAGAATGCGGAAAAATTGCCGGAAGAATGTTCGATTATATTATCATCCGAAATGAGAAACATCTTCGCGGAAGAACGGAAGAGGAAATCAACGGATTGATTATTGACGGGATTAATTCTGCAGGCAGAGACGTTAGTTATGAGATCATTCCTAAAGAGATTGAAGCCTTGAAACATGCAATAGGAATGGCAGAAGAAGGAACGTTTATTACTGCTTTAAGTGATGTTATTTCCAATGCCATTGATCTGGTTCAGGAATATCAGGCCAAGGAATTGCTGGAAGACGATAAAAACGTGTAATACCTCTTTATAAAACTTATTAAAATTGCAATACGGAACAAAAAACGTATTGCAATTTTTATATCTATTGTGTTGTAGCAGATTGAAGTTTGTTTGATTAAAAACAGATGATATATCTGTGATGACTGTTGTACAAACAATTAAAAGTTAATCCTTACGGTTTCCCGTAGAGTATACCAACAACCTCTCCGTATATTTACAGCGTTTGTATAAACTAAAAGTACAAGTCAAGTTTTTTTAATGTCCTCCTTTTTTTGGGAGGATTTTTTATTGGGTGTATTCAATCATTATTTTTAAACCTTCTTTGTTTACGGAAACCCGTAACAATTAATTTTTTATGTTAAATCTCTAATTGGAGAATAGTTTTTATATTTGACTTCTAAACTAAAATCAAAACCATGAAAAATTTAAAGAAAATCTCTAAGGAGAAATTAAGAAGTATCAACGGAAAAGGAGGATGTCCTCCGGGCTGGCATGATTGCCCGGTGCCATGGAATGATAAGGTATGCATTCCGCATGATAATGAAATGGCATGTCCTGATTTATAAAAAACGATCCCTCGCTAAGAGGGATTTTTTGTTCTTATATTTCAAGTTTAAACATTTTCGCCCAGAGTTTATAAACTTCTTCCGGAGATATACTCTTTTCTAAATAGTTTTTATCAGGTTTTCCAGGTTTTCAGGCAGGAATATATATAGTTCTGCCTGTCAATTTAAAATAGGGTGTTTTTCCTTCACTATTTTGGGAGTTACAGGTTTAATTTTGCTCAACAATAAATAAAATTAAATCCATGAGAACAATCAATTACATCGTTATACATTGTACAGCAACACAACCAGATGTTAAAATAGAGAGCATTAAAAGGTATTGGAGGGAAAACCTGAAATGGAAAAATCCAGGGTATCATTATATGATAAAAGCTGATGGAAAAACAGTGAACACTTTGCCCATCGATCAGGTATCCAATGGAGTTGCAGGATGGAATTCTCAAATTATCAATATATCATATATTGGCGGTATTGATAAAAGCGGAAATCCAGAAGATACAAGAACGGAAGAGCAAAAAAAATCTATTGTAAAGCTGTTAAGAGAATTAAAATCAACATTTCCTAAAGCTAAAATTCAAGGACATAGAGATTTTCCCAATGTCTATAAAGCTTGTCCTAGTTTTGATGCTAAGACAGAGTATTCTGGTTTATCATAAGATGAAGTACTGCAAGATCGTTTTTAAATAAAAATTCCCCACTGTTAGGTGGGGATATTTGTTATTGAAAAGAATTAATTTGCTCTTTTACTTGCTCTAAAGTCAATTCATTTACCGCTCTACAAAAAGTTTCTAAATAAGATTTTTGTCCGTCATTTAAAGAAGATCCCTTGTGTGTTGGTAATACGAGTCCTGATCCATCAACATCAATAGTATAAGAATTTGTAAGGTCTATTTCTTCGTTGAATTGAGAGTTCATTTTTAATTGAAGCCATTCATTTACAGCATTCATATCATTAGATCTATTTTTAAAAAGATTATTCATTATTTCTATTTTGTATACTACAAAGATACGAAGAAAATCGGCTGGTCCATTTTGGTAAAATATGGATATGAAAAAACCCACTTTGTAGTGGGGTGGTATAATTTAATAAGGTTTATAAAAATCAAAAATACTAAGTAAAAGTACTGCAGAAAATAATATAAAGACTAGATCTTTATATTGCATTCCATTCCATTCCTTTTCGGAATGTAAAAATTTCAATTTGCCTATAGTAGCATCCATTATCCAATACAAAAGCCCTACACCAAAAATGAATGCACTTGCGACTGAGATTAAATTAAATACTGTTGACATTGAATTATTTATTTTACAAATTTACAAATTATTTTGGTTTGTCTTGATTGTCATCGACTTGTTTCATTATTTTTAACATATCATCAACTTCTTTAACATTAAGTTTGTCTTTATATTGATCAAAAATCGCTTTCTGCATCGCTCTGTCTTGTTCTCGATCTTTATATTCATTTATGGCTTCTGTAATTGCTTTAATTAGCCCAGGTAGACCATCAGATTTTAAAGTATAGCCTTTACTTTCATATCCGCCCCCGAAAACTGCTAATGTAAGAAATGCCAAAACAGTACCTTTCTTAATTCTAGATTTTAAATCAATTTTTCCAGGGCTATTAATGTTAACTTCTACTTCGAAATCATTTGATGATACATTTTTAATATCTAAAGCATAAATAACGTCCTCTAATATCTCTAAAAAATTATAACCCAAACCAAACAAACTACGTGCATTTATTCCATCTTCTTTTTGTACATTAATTATTAAGTGTGCTTCATTCTCTAAAACAAAAAAATCTTGTAGAGTTCGTTCAATAACATCTGCATATTTTCCTACTTCCGTTATTGCCTGATGGGCAGTAAACATTTTATAGATATTTGGATCTAATGAAACCCTGTCAAAATCCTCAATCCATTCTACACGTTTGTTTAGAAATTGTTCTGCAACATCAATTCTATCAAGTTCCTCTTCACTAAACTCTGCTATATAAGTTTCTTTAACAATACCAAAAGCTACCTTTGAACTACTATAAGATGGTATTATTACAAGATCACCTTTTTTAACTTGTGTATAAAATTTGAAAATCTGATTTGCAATTAGTGAAATTGATCTATCATTTTTAGTTCTTTCTCCTGTTTCTAGATCAGGAGTATAAAAATCAGCAACGCTTTCTTTAATTGCAGATAAAAATAAAAAGTCATCGTGAAAACGAGCACGTAACCTCGAAAGATCTCTCAAACTTATTTGTGAATGATCGAGGCCAACAAAATTATTTTCTTTAAAAGTATCATAAAATGTTCCTGAGTTAGTTCGTATAAGCCAATATCTTTTTCTAAATGGTATTGTTTGTACATTTTCAACAATTGTATCTAAGATACTATTATAATCAATGGGTAGGTCTATCATCATATAAATTTTAACTATTAGTTTAAGTGAAAGTATATTATATATACGACATATATAGTCGTATTATTAAATATTTGTGAAACTACAGAATAAAAATTGACGCTCATTACGGTTTCCCGTAGTGTATGCCTACACTATATCCGTATATTTACAATGTTTGTGAAAACACAGCATACATGTCAATTTTTTATCCTCCTTTGTAGGGGGATTTTTTATGATTGGAGAGGCCTTCAGGAATAAAAAATAAAACCTCCAAAATATCGGAGGTTTGTTTCTATAAGTTTTCCCAGGTTGTCTTTATACTCTGCATTTTTTTAAGATAAAAATACAAAGGAATAAGTTCTAATCGGAGTGTAAAGCTAATTGTTGGGTACACAAACGGAATAATGGCCATCATCACAAGACAAATAGCAATTCCTATTATTGCATCAATGATTGCTGCCTGTGGAGCCCAATCTTGTTCAAACCAAAGTCCGTAGGCCACAATCCCTTTAAATAAAAACAAGACACAGATTAAAAGTCCGGTCATTGAATAAGGATGGTTGGCATCCATCCCATATAAAGATAAAGAGACATGAGTCATCAGTGAGCCTGCCATCAAAAAAATAGTGGCTAGTGCACCTGCGATTAAAAAGATCCATAAGAAAACTTTAATCCAGGTGGGTAATAAGTTTCTTCTTCGTGTTAAAGTGTGGTTTTCAAATTCTGCAAAAGCGGTTGGCTTTTCTTCCATGGAGTATTAGTTTTATCAGTTTTTTATCCGAAAAAAGCATTCGAACTACCGATCCAGATGGCATCTTTTTTATTGAAATCTACATTTACCATGGCGGCTTTTGTCATTCTTCCAAGATTTTCCAGTAGGATAGGACGTTCGTCATTTTCCCGCCAAATATACAACAAACGGATCTCTGCTTTTGAAAAATCTCCGTTGATATCTTCAAAAATAGGTTCATAGTACACTTTTCTCTGCAAAATATAGTTTTCTTTATCCTGAATAGCCTCTGTGATTTCCTTTGTAGGATTTAAATTAACGCCACTTCCCGCAAATGAAAATAAAGGTTTCAATACAAAGTCATCCAGATTTTCAGTTTCCGGAAATTCATGCAGGAAATAACTCTTTGGAACAAACTCATGCTTCAGTAAAGGCAAAAGGAATTTTGAGATTTTAAAGAACCAATTCGGGTGAGTGATCCATTTGACATCCACTTCTTCACGGAAATCAAATTCTGTAGTAAGATCAGGAATATTATCCAGTTCGTCAAATATCACACGGTTGTAGATCCTTTTGATTTCGGTTAGCTTCCCATTATTTTCATAATAGAGCTTTCGTCCTTCTTTCTTTACTTTCGTCAGACATACGGTTTTAATGCCAATTAATTTTTCTGTCAGAGCAAAATCAATAGCTGTTTTCTGTCTTTCGGGAAAAATTTCGAGTAAGATGACATTTTCAGGATTTTCATCTCCTACAATCAGTTCTTTTAAATAGTTTTTAAAAGTTTCATGGGGCATAGGATTTCTGATCTCTGAAAGAAAAGGGTAGACTTCACAATACGTTTCCTCATATACTTTCTGGAAAGCATACAAAGAAGGAAAAGCCTGCAGCTCTATCAGCTGAGGTTCTATTGCTCCGTTTTCACTTTTGCAGACTCCAAAATCTATGGTGAAAAAGTGAGGCTGATGGGTATCATTGGGAACTCTACAGTTTTCAGGAATCGCTTTTTGAAGAAGCTCTGCCGGCATTGCCTTTATCTGGCTGATAATACTTTCGCTGGCATCTATAAGTTTAGCCTCAAATTCTTTGGTCAAAAAAATAGGACTTTCCGAAACTCTGAACGTAGGTTTTGTTCCTCCTTTTTCTGCCAATATACTTTTGAGTTGACTGTATTTTTCATCCGAAAACTCCTGATTGTACTGTTTTCTGTATTTTGGGATCATATTTTTTTTCTTTTGTGATGTTAAAAAATCGGACGTTTCTGCCCGATTGTTATAGGTAGCTGGAAGAGGGAAGTTCTTATAAACATGAAAATATTTACAAGATCAGTTCATGAATAAAAGGATATCTAGTAGTCCCAACTCATAATAACTTCCGGCATCCTTCTTCCAGCCTCCAACCTTCTAAACCAAAGTCTCTGCCTCTTTCAAAATGTTTTTTTTTGCAAATTGAAGGAACCTCGGAAGAATCTGATGTCTGGTCAGAATGATTTTATCTTCATCGTCTATTCTATCGATCGTTTCAAGATATTTTTCCATTCCGAAGCTTTCAATCATGGCTTCTTTGTTCTTTTCATCCTTTAGGTTTTCGATCAGCGATTCAGGATTGGCTTCCGGGTGAAACTGTGTTCCGAATATTTCCTCCGAAAAGCGAACGGCCATTACCGCTCTTTCAAGATTGATATGAGGACGGAATTTTTCAATCGCCATAACAGTCATTCCCAGTTCTTCGAAACGAGCATGATCCGGTTCAATAAACTGGTAGGCTCTCGAATCTACCGCATAAAAAGGATCCTGAAGATTTTTGAACAAGAATTCTTCTTTACCTTCCTCTGTTTTATGAACAGGCATTACTCCGAAAGAGTAAGACTTTCTTTTGCAGATATTTCCCAGATTCCAGTGAATACTTGCCAGCTGGAATGAATGACAGATCAGGAAAAGGTATTTTTTTTCTTCATGGTGTTGATTATGTTCAAAAACAGAGTCTAAAAAATTTGCAAATCGGTCTTCCCATGCAAAACCTTCACGATGTGGGTTTCCCGGACCACCGGAAGAGATGAAGATATCAAAATCTCCGATCTCCGGCATTTCATCTTTAAACCTCACGTCAAATGTCTTGATCACCACATTTTCTTCAGAGTTCTGCTGAAATGTTTCAGAAATTTCTTTAATGTTTCTAAAACCCTGGTTCACATGATTGTTGTTCATGTCCAGCAGAGCAATTCGAATATCTTTCATTACATCATATTTTTTGCAAAGTTACCAAAATATTATGAAGCAGGTTCACCATGGGTGATGCCATATTCGGTTTCAGAGATCATATAATCAACTACTTTCGTCAGATCGCCTGTTTCCTTAAAGATCTGAAGCTGTCGGTCTGCACCCGTTCCGTTTTCAAGAATTTTCCATGCGTATTCCACTTCATGACGGCACCCCAAATCATCTACCACATCATCAATAAACTCTAGAAGTTCTTTCAACAAATGAGGATAAGGAACAGATTCTTCTTTTCCAAAATCGATGAGATGGGCTTCGATACCGCTTTTGGAGGCGCGCCATTTATTTTCGTTCAATAATAATCTTCTGTAGCTTCTGAAACTCAGATTTTGCTGATGAAGTTTATAAATTTTAGCCACTAAACTCTGCATAATCGCTGCAAGACATACCGTTTCATCAATTCTCAACGGCATATCACAGATTCTGAATTCAATTGTAGGGTAGAACGGATGTACTCGTAGATCCCACCAGATTTTCTTGGCATTGTCGATAGTTCCTGTTTTTACCAGAAGATCTACATAGCTGTCGAACTCTGCCAGAGAGTTGAAATAACTCGGAATACCGGTTCTTGGGAATTTTACGAAGATTTCCTGTCTGTAGGATTTAAAACCTGTATACCTTCCAATCCAGAAAGGCGAATTGGTAGAAAGGGCATACACGTGAGGAAGGAAATACCTCATCACATTCTGAATTCTTACACCTTCTTCACGATTGGGAATTCCAATATGAACATGCAGTCCGAAAATAAGATTTTCACGGGCCACATCTCCCATATCATCTACGATTTTAATGTATCTTTCTCCCTGAGTGATATTGTTGTCTGACCAATGCGAAAAAGGGTGAGTACCACCTCCGGAAACACGAAGTCCCTGCTCATGGGCGATATTGATAAGGTGACGCCTTAAATTCGTTAATTCTGCTCTGGCTTCCTGTATATTCTGACAGATTCCCGTTTCCATTTCAATCATGGATTCGTGCATTTCGTGCTTTAAATTTTCACTTAAAACTGCTTTGCCGCCTTCAATGATTTTTGAAACGTGAGAAACCAGATCTCTGCTTTCAACATCGATGATCTGATATTCTTCTTCAATTCCAATAGTAAACTGATGATGCATGTATTTTTGTGTTTTTTAATTCTTTTTCAATGTTATTTAATGGAATCCTTCACGAATGTTCCCCAGGCAATATTCGGTTTCCCCGGAACATATTCTTTAGCTTTTTCAATAGCCAGTTTGGCAGCGTGTTCTATAATCCAAGCAAAGTTTTCTTCTCCTACAGAATTGCGATCTGCATCAGGAGCGGGATTACAGAAGTCGATAGCATAAGGAATACCATCTCTTACCGCAAATTCTACCGTATTGAAATCATATCCTAACGCTTTATTCATTTTAATGGTATAATCATGAATGGTTTTCAATAATTTTTCAAGCTCTGCACCTTGTGTCTGATGGGTGGTGGCATATCTTAAATGAGGTGCATTTCT
Organism: Chryseobacterium sp. S0630; assembly: GCF_024158915.1. Classification (GTDB taxonomy): domain Bacteria; phylum Bacteroidota; class Bacteroidia; order Flavobacteriales; family Weeksellaceae; genus Chryseobacterium. The sequence continues at coordinate 40,231 of NZ_JAMZGF010000036.1, read as the reverse complement.
TGGCTCATAAGGCATAATGTGGACATATTTTTGGCCCAGACAGTACACTCTGTAATAATCATCAAAGATAATTTCCTCCTGTACCATCATCACCAGCTGTTCCGTTTCTCCCAATTTGTTCCAGAGATCATCCGGATTTTCTACTCTGTATACGTTTTTCCAGCCGCCACCGTCGTGAGGTTTCATGTATGCCGGAAACCCTACATAATTGAAGATATATTCCCAGTCATGAGGGAATTTCAGGTTTCTGAATGAAGTTTCTGAAGTATTGTCCGGTCTTTCGTGCGATGGAAGCAGAACTGTTTTAGGAAGTGGAATTCCCAGTTTTGACATCAGTGCATTGTTGAAAAATTTCTCATCAGCACTCCACCAGAATGGATTGTTGATAACATAAGTGCCGTTAAGTGCGGCATTTTTTAAATAAGCTCTGTAAAAGGGAACGTCCTGCGAAATTCTGTCGATAATCACTGCATAACCATAATCTGCTCCCTGTTCTAATTTATCAATAGTAACGGGTTCAGCAATGATATCTCCACCTCCCAGTTCATTTACTTTTTCTATAAATGCCCAGGGAAAAGTGTCTTCCATACCGAAAAGAATTCCTACTTTTTTTGTCATAATTTTTGTTTTTAAGGTGGGTGTATATTTTTTCTATTTGTCTTTTTATTATTTTAAGAGAAAAAAGCTCCTATGAAAGTAGGGAAAACCATTCTCCATAACGGCCAGTCGTGGCCAATCCATTTTCTTTCATCATACCAGAAGTCAATGCCTTTTATCCTGAGGATTTCAGCCATTTCAACATTTTTATCTTTGCAGATATCCTGATCAGAAGTGCCGAGCACAATATGCATATGTTTGTATTTCCAGGCTTCATCATTTCTTACAAATTCCCTCGGGCAGTTGAAGTATACCAGCTCATCAGAATAACCATCCATAAAATTCCTTATGCTGAATGCTCCTGAAAGACAGAACAGGTGAGAAACCACATCCGGAAATCTGAAAGCAAAATTAGCAGCATGATATCCTCCGAAACTAGCGCCTGCTACAGCCACACGATGGGTCTTGTGAAGCTTTTGAATATAAGGAACAAATTCTTTGATCAGAAACTGTACATATCTTTCGTAGTTTCTTATTCTTTGCTGAGGAGATATGTTGTCATCATAAAAACTCCAGCTGTCGATGGTCTGTACATTGTAAAGCTTTACTTTTCCCTGTTCTATAAACCAGTTGATACTTCCGTTGAGATGAAAATCATGATTCTGGGTATACTGTCCCTGGGAAGTTGGAAACATGATGACAGGATGGCCGTAATGTCCGGTCACTTCTACTTTGAGGCTTGTTCCCAATATATTTGAATAATACTCTGTATGTTCTATGTGAGGCATTTTTCCTTATTTGGTTTTATCTTTTCTAAATTACATTTTAGTAGGGAATCCTGGAGCAGATTGTATATTATGAATTCAATAACATTTTGAATATCAATGTCAAGCTTCATTATTAAGAACTCAATTTATTGCTTTTCGGAGGCAGGATGTTCAGCATATCTGCATGAATCATTTCAGCAGCAGAATCCAGTCTGTCCTGTACAACGGAGGCATCTCCGGATTTATATACAATTCCGACATGATAGTCTATGGGAAGAAATTTGACAACTTCTTCGCATTCAAAACTGCTGTAATTCGGTTCTTTATCTTTAATGAGTGCCACAATTAAGCCTGAATAATAGCCTGTAGGAGGAGAAACACTGTAATCATGACCTCTCAGAAGAGCATCTTCAATTTTTGCCCATTCTCTCCAAATATTAATGCCACTCGATGCTTCAACCAGGTCCGGAATATGAGCACCGCCAACCCTTGATGAAGTTTCCAGGAAATACCATTTTCCGTCTTCTTTTCCACGGATAAATTCTGTATGGGTTGCTCCGTTGATCAGTCCGAAATTGGACAGTACTTTAGCATTTATTTCTTCAAGTGCTTTAAAATCTTCAGAATATCTTCCTAAAGTTTTGGAGCGGAATACTCCGCCTTCATGAGATACCTGCATAGGAGGAGCTAGGTATTTTGAAGCAGAAGTAAAAACAATTTTTTTATTAAAAGTAAGGCTGTCTACATGGTAAACGTCTCCAGGTTTAAAGCTTTCCAGTAAGAAAAGATGGCGTTCCTCTCCCAGAGTTTCCAGTGCTTCAAGAAGCTGTTCTTTGGAGCTTATTTTCTTGATTCCGGATGCGGATGCTTCGGATCTGGGTTTCAGTACCCATGGTGCAGGAATACGGTCTGTAAATTCATCTACTTCATGATCATTGAATACAGCGGTGAATTCAGGAACACTGATCCCGGAATCTTTTGCTTTTTGGCGCATCGCCAGTTTATCTCTGAAATAGCGGTGGGTAGTCTGTCCCATCCCTGGAATACGGAATGTCTCCCTGATTAATGCAGCTTTTTCTACGTCATAATCATCCAAAGCCACTACAGCATCTACTTTTCTGGTTTTCATCAGGTGGGAAAATCCCTGAATTAAATGTTCCAGATTCCATACAGACGGCTTTAGTTCCAGCATGTAAAATGCCTCATCAATAGCATGCCAGGGCCAGTTTTTTTCTTTGAGGTTTTCGGAGGTTACCAGGATGATTTTATTGCCGAGCTTCTTCATTTCGTCCATAAAATCGTAGCCTTTGTAATAGCACGAAATACACACAATGGTTTTCTTCTCCATATAATGTTTTTTAAGATTTAGTGGATTTTCAAAAATAAAAGCATTTATTTATTATTTTATTAATAGTAAAAAATGCAATATCGTGAGTTTTTGAAAATCCACTAATCAATTATACAGAGTTTTTTTGTAAAAAACTAATTTTTAGTGATAATTTTCAATTAAATTCACGAGGAGCTGAACACCAAAACCTGTAGCTGCTTTTTCTTTAGCATATCCTACACTTCCAAAGGCTACTCCGGCAATGTCCAGATGAGCCCATTTAGGGTGATTTTCAATGAATTGCTCCAGGAATTTAGCAGCAATAATACAGTCTCCTACAGGTTTGAGAGAGATGTTTTTCATATCGGCTACATCAGACTGAATATCGTCTTTCCAGACATCCCATAAAGGAAGATTCCATACTCTCTGATTGGTCTGATCTCCGGTTTTGATCAGGTTATTTTTCAGTTCCTCATTATTGGAGAACATGGCAGCGCAAGTGTCACCGAACATTCTTACCGAGCTTCCCGTTAACGTCGCCAGATCAATCAGGAAATCTGTTTTATAGTTCTTGGAAAGATAGGATAAACCATCTGCAAGAATCAGTCTGCCTTCTGCATCTGTGTCAAGTACTTCAATAGTTTTTCCGTTGTAGGCAGTGATTACGTCACTTGGAAGGAGAGCCTTTTCTGAAACGGCATTATCTGTGATGGGTAGCACAGCGACAATATTTACCGGAAGCTGCATTTCAGCGGCATAGATTAACGTTCCCAAAACCGCAGTAGCACCTCCCATATCAGATTTCATATAATGCAGATTGGCAGAGCTTTTTATTGATATTCCTCCTGTGTCAAATAATATACATTTTCCTACCAGTCCGAAAGTTTTGGCGTTTTTTGCTGTAGTTTTATATTCTAAAATAGTGAAAGCAGCATCGTAAGCACTTCCTTGGTTCACAGAGAGATAAGCGCCTAATCCAAGTTCTTCACATTTCTTTCTGTTGAAAGCAGTGTATTTTAAATCATATTTTTTAGCCAGATTTTTAAGATATGCACTTAAAATATCCGGTTTTTTCAGATTGGCTGGTTTGTTAAGCCAGTCCTGGCAGGCGGTTTGTCCATTAACCAGTGCTTCAGCTTTCTGGCTGATATGGTCTAGTTTTTTCTGGCTTAAATTTTCAAAATGCAACTCAAATTTTGTATTCCAGAACGCATGTTTTTTATCAAAAGGATAGTTGTAAGTTCCAATCAAAAGTCCTTTTACAAATTCTTCGAACTGTTTTTCGTTCATGAAATCGGCAAGGGCCAACGTAGGAACTGCCTGCAGTTTTTCTTTCTGTGTCTGTGAAAACTTGGCTGCTACCTGCTGAATTTCGAAATTTTGTAAAGTAGATTTCCCTAATCCAATGAAATAAGTAATTCCTTCTTCATGAGCATTGACAAAAACTTCATGTTTCTTTCCTGTAAAAAAAGTGGAAATATTTTTATTGAAATTTTTACTGGTTTTTGTCCATTCTTCCTCGGTAAACAGGTGAAAAACCTGAGTGTAATTTTTGTTTTTTTTATTGATTAGTTTCATAAATAGATGTTATATTTTCTAAATTCATAAAGATTGCTGTCTTCATTGGGTTCTGTCTGACTGAAATTTTTTACAGCAATTTTATATTTAGTTCTTTATGCTTTGTTGTTGTGGTTTTACTTCTACAGGATTTTCCGTATTATCATAGAAGAGCCATTCAATAGCCCTTGGAAACTCCTGAGACCAGTAAAACTCATTGTGAGTGCCTTCAGGATTGATATTGGTTTTAAATTCAAAATCAAAAAGTTTTTTCTCTTCCCATCGTTTCAGATATTCTTCAAAAATATGAATTCTTTTGACCATTTTTGATCCTTCCTGACCTCCGCCATAAAGATAAATTTTGGTTTTAAAAGGAACTCTGAAATTCATCATCGGGAAATTGTTATTCGGTTCTACCCAAAGAGAAGGAGAGAAGATCAATAACTTGGAATATACTTCAGGATAAAGAAATCCACTGTATATACTGATGAGCGCTCCCAGTGAACTGCCCCCGATTCCTGTATTGTCGCGGTCCTTTTTCGTTCTGTAATTTTCGTCCACAAAAGGTTTTAAAGTATCTGCAATAAAGCGGATGTATTTTTTTCCTTCAGAACCGTTGGCTACATGGTCATTATCAAAAATATATTCTTTGATTCTTTCCTCACTGCCATGTTCTATTGCTATGATGATAAGATCACCACGTCCGTACTCTGCAAGAATAGACAGCTTTTTGTCTATTTCCCAATTTCCGAAGCCGCTTCCTTCATTGAATAAATTCTGTGCATCCTGAAGGTATAAAACGGGATATCGTTTATCGGTTGTGTGATAATCGTAGGGAAGAAGAGCCCAGACTTTGCGGTAACGATCCAGCTGTGGAATGTAAAAATTTTCGGAAATAACTTCTGCTATAGGATAATATTCTTCTTTGAACGGTCCCCAGTTCAGTCTCCATTTTTCTACAGAATCTGAAATTTTACCAGCAGATTTTTTCACTTTCCTGTTGGGCGTTATGTTTCCATACTGATCCAGTTCTACATTCTCCCAGCCGCCTTTTGTGAATTTATATTCAATTTCATCAGGAAGTACCTGATCTTCGATTTCTATGAAATAATTGGATGTATCAGTCTGTTTAAGCTGGAAATTATAATCTTTAGGATTCCATGTATTGAAATTTCCGGTAATAAATACCGGTCTGTCGTCTTTTTCTGCTGTATAAAGTTCAAACCTCATCGTTGTGTTTAATAAAATGTTGATGTTAAATTTATAAAAAAAGATTGTTTTGAAATCATAAAAATGTGAGGTAAAAAATGATATATTTGATAGATAGACAAAACACGGAGTGATGTTGACAATTATTTGATGAATAATTCATCGCTGTTGTCAGTATTTTTCGTAGTTTCAGGGAAAATATAAATACAAACTGATCTTGATGAATTCTGTTAAGACCTACACACTTTTCACCGATCATGATGTGTATCTTTTCAAAGAAGGTAGGCATTATAAGCTGTATGGCAAATTTGGAGCGCATTCTGCGGAAAAAGATGGTGTAAAAGGTGTCTATTTTTCAGTTTGGGCGCCCAATGCAAAGAAGGTTTCCGTGATTGGAAATTTTAATAACTGGAATCACAAAGATCATATTCTGTTTCCAAGATGGGACGAATCCGGAATTTGGGAAGGATTTATTGAAGGATTAACCTGGGGAACATTATACAAATATGCTGTAGAAACGCAAGGAGGTGAAATTCTGGAAAAAAGTGATCCTTATGCGGTAAGCTGGGAACAGAATATTCAGGCAGCTTCTCTGGTTTCTACCACATGGTATGAATGGAATGATCAGAAGTGGATGGATAACCGCTGGGAAAAAAACAGGCTGGAAGCTCCGATCTCTGTCTATGAACTGCATTTGGGTTCATGGGTAAGAGAAGAAGATCAGCCCCAACGTTTTTTAAACTACAGAGATATTGCCAAAAAACTGGTTCCTTATATCAAAGAAATGGGGTTTACCCATGTAGAATTGATGCCCGTGATGGAATATCCTTACGAACCCAGCTGGGGATATCAGATTACCGGTTTTTATGCCGCAACTTCACGCTTTGGCTCGCCACAGGATCTGATGTTTCTTATTGATGAACTTCATAACAATGAAATAGGCGTTATTCTGGACTGGGTTCCGTCCCATTTTCCGGGAGATGCTAACGGGCTTCACCGCTTTGATGGATCCTATCTGTATGAACACGAAGACCCGAGAAAAGGCTTTCATCCCGATTGGAAATCACATATTTTCAATTATGGAAGAAATGAAGTTAAATCTTTTCTGATCTCAAATGCCATGTTCTGGCTGGATCGTTATCATGCGGATGGTTTGCGTGTGGATGCCGTAACCTCAATGCTTCATCTTGATTATTCAAGAAATGAAGGCGAATGGGAACCGAATATCTATGGTGATAATGTCAATCTGGAAGCTAAAGCTTTTCTTCAGGAGTTCAATACGGCTGTTTATAAAGAATTTGGGAATAATATCATGACCATAGCGGAAGAAAGTTCAGATTTTCCTATGCTTACAAAACCTGTTCATGACGGAGGTGTAGGATTTGGAATGAAATGGATGATGGGCTGGATGCATGATACACTGGATTACTTCAAAGAAGATTTTGTTAACCGTAAATTTCATCATCATAAACTGACCTTTGCTTCTATGTACATGTATAATGAAAATTATATGATGCCTTTGTCGCACGACGAAGTGGTACACGGAAAAGCAAGCCTTATTTATAAAATGAAAGGAGATGAATGGCAGAAATTTGCCAATCTCCGTACCTTATATGTATATATGTATACCCATCCCGGAGCGAAACTGCTTTTTATGGGCGATGAATTCGGGCAGACCAGTGAATGGAATTTTACCCGAAGTCTCGACTGGCATTTGCTGAAATATCCTGTTCACAAAGGAATGCAGGATATAGTGAAGGAACTGAACCATCTGTACAAGTCAGAAACTGCCTTTTATGAAAATCAATTTGATAAACACGGCTTTGAATGGGTAGAGGCTGATGATCTGGAAAACTCGGTGTATGTATACCTCCGAAAAGGAAAAAGAAAAGATGATGTCCTGATGGTGGCTTTAAATCTGGCACCAAAAGTATTGGATTATAAAATCGGGATTCCTGCAGGAACACACTGGGAAGTTGTTTTAAACTCTGATGATGAAAAATACAGCGGAAGCGGAGTAGAACCCGAAATCCTGGAAGAGAAGTATGAAGAATGGAGAGGATATCCGAAAACAATGACAATTAAGTTGCCTCCATTGGCTGGAATTATTTTACGACAGAAGAAAGATAAAAAGTATAAATTACATAGAATTAAACACAAGAGATAAAGAATGGTTGTTTATCATTTAAGTACAGAATGTTATCCTGTAGCAAAAGTAGGAGGTCTTGCAGATGTGGTGGGGGCGTTACCAAAGTATCAGAATAAAATAAAAGGAATAGAGGCTAAGGTAGTAATGCCATGGTACAATAAACCCTTTATCCATGATCACGAATTTGAAATTGTTTTTGATGGTTTTATTCATCAGGGAACGAATATGCTTCAGGTTCAGGTATTGAAGGAAAAGAGCAATGTGTTGGGATTTGAACTGTATATGGTAAGAATTCCCGGGTTGCTAGACAGGGACAATCCTTACGGGTATCAGGACGAAAGCTTCCAGTTTCTGGCTTTTCAGCATGGAGTGCTGCATTGGCTATGCGCTATGGAAATTCGTCCGGATGTACTTCATTGCCATGATTACCATACCGGATTGGTTCCTTTTATGGTACAAAACTGTCCGGAATTCGGATTCCTAAAAGGAGTAAAGACAATAGGAACTATTCATAACGGAGAATATCAGGGAATGATGAGCTGGGGCATGGCCAATTATATGCCTGCTTTTGATAATTACAAATGGGGACTGATGGATTGGAACGGATTCATGAATCCTCTGGCAAGTATGATTAAATGTGCCGATGCTTTTACCACTGTTTCCGAAGGTTATCTTGAAGAACTTTTTATCAGCTTTCGTGGGCTGGAAAGTCTCGTTCGTCAGGAATTCGGAAAAGCTTACGGAATCATCAACGGAATTGATACGGAAGTCTGGAATCCTGAAACTGATCCGATGCTGGATTTTAATTTTAACAGCAAAAATGCAATAGCTCAGAAAAAGAAAAACAAAGAAAAGCTTTGCAAAGAATATGGATTGAAACCTGAACTTCCTTTGTTTGCCTTTATCGGAAGATTTGCCACGGAAAAAGGTGCAGATCTGCTGCCCGATGTTGTGTGGCGAAGTATTAAACAGAGCTATGGTGCTTTAAATATTATGATTCTCGGGTCAGGAAATACCTACATTGAAAATAAACTGAAAGAATACGATTATACCTACACCAATTTTGCTCTCGATCTTGGATATAAAGAACATCTTTCCCATAAGATTTATGCTTCAGCAGATTTCCTTCTGATGCCTTCAAGAGTAGAGCCTTGCGGACTGAATCAGATGTATTCCATGAGATATGGAACCGTTCCGGTGGTAAGATATACTGGAGGACTCAGAGATACCGTAGAAGATATTTCAACAGGTGGAGCAGGACTTAATTTTACTTATCCCGGGGTAGATGATGTTGTACATGCGATGAACAGGGCAATGGCGATTTATAATCAAAAAGGAGTCATGGATGATCTTATTCATGCCAACATGAATTTTGACTTTGCATGGGAGAAATCTGCAGAAAAATACATAGCTTTATATAATAGCTGATACAATGAAAATTTTCGGATTTCTTTCTTTAATAATGATACTGTTTTCTTGTAAAGAAGACAGGGGAAGTTATCACGGAGGTTATTATTGGATCTATGTATATGGCCTTCCTGCTATAGAAAGATATGAAGCAATGGATGGGATTTCTGAAAAGTGGAAAATCAAACATTCCTCTGTTGGCGGCTGTCTGATAGAACCCAATGAGATGAAGAAAGTAGATGCTATTAATAAAAGAACATATGCCGCAATAGAAAGACAATATGGAAAAGGATGGAGAGAAGCGTATCGTAAGGATGTTGAAAGTTTTGTAATGAAGAGAGCAGATGTGATGGACGTTCTTATTACCAATCAGTTTTTCAGAAATGAGCTTAAAAAATATAATATTGAAATCTATAATCTGGATAAAGAGGTTTTAGAATTAAATGATAAAGAAGATTTTCAGGTGGTTGTTTTTAATAATGAACTACAATATGAAAATAAAGAATGCTTTAAAGTAGCAGTAAACACTAAGAACCGAACAGTAAACTTAATACAATAAAAAACGCAAGATATTTATGAATCGAAATGTAATCTCCATTGTTTTAGGAGGAGGCAGAGGAACAAGATTATTCCCGTTAACGTATACCAGATCAAAACCGGCTGTTCCTATTGCAGGAAAATACAGACTGGTGGATATTCCTATTTCAAACTGTTTGAATTCAGGACTGAATAAAATTCTGGTTTTAACGCAGTTTAATTCTGCTTCCCTCAATTCGCATATTAAAAACTCTTATCACTTTGATATCTTCAGTAAAGGCTTCGTTGATATTCTGGCAGCTGAACAGAATGTAGAAAACGACAGCTGGTATCAGGGAACTGCAGATGCCGTACGCCAGTCTATGAAACATCTTGAAAAATATGACTATGATTATATCCTGATTCTTTCAGGAGATCAGTTGTATCAGATGGATTTCAGGGAAATGCTCGATTTTCATATTGAAAACGGAGGTGATCTTACCATTGCTACCATTCCGGTGAATGCAAAAGATGCTACAGGGTTTGGAATTTTAAAATCCGATGATGAAGGAAATATCACTTCATTTTATGAAAAGCCTGATTATGATATGCTGTCCGGACTGAAATCTGAAGTTTCAGAAGAAAATAAACACTCCGGAAAAGAGTTTCTGGCTTCCATGGGAATCTATATTTTCACCAAGAATATCCTTAAAAAGATGTTTGAGGAAGGTGCTGGCGATGATTTCGGAAAAGATATCATTCCAAGCTCTATCGGAAAATATAAGACATTAAGCTATCAGTATGAAGGCTATTGGACGGATATCGGAACCATAGAGTCTTTCTACGAAGCCAATCTGGACCTTTGTCTGGATCTGCCACAGTTTAACCTTTTCTCTTCTTCTCCTATCTATACCAGAGCAAGAATGCTTCCGCCATCAAAAATCAACGGTTCATATGTAAGTAAGGCTGTTTTTGGAGATGGATGTATCATCATGGCAGATAAAATTGAAAATTCCGTGATCGGAAACAGAACAAGAATTGATAAAGGAAGTACCATTGTAAATTCCTACGTCATGGGAGCTGATTTCTATCAAAACACAACGGAAATTGTTTTGAACGACAGAGGTGGCCGTCCTAATATGGGAATCGGAAAATACTGCTATATAGAAAAAGCAATCCTTGATAAAAACTGTTACATTGGTGATAATGTAAAAATCATCGGTGGAAAACATATTCCCGATGGTGATTATGGGACTTATTCCGTACAGGATGGGATTGTCGTAGTGAAGAAAGGAGCTGTGATTGCTCCGGGAACACATATCGGGTAAGAGAAAGGAAGATGGATGCTGGAAGATTGAAGTTATGAAAGCCGGAGTAGAGACAAAAATTTTTATATAAAATTCCGGTTTATACAATTATTTCAATAATTTTCAATCAGAAGTTCACGAGTGATTTCTGGCTAACAGTATCCTCCAGCTTCCCTCACCCCGCTTCCTGCCTTTCACCAGGTTAATTATTGTTAAACATACAACTAGAGTGATCAGCATATTGTTCACTCTTTTTATTTGTATTATTTTTGTGCGATGCGTATTTTTAAAATCTTAGCGGTAATCATTATTCTTTTGGGAGGAGCTTATGCTGCTTCCATGTATTATTTTGTAGATGAAAGTAAAAACTTTACGATTGAAAAAGAGATCGATTATCCCGTGGATAAGGTTTTTTCCCAGTTTAATAACCTTCAGAATTTTACAAGATGGAACAATTTTTTCACCAGTTCACAATCTATAGATATTGATTATTATACGCCTTATGAAGGACAGGGAAGTGCCATCAGTTATGTAGATCCTAAAAATGATACCGATGGAGAAATGTTTATCAGGTATGAAAATATCAATAAGACACTGAAATATCAGCTTTTTGAGGACGAAAACGAAAATCCTACATTAGTTGATGTTAAATTCAAGCCCGTTTCAGCTGAAAAAACAAAGATTATCTGGTATGTTCATACCCCAAAATTAGCGGTCTGGAGAAGAGTAGAGAACTTCTGGACTGAAGATCGTTTTGCAGAAAATATCAACAAAAGTATGGTGAATCTTAAAAACTCTTTAGGAAATAAAGTAGAAAAAGATAACCAGATGGCAGCCATCAAATATGACAGTCTGATGGTAGAAAATGAAGAAGACAAACTGTTGTTGGGAATCAATGTAAGTACTTCGAATAAGAAAGACGCTCTTTACAAAAATATCGTGATGAATTATAACAAAGTGTATAATTTTGTGACGATGGATCTTGGAAAAAGAGATGATGAATTCGGATATCCGGTCTTGATTACTGATGCAGATAATTACAAAGACAAGGAGGTTTCTTATTTCCTCGGAATTCCGCTTTCTAAGAAAATCGGAGTATCTGATAATAATTTCAATTTTAGGTCCGTAAATCCGTCTCAAAATTACGTAATGTACTACAAAGGGAACTATGAGGGACGAATTCGGGCAATCCAGCAGCTCATTCAGAAAGCCAAAAAAGACGAGATGCGCTTCGGAGATATCCGTCAGACCTTTATTGAACGTCCGATGGAAGGTCAGGAGGTAAACGTTAAGCTCTCATTATCAGTGTATAAGTAATTTTTTTTTATTTTATTTTTTCTTAAGTTTTTTTAACGGTTTCAGACTGTTCTAACTCGGTTTTTTTTATTAAATTTGAAGATTAATTCTACAAATAAATTTTAATAAATAGATAAACTGTAATAATGGACAGATTTTCATTCCTAAACGCAGCTCATTCTCAGTTAATTGAGGATTTATACCAACAGTACTTAAAATTCCCGGACTCTCTAGAACCATCATGGAAAGCTTTCTTTCAAGGCTTCGATTTTGCTTTGGAGAACTACGGAGATGACGATAACATCCAGTTTATTCAGGCTTCGGCCAGCGCTGCCCCGGCAGTTCAACAACAGATTTCTCAGGCAGTATCAAACGGAGAAGTTCCTGAGCATATCAAGAAAGAATTTAAAGTAGTAAACCTTATCGAGGCTTACAGAACAAGAGGACACCTTTTTACAAAGACTAACCCTGTTAGAGAAAGAAGACACTATACACCTACTTTAGACATCGAAAATTTCGGCCTTTCTAAAGAAGATTTAAATACAAAATTCAACTGTGCTGTTGAAACAGGAATGAAAGAGCCTGCTACTTTAGCAGACCTTATCAAGCACCTTGAAAGCATTTACTGTGATTCTATCGGAGTAGAATACATGCACATCAACAATGTTGAAGAAAAAGATTTCATCAAAAGATGGCTTCAGGTAAACGAAAACCATCCAAGTCTTTCTGCAAATGAAAAAACAGAAATCTTATTAAAATTAAACCAGGCGGTTGCTTTTGAAAACTACCTTCATACAAAATTTGTAGGACAAAAAAGATTCTCATTAGAAGGAGGGGAAACATTAATCCCTGCTTTAGACCAGCTGATCTCAAGATCTTCTCAACTAGGAGTAGATGAAGTAGTACTAGGGATGGCTCACAGAGGTAGACTGAATGTTCTTACGAATATTTTCGGAAAATCTTACAAGCAGATCTTCTCAGAATTTGAAGGAAAAGAATTTGAAGAAGATGTATTCTCTGGTGACGTTAAATATCACTTAGGTTCTTCTAAAAAGATCAAAACTGCTTCAGGAGAAGAAGTTTGTATCAACCTTACGCCAAACCCGTCTCACCTTGAAACAGTAGCTGCTTTGGTAGAAGGTATCTGCCGTGCAAAAGTAGACGACAAATACAAAGATTATTCTAAAGTATTGCCAATTATCATCCACGGTGATGGAGCTATTGCTGGGCAGGGTATCGCTTATGAAGTTGCTCAGATGATGACTTTGGAAGGATACAGAACAGGAGGTACAGTTCATATCGTTGTTAATAACCAGGTTTCATTTACAACGAACTATATGGATGCAAGATCTTCAACATATTGTACAGACATTGCAAAAGTTACAGAATCTCCTGTAATGCACGTAAATGCTGACGATGCTGAAGCGGTTGTTCATGCTATCCACTTTGCGGCTGACTTCAGAGCGAAATTCGGAAAAGACGTTTATATCGATCTTTTAGGATATAGAAAATATGGTCACAACGAAGGTGATGAGCCAAGATTCACTCAGCCTAACTTGTATAAATCTATTTCAAAACACCCGAATCCAAGAGAAATTTATAAAGATAAATTGCTTAAAGACAGCATTACTTCAAACGACGTAATTGCTAAAATGGAAACGGAATTCAAAGCCCTTTTAGATAAAGATTTCGACGCTTCTAAAGAGATTGAGAAAAACGTAATGGATGTGTTCATGGCTGAAGATTGGGTAAACTATCCAATTGGTAAGAGAGGAGCAGTTCAGTTGCCGGTAGATACAAAATATGACTTAGCGAAGCTGAAAGAATTGGCGCTTAAAATGTCAACACTTCCTGCAGACAAAAAGTTCATCAATAAAATTACAAGACTTTTCGATAACCGTATCAAAGCGATTGAAGGAAACTCATTAGACTGGGCACTAGGAGAGTGGTTAGCATATGCAACCCTACTTGTAGAAGGGCACAATGTAAGAATTTCCGGAGAAGATGTGGAAAGAGGAACATTCTCTCACAGACATGCTGTGGTAAAAACTGAAGATACAGAAGAAGAATATATCCCATTAAGACATGTTTCTGAAAACAGATTTGATGTATTCAACTCTCACCTTTCAGAATATGGTGTTCTAGGTTTCGACTATGGATACGCAATGGCTTCTCCAAATACATTAACAATCTGGGAAGCTCAGTTCGGAGATTTCGTGAACGGTGCTCAGATTATTGTTGACCAGTATTTAGCTGCTGCAGAAGAAAAATGGAAAATTCAGGACGGATTGGTAATGTTATTGCCTCACGGTTCAGAAGGTCAGGGAGCAGAGCACTCTTCAGCAAGATTGGAGAGATTCCTTACTCTTTGTGCTAACGAAAATATGGTAGTAGCCAATATTACTTCACCTGCCAACTACTTCCACTTATTGAGAAGACAGTTGAAATGGGCGTTCAGAAAACCATTAATTGTAATGAGCCCTAAATCTTTATTGAGACACCCTAAAGTAGTTTCTCCACTTGAAGATTTTGCAACAGGTTCATTCCAGCCAATCTTAGACGATCCTACAGCAGATCCTAAAAAAGTAGAAAAAGTAGTTCTTTGTTCAGGTAAACTGTACTTCGAATTATTAGCGAAGAAAGAAGAACTGAACTGTGAAAACATTGCTTTAGTAAGATTCGAGCAGTTATATCCGCTTCAGGCAGATGCTATCGAAGCGATCTTCAATAAGTATGAAAATAGAAAACAACTAGTGTGGGCTCAGGAAGAACCTGAAAACATGGGAGCTTGGTCTTATATCCTGAGAAACTTCAGAGATACAGGAATCCAGGTAGTTGCTCCGGTACCAAGCGGTGCTCCGGCTCCAGGTAGCCACAAGATGTTTGAGAAAAACCAAAATGCAGTGATCAACAGAGTTTTCGACAGAGATGATGCTCCTGCAAAAAGACCAGTTACAGCTTAATTTAAATAATAATCAATTAAAAAATAAAAAATACTCGATATGTCAGTTTTAGAAATGAAAGTTCCTTCACCAGGCGAATCAATTACAGAAGTTGAAATTGCAACTTGGCTTGTAAAAGATGGTGATTATGTAGAAAAAGATCAACCTATCGCCGAAGTGGATTCAGATAAAGCAACTCTTGAATTGCCTGCAGAACAAAGTGGTGTTATCACTTTAAAGGCAGAAGAAGGTGATGTAGTACAAGTAGGTCAGGTAGTTTGTTTAATTGATATGGACGCTGCAAGACCAGAAGGTGCTGCACCTGCTGCTGAAGCTCCAAAACAGGAAGAAGCTCCGAAAGCTGCTGAGCCTGCTAAACAAGAAGCTCCAAAACCAGCTGCTCCGGTAGCTGCTCCACAAACTTATGCAACAGGAGCTCCATCTCCGGCTGCTAAGAAAATCCTTGACGAAAAAGGAATGGATGCTGCTCAGGTTTCAGGAACAGGAAGAGATGGAAGAATCACTAAAACTGATGCTGAATTAGCGGCAGTTCCTGCATTAGGAGGAAGCCCTATGACTGCTACAGGTGCTAGAACTACCACTACAACTAAACTTTCAGTTTTAAGAAGAAAAATCGCTCAGAGATTGGTTTCTGTGAAGAACGAAACAGCAATGTTGACGACTTTCAACGAAGTGGATATGTCTGAAATCTTCAGATTAAGAAAGCAATATAAAGAAGAATTTGCTCAAAAACATGGAGTAGGACTTGGTTTCATGTCTTTCTTTACAAAAGCAGTAACAAGAGCATTACAAATGTATCCGGATGTAAACGCATCTATCGACGGAGACTTCAAAGTAAACTATGATTTCTGCGATATTTCAATTGCCGTTTCAGGTCCTAAAGGATTAATGGTTCCGGTATTGAGAAATGCTGAAAATATGTCTTTTGCAGGTGTTGAAGCCAACATTAAAGATCTTGCTGTAAAAGTAAGAGATGGTAAAATTACTGTTGACGAAATGACTGGTGGTACTTTCACAATTACAAACGGTGGTACTTTTGGATCTATGATGTCTACACCAATCATCAACCCTCCACAATCTGCTATCTTAGGAATGCACAACATTATCCAGAGACCAGTAGCGGTTGACGGACAGGTAGTAATCAGACCAATGATGTATGTTGCAATGTCTTATGACCACAGAATTATCG
Organism: Chryseobacterium sp. S0630; assembly: GCF_024158915.1. Taxonomy (GTDB): domain Bacteria; phylum Bacteroidota; class Bacteroidia; order Flavobacteriales; family Weeksellaceae; genus Chryseobacterium. The sequence continues at coordinate 23,947 of NZ_JAMZGF010000036.1, read as the reverse complement.
ACGGTAAAGAATCTGTAGGATTCCTTGTAGCGGTAAAAGAAGGTATTGACAACCCTGTTGAAATTCTAATGGGAGGTGACGAAAGAAAAGGCCTTGGATTATAGTTTTTAATGAAATTATAACATAATATATAATCTCGCCTCAAAAAAGGCGAGATTTTTGTATTTATTAAGAAAATGCTACAATGATGTTTTCAAAAATGACTTCCAATATCAAAGTTTCAGTTATACCTGAATATGATAGTAAAAACAGTTATCCTTCCGAAAACCGTTACGTTTTTAAATACAATATCACGATAGAAAATGACGGAAGCTTTCCTATCAAAGTATTGAAAAGAAAATGGTTAATCTTCGATGTCGGATTCGGATACACAGAAATTATAGGCGACGGGGTGATCGGACTGACCCCTGAGATAGGAACTGGTGAAAATTTTGCTTATTTCTCCAATGTTATGCTTCGTTCCGGAGTAGGAAATATGAGCGGAAAATACCTGGTTAAAAACATGGAGACACAGGAAACTTTTGAGATTGATATTCCAAAGTTCAATCTGTTGTCTGAAGTGTTGAGTAATTAATAACTTATGCCCTGTAAAAAGTACAGGTTTTACAGATCAATAAAAACCCGGGTTTATTTGTTTATAAAATTACTAAAGCCTTTTAATTTTTGCTTTCATATACTCGTTTACTTCATCATTACTGGTGAGGAAGAGTTTCTCAAATGCCAGTAAAGAAATCTTGGCACATACTTCAGCATCTGCACCCGCTCTGTGGTGGGTGAAATCAATTTTATGATATTCAGCTAATGGTTTCAGACCATATTTCGGAAGATAATTCCATGATTTCTTAGCCAACTGAATACTGCAGAGATAGTTCAATTTGGGGGTAAACATTCCGTAATGCTCCAGACATCCTCTTAAAACAGAAGCGTCAAACCCTGCATTGTGAGCAATCATAAGACTTCCATACATCATATCCTGAGCTTCATACCATACTTCATCAAAGGTCGGTGCATCTTTTACATCTTCAGGATGAATACCGTGTACAGCAATATTGAATTTACTGAAATAAGGAAAACTTGGTGGTTTTATCAGCCAGGTCTTTGTTTCTACAATTTTAGAATCCTGTACGACACAAATTCCCATCTCACAAGCTGAACTTTTCTCGTGAGTAGCCGTTTCAAAATCTATTGCACAGAAATCCATTGTTTTTAAATTGTATGTTGTTGATAGTTCTCTAGTTTAGAGTTTAAGGTTTAAGGTTTTAATTGAAGTGATGAAATTTACTCTAATAATCTTAGTTCAAAATAAGTAAGAGAGTCTTAATTTTCAACTAATCCCTGCAACCTGTTACCTTCCTCCCAAAAAGTGCTTAAAAATTAACCATTTCGATTGGTAAAACTGATTCTTCTGATGTTTATGGCGAAGTTTCCATGTTCCGGGAAGCTGAGCATAAAACCCAAAATGAGCTCTTACTACAGCCCACAGATGGGGAAAGCCTTGTTTTAAACCAAAATAAATTCCGGCAACACCATCCAGACATAATCTGAAAAATATCAAGAAGATCAATTGAGGAAAAGGAAGGTTTTTAAACATCATAGAAAGGTTATTTCTGATGTTTAAATACGTTTTCTGTGCACTCTGTTTGTTGAGCGTTCCACCACCTACATGGTAAACTTTGGATTTCCCGGTATAATAAATCTTTTTTCCGGAATTAATAAGCCTCCAGCAAAGGTCAATCTCCTCCTGATGAGCAAAAAATCTTGCATCAAAACCATTCTGCTCCCAGAAGTCTTTTGAACGGATAAAAAAGCAGCATCCTGATGCCCAGAAGATCTCTGTTTCATCATTATACTGACCTTTATCTTCTTCCAGATCATCAAAAACTCTTCCTCTGCAGTAAGGATATCCAAGATTGTCTATCAATCCACCGGCAGCGCCTGCAAATTCAAAATAATTTCTGTTGTGATAAGACAAAATTTTGGGTTGTACTGCAGATATAATAGGGTTGTTCTCTAATAATTCTAACGCAGGTACTGTCCAGTTCTCCGTAACTTCTACATCAGAATTGAGAAGACAGTAATATTCATTTTTGATGGATTTTAATCCTTCATTATAACCACCTGCAAACCCATAGTTTTTATCATTTTTAATAATACATACTGTGGGAAAATTCTTTTGTAAAAACGCAATGGAATCATCCGTAGAAAGATTGTCAATCACATAAATATCCGCATTCTGAGAAAATTGTACCACACCCGGAAGAAATTTCTCAAGCCAATTTCTGCCATTCCAGTTTAAGATGGCAATTGCCAGTTTTTTCTGCATGTCAATCTATTTTTTATCAGAATCAAAATTCTTAATGGAGTCCTGATACTTCCATTTTCTATGTGACCAAAGGTAGTTGTCAGGATATTTGTGTAAAGTGTTTTCCAATAATTTATGAAATTTTCTCACAACTTCATTTTCTGTAAACTTTTCACCATCCGGATATATTCTGTGATAATTAACCTGATAATAACCGCGTTTTACCTTTTTCATTTCACAATAGATGAAGACAAGATCCATCCTTGTGGCAAGCCTGTCATAGCCTATAAAGGCAGGCGTACGCTGATTCAGAAATTCTAATCCGTAAGTGACATGAGCGTGGTGAGGCGTTTGATCAGCTACAAACATATAAGCTGAATCTCCATTATTTTTAGATCTGAAAATATTCAGAATAACTTCATTGGCTTCCAGTGCTTCGTTTCCAAATTTGTTTCGGACTTTCTTCATCTGATTCTCCCAAAAGTCATTATTTACCTTTCTGTAAACGGGATGGCAGTGCGCCTGAGGAATAATTCTTGCCAGTGCATTGATCCATTCCCAATTGAAAACGTGACCAGCCAAAAGAATAATATTTTTACCTTCTTCTTTAGCTTCGTGAAATAAATGCTGATTGATATGCTGCATCCTCACTCGGGATTCTGTTTCCGAAATGCTGAAAGATTTGATAGTTTCTACCAGGTAATCTGAAAAATTAAGGTAGAATTTTTTTCGTATCTCCTTGATTTCTTCTTCAGATTTGTTGGGAAAAGAGTTTCTAAGGTTTTGAGTAATAACCTCTTTTCTGTATCCTACAATATAATAATTCAGGAAGAAGATGACGTCCGAAAAAACATATAATATTTTCAGCGGAAGCTTGGAGATCAGATATAATATTTTGATTAGAAAATTCATAAAACACGCAAATTTAGTGATAATAAAATTATGGTTCTATTTTTGCAGAAGGATATGTATTATTTTTTTTACTTTTATATTATGAAAAGATTGATAATATTCGCTTTCCTGGGATTAAGTACTTTCGCTTTTTCGCAAGATGTAAAGAATTCCCCCGATAAAGGAAAACAAAAAACAGCTCTTATAGTTCCTGCAGAGCAGGCTAAATTAGAGGCTCAGAAAAAGGCAGCTGAAGAAAAGGCTAAGCTTCCTAAGCCTTATGACCCCAAAGCTGATGCTCAGGCTGATATTAATAAACTTGTTGCCCAGGCTAAAAAGGAAGGCAAAAATATAATGATCCAGGCAGGTGGAAACTGGTGTATCTGGTGTCTTCGTTTTAACGATTATGTACAGACTACTCCTGAACTGAAGGAAATTGTAGACAAGAATTATCTGTATTACCACCTGAACTATTCTCCGGATAATAAAAATGAAAAAGTTTTTGCTCAATATGGCAATCCGGGAGATAAATTCGGATATCCGGTTTTTATTATTCTAGATAAAGATGGAAAATTGATCAAAGTTCAGCAGAGCGATGTATTGGAAGAAGGAAAGGGCTACAGTAAAGAAAAAGTAAAAGAATTCTTTACTACATGGGCTCCTAAAAAAGGATAAAATAAAAACTGCTTCAGCAATGAGGCAGTTTTTTTATTTTAAAAATCTGTTTTATTAGAAACTGTAACACTTTCTATTTAAAATAAAGTTTCTCACAATTATACCTGTATTTATAAGAGGTCTGCAAAATCAGCGAGAGAATAATATATATTGAATTTACAGTAACTTTTTAATCCAGCTTAATTTTTTATCAGAATAAGGTGGATATTTGATATTCGGTTCACCCCAGGTTGCTTTTTCAAGAATGGCTTTCTGGTGTGAAAAGGTTTCGAAACCATATTTCCCGTGATAATTTCCTATTCCTGAGTTTCCCACTCCTCCAAACGGAAGATTGTCATTACTTAAATGCATCACCGTATCATTAATACATCCTCCTCCAAAAGAAAGCTTTCGGGTAAATTGATCTTTTTCTTCAGAATTATTGGTGAAAAGATAGGCGGCCAGAGGTTTTTCAAGTTCTACAATGGAGTGGAGTGCTGCATTATAATTTTTAAAGCTGATGACCGGCAGGAGAGGTCCAAAAATTTCTTCCTGCATGATTTCGTCATTCCAGTCTATATGATTCAGAATAGTGGGCTCGATATAGAGCTTTTCTTCGTCAAAATAACCTCCGGAAAAGATTTTTTCTTTATCGATAAGACGTATCAGGCGTTGAAAATTCCTTTGGTTGATGATTCTTGTATACTGAACAGAATCCTGATCATATTTAAATTCTTTGATGTATTTCCTAAGCATTTCCAGAAACTGCTCCTGAATGGTTTCTTCCACCAAAAGATAATCGGGAGCTACGCAGGTTTGTCCGGCATTAAGGAATTTTCCCCACACAATTCTTTTGGCTGCCATTTCGAGATTGGCATTTTTCGTGACAATAGCCGGAGATTTTCCACCTAATTCAAGGGTGACAGGAGTGAGATGTTCTGCAGCTGCCTTGTACACAATCTTTCCGACTTTTGTACTTCCTGTAAAGAATATCTTGTCAAATTTTAATGTTAAAAGAGCTGTGGTTTCATCAATACCTCCTTCATATGCATAAAGATATTCAGGTGGGAAGTTATCATTGATGATTGCTGCCATAGCTTTCATAGTATTTTCAGCGATTTCGCTGGGCTTAAGAATACAACAGTTTCCTGCAGCCATGGCCGCAATGATGGGAGAAAGAGATAATTGGTAAGGATAATTCCAGGCTCCTATGACCAGGATACAGCCCAATGGCTCCGGGTAAATTCTGCTGTTTCCCAGCTGATTGACAATGTTGGTACTTACTTTTTTAGGCTTTGAAAGGGATTTTAGGTTCTTGAGATAATAATTGATATCATTCAGAATAAAAGATAATTCTGTAGTGAAAGTATCAAATTTTGATTTTCCAAAATCTTTGTTGATCGCCTCACACAGCATATTCTCATTAGAAATAATAAGATTTTTAAGTTTTTCAAGATACATTTTTCGAAAAGCAATGCTTTTGGTTTGCTGTGTTTTGAAAAAATCTCTTTGCTTCAGTAGAATACTCTCAATTTCCATCGGTGATTTTTTATAATATTAAACGTTCTTATTTTCAGGATCGTATAGGTTGGAAATTTATTAATAATAATTAAATATTGATTTAAATAAAATCAGTTTATATTATTTTTTAATTAATATAGTGATAAATATTGTAAAATTCATTGTTTGGTGATAAAAATATTGTAGTTTTATTTGTATAAAATTTGCGGATGAGAAAATTGCTCTATTTATTTCCTTTATTCTTTTGTTATTTCAGTTACGCACAATGTACAAATTGTGACATTCAAAATCCTACAGACCCTAACTATCATTTTCCGGATAATACAACGGTTTGTTTTACTTCGAATACTACATTCAATAATCCGACTTTTGGAACCAATTCTAAGATTTGTATTGCTTCAGGTGTGACCTTACAGTTTCAGAACAATATCAGTGGCGTTACAAATGCTTCGGTAAGTTTTGATGTTCACGGAACGCTTAATTTTAATCAGACAATAACAAGTGTTGCTGATCTTGATGTACATGTTTACAATACCGGGAATATAACTGTAGGAGGAGGAAATGGAAACCTGACAATGAACGGACAGATTAATAAAATTGTCAATGAAGGACTTATTGAGCTTGGTGTTTTACAATTAGGTGACAATACCTCCAATATGATTGATAATTTTGGAAACCTGAATATTAACGGAAACCTGAATATGAGCAATTCGGCAGTTACTTTTTTCAGAAACGAAGGAGGAGGGCTGATATTACTCAGTGGAAACTATGGAAATAGTGAACAAAGTGTCTATGTGAATTGTGGAACCATTATTTCTCAGAACGGATTTAATATCAACGGGGGGAAAATTATCAATACAGGATTTTTTACTGTGGGAGGAGATATTAATTTATCGGGAAGCAGCAGTGAAATTTACAATTTTGGACTTTTTACGTCCACAGGGAATATGAATAATGCGCCAGCTGATGCTGTGATTTATAATGAAGGAGAACTAGCGCTGAACCAGTATCAGGGAGGGAATGCTGCCATTCAGGGGCCTGCTTCATCCACCAAAAAAGGATATATCGTTTTGCAAAACCCTATTCAGGTGGGAAATGTTGTGATTGGCCCTAATCTCGATTTTAGAAGAACGACAGGTGTTTCTGATCCAGGTACAGTTTTCATGAACAGTACTCCAAGTTTTTTGGCTAATGTTACCTATGATTGTGCTTCTACCAACAGCTGTAGTGCGCCTTTGATTATCAATCCGGGATTTTGCCCTGCCATTAACGGAGATCTGCCTCCAATGGCAGTAGATGATACCTACACCATTGTTGCAGGAGGATCTTCTGCAGGAATTGTTCTGGATAACGACTTTGAAACGTATGGCGGAGCACAGGCAACTCTTTCCAACGTTATTTTATCTCAAATATCAACCTCAAACCCCAATATTTCATTGAATACAACTGACGGACATATTCTGGTAGCTCCTGGAACTCCTCCGGGAACATATACTTTGGTGTATCAGATCTGCCAGACCGCTTCTCCGTCAAATTGTGATACAGCAACGGTGACTGTTACGATTCAAGGGAACGTACCTTGTTATAAACCTGCAGTGACAACAGGAACCGTACTTTCATCAGATTTCGGAATTACTTCATTAAGCAGAGCAGATAAAGGCGGAAGCAACTGGCCGGGAGCAAGAAAAGGAGCGTGGGCTGTTTTAGAATCAAAGAATAAAGGTTTTGTACTTAACAGACTTACCGATGCTCAGGTAGCTGCTATCCCACAGGCAGACCTTAAAGAAGGAATGATTGTTTATAATACAACGCAGAATTGTCTGCAGGTTAATATTGATGGAACGTCTACAGGCTGGAAATGTTTCAATACCCAAACCTGTCCGGATTAACAAAAAACTGAATAGTTATGAAAAAAATAATCTTACTCATTATAATAACAGCTTCCGGTAGTTTTAATGCTCAGGTTGCTTTGGGGAAAACGACGTTAGAATCAGCTTCATCATCTATTGAGTTTGGAAATGAAAACCGAGGGCTTGTTCTTCCATGGGCGACAAACACTGCCAGCATTCAAAATGTGGTGAATGGTACACTGATATTTGATATCTCAGATATGAAGGTGAAAGTGTATCAGAACAACCTTTGGAAAGACCTTTCAGTGGATGCAACCGGTAGTGCTGATACCAGTCTTCAGGATAGTTTAACAGATCAGTCTGATGCAAAGGTTTCTGTAGGAACACCGTCATCTGTCTCTGGAATTCTGGTGTTGGAAGATACCAATAAAGCCATGATTTTACCAAAAGTAGCTTCTCCCCACCTCAATATTATCTCTCCTGCTGCCGGTATGATGGTTTATGATACCCAAAAAAAGCAACTGGCAGTTTTCAACGGAACAGTCTGGTCCTTTTGGGGAGAGTAGTTTACATGATATTCCTTACTGCTATTTTTACAGGGTGATAAAGAAGCAGACCAATTGCCGTAATAAGTGCCAGCCAGAATAATCCTGTGAAAATTTCCATGTTGGAAAGAAGGATAGACTGAGCCGTTATTTTAGCTTTAAAAGCTCCAGCTGTCATGGATAAAGAATCATTCACTGACAGTCTGGAAATATTAGCTCCGAAAATCTGGCTCCATTGATTGTAAAAAACAGGATTGGTATCTGTAAAATTAGCACTGAGAGTATCGGAATGTTTTAATGTTAAAAATAACATCAAATTCTGCATCAATGCATATCCGATAGCTGTTGTCCAGAAACGGGTTGTGGTTCCTAACGCTGTAGCATTGGAGACGTATTCTTCCGGAGTTCCTGAAATCAAAAAGAAAACAAGCGGCGTAAATAATAATCCCTGAGCTACTCCCTGCAGAAATAAAGGCGGACAGATGGTGGAAAGGGTAGTGTCAGGATAAAAAGTATAGGTAAACCAGGCACAATCTATGGCCAGTAACAGAAATCCGGTAAAGAAAACAATCCTTGAAGATATTCCACGGACCAGACAGATTCCTGATAATAGTATTCCCAAAAGAGTTCCTGCGACATTCCAGTACTGGATGTTCACAATATAATCCCAGGGCCATTTCCATACCATAGCCATAATGCTGTAGACGTTATTTAGCCCGGAACGGATCAGATAAAAAATAAAAAACAGAATCATTCCTGCAATCACATTTTTGGAGCTGAAAACTTCAAAATGGAACAGTGGTCTTTTAGAATTTCTTTGTTTAAGCATAAATAAACCTCCTGAAAGAAGGAATATAAAAAGACACATGATAATGGTGTCAGATTCAAACCACATCAATCTTTTACCATAAATAATAGCGTAACCGCCAGCCTGCAGACATACCCAAAGCAAAAACCAGCTGGTAATATCCAATTGGTATAAAGGTTTTTTAGGAAAGAATCTGTTTCTGTTGAATAATGCAATGCCAATGATCAGTACAAATACATGAAAATACACCATCATCAGAATCATATGCTGAAAATCGTAATCTTCAATACTTGATTTTAAAAGGGAAGTGGTAATGGTTCCTCCGGTCAGCATGATAGTATACATGAAGAGGTATGCTAAAACTTTGGCGTGTTTTGTCTTTAATTCAGCAATAATTAAAGGCAGAAAAATAGCGCCTTCCAGCAACCCGAAAATTCCTTCTAAAAACCGGATCACCAATATCACATGATAATCATGGGTAACTGATAAAACGTAAAGAATAATCACGGAAATGGAAGCCATCAGCAGCACATAATATTTGACGCTGAAATACGCCATAAATCTTTGTAAAACTAAAAGGGTAACCACAAATGTCCCGTACATCAAAATCATTAAATACTGGATGTCATCTGAATCTACATCCATAAAAGAAGAGGTGAAGGCGCTGTTCGAATGTAAAAGCGACAACAACATCAGGTGGGGAAACAATGCCAGTATAAGAAGAGGCAGTTTCAGCCATTGTGGTACCCATTTATGATAAACTGTATTGTGTTGCATAATTTTTATGGTGGACAAAAAGCAAAAAATCATTTTTCTGCTTTTTAATCTGAATGAAAAATGCGAAAAGACAAAGGGCAAAGGTGTAAATAAGTAAAAGGTAAAATGGCAAATATGCGTAAGAAAAAATTTGCAGATTCGCTATTTTGCGGTTTGCCTTTTCGCTAAAAAAATAATTTAATTTGAAAATTTGAAAATGAGAGAATTTGAAAATTAAATTAAAACCGAATATTTTATACTCTAATACTCTAATACTCTAAAACCCTCCCACACTCAAACTCATATCTTCTTCGCACTCACCAGAACATTCATTCCGGAAAGCAGTTTTTCGTTGTCTTTATTATTATCTAGAATAATTTTCACAGGAAATCTCTGTTCAATTTTTACAAAATTTCCGGTTGCATTATCTGGTTTTACTAAGGAAAACTGAGATCCTGAAGCAGGGGAAACGGAAAGGATTTTTCCTTTAAACTCAACGTCGGGATAAGCATCTGCAGTAATAATTACTTCCTGTCTCTGGTCAATCTGCCCCAGTTGCGTTTCCTTGTAATTAGCAATGATCCATTTTTCTTTGCTGACGATCTGAACCAAAGCCTGACCTTCCTTAATCAACTGTCCTTCCTGAATGGTCTTTTTTCCTACCCATCCGTCATAAGGAGCCGTTATTACCGTATAAGAAAGATACAGCTTAGCATTATTAAGACTTGCAGAACTCTGCTGGATCTGGCTTTTTACAGGAGCAACTTTGGTTTGTTGTTCGTTTGCTCCGGCTTTTACTGCGTTTTTCTGCTGTTCCAATGCCAGAAGATTGGCTTTTGACTGTTCATAAGAAGCTTTTACATTTTCAAATTCCTGCTCTGTAGCTGCATCTTCTGTCAAAAGGTTTTTATATCTTTTGTAATCCTGTTCTGTTCTCCAGATATCAATTTTTGCGGAAGCAATTTTAGCATCAATGATTTTAGTATCGCTTTCTTTAGTGTTTACGCCACTTTCAATAGTGCTTATGGTTGCTGTATTGGCATGAAGATTAGCTTCAGCTATGTGTACCTGGTTCACAAACTCTCGGTTGTCAATGACAATTAAAGTGTCGCCTTTATGTACAAACTGATTTTCGTTAAAACGTATCGTTTTGATGAAACCTGATACCTTACTGGATACAGGCGTGATATATTGCTCGATCTGCGCATCATTCGTCGTCACATTTTTTCTCGAAAAAAGATAAAAGCTTACCATTCCTGTGATTCCACTGATAATAAGGATCCAGGCCAGTAAAGTAATGGACTTGTTGATTCTTTTTTCCTTTTGTGTCAATTGTTTCTGTGCCATAGTTTTTATAAGTTCCCAATCGTATATTGGAGTTGGTAATATTTAAGTTGTCTGTTAATTTTTACGGAAATAAGATTAGATTCAGCTTCCAGATACGTGTTGTCTGCATCTATCAGTTCAGTGATAAGGCTTAATTTATTGGCATATTTAGTTCTTACAATACGATAGTTTTCTTTAGCCTGATTAATCGCTTCCTCAGCAATTTTTACCTTCTGGTCTGTCTCTTCAAACTTTTTATACGCTTCATACACATTATGTCTTACATTTTCCTCGTTTTCTTCAATCTGCAGTTTGGCAAGATCAATATTTTCCCGTGCTTCCTGCATTCGGTATTTATTTTTGTACAGATTTTCGATAGGATAGGTAAGATTTACACCTACCATTCCCAAACGATACGCATAGGGTTCAGGAGGAAAGAACATCATATTCGGATATTTTAAAAAATATTCTCCGCCAGCCGTAATTTTTGGTAAATAATTCGCTTTGGTAATCTTTTGATCCAGTTCCTTCAGAGAGAGATTTTTATGGGTGATTTCAACAGATTCATTCTTGTTTAAAGCAGTTTCTGTCAGTTCATCAACATAGGGAATTGTTGCATTGTCTGAAATCAAATCTTCTGTATTTACGTGCATTTCCTGACTTTCTGGAAGCGAAAGAATTGTTTTCAGTTTATGTTCTGCAATCTGAATATCATTATCCAGTTCCGTCCAGCTCATTTTATGGTTCGACAGCTGCAGTGAAGTTCTTAAGACTTCATTTACCGTTACAACACCATTAGCTTTCAAAGCTTTTACCTGCTTGATGTTTACAGAATCCTCTTTCATTTTATCATTAATAAGACTCTGTTGCTCTTTTAAATGATGGATTTGTAGAAAAGCAGTAATGATTGACATTTTAAGCTGTCTTTCGTCCAGATGGGTTTTTAAAGCTGAAATTTCAGTATCTATAGCTGCTTTCTTCTCTGTATTTTTAATTTTTCCTCCCATGTAAACCGGGATTGAAGCAGATAATGTAAAATCATACATTCCATTAATCACATCGTACTTGGTGGCTTTATTAAATACGCCATTCTGATGCTGAAACAGGTTTGTTACCTGATTGTAGCTTGTATGGAATTCAATGTCCGGAAGCTTTTCCATTTTGAGATCTTTCTCTTTGGTAACAGACATTTCCTGTTTAAGATGACTGATCTGTATGTTTTTGTTGTTTTTAAGACCAATCTCTACCGCTTGTTGTAAGCCGAGATGCTGGTAATCGATCATCTGTGAGTGTAAAAAGTTGCTCAATAATAAGCACAACGCTATGCACAGATACCGGCATGCGTTAAATATGATATTCATAAATTAATTAAAGGATTTTTGCTAAAATGATTTTGATTCAGCAAAGTTACGATGAGAAGCTACAGACCCTATTTGTGAAAACAGAAAAAGATTTGCTCATTTACGCCAATTTGGAAATTCTTCTTACCTTTATGGGATGAACAACAGCCATTTTAAAGAAGTAGAAGAAGATGATACCGAATTTTATGTTTATCATGTCCTTACCGGAAATGTAACCACGGAGATTCATTATCACAGTTCTGCACAGTTAGTCTATGCAGAAGGCGGTATTGTACATGTTTTTACAGATCAGAAACACTGGTATCTTCCTGCCAGATGTTTTATGTGGATTCCAGCCGGAACTCCCCACTATATTTTTTCTACCAGTCCAAAGGTTGATTTATATAACTTTTATTTTAAGAAAGAAGAAAATGAAAGTGGCTTTTTTGATGAAATTAATATTTATTCAGTAAATAATTTACTGCGGGAGATGATTTTGTATACTAAAGAATGGGATGGGAAAATCACAAAAAATGATACCTCTAAATACTTTTTCCTCAAAGCACTTAAAGGCGTTTTGCAGGAGAAAAAACACAAACACCTTGCCTTTCCCATACAACATCCGTTTCCTAAAGATGAAACCTTACTGAAGATTGCAAGATATATCCATGCTAACCTTGAGAAGCCCCTTACGATCGAATCTACCGCAAAAGAATTTGGAATGAGTACAAGAACCCTTTCCAGGAAATTTAAAGAGATTCTGGGCATGAATTACATTCGCTTTCTAAGAGCGTTGAGAATTACCCGCTCTCTTGAGCTGATGCTGGAAGGAAAATACAATATGTACGAAATTGCTATGATGGTAGGGTACAACAGCCTGTCGTCTTTCAGTAATATTTTCAAAAAGGTAATCGGTACTGCCCCTACGGAGTATCAGCATAAATTGAGAGGGGATAGGTAGTGAGTAGGAGTGTTTGAGTGTTTGAGTGTTTGAGGGTTTGAGGGTTTGAGGTTCGGGGTGCGTGTTACGAGGTAATGGGTCTTATAGTGTGGGATAAACTTTCTTGCCTGTTCTTAGTAAGGTTGTTAAAAAGCTAATTTAACGAGTAATAGCAGTTAAGCTTTCCTACATTCCCCTTCCCTGAAGGGGTGGATTTTTGCACAGCAAAAAGACGGGGTAGTTCAATAAAAAAACCACCTCAATAAATTGAAGTGGTTTTGTATTGTGAGAAAATCTCAGTTGCTTAATTAAGCTTCTTCAGATTTAACTTCTTCTTTCTTAGCAGCAGGAGCAGCTACAACTGGAGCGTCAGATACGATATCAAACTCATAGTTGTACTCTACATTTCTGTGAAGTCTGATAAGAGCTGCGAATTTACCAGTTCTCTTGATAGTGTTACCAGGAATTTTGATATATTTTTTCTCTACAGAAACACCAGCTTTTTCTAAAGCAGCAGATAGATCAGCATTGTTGATAGATCCGAATAATTTGTCACCAGTACCTACTTTTGCAGGGATCGTGATAGAAGTTTTCTTCAATTGCTCAACTACAGCGTTAGCAGCAGCGATTAATTTAGCTTCTTCTTCTTTTCTAGCTTCTAATGTAGCTTCTAAAGCAGCTTTGTTTTTAGGGGTAGCTAAAAGAGCAATTCCTTGAGGAATTAAGAAGTTTCTAGCATAACCTGGCTTTACGTTTACTGTATCAAACTCAAGTCCTAAGTTTTCTACGTCTTTTTTTAGGATAATTTCCATTGTTGTTGTCCTTTTTAAGATTTTAGTTTTATATCTAAAATCAAGTTAGAATTAATGATGTATTCAGCAACAAAAGAAGAGGAGACCTCTTCTTTTATTTATTTTTTGTCTTATTTCAATAAGTCAGCTACGTATGGTAGTAAAGCAAGGTGTCTTGCTCTTTTGATAGCAGCAGAAACTTTTCTTTGGTATTTTAAAGAAGTTCCAGTGTATCTTCTTGGTAAAATTTTACCTTGCTCGTTTACAAATTGTAATAAGAAATCAGCATCTTTGTAATCAACGTGCTTAATTCCGTATTTTTTGAATCTACAATATTTCTTTTCAGATTTTGTATTGATATCAAGTGGAGTAAGGAATTTTACTTCTGATTCTCCTCCTGCTGAGGCTTGTTTAGCCATTTCATCTATTGCCATGTCTTGTCTTTTTTAAAAAATAAGGTTAATAATTAAGCTTTAGCTGCTTTTACTTTAGCTCTTCTTGTTACAGCGTACTCTACAGCGTGCTTGTCAAGTTTTGTAGTAAGGTAACGGATTACTCTTTCGTCACGCTTAAATGCTAATTCTAAATCAGCAACTACAGTACCTTCTCCTTTAAATTCGATTAAAGTATAGAACCCATTCTTTTTCAATTGAATTGGGTAAGCTAATTTTTTTAATCCCCAGTTTTCTTTAGCAACGATTTCGCAGTTCTTTTCTTTGATTAGATCTACATACTTGTTCACTGCTTCCTCTACCTGTGCCTCAGATAGAACGGGAGTTAAAATGAAAACAGTTTCGTAATTGTTCATAATGTTAAAAAATTTGTTAATTATTTCGAGGTGCAAAAGTAGAAAATATATTTCTTATATGCAAGGGGATTGGTGAAATAGTTAGCGTTTCCTGAGAATATTTATTCATCTTTGTTATTGATTCTTGGATTCAGTTTCATCTGTGGACCTGATTTCCGTTAGAAAATTCACCTTCAAAACATCATACAAAGAATGTCTGCTTACCAGGATAGAAGCAATAGAAGATACCATTCCGGCAAGCATCAGATGGAATATCAGGGAATGTCTGTCTGTCATTTCCAGTACAATAATGGCCGAAGTAAACGGAGCTCTCGTGATACCGGTAAGAAAAGCGACCATTCCCGCCAGAATCACCACATTGGTTTCGTTAGGTGTTAAATGAATAATTCCTGAAATTACAGAACCTATACTTGCTCCCGCAGTAAGAGCCGGAGCAAAAATTCCGCCAGCACCTCCTGAGGTAAAGGAAAGTGCAGGGCCAAGCATTCTGAGAATGGGAACGTACCAGTCTTCATGTTTATCTTTAGTAAAAAGGACGCGTTCCATGATTTCTTTTCCTGATCCCAGAACTTCTCTGTTGATGAAATAAGCGATGGAAGCAATAATTAAAGCACAAGCAATAAGAAAAACTACATTGGCTCTATCCGTTTTCAGTTTTTTCTTTTTCCAGCTATTGATTTTAAGCATGGTAACTGATAACTGGCTGGCAAGAATACCGGCAGTGGCAGCCACCAGTATAATCGGAAACATGACCATTAAAGAAACATCATTGGTTTTCGGATATCCCAGATATAAATAAGATCCTGCCAATGTTTGAGCGGTAAGACCTGCAATGATTACTGCTGTAAATAAAGCCGTTTTAAAGTAATTGATATGGGTTTTTGACAACTCTTCAACCGCAAAAACAATTCCTCCAAGCGGAGTATTAAATGCTGCCGCAAGACCAGCCGCTGCTCCCGTCATAATCATGTTTTTCTTGGAAATCTTTGGCCACCATTCCGGAAGGTATTCATTCACTTTTCTGAAAACTGAACCTGCAATCTGAATGGTAGGGCCTTCACGTCCTACTGCACCTCCTCCGATTACGAGGATCACGGAAGACAGTATTTTGAAAAAAATAATTTTAATACTTAACAGATTCCTGATTTTCCTATGTTCTTTCGGATTAGCCAGTTCTACAGCTGCCATCACTTGAGGAATACCGCTTCCCTTGGCATTGGGCGCAAATTCTTTCACCAGCCACCATGATAATACAAACCCTACGGGAGCAATAATGAAAATCATCCATGCATGCCAGTCGAAAATAAAATTCATGAGATGTTCACCCCATGCAAATACCTGTGCATACATTACAGCAAAAAAACCTGTAATTACAGATCCTATCCAAAAGGGAATAGCCTGAAGCAGGTTGTGTTTCAGCTGTTCATTCCGGATATTATCGAAGGAATTTTTGAGAGATCTTTTTATGAGGGCGAAAATTTTCAGCATTTGCAGGTTTTGAGGGATGAAATTACGGTAAAATTTTGGAAATTATGTTTCGTTTAAAAACTTTGAAATGATTTCAGCGTTTCCGTCCGTCAGTATTTTCAATGATAATCACCGAAATATTATCCTAAAGAAAGTTGATGTATATCTCGATAATGAGCTTTTCATTCAATTTCGTCAAACCAAAAAACTTTCTTTAATCCGGATCCAAATTATTATGATTGTTTCTGTTTAAATTTAATGCTTGTAAATGTAATGGCTAAAAAAGCGATTATAATGTAAAGTGATAAATGATTGATTGTTGATTTTGTTTTTAAATTAGTATTTTATTGGGTATTTAATAATTTTAATTAATACTGTTTGATGTTTTAAAACTTCAAAAGAATTGATTTGAAAAAAGAAAAACCTCCGAAATAACTCGAAGGTTTTTTTATTTGAAATCGGTAACAATTACTTATTACCCATTGCTTATTACTTATATTTCTGTGTTCAGATCCCAGTTTTCAAGGTAGTCGTGAACGTGCTTCAGCATCATTCCTCCCAGAGAACCGTCTACCACTCTGTGGTCATAAGAGTGAGACATGAACATTAAGTTTCTGATTGCGATTACATCTCCATCAGCTGTTTCAAGAACTGCAGGCTTCTTAACGATCGCTCCGATTGCTAAAATAGCTACCTGAGGCTGAGGAATGATCGGTGTTCCCATAAGGTTTCCGAAACTTCCTACGTTAGAAATTGTATAAGTTGCCCCTTGAGTATCTTCTGGTCTCAATTTCTTGTTTCTTGCTCTGTAAGCTAAGTCATTGATTGCTTTTGCAAGACCTGAAAGAGATAACTGATCTGCATTTTTGATAACAGGAACAATAAGGTTTCCGTCCGGAAGGGCAGTAGCCATACCGATATTGATGTTTTTCTTTTTAATGATGTTTTCACCATTTACAGAAACATTGATCATTGGGAAATCCTGGATTGCTTTCACTACAGCTTTTACGAAAATAGGCATGAAAGTCAGTTTTTCACCTTCACGTTTTTCGAATACTGCTTTGTTTTTATTTCTCCATTTTACAACATTGGTAACGTCTGTTTCAATGAATGAAGTAACGTGTGGAGCAATTTGTTTTGCTTTTACCATGTTTTCAGCGATGATCTTTCTCATTCTGTCCATTGGAATGATCTCATCACCTGCACTTACCGGAATGGTAGCTGCAGGAGCAGATACTGCCGGTTGTGGAGTAGAAGCTGCCTGTACCGGAGCCGCCTGCTGAGCTGGCTTGCTTCCTCTGTTAGCAACATACGCTAATATATCTTCTTTGGTAATTCTTCCTTCTAAACCGCTTCCTTTGATAGATTTCAGTTCAGTTTCAGAAATATTTTCCTGTTGTGCGATAGATTTTACGAGTGGAGATAAATAAAGGTCTCCTGAGAATTCTACGTTTGAAGCAGCTACTGTTTGTAGAGGCTCTTCAATCGCTTTTAAAGTTTCAGCATCCGGAGTCGCCGCAGGAGTTTCAGTTTTTACTTCTTCTGAAGCTGAACCTTCTCCTTCAATTTCTAAAATAGCAATGGCTTCACCTACTTTTGCAACTTCATCTTTTTGCTTTAAAATTTTTACAATTTTCCCCGAAACTGGTGTCGGTACGTCTGAATCTACTTTATCTGTTGCAATTTCTACTACGGAGTCATCCTCCTTTACGTTATCACCTTCATTGAATAACCAAGTGATAATTGTCGCTTCCATAACCCCTTCTCCCATGGATGGAAGCAATAATTTGTATTCTGCCATTTTTGATTTTTAGATTTTGACAAATATATAAAAAAAATCGGTTTTTTTAAGAAATATATAATCTTAGCTGAATTCGATATAAATATTTTCGCCTACATTCAGCCCAAACAGGCTTTTAGCACCGTTTTTCTTGCTTCCTTTGTAGATGGTAAGCTCCAATAACTGGCTATCATTGAAGATAGCAGCAGACTGTCCGTGGAATTCAGTCTCCCTTTTCCAGTCTGAAACGACCTCTGTATGGCTGGAAAATATTCTTGAAAGACTTAAATTTCTGAATTTTATGGTAAAACTGCTGTAGCCTTTACTGATGTTTTCAAAAAAATCTTTATTGATATTTGATATTATATTTCCGAAATTGTCAATATACGTCACTTCACCAATAATCATCCCTTCCGATTCATTATAAACCGCTCGTGGAAACATCAGCTGTTTTGCGGTGTTTATTTTCCTTCCTATGACTTCAGGAAGTCCGCCATTGGCAAGATGTACTGCTGCAGGAACAAAAATATCTGTAGAAGTGAAGTTGATAACGTCGTCAAAACGATTGTTCAGCGTAAGTTCGTAGATCGCTTCCGGTTTAATATCAAAAAATATAAGGCTTAAAAGGCCGTTATCTGCTGCCAGGAAATAAGATCCGTCTGCTTTATAGATGAGATTCTTTCTCGATTTGTTGTAAAAACTGTCTACGGAAAGAATGTGAATGCTTCCTTTAGGAAAATATTTATAGGCATTCCTTACAATATACGAAGTCTGTATAAGGTTGAATGCCTGGATATCGTGGGTTATATCAATAATATTAACCTCAGGGTTTAGAGACAGAATTTTGCCTTTCACAGCGGCAACTCTGTAATCTAAATTTCCGAAATCCGAAGTAAGGGTAATAATTGACATGAGCAATTTATAGAATAGTGTAGTATTGCAAAGTTATTTAAAATAAAAAGAAAGCCCGAAAGATTGTTGAAAAGAATTTGATATAAATTTGAAAAAAAGCTTTAATTTTAAAATCTAAAAATAAAAATACTGCATGTTTGAATTAACATATGATTTGGAAGATATCGATGCGAAAATCTTCTATGGAGTTAATAACCAATATTTCAACTTAATAAAATCAAGCTTTCCAACCATTAAAATTACAGGAAGAGATCATTTTATCTTTGCCATGGGAAATCAGGAAGCTTTAGACATACTGAAACAAAAACTGGATGATATTGTCAGTTTTATCTCCAAAAACAATTCAATAGGGCTGAAAGATGTTGAAAACATATTGAATATTAAAGACGAAAATGAGAAACAACTGGTATTCGATCAGGATATCATTGTAAAAGGAGTTAACGGAAAAGTAATTAAAGCTAAGACGACCAATCTTAAAAAGCTGGTAAAAGAGACGGAGAAAAAGGACATGGTTTTTGCCATTGGACCTGCAGGTACCGGAAAAACATATACCAGTGTGGCATTGGCGGCAAGAGCTTTGAGAGATAAAGAGGTGAAAAGAATTATCCTGACAAGGCCAGCTGTAGAAGCAGGGGAGAGTCTGGGATTCCTTCCTGGTGATCTTAAAGAAAAGCTTGATCCGTATTTACAACCTTTATATGATGCACTTCGTGATATGATTCCACATGAGAAACTGGAAGGTTTCATGGAGAAGAAAGTGATTGAAGTAGCACCATTGGCTTTCATGAGAGGGCGTACTTTGGATGATGCTTTTGTAATTCTTGATGAAGCACAGAACACCACTCATGCTCAGATGAAAATGTTCCTTACCAGAATGGGGATGAATGCCAAGTTCATTATCACAGGAGATCCGAGCCAGATTGACCTTCCGAAAAACCAGCAGTCCGGACTGAAAGAAGCGATGAGAATTTTAAATGGAGTAAAAGAAATCGGATTTGTACATCTTACAGAAGAAGATGTGGTAAGACACCCGGTGGTAAGAAAGATTATCCTGGCTTATAACGATGAGGAAAAAAGACTAAGAAACGACTAGTTCTGAATTTGTAAAAGTTTTCATTAACCTTTCATTAACCTTAAATTGGTTAGTTTAAATTTGTTAATTTGAAAAAAATAATTAGTTTTGCAGACCTTTAAATGTAAAAACTAATTAAACATGAAAAAACTTTTACTTGTTGCAGCGGTCGCTGCTATGGGAATTTGTGCCAACGCACAAGAATTTCGATTTGGTCCAAAAGCTGGTTTCGCAATGTCTACCATTAAACTAGACGATAAGCAAGATGATCTTGACGGAAGAAAAATGTCTCCTAAATATACCTTCTATATCGGTGGAATGGCTGAGTACAAATTCAATGATAACTTTGCTGTTCAGGGAGAGGTTTTGTATTCACCACTTGGAGCTAAAGAAAAAATTGATGGAGTAAACGCTGGAGGGATGTATTTTGGGGAATCAACTAAAGTGACTTTCGGGACTCTTTTGGTTCCTGTTTCTGCAAAATACTTTATTACAGAAGGTTTCTCTGTAGCTGCAGGTCTTAACGTGGGAATTATCCTTACCGCTAAGCAGAAGACTGTCATCGGTTCAGATTTCCTTGATGTAGAAATGGAAGGTGAAGGCGGTGATGTAGATATCAAAAAAGATATCAAATCATTGAACCTTGCTCCGTTCTTAGGTGTTGAATATATGCTGGAAAACGGACTTTTCTTTGATGCAAGATACAGCTTAGGAGTGTCCAACCTATCTAATGACAACAGCGGAGGTTCTGTAAAGAACAGCTTTGCTCAGGTGGGTGTAGGTTTCAAATTCGGAGGAAACTAATTCTGAAATTTTAGTTATCAAATAATAATATAATGCAGGACAACATTTGTCCTGCTTTTCCTGTTATAGGTAGTTTATTCTGATGATAAAAATAATTAGTACTTTTGCACAGTAATTCAAAGCTACTAAAAAAATGAAAAAACTATTATTACTAGGTGCTTTTGCACTTTTAGGAGGTGCTGCTCAAGCGCAGGAAGGTTTTAAAATCGGTGGACATATTGGTGTTCCCGTATCAGATGCAAGTGATGTATCTTCGTTTACATTAGGAGTAGATGCAGCTTATATGTGGAATATTGCTAAAGGTCTTGACCTTGGGGTAACCACAGGATATTCTCATTTCTTCGGAAAAGATCACTTTGATGATTTCGGATTTGTTCCTGTAGCTGTTTCCGGGAAATATAGATTTAAAGGAGCTCCTATCTTTGTAGGATTAGACCTTGGATACGGTATTTCTACAAAAGATGGAGTAGATGGTGGTTTCTATGCACAGCCTAAATTTGGATATCAAATGTCTAAAGGGGAGTTGTACATCGGTTACCAATCTATCAGCAACAAGCGTGACCTGCCAGGATGGGGAAGCTATAGCTGGAATGTAGGAGCTGTTAACCTTGGTTATAATTTCTTCTTGAAATAAGAAAAAGCAATTGCATATGAAAACTCCGGCCGAAGGCCGGAGTTTTTTGATTACTTATATATAGACTGTACGGATTTCTGATCAGGAATTTTTAATAGAGTGGATGTATATCGATTAGAAATAAGGAAAAACAGCTTTAAATAATAAACATTTGTTTAAATTTTAAGAGTTAATAACTTTAAAATTAATAGTTTAGGTTAATTAATTTTAGCATTTCCCCAGGATTGGTGGGGTTTTGCAAAAAATTGCGAAATTTAAAAAGTTAAATATATTTGTCTCTTGTTGAAAAAAAGTGATTTTTTTATTCATAATATTGTGAAAAACTTAATAAGTTCTCTTAACTAGGATTTATTTTTATAAAACTCCAAATTTTAACAATGATATTAATCACATTAACAAATTTTAATATTAGTGGGGACCACTGTAAATTTGCCCTCAGAAAGTATTAAAATTTTTTAAAATGAAAAAAATATTATTAGCGGGTGCTGTTGCACTTTTCGGTTTATCAAACGCTCAGATTGCTAAAGGAACTACATATTTATCAGGATCTGTTGGTTATTCTCAAGTAGAAACTAACAATGGAAACCTTAAAAAAGAAAACTTCAACGTATTACCTACAGTTGGATATTTCGTTAACACTAACTTAGCAATCGGATTAGGTGTAGGATACCAAACTGAAAAAACTACAGCTACTACGACTACTACTATCGGAAACGCTACAACTGTAAGCGAAAACGTAATTAAGCAACCAGCTTTCGTTGTTGCTCCATTCGTAAGAAAATACTGGACTTTATCTGAGAAGTTATACATCTTCGGACAGTTAGCAGTACCAATGCAGTTTGGAAAAACTGAAACTGAAAACAGCTCTGTAACTACAGCTGGAAACACTACAATTTCTAACTCTACTTCTACTGAAGCTAAATACACTCAAATCGGTGTAACTGTTAAACCAGGTTTAGATTATTTCTTAAACAAAAACTGGTCTATCGAAGCTACTATCGGTGAGTTCGGTTATAGCAACTACAAGCCAAAAGATGGTGATGCTACAAACAACTACAACTTCGGATTGAATTTATCTTCTGTAACTTTCGGAGTTAAATATGTATTTGCAAAATAATAAACAAAGCATATAGCAAGAAAGCCCTGAGAAACTCTTAGGGCTTTTTTTCTATATAAAACTAATATAATAATCATGAAAAAAATCGTATTGATGGGCGCTGTGGCGCTTTTCGGTTTATCGAATGCACAGATTGCAAAAGGAACTTCTTATCTTTCAGGTCAGGTAGGATATTATCACAGTGAAAAGGACGAATTCAACACTCAAAGAAAGGATGATGTGATCAGAATCCTTCCTACAGCAGGGTATTTCGTTACTAATAATCTGGCTGTGGGACTTGGTATAGGCTATAAAAGTGCTGTTACAAAATACAAATTGGGCAATCCTGCCATCAGTAATGTATTTGAAGTTAAATATACAGATAATGCTTTTGTGGTAGCTCCATTCGTGAGAAAATACTGGACTTTATCTGATAAATTATACATCTTCGGACAGTTACAGGTTCCATTGGAGTTTGGTAAGGAAAAAATGAATGCAAACAGTAATATTAACGATGCGGATCCTTTGCTTACAGCTGCCTTGAATAAAGAAAATAACTATACTAATATTGGGGTGAATATCAAGCCAGGTCTGGACTATTTCCTGACTAAGAACTGGTCAATTGAAGCTACAATAGGAGAATTCGGGTACAATACTTACAAAAGAGATATTGACGGGGCAAAAAGAACTGATGATTACAAATTGGGGATCAGTTTAACTTCCGTGACTTTTGGAGTTAAATATGTATTTGCAAAATAAAGGATAAAATAGATATATTAGCCCTGAGATACCTATCTTAGGGCTTCTTTAATATAAAACTAATTAATAATAATCATGAAAAAAATCTTATTAGCATCAGCGATTGCTTTATTTGCAGGTTTAAATGCGCAGACTACATTCGGGGTAAAGGCTGGTTATGCCTTATCAAAACTGAATTCCAATGAAAATGATTTTGAAATGGGAGGAATAGAAGGAGGTTTGAAATCCAAATCAGGCTTTTATATCGGAGGTTTGGTTGAGCATAAATTCAACAACAAATTTGCCATTCAGGGAGAGGTAGAATATGCTAACCTTGGAGGAAAAGCAGAGGTTTCAATGCCTGGTATTACCGTTACTGAAAAGATGAATCTTAACAGAATCGTAATTCCTGTATCTGCAAGATATTATGCAACTCCTGAATTGGGTATTTATGCAGGTCCATACGTAAGTTTTAAGACCAATAATAAAGTGAAATTCGAAATGAGCGGCCCAAATGCAGGTATGGCAGATCCTTCGGGAATCAGAGAAGGTGAGCGTTATGTAGAAAGATTCCTGAATGATAGTTTAAAATCTACAGATTTTGGTTTGTTCCTGGGAGCTGATTATAATCTATACAAAGGATTATTCGTGGATGCCCGTTACAGTTTTGGTCTTACCAATATGATTAAAAATCCTGTAGATGGAGAAAAACTAAAAATGAATTTCTTCCAGTTAGGAGTGGGGTACAAGTTTAAATAAGTTCATATTCAAGAAATAGAATTTAGGAGAGTTTGAGAGTCATATAAATGTCTTGAATCAACTTTAGATCTGACACTTTATATAAAACCATTCTTGTTCGATAAAATTTAAATAGAATTAACAGGTCGCTCCTCCGGAGCTCTAATTTTAAAA
>NZ_JAMZGF010000035.1 GCF_024158915.1 Chryseobacterium sp. S0630 | reverse complement strand
TGGTGAATGCGCCACCTTCCATTAGAAAACTGATCTGTACAATATATAATTAGTCATAACCTCTCAACCGGAAACCCGAACCCCGAATCTCGCAACCCGAACCACACAACAAATTCACAAGCGAAGCGGATTCACCATTCATTACTGAATCCTAGATTGTCAATAGTCAATTTTTGCTTTGCAAAGTGAATGGTGAATGCGCCACCTTCCATTAGAAAACTGATCTGTACAATATATAATTAGTCATAACCTCTCAACCGGAAACCCAAACCCCAAAATTCACAAGCGAAGCGGATTCACCATTCACAATCCCCTTCATCTTTCCTATTCTCAAACTCTCCCACCCAAATCCTCAACTCTCAATTAAAAGTCGTATTTTTGCAGATTCAAACAGCGAAGCAAATTTATGGAACTTATTCACAGAAACTTGGCAATCGGAATTCACGATGCCTTACAGGAGACATTTTTTGAGAAAAACAAATATGCCGATAAAGTTATCGAAAGACTTTTGAAAGCAAACAGAAAATGGGGAAGCCAGGACAGAGCCGTTGTTTCTGAAATTTTTTACAATATTATCCGTTGGAAAAAACGCCTTGAATACTATATGGGTGAAGGTGTAAAACCCAACAATATCTACAAACTGATTATTGCGTATTTACTTTGGAGTAAAACCAATTATAAAAAATTCGAAGAATTTGACGGAATCAAAATCGCCGATATTCTTACCAAACTTAAAAAGAACACTGTTCCTACAAAAGCAATAGAACACTCTATTCCTGAATGGCTGGCTGAAACTCTTGAAAAAGAAATAGGTGCTAACTGGGAAAAAGAAATGGCTGCTTTGAATGAGCAGGCTCCTACAGTTTTAAGAGCAAACTCTTTAAGAACAACAACTAAAGAACTTATTTCTGACCTTTCAGATGAAGGTGTTGTTTCTTATCCTATTAAAAATTATCCTGATGCTGTTCAGCTGGAAGAAAAGAAAAATGTTTTCCTTACTACGGCTTTCAAAGAAGGATTATTCGAAGTTCAGGATGCTTCTTCTCAGAAAATCGGGTATTTCCTTGATGTAAAAGAAGGACAAAGAGTAGTAGATGCGTGTGCGGGTGCAGGAGGAAAAACATTGCACTTAGCAGCATTAATGAAAAACAAAGGGCAGATTGTAGCATTAGATATCTTCGAATGGAAACTTGCCGAGCTGAAGCGTCGTGCCAAGAGAGCCGGAGCCCACAATATTGAAACCCGTATGATCTCTGATAATAAAGTGATTAAACGTCTTCATGAAAAAGCTGACAGACTTCTGATTGATGCACCATGTTCAGGTCTTGGAGTTTTGAAAAGAAACCCGGACAGTAAGTGGAAAATTGACCAGGACTTTATTGACAGAATTAAAAAGGAGCAACAACAAATTCTTCAGGACTACTCTAAAATGCTTAAAAAAGGAGGAAAAATGGTATACGCTACCTGTTCTATCCTTCCATCTGAAAATAATCTTCAGGTAGATGAGTTCATCAAAAACAATCCTGGATTCAAGATGATTAAAGATGAAAAAGTAATGCCTAGTGAAGGCTATGACGGATTCTATATGGCTCTGATTGAGAGAATTTCTTAATTCAAATCCAACAACAATACATTAAACTACTCTATTTTCTGGAGTAGTTTTTTTTTGAAATTATAAACATAGAAGTAAGCATTCGTATCAAATAGAACTATTTTATCACCAAAATTATCTTTTGAAAGTTGAAACGGGTACCACGAACTTTTTTCTACTTCTATTTTATCTGGTGTATTCTCACTATCACCGTCAAAGTATGTAAATGTATTGGGAGCAAGAAAAATCAGAAAGAAATCTGAATAAGCAGAATCTACATAATATTTGAAATCCTCAATCTCATAATTATATATTTCAGAATCTGGATAAGTCTCACCTGCTGGATATTTACGGTTAATTCCAAACATGAATTTCCCGTTTTTCCATGAAATTTCAGTTCTTAAAAATCCATTGTCCAATAATTCAATATTGTTATCAATAACTTCATCAACTAATTTGGATTGCATTTTACATATTTTTCGAATAAAATCTTCAGAATTTGCTAATATTTTCAACTTTTCTTCTCCATAAAAATAGGTTTGGGGAATAAGTTTCTTATTAAGTTTCTTGCGATTCAGAATAGAATATTCCACAAGCTTTAAAACATCCACAACATTTACATTTTCACTCATAACTCTAATTGCCAGACCATTGTTATTAGTTTTCAGTAAAACTCCTTCATCCAAAACAGCAAGCTTATATTGAGAATTATTATTTTCAAGAATAAAAAAATTTTGAGCAGCATCATGAGCATAATAAGTTGTTCTTTCAATCATGATCGTATCAGAACATCCTAATTTTTCAGCAATAATTCTGGACAACCTACCAATAACCCGTATCTTTAGCTCTTCAGATTCAATTGTTTTCTGATTAAAATTAAACCCTGACTTAAAATAAGTCTTTATATTTCCGAGGTTTTCTATCCTTACTTTAGGTTTATGTGCTTCTACAGAATTTGACAACAATAGAAATATAAAAAGGAGAAAAAAGTTTTTCAATGGTATTATTTTTTTGATTGAACGTAAGATCTATCAATTTATTTCAAGTTCAATATTGTTTAAAACCTGCCCGAAAAAATGTAACAATTTTTGTAACATTTCAACCCCATTGCCTACTAACTGTATAGATTAAAACCGGTTTGATGCTGTAGAAAGTTTAGAATACCTTTGCAGCAAACTCAATTATTTATGCATACAAGAATCGTTTTCAATTTTCTGGCTGTTTTCGCATACTGTCTGTTTTCTGCACAGACGTATGAAATTCAGTACACCAGTTCTTATAACGGAAAGATATCAACGGATCAACCTTCTACCATCGTTTGGGTCAATGAGAAGGAAAATTTTATTCTTAACAGTACCATCAAAGAACAAAAAAGCAGCTATCCTTATGAGATTACTAAGGTAGAAAAGCCGTCTAACACGATTGTTTCTTACGCTTTTTTAAAGCCAGGATCCATTATTTCAGCATCAGATGCAGAGTCGGTGGGAAAACAGAATTTTGAACTTACCAATGAAACAAAAAAGATCTTAGGATACAACTGTAAAAAAGCGGTTACAAAGGTCAATTCAAATACCATTGAAGTTTGGTACACCAATGATTTGAACTTAAAAGGCGGACCATCCGTTTTAGGACAGAATTTAGGATTAGTTCTGGAAGTGGAAAGAAACAAAAATTCTTTAGTTACAGCCAGATCAATCAAAAAAATCAAAAATACCGGGATTGAGAACATTCTAAAAGGAGACATACAGACAACCGATCAGCTGGGATATAAAGATCTCCTTTGGAAAAGCAGATTTACCACGCTGAATATTTTCGAAAATGAAACCATCAATTTCTCTGACGCTTCAAAATCTGATGACCAGATAAAAAGATACGCCAACGGAACTATCATTCTTAAAAAAATAAAATTCCCAATTATTACAGAAGGAGAAAATATTTTTGTAGAACTAAAACAACAGTCTAACGGAGATGCTTATGACAGAACCGGAACTGTATTTTTCATTCCACAGGATAAAGAAAAGTCTTTTTTTGACGGATTGGAAAAAGGAGCAAAAACACTTCCTCTCTATGAAAACGGAAACGGAAAGCAATATTACGGAATAACCGCTACAGACAACTATAGCCCTGCCATGGAAATGATGAGATTCTTTACCGCCTTTGGCATCCAGAAATTCAATCATATTCAGCTTAAAGGAAAAGACTGGCAGACCATAAGCCCTTACCGACAAGACATTACAGATTTGAAGCCTGCTTTATCAGGAAAAGAACTTTGGATAGGTACATTTATCGGCAATTATGATAAAGGAGGACATAAAGTGAGCCTTGATATTACGATTCATAAAAGTGATCAGACCGTTAATAAAAACAATACCGCTATTCCTTTATTCAATACGTTAAATATTATGGAAATGGCCGGACAGGACTACTCTACTATGTTCAACCAGGATAAAGGTCTTCTTGTTACTTTCACTTTGGATAAAGATCTGAAAAATGCACAGCTAAGATATACCACAACAGGACACGGCGGTTGGGAAAACGGTGATGAGTTCGTTCCAAAAGCCAATTCTATATTCATGGATGGAAATGCTGTATTTTCATTTATCCCATGGAGAACAGATTGTGGCTCCTACCGTTTATACAATCCGGCTTCCGGAAATTTCCAGGACGGGCTTTCATCCTCAGACCTCAGCAGATCAAACTGGTGTCCGGGAACGGTTACCAATCCTAATTTCATCCCTCTGGGAGATTTGAAAGCAGGTAAACACACGATACAGGTAAAAATTCCGCAGGGACCTACAGAAGGAACAAGTTTCAGCTCATGGAATGTTTCAGGAACGTTACTGGGAGTACAATAAAAACAAAACCTTCTTGCATGAGAATTGCAAGAAGGTAAAAACACAAATGATGAAAAAAAATTATTTCGAGCCACAAAGTAAGGGGTAAAATTCATATAATTAATTACCATAGATTAATAAATATGTCATTTTTATTTCGTATGGAAATCACATCCATTTCGGCTCAACGAAAAAAATTAATCAAAAACATGTCAATTTCAAGAAATAGTTAAAAATTTTAACTTTAAAACATTAATTGATTAAAAATTTTCGTTTTTAAATATTTTTTATTGTTATTTATAAACATCCCTTCTACTTTTGTTCCATAAATAATAAAAATCATGTGTGGAATTGTATGTTTATTCGACGCCAAGCAAAAAACTGAAGTATTAAGACCTCAGGTATTGGAAATGTCAAAAAAAATCCGTCACAGAGGACCGGATTGGAGTGGAGTTTTTCAGGACGAGAAAGTAATTTTTTCTCATGAAAGACTTGCCATTGTAGATCCTACTTCTGGAAAACAGCCTCTATTTACTAAAGATGGAAAAGTAGTGTTAGCGGTGAACGGTGAAATCTATAACCATAGAGAACTTAAAGAAGAATTTCCGGATTATGAGTTTCAGACTCAGTCCGACTGTGAGGTGATCCTTGCCCTTTACAGAAAATACGGAAAAGATTTCGTAGAAAAACTTAACGGAATTTTTGCATTCGCTTTATACGATACAGAAAACGATATTTATCTTATTGCCCGCGATCATATGGGAATCTGCCCGCTTTATCAAGGTTGGGATAAAAACGGAAACTACTATGTTGCTTCTGAATTAAAAGCTCTTGAAGGAATCTGCAAAAAAATAGAAACCTTCTTACCAGGACATTTGATGTACAGCCCGGACGGAGCCGAACTTCAGCAATGGTATACAAGAGAATGGGACAGCTTTGATCATGTAAAAGACAATGAAACGGATATATCAAAATTGAGAAAAGGTCTCGAAGATGCCGTTCACAGACAACTGATGAGTGATGTTCCTTATGGTGTGCTTCTTTCAGGAGGATTAGATTCATCTGTTATTTCAGCAATCACTGCAAAATTTGCCCGCCAGAGAATTGAAAGTGGCGATACTCAGGAAGCCTGGTATCCAAGACTTCACAGTTTTGCGGTAGGATTGGTTGGTTCTCCTGATCTTGCAGCGGCCCAAAAAGCTGCAGAACATATCGGATCGGTTCACCATGAAGTTAACTTCACTGTTCAGGAAGGACTGGATGCTGTACGTGATGTCATTTATCACCTTGAAACCTATGATGTAACCACTATCAGAGCATCTACCCCGATGTATCTTTTAGCAAGAGTCATCAAATCGATGGGGATTAAAATGGTTCTTTCAGGAGAAGGCTCCGATGAATTGTTCGGTGGTTACTTATACTTCCATAAAGCTCCTAACGCAAAAGAATTCCACGATGAAACTGTGAGAAAACTTGGCAAACTCCACCTTTATGATTGTTTAAGAGCCAACAAAGCACTGATGAGCTGGGGAATTGAAGGCAGAGTACCTTTCCTTGACAAAGAATTCATGGATATCGCTATGACTGTTAACCCTCAGGATAAAATGATTAACACTGCTGAAGGGAAAATTGAAAAATGGGTATTGAGAAAAGCTTTTGAAGACTTACTTCCAGATTCTATTGTATGGAGACAGAAAGAACAGTTCTCGGATGGTGTAGGCTATTCATGGATCGATACCTTAAAAGAGGTGGCTGAAAAAGAAGTGACGGACGAAATGATGACTAATGCAAGATTCAGATTCCCGCTAAACACGCCTCAGAACAAAGAAGAATACCGATACAGAACTATTTTTGAAGAACATTTCCCAAGTGAAACCGCAGCTGCAACCGTTCCATCGGTTCCATCAGTTGCCTGCTCCACTCCTATTGCTCTGGAATGGGATGAAGCGTTCAAAAAAATGAATGATCCAAGCGGAAGAGCTGTGAAGGTGCATGAGACGTCATATTAAAAAGGGATATTTATGAATGGGCCAATCGTAAATCCGCTTCACTCGTGAATTTGTTGCGGGATTTGGGTTACGGGATTACAGGTTTATTATTCACTTGCGAAGCAAAAATTGACAGTTAATAATTCACTTGCAAAGCAAAATTCACTAATGACATGTATATTTTTTTCATTCAAACATATAACTCCCTCAGTTATAATTTATCAATCCTGTAGCAATACAGGATTTTTTCTTGAATTAACAATAACAATATGGCATAATTTAACTCACAATCCAAAATAATATCTAATAAATAATTATATTTGGAAAACGAAAATATCAATTATAAAAAAATGAGAAGAAACCTTACTGTTTTATTTGCCTTATTAGCCATAAGTTTTGCTTTTGGACAAGGAAAATATGGCAAATATCTGAATTCAAAGAAGCTTGCTTTGGCTTATAAGAGTGTGAAAGACCAAGATAAGGATGACTATTATCAACAATTCTATTGGCTTGTAAAGGCAGAGCAACTGAAAACTTATCCTCACCTTAAAGACATTAAACCTGTTGTTTTATATGAATTTGTAAAATATGTAAACCCTCAGAATCCGACAAAAAAACTGGATGCAAGAGGGAAAGAGCTGAGAGCAACTGCAGAATTATCTTTAAATCAATATTTTAAAAATAAAAAATTCGAGAACAATTCTGTTTTAATGTATAACCTTGAAACGTATGTAGATCCTTCAAAAGGTCAGTATTATACGAAGGTTGATCCGGAGAAAATCAAAGAACTTGTACCAAAAGAATTATTTGCTTTCAACTCATTCAACAGAAATATAGGAGAAGAAAAGACCTATTATCTTTGGATTGACAAGAAAAAAGATGATCTGAATATTGTAGATATCATCCCTAGCGAAAAAGAAGACAAAGCTTTCTACACAAGATTGAAACAATATCTTCCAAGCTATAAATTCTCAAAATATGTTCCTTCCGTAAAAAAAGGGAACAAATCTGATAAAACGGACATTGAATACTACTACATCATGCCGTTCGAGCAGAATACCGATAACATCGAATATAAAACAAAGGATTTCAAAACTTTCACCTTAAGCCAGTATAGAAAAGCTGGTGATGAATGGAAAGGAGTAGAAAAACCTAGAAAATAAATCAAAAAGTCCTGTGAAATCTCGCAGGACTTTTTTAATTTTATATGGATTTCATGATCTAAGGATCAGACCGCTTAAAGCAAGCAAGTTCTTCAAATAAAAATAAGCCTGGATATTTTCTATGTCCAGCCTATACAAAATGACAGAAGCAAGCCCACAAAAGACATCCATAAAGAAAATCCTTCCCTTAATTCTGGCCACTGCTATTTTCATGCAGATGCTGGATTCTACGATTCTGAACACTTCCCTGCCTTCTATAGCAAAAGACCTGAAAGAATCTCCGCTTAATATGCAGAACGCCATCATCAGTTATGTTCTTACATTAGCTGTTTTTATGCCAGCCAGCGGATTTCTGGCAGACCGGTTTGGAACAAAAAAAGTATTTATATTTTCATTAGTGCTATTCAGTTTAGGCTCACTGTTTTGTTCCATGTCTCAAAATCTTACCCATTTGGTAATTTCAAGGGTCGTTCAGGGAGTGGGAGGAAGTCTGATGACCCCCGTTGGGAAGCTGGCACTTATCAAAACATTTGACAAGAATGAACTGCTCAAAGCCATGAACTTTGCCATTATCCCGGCACTTATCGGGCCAGTACTCGGGCCTTTGGTAGGCGGCTATATGGTAGATTACCTGTCATGGCACTGGATATTTCTGATCAATATTCCGATTGGAGTGCTGGGAATTCTTTTAGGATTAAAATTTATGCCCAATTATAAATCAGATGATGTTGATTTCGATTTAAAAGGATTCTTAATTTTTGCCGCTGCTTCTCTCCTGCTTTCCGTTTCATTGGAACTTTTTGGAGACATGCAGAATATTACGCCGGTTCTTGTAGTCTTTATCCTTGGGTTCTTATTCCTTTATTATTATTACAAACATGCAAAAAAGGGAGGACATCCTATTTTTCCTTTAAACTTGTTTCAGGTAAGAACTTTCAGGGTAGGTATTGTAGGAAATCTAGCTACCAGATTAGGAATCAGTTCAGTTCCGTTATTGCTTCCGCTGATGATTCAGATCGCCTACAAACAATCTGCAGTCACTTCAGGCTGGATCATCGCTCCTATGGCTTTGACAGCTATCTTCGGGAAATCATCAGTTATTAAGATTTTAGATAAATATGGCTACCGTCAGACATTAATGGTAAACACCTTCATCATCGGAACTCTGATATGCCTTCTTGCCATCCCTAACATTCATACCTCCCTATACTGGTTTGTTCCTATTATTGCTGTATTAGGTTTTTTCAACTCGATACAGTTCACCTCCATGAACACCATTTCTATTGCTGATCTTCGAAACTTTCAAACCAGTAGTGGAAATTCATTAATCTCGGTCAATCAACAATTAGCAATCGGTTTTGGAATTGCCTTCGGACTTATTGTTTTAAAGCTATTTGAAAATACAGATCTGATCAAAGGAGAGATCCACAATGCATTCCGATATACTTTTCTCACAGTAGGTATATTAACGATTTTATCCGGATTCGTGTTTAGAAGACTGCATATTTCGGATGGAAAGAATATGAAGTCGAAGGAAGATTAAATAGATCAGATCACAGTTTCATCCCTTCCTACGAACTTAACACAGATCAATGCTTTTCGCATATAACAATGGTAATTTTGTTTACATAAATCAACAATGTGATGGCAACTAAAAAAATAGAAATCGTAGTATCTCCAAAACCTGCGCACTTCGTAGGTGATGGATTCAGGGTTCACAATTTCATTCCGGGAGTACCTGGATTGGATATGAAAAGAATGGATCCGTTTATTATGCTGGATTACAATTCAAAATTTCATTTCAACGGATCAGAGACACCAAGAGGTGTGGGAGTGCATCCGCACAGAGGTTTTGAAACAGTAACCATAGCATATAGCGGAAAAGTAGAGCACCATGACAGCGCTGGCGGCGGCGGTGTGATCGGAGAAGGTGATGTTCAGTGGATGACTGCCGCTAAAGGAGTTCTTCATAAAGAATATCATGAAACCGAATGGGCAAAAGAAGGAGGAATTTTTCAGATGGTTCAGCTTTGGGTGAATCTTCCTGCAAAGGATAAAATGAGCTGCCCGAAATATCAGGCTATAGAAAATTCCAAAATGGAACGAGTGGATCTGGATGAAAATGGTTTTATAGAAGTAATTGCCGGAGAGTATGATGGCCACAAAGGGCCTGCCAGTACTTTCACACCAGTTCATATGATGAATGCCAAACTTAAAACTGGAGGAAAAGCTGAATTTAGTTTTCCGGCTCATTTCAATACGGCAGCTTTGGTGATTGAAGGAAGTATGATCATTAACGGAGAAGACACCATTAAAGCAGATCATTTTGCTTTGTTTAAAAATGAAGGTGAAACATTCACCATCGAGGCAAAAGAAGATGCAGTTGTTTTAATTATCAGCGGTGAGCCTATCAACGAACCTATTTATCCTCACGGACCTTTTGTGATGAATTCCAGAGAAGAAATCATGCAGGCTTTTGAAGATTTTAATACCGGAAAATTCGGATATCTGGAAGATTAAAGAATTAAATTTATCTTAATCTTTGACTATTCCTTTTTTTATTAACTTTATATAATGGCAAACCTTATAGGTTTTAAAAACCTGTAAGGTTTAACTGTCATAATGAACAAAATCCTGTTTTTAAAAAAACCGGACACCCTTAATGCAAAATATTATGAAACCAGAATTTGAAAATATACCTCTTGTAAAAGCCGAAAAAAGATTTGAAATAGAATTCAACGGACATTTTGCATTTATTGATTACCGTGAAACCTTGCATCAGATTTCTTTGATTCATACTGAAGCAGAACCGGAATTAGCCGGAACAGGTGCCGCAGCAGCGGTAGTAGAGAAAACTTTGAATTTTATTGAAGAAAGTGGAAAAAAACTTCTTCCTTTCTGTCCTTATGTTTTCGCTTTTATTAAGAAACATCCTGACTGGAAACGTATCGTGGATGAGAGATTTGAAGGATATGACAAACTGTAAACCTTCATCACGACTCATCAATTTATTTAAATAACATTTTAAAAAGTATCACATCATCATGTCAAATATTGGACTTATTATTGAAGAAAAAGCAGCAGATATCGGAAACTTCCTGGTGGGAAGACTACTTCCCTTCCGTGAAAAAAGAGCCGTTGGACCTTTCGTTTTTATTGACCACATGGGACCTTCAGAATTAAAAGATTATCAGAATCTTGATGTTCCTCCTCATCCGCATATCGGCTTATCTACATTAACTTATCTGCTGGAAGGCTCTATTTTCCACAGAGACAGTATTGGAAGTGCTGTAGAAATAAAACCGGGTGCTGTTAACTGGATGACTGCCGGAAAAGGAGTTGTACATTCAGAAAGAACACCTGAATATTTAAGACACAGTGATAAAAGACTTCACGGATTCCAGATCTGGGTTGGTCTTCCAAAACACCTTGAGCAGTCTGAGCCTACTTTTCATCATATTGAAGCGGATGAAATTCCGGTGTGGGAAGAAGATGGTATTCAGTATAAATTAATTGCCGGTGAAGCATTCGGAAGAACGTCTGCAGTTCCGGTACATAGTAAGTTATTTTTCATTGAGATCAAAACAACAGAAGCAAAGAAAATCAGCATCGGGAAAGATCTTTATGGAGAAGCAGCCATGTATGTTCTGGATGGAACGGTAACCACAGACGGAAATTCTTATGGTTCAAAACAGCTGATGATTGCTAAAGATACCAAGCTTTGCGAATTTGAGATGAGTGAAAACGGAACAGTTTATCTTTTCGGTGGCGAGCCATTCGATGAAGAACGTTTTATATTCTGGAATTTTGTTAACTCTGATAAAGAATTAATCGATCAGGCAAAGGTAAACTGGAATGACCAGAATCACGAAGCATTTCCTTTGGTTCCTGGCGATGAAAATGAATACGTTCCGCTGCCTAAGGCTATTTTAAACAGAAAATAACTTCACACCAGATTTATCAGCCATGAAAATATTAGCATTTGCCGGAAGTACGTCTTCCACTTCTATCAACAGAGAACTGGTAAAATTTGTTCTGAAAGATTTTCAGGACGAAGAAATCAATCTGATAGACCTCAACGATTTCACAATGCCCGTTTTTTCTGTGGATCTCGAAAAGAAAGGGTTTCCGGATGAAGCGCATCAGTTTTTAAAAGTGATTGAGGAATGTGATGTAATCATCTGCTCTCTTGCAGAACACAACCGCTCTTACAGTTCAGCCTTTAAAAATGTCTTTGACTGGTCTTCAAGGATTAATGTAAAAGTATTTCAGAATAAACCCATGCTTCTGATGAGCACTTCTCCCGGAGGTTACGGAGGCGGAAATGTGATGAATACGGCAAAAACATTTTTTCCTCAGTTTGCAGCAGATATCAAGGACACTTTTTCTCTACCCAAGTTTTATGAAAACTTTGATATGGAAAGCGGAGTTATTAATCCTGATATGCTGAATGATCTGAAAGGGAAGATACAAAACTTTAAAAATCAGGTAAAGTAAATGAATAAAGGAAGACTGGAGGCGTTCAGTGATGGTGTCCTTGCTATTATTATCACCATTATGGTACTTGAACTGAAAGTACCTGAAGGAAATAGCTGGGCCAGTGTCAAACCTCTTCTTCCTAAATTTCTGGCTTATATTTTCAGTTTTATTTATGTAGGAATCTACTGGAACAATCATCATCATTTGTTTCAGACAGTAAAGAAAGTAAATGGCAGCATTCTTTGGGCTAATCTTCACCTTCTGTTCTGGCTTTCTCTGATGCCTGTTGCCACAGAATGGATCGGAACTACGAATTTTGCAAAAAATCCTGTTGCTGTCTATGGTATCGGGCTTATTATGTCAGCTATTGCCTACACCATTCTGGAGCATTTGATTATCAGGTGCGAAGGAGAAGATTCAAAGCTAAAGGAAGCTATTCATTCGAAATATAAAGAGTATATCTCCATTGTATTTTATGTCCTGGGAATCGCTACTTCATTTTTTTATCCTTATATTGCCATAGGTTTTTATTATATCGTGGCTCTTATATGGCTGATTCCGGACAGAAGAATCGAAAAAACATTAAAAGAAAATTGATATGGAAACACACGAATATCCTAACGGAAACATTACTGTCATCTGGCAGCCTCAGAAATGCATCCACTCTGCCGTATGTGTGAAAACACTTCCCAAAGTCTACAATCCTAAAGAAAGACCTTGGATAAAAGCAGAAAACGCAAGCCCCGAAGAACTTAAAAATCAGATCGACCTATGCCCTTCAGGTGCATTAAGTTATAAATTCAATACAGCAAAATAATGGCGGTAACGGTAAAAGCAAGTTTAGGAAAAACAAAATATTATACAGAGGTAACAGCCGGCGAGAATACAATCATTACGGATGAACCGATTGATAAAGGCGGACAGAACAAAGGTCTTAATCCTATGGAAATTCTGGCCACATCACTGGCAAGCTGTACAGCAGCTACATTGAGAATGTATATTGAAAGAAAAGAATGGGATGTGGAAAACATCAATGTAGAAGTAGAGCTTGAAAATTTTCCATTAACAAAAAGAGCCGTCTTCAAAAGAGACATCAGCTTTGAAGGTATTCTGGATGATGAGCAGCGTAAAAGACTGCACACCATTGCGGATGCATGTCCTGTTCATAAAATATTAACCAACGACATAGAAATACTAACTAAATTCTCATAACATGATCGAAGTAAAACAAAACAACGACGAAAAACACGGAAGTTTTGAAGCTTTCATAGATGGAAGACGCGCAGGAATGATGACCTATACCTGGGCAGGAGAAGAAAGATTTATTATAGACCACACTGAGGTGGAAGAAGCTTACAACGGAAAAGGTGTAGGCAAGGAAATGCTTCTGGCAGCCGTAGATTTTGCCAGAAAAAATGATAAGAAGATTATTCCCCTCTGCCCTTTCGCTAAAGCAAGTTTTCAGAAAAGTGAAGAACTTCAGGATGTTTTGGTGAATTAGTCACTGTATTCTATCCTTACCATACAACCCTTTCAGAGAGACATCCGAAAGGGTTTTTTATGCAGTTATTTTATGATTCTTTATTAACGCAAAGCTTATTTTACATTATATTAAACTTTAAGCATGCAAAGAGTGAATCAATTTTTAATTGATTTGATGAAGCAAACTGTTATTATTAACTCAGAAAATAGCACCCAGCTTTAAGACAGAAGAGTAAAGTTACTTTTTACCCGTTCTCGCTATAAAAAGATGAAAATATAGAGAATAATTTCTTTTATCAGCTTTATAACTTCCAGCTCCTAGCTTCAAACCTTTCTGAAAATACTGGTTTTATCCCGAACTTAGATCAATTTCAAAAAAGTAATTGTTTAAAAATTGTGTCTGAACTAAATTCATGATTCACGACTGATCTTTTTTATATATTTGCTAAAATTTAAAAATCAAGCATGAATCCAGGAACTATCCTTTTGCTATTTGTTTTCGTCTATTTTATCGGTCTTTTGGTGATTTCTTATTTCACCAGCCGGAATTCTGATAACCAGTCTTTTTTTATCGGTAACAAAAAGAGTAAATGGTGGCTCGTAGCATTCGGGATGATAGGAACCAGCTTAAGTGGGGTTACTTTTATTTCCGTTCCGGGAACGGTAGGAAAAATGACAGGCTCCGAATATATTTACGGAGGTTTTGAGTACTATATGATGGTAATCGGGTTCTTCATCGGATATTTCATTGTGGCAGCGATATTATTACCACTTTACTACAAGATGAATCTGACTTCTATTTATACCTATCTGGGAAAAAGATTCAATGTGGAAGCGCATAAAATAGGTTCTATCTTTTTTATTATTTCAAGAGCAATTGGAGCTACCGCAAGATTATATCTGGTGGTTAACGTTTTACAGATATTCTTACTTGAAGGATTGGGAGTTCCGTTCTGGGTAACTTCTCTTGTTCTTCTGCTAATGGTACTTCTGTATACTTTTGAAGGCGGAGTAAAGACCATTGTCATCACAGATACGCTGCAGACTTCTTTTATGATCATCAGTCTTGTAGCTTGTATTGTTTATATTTTATCCAACCTGAATTTATCATTTGGAGAAGCTTACACGATTCTTGAACAGAAAAACTATACTCATTTCATCAATTTTGATCCTAATTCCAAAACCTTTTTCCTGAAAACCATTCTGGGCGGAATTTTTATTACCATTGCCATGACAGGATTGGATCAGGAAATGATGCAGAAAAATATCTCTGTGGATAATCTTAAGAATTCAAAGAAAAACATGTTGACTTTTGCAGGAACACTTCTTATTGTGAACCTTGCCTTCTTATTCCTGGGAGGATTACTTTATCTTTTCGCAATACAGCATGGTGCAGAATATGGAACAATAAACGCTGAAACAGTAACGAATATTTTCGGATTTAAAGATGCAACTGGGAATATTAAAAACGTAATGGGTGACGATCTTTTCCCGGCTTTATCGCTTCAAGGATATTTCCCGATGGCTATTTCTGTTATTTTCATTATTGGATTAATTTCAGCCTTATTCCCTTCTGCTGATGGTGCTTTAACAGCTGTAACAAGTTCATATTGTGTAGATTTATTAAACCTTAATGAAGACAAAACCAAAACTGAAAAAGAAAAGAAACGCCTTCGTATGAAAGTACATTTGATTTTCACGGTAGTTTTCTTTATTCTGATTATGGTTTTCAAAGCATTGAATGATAAATCTATCGTCTATCTGATCATGGAAATTGCAGGATATACTTACGGACCGCTTCTAGGACTATTCGCTTTTGGGATTTTCACCAAGTTTCAGATTTCCAGAAAATACTCAATTCTTACAGTTACCCTTTTAGCACCGGTATTGACTTACTTCATCAATACGGCAGTTACAACTTATACGGATTATAAAATTGGTGTAGAGCTAATTGTTTTAAACGGATTGCTTACTTTCATTGGTCTGTGGCTGGTAAAAAACAAACAACATTTAAGAGTTGTTTAAAACAACATACATTACAAAAAAAGGCTGTCCTCTATTGAAGACAGCCTTTTCTTATTTGAATCAATTCAATAGATTATTCCTTAATCCATTTGATTGTTTTCTCTAAATTCTTAGATTTAACTTTAATCAGATAATCTCCCTGAACAAGGTGTGACAAGTCAAAAGTACCTGTTTTATCATGATTCAGTTTGTTATTTGCCTGAGTGAATACTAATTTTCCGCTTACATCATATACTGTAATATCATACACTTCATTTGAATTGGTAAATTTCACATTCAGTAATCCTTTACTTGGATTAGGATATACCACAAATACATCTTTATTGGCAGCGGTTTCATTCACGCCTAATGTTTGGGTAATGGTAAAGTTGATTGGATTAATGTTGTAGAAAACATTCGTTTCTGCAGCCACCATAATTCTTGCCTGTGTAGTATTTACGTTAGGAATGGTCACCGCTTCAGAACCATCGTTCGGAGTGGAAGCCAGAATCAGCGTAGGATAGGTAAGCCCACCATCTGTAGAAAGATAAATATTTACAGTAGCAGCATTCACCGGGAATGCAGTAGTATTGGCTACATCCCATGTGATTGTTTGAGTAGAATTACCAGCCCAGTTTACCGCTGTAGTAGGCGCAGTTACATTAAAAGGTCCGGAATTTCCATCAACGGTAATGATAGCATCATCATTGGCTACCCCCGCACAACCCGCATTATTATCTCTTACCGTCAGTCTGAACTCCATTGTTCTTGCATAAGAAGGTCTAACTTCTCCTTTGGATACTGTACCATTAATTACATCCGTAAGTTTTGGGAAATATCTGTAAGGAACGGTTACAGGTACGTATGATCTGAACAGAGGTGCATTTAATGTTGGTGCATTCCAGTCACCCGCAGGTCCTACATCATTCTGTTCCCAGCTGTAAGTAAGAGGATTGTTATCTAAATCTGTAGCAGATCCTTCCAATCTGAACGGTGTACTTTTAGGAATAGTATAATCTCCTCCCGCGTTTACTGTAGGAGCGAAATTATTGCTGGGAAGTGTCACCTGACAAGTTGTTGACTGAACTTTTGTGGTGATAGACTGATATGATTTAGTATGGAAAGTAGGGATACTGTTAGGGGCTAAGTTGTTTACACTTCCACAAATCCCTGCGTAAGCCATAATAGTAATTCCGCTTCCAGGTTCTACAGCATTGGCAGCACTACGGTTTCCTCCTCCACAGCTTCCGGTAGTTGCATTAAAAGTATGTGGACCTCCAAACTGATGTCCTACTTCATGGGCAACATAATCAATATCATAAGGATCACCAACCGGGTTAGGTGAACCGGTAATTCCTCTTCCTTTATTGGAGTTGTTACAGATTACTCCTAATCCTGCTAATCCACCGCCTCCGGTACTGAAGGTATGTCCGATATCATAATTGGCATTTCCTATCAGTAAGTCAATCTGAGTCTGGCTTTCGTTAATTAATGTTCCGGCACTGTCATTTCCTGTAAAAGGATCTGTAGCAGCACTTGTAAAGATCACATTGGTTTCAGTACCTACTAATACCAATCTTGAAGCAACTTCCTGTTCATATACTCCATTTACTCTGTTTACAGAGGTTACAATAGCTGAAAGTGTCTGGGCCACTGTAGGTGTTGCTGAACCCGTTGCAGCAATTGCATACTGATGGGTACAGGCCACTGCAAATCTGAAAACTCTAATTTGAGTTCCTACGCTTGGAGCTACGGTTTTTTGAGCGTTTTTTTTTGCTAATGAAGAATCTTCTTCATCCTTCACTCCGCAGGATTTTGGATTTTTATCAATCAAATCACTTTTTTTATAAATGATATAATTGTTGACATCCTGTTTTGCATAAGGATCAATATAAGAGTCACCTGCTACCAAAGATTTTATCTGTGCATGGAAACCTAGTTCTGTAAAATCAAGTTTTAGGGTTGCATACTTGTCATCAATTCCCTGTCCTGTAAAAGTGACAATCTGAGGAAACTTGCTGGCCAATTCGGGAGCCATCACTGAAGATTTCCAGATTCTGAATTTTGCTTTCGTACCATCTGGCATTGGAAGAACAATAATCGGAGCATTTTCTTTGCGGTCACTGTCTTTCAGTTCCGGGACAGAATTGAAATAACTTTTCATTCCGGCCACATCCAAGGTGTAGGTAAGTGACTTTTCCGGTTGTACAGTTCTGTTTTTCGGATCTGCTTTGATGGACCTCTCACTGATTACCGTAAAAAAGTCCTGTGCTTTCCCTGAGGAAACGGATATAATAAATATCCCCAGATAAAATAATTGTTTAATTTTCATATATAATGGTATGTAATTTTTACTAATTCAAATATTATAACCAAAAACAAAAAAAATAATTCGTTAAAGGTTTATAATTCATAATTATTTGAATTATAAAATTAGTTAAATTAATCTAATTATCACAAACTAAAATTCAAAAAAAAGCGATGTTTAATAGTAAAAAGCCAATGATCCTGCTACCACAAAGCATTACCGTTAATAAATATTTTTCATTTTTTTGTCTTTGTCTAAATAACTGATTTTATAGACTTTTGTATTTTAATTATCTTTGACACGAATGATATAAATTAATTTTTAAAATCATCGAAATAAAAAAAAACAAAAATTAAAAAACTATGAAAAAAATTATCACGATTTTCACATTTCTATTGACATTTAGTTTTATGAATGCTCAGGAAAATTTTGAAGTATCAACCTTAAGAATCGGACCATTTAAAGTCTTTATGCCCAAGGTTGAAGCAGAAAAAATTGCAGGAACAAAATTGGTCAACTCAAATGGAGAGAAAAAAAATATGGTAAAGTATAATGGGGAGACCATCCAGATTGATCTTTTTGACAATTACATCAATGAAGCCAATCCTAGTGTTCCTTCCATTACCTTTATGACAACCTCGAGTAAAAAATTTAAAACAAAAAGCGGTATCGGGGTAGGAAGTACCAGAGATGACCTGATTAATGCTTATAGAAGTTACACCAATTTCAGTGTACGTCCGGATTGGGATTCCAATGGTAAACCGATTAAAGATTCCGGCTATTTTAATATTGAAGACAGCCAGGCAGGAACACTACTAAGCTTTAAATTTGTTAATAATATCGTGACAGAAATCTCAGTTTATCTCAATGAAGGCTGTTAAAAGCAGAAAAATATTCAATTCAATCAAAATCCGGGGTTTTATATCCGGATTTTTGCATTTCCATAAGCCGGTAAAAAATTGTAAATTCGCATGCAAATAAATCAGATATAATGAGTAAAAGTATCGAAGAGTTAAAAACTCTTACTACGCAGATCAGAAGAGACATTTTAAGAATGGTTCATGCTGTAAATTCAGGACACCCAGGTGGTAGCTTAGGTTGTACAGAGTTCTTTACAGCTCTTTATGGGAAAGTGATGAACTATAAACTTCCTTTCACAATGGAAGGTAAAAATGAAGATCATTTTTATCTATCAAACGGACATATTTCTCCGGTATTCTACTCTACTTTAGCAAGATTTGGTTTCTTCCCTGTGGAAGAACTGAGTACTTTCAGAAAATTAGATTCAAGATTACAGGGACACCCAACAACTCATGAAGGACTTCCGGGAATCAGAATCGCTTCAGGTTCTCTTGGACAAGGACTTTCTGTAGCACTTGGAGTAGCTCAGG
Organism: Chryseobacterium sp. S0630; assembly: GCF_024158915.1. Lineage (GTDB taxonomy): Bacteria > Bacteroidota > Bacteroidia > Flavobacteriales > Weeksellaceae > Chryseobacterium. The sequence continues at coordinate 33,773 of NZ_JAMZGF010000035.1, read as the reverse complement.
GTAAAAAATTGGATGGTGATCAATCTCTTGTTTACTCTCTTCACGGAGACGGTGAGCTTCAGGAAGGTCAGATCTGGGAAGCATTGATGTATGCAGCTGCCAAAAAAGTAGATAATATCATCTCTACTATCGACTATAATGGTCGTCAAATTGATGGTGATACAGATGATGTATTAAGTTTAGGAAATCTTCATGCTAAATTGGAGGCATTCGGATGGATTGTTTTGGAAGAAAAAAATGGTAATGATCTTGAAGCTGTGATTGCAATCCTTGAGAAAGCAAAAACAGAAACTGGAAAAGGAAAACCGGTAGCAATTCTTCTTCATACAGAAATGGGTTACGGCGTTGATTATATGATGGGATCTCATGCTTGGCATGGTAAAGCTCCTAATGATGAACAGTTGGAAACAGCAATCAAGCAATTATACCTAGAAGCTCCGGCTGACTACTAATATCTTAACATCTCGATTAATAAAATAAAAATGAAATATACATATACAGAAAAAAAGGACACGCGTTCAGGATTCGGAGCAGGATTAGCTGAACTGGCTGACAAAAATCCTAATGTAGTAGCACTTTGCGCAGACCTTATCGGTTCTTTGAAGATGGAGAAATTCATTGAGAAAGCTCCTGAAAGATTCTTTCAGATTGGTATTGCAGAAGCAAACATGATGGGAATTGCAGCAGGTCTTAGTATTACAGGAAAAATTCCTTTTACAGGAACTTTCGCTAACTTCTCTACTTCAAGAGTATATGACCAGATCCGTCAGTCTATTGCTTATTCTAACAAAAATGTAAAAATCTGTGCATCTCACGCAGGTCTTACTTTAGGAGAGGATGGAGCTACTCACCAGGTTCTTGAAGATATCGGTATGATGAAAATGCTTCCTGGAATGACCGTGATCAACACTTGTGACTACAACCAGACAAAAGCTGCTACCTTGGCGATTGCAGATTTTGAAGGTCCTGTATATTTAAGATTTGGAAGACCGGTAGTTCCTGTTTTCATTCCGGAAGATATGCCTTTCGAAATCGGAAAAGGAATTATGCTTCAGGAAGGTACTGATGTAACAATTGTTGCAACAGGACACCTTGTTTGGGAATCTCTTGTAGCTGCTGATGAGCTTGAGAAAGAAGGTATTTCTTGTGAAGTTATCAACATTCATACGATCAAACCTCTTGATGAAGAGATCATTTTAAAATCTGTTGAAAAAACAGGTAAAATTGTAACGGCTGAAGAGCACAACTACCTTGGAGGTTTAGGAGAATCTGTTGCAGGAATGCTGGCAAGAAAAAGACCTACAAGACAGGAATTTGTGGCGGTAAATGATACTTTCGGAGAGTCTGCAACACCAGCAGAATTGATGAAGAAGTATAAAATTGATGCTGCTGCAGTAAAAGAAGCTGTAAAGAGAATTTTAGCTTAATATAAGCTGTTTTATATAGACAAAACCCGGCGGTTTCTTCGAAACCGCCGGGTTTTTTGTTATTGTGTATCAACCACCCCGTCAAAAATTCTTTGAATTTTTGCCACCCCTCCGGAGGAGGGGAATGGTTATACCTCCATTCTTCATCGTATTAGTTTTTACCCTGCTTATTATTGTTCTTCCTGATTCAAAGGAATTCCTACGGCAATGAGAACAGGACATAAAATTTCTTTTATATACTCATCCTCTCTTCTCTCGGAAGCTTTTGAACCTGAAAAATAATTACTGATTCTGTAGTTTTTTACAAACTGATTTCTCTTTTTACCGATGGAATAATAATATCCGCCTCTTTCATCATTCACAAAATAGGTCATTTCATCAAAGTTCATGAGCTTTTTGGAAAGTAACAGTTTTCTGTAAATACACTTTTCCGATTTATCAAAAATATATTTCACAGGAATTCTGAAAAAGAGGTCAAACAGGAAGTAGATCATATAAACAGCCCATAATCCCATGGTAATTCTGAACTGATCTCCGGACATTTTATCCATAAAATAATAGATGATCACAGGAAGTGCAATGATTCCCAATACCAGCCACCAAACCAAAATGCGCAGGAAACTGTAATTGGGCATAAAGCTGATTTCACTTCCGTTTTCTTCAAACTTATAGCGGTCTCTGATGTCCATTTTCAGGATGATTAATGTTCAAAATATCCTCAGTTTCATTGACCATTTTCTGTATTCCTTTCTGAGTAAGCGCCTGGCCTATTGTAAGCTGTTTTTCTTTACCATCTACTTCAAAATAAACAGACAGCATTACATTGGTGGTAATAAAACCCATATATTTTGTTGCTACCACATGAAAATTTCTGAAATTCTCAATAGGATATGTTCTTGCCGGAACAAAAATCGTATGTTTTCCGGTAATCGTTTTACGATCCATATCGATGATAAATTTCTTGGTAAAGAAGTTGACTACAATAAGGGCAACTACTGCCATAATAATATAGCTACCGGTTCTTACACTGTTAAAAATTAACCCTGCAATGACCAGAAAAATAATGCAGAGCACTGCAATAAACACCGGCTGGTTTTTAAAAATATATTGATTTCCTTCTTGTTTATAAAATTGATAGTTGTTCATAATGAATGTAATTGTTCTTAATATTTTCGTTGTGACTTGAGTCTATTGCTTTAAAAAGCTTTTATAGAGATTGTAATGTATAAGAGGCTTCTGAGACAATTATTTTATCGGGCTTCATATGTATATATTTAAAGTGTTTTTTTAATTCTTCATCCTTTTAATTGCCCCAGGTAGCCATCCAGTCCAGATATTCATTTTTGTATTCATTATCATTCAGTCTGATGATAAGATTCTTCAGATCTTCTTGCTCAAACTCATAATCCGAAACCGTGAAAATCAGGAAAATATCTTTGCCTGTAATCTTTCCGAAAAAGTTCTCATTTTTAAGTTTCTCCAGTACTTCAATGCAGGTTGAATATAATTTGGCCTGAAAACTCTCAAACCATTGATCATCGTCATCGTGTTTACTAAGCTCTGCTCTCAACTGAGTACAGATGCTATCAAATTCTTTATCAGCACCTTCCATTTCATAGGTCCATTCTGCCGGTTCATATTTATAATAAAGAGCATCTTCTTCATCTGCATTCTCCATTACTTTCAATGTATTAGCTGCAGGACATACTGTCATTGCTCCCTCATCGCTGTACAGTGCAAAGCTGTAAATTCCTTCTGCACCATGTTTTTCATACACTTCTAAAAAAGCTTTCTTAGCAGCGTCTTCTATCTGCTGTTTCAAAATTTCAAAATCCATACTTCTTTTCTTTTTTAAAATGGGCGGTAAAAATACCTTTATCCTGTCAAATCAGCACCTTATATTTTTATAAAGGCTGTTCAATTTCGTGATTATAGCTATCTATTTTTATTATAGAGGACTAATCCGGGAATCAAAATAGCTGCTCCAAGGAGTATAGGAATCAACTCTCCATATTTAAACAGCCAGGAAGTTTCTCTGGATGGTCCTATTTTAATCACCACGACCAGGCAAAAGCCTATTATTATCAAAATAATTCCTAGTATTTTTTTCATACTATCAGTTTTAGTTATTGGTAAATCAATCTACAAAGCTGTTATAACGATCAAGAATACAACCTGCTTCTCTTTCCAGATCATCAAGATCTCTGTTCAGTTTTTGATTATTTTCAATAAGCAATATCGAAATACAAACCCAGGCTATTCCTATAATATGCTGAAGTGCTATATACTGCTTCACCTCATATTCCGTATCCTTTTTCTTTAAGTGTTTAAAGCCTTCCATATCCAAAAAAATTCAGATTCTATCCGATGAAAGAGAATTTATCTTCGAACATTTTTCCAATCAGAGGTAAAGGTTTTTCAACATCATTGGCTGCATTAATGATTCCGATAATCATCAGTACCAAAGGAATAAAACCAAATATCCCAAGAATTCCGATTTTGGTTACCATCAATATGATATTGAGAATGATGGATAATATAACTGAAAAAATAATCAATCCCAAAGACTGTTTCAGATGATATTTTAAAAGTTTATTCGATTTTTCTTTTCCGATAATGAAGGAAATCAGCCACCCAAAAAGCGTAATGTAAGAAACAATTGATAATGTTTTGTTGTCCATAATGGTAAAATTTTAAATTAATATTCTTTGATTTTTTTCTGGTTCAAAATTGCGACAGAAAAATTCCCTCTTCATCATTTCAGCAACTACAAAACACCTTCAACCGAGATTAAAACTGACTACAAAACGTCTACAAAAACAAACAACACGCTGATTTACAATCAGATATAAACTTAAATCATTTTTACTTTTTTATGTGGGAAATTGACAGGTGTCTACAATTTTTGTACTTTCACCCTATGAAACTAAAGTACTCACTTTTATATTGTATACTTTTTATCTGCACCTTGTACCCTGCACAGAATACATTTATCGATGGCCTTAAAAACCAATTGAGCGAAGAGCATATTACAACCGCAGAAAAATTCAGAATTTATAATGAACTTACCGAATATTACAGAGTCAGTGATCAATATAGTACCGCAGAAAAATATGTACAGCAACAAATGGAGCTGGCTAAAAAGGAACAAAATGATGCCGAAGAAGTAAAAGCACTTACCCAAAAAGGAATTATTAAGCTTAACCAGTCTGAGTACAATACAATTCCACCTATCATTGATGCTGCGAATGAAATTGTTCAGAAGAGTAATAATAAAACTGCAGCTCTATATGCCAGCTATCTGAATATCTACTACATGAATGCTCTTGGTGAATCTGAAAGCACAATCAAACTGATACAGAAAGTACTTCCTATGGTAGAAAAGCAACCTTCAGAAATCATGCTGAATGCAAAACTCAATTATCTTCTCTACGGAATCTACACTGAATGGAATGATGCCGAAAATGCTACCAAATATGCAAAAAAATCTATTGAGCTTGCTGAGAAATCAGGAAATAAAAATCTATTGAGTTCTACCTATTCTGCATTGGCCGTTTGCTACTCTTTCCAACATGAAAAGACCGGAGACTTAAAAGATCTGAAACCTGTCATAGAAATGTGTAAAAAGGCTGTAACTCTATATCATCAGTTTCCTGGGCATGTTTCTGCACACGTACATGCTATGGCATTGCTGAATCTTATCAATTACTATTTGAGCTATCCTGTTATGACTCCTGAGATACGGGAGGAAATTCAGAATAATGCTAACGAAATATTAGCCCTTACTGAGCATACCACCCTTAATCAGGGAATGCAGGCAGGAGCGCTTGGTGTATTGAGTAATCTTGCATCACGGGATCAAAATGATGCTTTATCAGAGCAATATCTCCTGAAAGCAGAAACAATTCTTCTTACTCAAAAGCCGGTCTATTACCATGTAATGATTAATGTGGTAAAAGGTCTTGCCCAGCTGTATGCCAAACAAAAAAATTATCAGAAAGCCTATGAGTATGAGTCAAAAGTAACAGAATACAATAATCTTCTTTTTGATGAAGGGCAGGCGGAAACAGCCAAAAGACTGGAAGCTCAATATCAATCTCAGAAAAAAGAAACTGAACTCAGATCTCTCACCGAAAAAACAGCAAGTCTGAAAAAAGAGAAACTCCTCTATATCGGGTTGGGGATTATTGGATTGATTGGAGCATTCTTTATGTTCCGTTCTTATCATTTTAAGCTGCGGTATTCTATAGAAAGAGAAAATAAGCTTGATACGGAAAAGCATGAAGCAGAAATACAGATTAAACTTCAGAAGGAAGAACAGGCCAGATTAAAGGCAGAGCAGGAACTTCTTACCCTTCAGCAGCAAAAGCTTCAAAGTGAGGTACTGGCCAGCCAGCTTCATATCCAACATAAGAATGAGGTTCTTCAGAACCTTCAGACCCAGCTTTCTGATACTGATATCAATATTCATCAGGTTGTAAAGGGAGAAAACCGCGTTGATAATGATTTTGAAAAGATCAGATTCACCATTCAGGAACTGCATCCTGATTTTTTTAAAAATATCACTGAAAAAGCCCAACAAAAACTTACTGCTCTGGATTTAAAATACTGCGCCTATATCTATCTGGGAATGGATACGAAACAGATAGCCAACCTCCTTAATGTAGAACCCAAGAGTGTAAGAATGACCAAATACCGCCTGAAAAAGAAGTTCGGGCTGGATGAAAATATAGCCTTAGAATCTTTTTTTCAGGGAGTACTCGCTGAGTAAGCAGACAATATTTATAGTACACTAAAAAGGCATTTCAAATCATTGCTGAAATGCCTCATTTTTATATTTACATTTCATTTGTTCAGGTTTAAATTTTTAAAACCAGAGGTTTTCTATAAAAACAGAGAAGATGTTTGCTTTTATTTTTGAATAAAAAGTGTGATTTCTTCATAAAAATTACACCGAAAGCATACAAATTATAACCAAAATAAGTTGGAAAACGTCTTATTTCCGGGCTAAAAACTATTTATTTCCGGATATTGTACAATAGAAAATATTACTATGCAACCTCGCATTAAAACCTTTAGTTTTCTTTAGATGATGATCATGTAATTTATACTTTTTCATATTTCAAATATTTCACCAAAACCCAGCTCTCATTCAGAGTAAAATTTGCATTTGTGTATACAGAAAAATACAAATCATTTGCACATTTTATCCCTATAAAGTGATCTAAATAGTTATAGTTTTATCTCATCAACGTTGATGAAATACATTCTTCATTTTTGACTACAAGTGTACAGTGTATGATAAAGTTTAGAATTATTCACCCCAGGTCATGGGGTAATTTGACACAAATGATTTACATAAAACAATTAAAAATTACACACATGAAAAAATTAAATGGAATGAAGAGAGACTTCTCTTCTTTGGAAAACAAAAGGCTGAAAGATCTTAAAACAATTCAAGGAGGCAGCTATAATGTTAAATCTAACGTTTCCGTTGGAGAAGGCTGTGAAGAATATGATACCTATACAGCACCCGGAGGCACATATATAGGAAGAATTACTGTATGCAATCCAACACAGGAATCACAGTCCCTAAACTAATACATGGAGGGCTTTGCCCTCCTTTTTCAATCTTAGGTTAACTATCAAAAACTTCTTTACAAGATTATGAAACAATATACTTGTTGTTTTCTATTTTTTATTTTGGTCTTTTTATCATGTAAAAATCAAGAAACAAATTACATTACTTATTATAACAAAGTGAATGAAATTGACAGTATTTACAGAATGGCTAATAAACCTGAAAAAGCCATAAAAAAATTCACAAAACTGTTTCACAAGTATGAACCTAAAAACCAAGAGCTTACTGAAGAATACAAAACCTACATTAAACTTGCAGATCAATACCATAAAAAATTTGGTGGAAAAAAGAGTCTATACAAACTTATTACCCTGTTAGCGCCCTATGGTAATGAATATAAAAAACTTTATCCGCTTTGTAAGAAATACGGAATAGACAGTCTGGAAGTAAACCAAAAAGTAGCCGATTGGAAAATGGGACTGAACAGCGCATTAATAGACTCCTTTAGTATTGCGATGATTCGTGACCAGAAAGGAAGACCTGAAAATATAGCCCTTGTAAATAAGAACATTGATAAAAATGTAAATCTTTTTTTCTGGACATTTGAACATTATGGGTTTCCTGATGGGCAAAAAATAGGGAGATTAGGAAATGATAATGTTTTCATCGCCATGCCTACATTGTTAAGTCATATGATTGGCTCAAAAAAATATCCTGAATTCAGAAAAAAATTATTCGAATATGTAAAATCAGGTGATTGTTCTCCACAGGAATATGCCTTAATGTCTGATACCTATGATTACTATAGAAATACTGCTGTACGATACAGCTTACGTAACAATAATCTGGATTCTGTTCGGATTAACCGCAACCGAAAAAGTATTGGACTTCCCAGTATAAAACATTCATCTAAAATCAGAAAAGATAAATTTAAGAAAAAATGATTCTTATCCTTTCCGCTAATCAGGAAACAACAACAAATGAAGTTATTAAGTGGCTTAAAACATTAGGTAAAGCTTTTATTCGTGTCCATGAAGATGAAATTTTTGAAATAAAAGTCTATCAAAACAAAATCCTTTTACAAAGTCAAAGAAATCGTTTTTTCATTGAAGATATTACCAGTGTTTGGTATCGCAGAGGAGGATTACAATTTATGAGAAAAAAATATGACAACCCTTCCATTAATTCTTACATGAATGAAACTCAATATTGGCTTGAAGATTATGTAATAAAAATGCTTGAAACAAAAAGACATATTAATAAGCAAAGCAACAGCCATTTAAATAAACTTCTGGTACTTGAACAGGCCAAAAAAGTAGGTTTGAAAGTCCCGAAATATTACTTGGCAGAAAACACAGACCAGCTACTTGTGAATAGGACCATTACTAAATCTATTGCTGAGAATATAATACTAAAATCTATAGGTGACTTTTCTGAAAGCATTTTGTATACTTCTCTTGTTACAGAAAAGGAAAAGGAAAGCTTCTTTATTACCTTTTTTCAGGAATTGATCGAAAAAGATTTTGAAGTGCGGGCTTTTTATATTCATGGCAAAATCTGGGCGACTGCTATTTTTTCTCAAAATGATAAGAAGACTCAACTTGATCATAGAAAATATAATCACGAAGTACCGAATCGAAATGTTAGATATAATCTTCCAAAAGAAATTGAAGAAAAAATACATATCCTTATGATGCAACTCGATATCAACTGTGGTTCACTTGATTTTATAAAAAACAAAAATGATTTTTACTTCTTAGAAATCAACCCTGTTGGTCAGTTCTTAGGTCTATCAGCAATTTGTAATTATTTACTTGAAAAAGAAATAGCAGAATACTTATGAAAAAAAAATTCAAGGAAAGAAATAAGTTACCTCTTACTCTAAAGTATATAGAAAATTTTAGAGGTGCTTCAGCTGAAATACAAGATAGTCATAAGATTAATTATGTTACCACTGTAGAATACCAAACTAATTTTTTAATGAGAATAAAACCTACAAAACCACTTGTAAGACTAGTATGAAATACATTAATACAAAAACACAAAATTTATATACTATTTTTAGGCATATAATTTATTTGACTCTTTGTCTATTCCTTTGCTCCTGCAAAAATCGAAATTATATTATGTATTATAATAAGGTCAATGAAATCGATAGTATCTACAGAATGGCAAAACAACCTGAAAAAGCAATAAAATTATACAAAGCACTATTTAGAAAATACCACCCTCTCAATCAGGAACGTATTGAAGAATTGATCGCAAAAGATTTTTTCAAAAAAAATAAAAATTGATATTCATGATCTGTAAAAATGATGTAAAAAAGATCTTACCAGCATATGAAATACTTCAACCTATTTAGTAATATCCTCATCACCAAAGGAACCACCAGAATCCTCATTTCAGATCTCCAGAGAAATGTATCAGAACTGTATCCTCTGGAGTTATACGAGATCATTATAGAATTGAAAACTCATTCTATTGAAGCTATGATGACAAACTATGATGAAGAATCCAGAGAAATTGTTCAGAACTATATCAATCTTCTGCTGGAAAAAGAGTATGGATTTGTTACTGAAAATGACTGGGACAGAAATTTTCCTCCTCTCTCTTACGACTATCATGAACCCAGTGCTGCAACAGATCTTTTTATAGAAATGGAAGATATAGGGATCTTAAAGAAAATACACCCGTCAATAGAAAATCTTGGAGTTAAACATTTGGTTATTTACAGTTTGAACCCGTTAGCTTTAAAAGATTTTATAGAAATTGATGAAATTTTTAAAACTTCGGTCTTATCCGGAATAGAAATCTTCTCTCCGTTTCATCAGAAAATCAACCTATCTTTTATACAGGCTCTTCAAAAAAACACGGTCAGAATTTACAGTCTCATTCTTTACCATTGTTCGAAACCTCCTTTCAAAGCTAAAGATGAATACCGTTTCTCGCTGCATTTCCTGAAAGATGACCTGAAAATATCTGCGTGTGGAAAAGTGGATCTGAAATACTTCAATACGAATATGACTAAAGTTATAGAAGCTATCAACCACAATTCCTGCCTGTATAAAAAGATAGGCATTGATAGACATGGTACCATCAAAAACTGTCCGCTCATGAGTGAAAGCCTTGGAAATATCCATAAACAAAGTCTTGAAGAAACACTCAATCAGCCTGATTTCAAAAAATACTGGAACCTCACCAAAGACCATATTGAAATATGCAAAGACTGCGAGTTCCGTTATGTCTGCACAGACTGCAGGGCATACACTGAAAATGCTGTTAAAAACAAAAAAGGACTGGATATATCAAAACCGCTAAAATGTGGCTACAATCCTTATACAGGCGTTTGGGATGATTGGTTAAAAAATCCTTTAAAACAGGAAATTTTTAATTCTCTGGAACTCAGATAATTTTTTTCATAAACCTTGTTAATGGAAAACCGCTTTTAAATTTGATTTAAAAGCGGTTTGTTATCTTATTGTATTTGAAACTTTATTTAAAAAACTTCCATTTTGGGATAATGGCAAGCATTCCGAAGCCTGTAAACAGGAAGAGATTGGTAACATCTGTATACAAAAATGTAGACAGATAGTAATTGTGCATAAAGAAATGCAGCACCAGTAAAGCCGGAAACATAATGATTCCCACTTTTCTGTAAAAGAACATCAGCACCAGCCCTATCATCATCAGTACATCAATAGAAAAAATCACATAGAAATACCACCTCGGAATCTGAAGATATTCATGCTGCAGATATTCATCCACATCGATACCAAGCCCCATTATAGTAAACAACATCAAGGCTGCAAATGCCAGTATAAATCCCCATCCTTTCTTTGGGTCTTCGTCAAAATAGCTGTATTCTTCCATACCTACAAAAATAAAGAACTTATGAGAGATTTCATAAGTTCTTTTATAATTATTCGTTTAAAATTTGACTTACACAGAGATTGCGTTGATCAGTCTGTTTTTGTCACTTAAGAATTCCTCCATAGAGATCATACTTTCAGTTCTCATTACATCCTGAATGTCGTCGATCTGGTAAATAATTCTTTTAGCATCATCAGTATTCTTAGCTCTTACTTTACAGAAAATATTATATTTCCCGGAAATAACGCTAGCCTCGATTACGTTAGGAAGAGTTGACAATTCTTTCAATACTTCTTGAGTACGGTTTGATTTTGTCAAAAGGATACCTATGAAAGCTGTAAAGTGATAATCCAGCTTACCATAATCGATGTTAAGAGATGATCCCAAAATAATACCTGCATCTTCCATCTTTTTCACTCTTACGTGAATTGTTCCAGCAGAAACATCCATCTGCTTTGCAATTTCAGTAAAAGGCATTCTTGTGTTTTCTACTAAGAAATCAAGAATTTTCTTGTCTATTTCGTCCAGTTGATAGTTCATATTAGTTAAATTACAATTTCTTTAAAAAATCTATGTATTTTTTGCAAATTTACGAAAAATAATTTAACTAAAAAATATATATCAAATATTAACAATAATTAACACAGATGATAAAAATCATTAAAATATTCCAATTATTTACCATTTGATTTTATAGAATCTGTTTTTATTTCACCTTTTGCGTCTGAAGTTTTTTTGTCTTTTTTCTTCTTTTTAAACAAAGAATTGAAGCTTTTACTCCACACTACCCCTCCACCATAGGCTTGATTAGCAGAACCGTTTGTACTCACCATTCCGATGTTTGTAGGCTTGGAATAAGCACGTATAACTAATGAACCGTCATTCTTTTTAGATAAATCATATTCTACCGACCCTTCCGTGGAAAGGTAATTGTTTTGGGCACCATCTGTTTTTGATAACGGAATACCCAAACCGGTCTTGATATTAACTCTTGGGGAAAGCGCTACACTCACACCTGCATTGGCTCTGTCTCCGAAGTTTGAATTCTGGTCTCCTTTTACATAATTAAGGTCAATCTGGAACTCATTACTCATCGTATTAAGAACAGATCCCAGCTGTTTCAACAGCATATTATATCCGGAAGATTCTGCTACATTTCCTACATTTACATCGAATCCACCTGTATTGGATACATTGAAAGTACTTAACAACAATACAGAACCAAACTGGAGAACTTTCTCTCCTTCCTGGCTCATTTTCGCAGCCAGCGTTTCTCTTACCTGACTGGACACATCCATTGCAGTTACATTAAGATCAATCTGAGGATCTACCAACGACTGGGTAATGTGGGCCTGCAGCAAAATACTGATAGGCTGTAGCTTCCCCATACTCAGATATTCTCCTGCATTGGAAACCATTCTTATATAATTGGCATTGATATCTAATGTAGGTTTCATAGCATCCCCATCCCATCTGATACTACTGTTTCTTTCAATCTGGAATGTTTTATTCAGAATAGCTTTAGAGACAAATGTTCCGTTATCTACTTTATAGGTACCACTCATGGCAATATTTCCCTGTCTGTTCATATGGAACCTTAGCGGATCAGCTGATCCTTTTACCGTAATATTTCCCACATCGTCTCCTACGAGTACATTGACAGTAGTTCCTTTATCCACAGCCAGATTGAAATCAATGTTCATATTGGCTCCTGTTTTTTTCTTTTCTTCCAGTGTGATCAAACCGTCTTTTCCTTCTTTCAGGAACCTCAGCATTTTAAATTCTTCCACATTGGAAGTAGAGCTGGAATTAAAGGTAAAGGTACTTCCGTTAAGCGCCTTCATATTAGGGGTCGTTATACTTAACCCTGAAACAGGTCCATCCACGTACAGATCTCCCTGTCCGTAAACTCTTCCCCAGAACAGGTCAAAATCTTTTTGCGTAGTATTCAGCATCAACAGGTTATCTGCTCTCATTACGAGAGACACCCCCATTGAAGAAAGGGTTTCAAACTGAATCGCCCCGGAAATATTCCCTTTGGAATTGGTTCTTCCGTCGTGTACTTCAATATTGTTGAGGATAGCAAGCCCTTTAGTCAACTGAATCACGGTATCATCAAATGAATAGTCAACTCCGGTAAACAGAAGCTTCAATCCAAAATCTTTTAAAGCAATATCTCCATTATAATCAAGGTTGTTAAGCTTTCCATTGATTTTAAGATCACCTGTTGCTTTTCCACGAAGGTTTCCAAAAATAGTCTGCACAAACTGCTGTGTAAATGATAAGTCAAAATCACGCATTTCTGCTGTAAGATCAATAATTGGCGAAGAAGTATTATTATTAACCGTTCCTGTCAGATTAAGACTGTTATTTCCCAGTACACCTGCCGAATGAACTTTCACATCAATATCATATACATTCAGTGAGAATCCGTTGGTAGCAGAAATAGAGATATCTCCCATATCATTGCCATTCATCTTAATATCATCAATGTTAAGATCTACCAATGGCTGAAGGGTACTTTTATCCATTTTGATCTTCACACTTCCGTTGGCAAGACCTTTAATATCCATAGTATTTCCTCCGGACTGCATTTCAAGAAGTTTTTCTACAGCAAAATCGTTAATATCAGCATCTACATAAAAGTCTTTTGCAGACTTAAACTGAGCTTCTTTAATAAACAAAGCACTTTTATCGGAATAAACTCTCAGATTTCTGATATCAAAATCTCCGGTTTTCTTTCTGTAGGTAATGGAGTGATCCAATTCGGGACTTGTATCTATTGCCCACGTAACGTCATTGAATTTTACCTCGGTAGGTTCAAACCTGAATACATAATCTCCGGCCGCATCTGTAGACTGATCTACATTGATGGCGTATTCCTTAAGTTTTTCATTAATCTCATCATCAGGACTTCCATGCTTAAATACAGTAGCTAAATGAAGTGTATTTCCGTTTTCATTATTTCCTTTAAGCTCAAAATCTTTGATTACATTTTTATTATAAATGACTCTGTTGATTTTAGCATACAATTGCTGGTTAAGATCTCCGGTGTTAATTCTAACTTTAACACTATCCACCATCGCACTATCTCTGCTGAGATTATTTCTGTCATTAATTTTATAATCAGGGTTTGAAGATGCCAGCGCCTGATCAGCATCTGTAATCTCTTCCTCCTTAGTCATAATATATTTTAAAGATGCTGCATCCAGATTCAGAATCAGATTGTTTGAGTTTCCATCATATTCTCCTTCTACAAGAGCTCCTTGCGGCAATCTCAATTCGGGTAAGAAATAATTGATCAATCCTTGCTGAACATCAAACTTCAACGCAAAATTCTGTCCACGGTATAATTTTCTTGGCGGTGGTCCCACTAATATTTTCCCTACTCCATTTTCTACCATTCCAGCAAGATCCGCAAGACTGTATTTTCCTGAAATCTTACCTGTAGCTGCTCCCGGAGCATCCACATCAATCACACGACCTCCTGCTTCAACAAACGTTTTTAACTTGGCATTCGGAATATTATATTTTTGAGTAGCTGAAGCAAAATGAAGGTTATTGGCATTCACATCTAAGGTAAGATCATTGATAGAAGACATTGCCATTTTACCGTCAACCTGACCACTTACCACCTGAGTACCCGGCTTATTGGTAAAGTAGTTCATGTTCAGATAAGTAACATCTGCATTCACATCCATAGCAATTCTCGAAGTACTGAAATCTATCAATCCTTTAACCGTAGCTTTAGCCTGTTCATCATTAACAGTGATGAGTCCGTTATATTTTTTATGATCCAATAAACCATCCAGATACAGATTATTGATCGTTTTATCCATAATTTCAATACTTGCAATCTGAGATTTTGTGGTCAGACGCATGGTATTAACATCAAAACTTTGTCCGTTAAGATCAAATTTACCGGAAATTAAACCTACTGCTTTATTCTTTGTGATGACTGAGGTATTGAGATCTTTCACATCAAGATAACCGGAATATTTCGGCATAGCAGTACTGTAGCCCGTCAAGGTAAGTTTGGAAATTTTCGCCTGCCCGATTCCTGTCATTAAGTTTCCATTATCCACATAGATCTGATCCGGATTCACTTTTGCCGTTCCATTGTATTTCAGTTTTCCGAAATCATCAGCAAAGTTCTTCATCTTTTTGGAGATGAATGAAGGCATCATTGCTTTTAAATCTTTGTAGGTAAAATCTGTGGAAAGCTCTTTTGTTTCAATTGCAAAATGACCTTTCAGCAGATTATCTACCTTCATCGTTTTGGTAGCAATATTAACATCAGGGTTTCTGATCAGAAAATTTTCAAGATGAAATTTATTCAAAGGACCAGTCATAACCCCGGAAAGATTGAAAGGTTTGATATTATCCCAGTTGGTTACAAAATAACTGATATCATATCCGCTTAGCTGGCTTCCCTGCTGAATATTCATATCCCAACGTACCTTGTCTGCAAAATCTGCCCAGGATCCGTCGTGAAGATTAAATTTAATATCTCCCTGAAGTAAGGTATGATCTGTATTCAGGGTAAGGTCTTTTAATGACAAAAACTGCTTCGTTAGAGACAGTTCTGTTGAAAATGTATCTACAAAATGAGATTTCCCCCATCTTGAAGTTACAAAAGACATATTATTGATTAACGCCGAAACATTCGGACCGTTAACTTTTACGTTCGGTGCTTTTAAGTTGAATTTTGTTGCTGTCAGCCATTTCCCTTGTTCTCCTGGAGAGTTTTCATTAACGATCGAAACTTTAGAATCAATGATCTGAATTCTGGAATTCAGTTGAAAAGGAGGTTTCTTAGGATCTCTTTTCTTCCCGTTGTCAAAGAGCTCTACAAACCTGACAAAATTGGATATGCTGTCGCCTTTATAAGTAATTACTTTTACATCGGCATTCACAAGAGCCAGAGAGTTAAAACTTAAAGAATTACTGCTTCCTGAGATGGCATTTACCGCCAGAGATATCCAGTCTGAATCTGCTCGAAACTCACGGGCTGTAATAAAATTAAATCCTTTATAATCTTTTACTTTTAACCCTTTTATGGTGACATCACCAAAGTAATTTACATCTACACTTTCTGTAGAAAAATCAGATTTAAAATCATTATTAACAAGCTTTAGTGCCTGATCAGCTGCCCATTTTTTCGTAACCGGAAGATTGATGGCAATCAGTACTCCACCTACAAGGAAAATCCCCAGCCAAAAGAGAATCAAGAGAAGTTTTGCCCACCAGGTATAGCTGGTAACATCCTTTACTGCCTGTTTCCCAAACTCTTCAGCTGTTTCCACAGGATGGTGTATAGCATCCGAAGCAAGCTCTGATGCTTCCTTCACTGTTTCCCGAACTTTTCCCTCTACATTTTCAACAGTTTTCTGTACCTGATCCCCTAGGTTTTCAGCTACTGATTTTTTATTCTCATTCTCGTTATTATTCTCTAACTTTGCCATTATTATGAGCGACTCTATAATTTTAGGTATTGAATCGTCCTGTGACGACACCTCAGCAGCTATCATCAAGGGAAATTCTATTCTTTCAAACATTGCCGCGAACCAGGCCATCCACAAAGAATATGGCGGCGTTGTCCCTGAATTGGCTTCACGAGCCCATCAGCAAAATATTATCCCCGTTGTTGAAAAATCTTTTTCTAAAGCAAATATACAACAAAATGCTATCTCTGCTATAGGATTTACTCGCGGACCGGGACTTTTAGGATCTCTTCTTGTAGGAACATCATTTGCTAAGTCTTTGGCTATGAGCCTGAATGTACCTTTGATCGAAGTAAATCACCTTCAAGCTCACATTCTGGCCCATTTCATCGAAGATGCAAATCCTGTGCCGCCTACCTTTCCATTTTTATGTCTTACCGTAAGTGGTGGACATACCATGATTGTATTGGTAAAAGACTATTTTGACATGGAAATCATCGGGAAAACCATTGATGATGCAGCAGGAGAAGCTTTTGATAAAATAGGAAAGATTTTTGACCTTGATTACCCTGCGGGACCTATCATCGACAGACTGGCCAGGGAAGGAAATCCTGATGCTTTTAAATTCAACAAACCGAAGCTGGAAAACTACGATTATTCTTTTAGCGGAATTAAAACTTCCGTGCTGTATTTCATTCAGAAAGAAGTCAGAAAGAATCCGGATTTCATCAAGGACAATCTTAATGACCTTTGTGCTTCTGTACAGAAATCCATTATTGAAATCCTGATGAATAAGCTTGAAAAAGCAGCCAAAGATCTCAATGTAAATCAGGTGGCAATTGCAGGAGGTGTATCTGCCAATTCTGCACTTAGAAAAGTAATGGAAGATAACAAAGAAAGACTTGGTTGGGATATCTATATTCCTAAGTTCGAATATACAACAGACAACGCAGCTATGATTGCTATGGTGGCAAAACTGAAGTTTGAGCGAGGAGAATTTACAGATTTAAGAACTTCCGCAACCGCAAAATACGATTTATGAAAATACTCTTAGAAGAAAAAGTACTGGGAACACACTCTAAAAAGAACTCAAAATATTACTGGGTATTAGAAACCATCACAGGAAGACATGAGGGATCAGAAACTTTTTCAGAGTTTAACGGAGGAAGTTCTGAAACAGGATATATTCAGGATATCAAAGATGAAGTTTTACAATTAATCAATTCTGAACATCTTTTTAGTTTTCCCTATACTCCAAAAGAAGGAGATTATTTATCCATCAAAAATAATTTGAGAAAACAGGAATATTTAAATCTGATTTTCATTAATAATGTATGGATAGAAGAAATATACATGTGTTCTTACCGGGAATGTGATACAGACATATATACAACCATCAAAACAGGAGTTGCATTTATAAACCAGGATATATGAAACTATTCTACGGAGACATCAACGGAAATAAAGTTACGATCAACGATGAAGAACAGCAGCATATCGTAAAAGTTCTTCGTATGAGAGATGGAGAAGATATTCATGTGACGGATGGAAAAGGAAAACTGGCTTCCGGAAAACTTATTATAGAAGGCAAGAAAGCCGGTATTGAAGTTTCTGAGATCAAAGAAAATCTGCCGGAATTCAATCCGAAACTTCATATTGCCATTGCTCCTACCAAGAATATTGACAGAATTGAATTCTTTGTGGAAAAAGCTGTGGAAATGGGGATTTCTGAGATCAGTATTATTGTTACAGAGAAAACAGAGCGTAAGAATATTAATATCGATAAAATCAGAAAACAGGCTGTTGCCGCCTCAAAACAAAGTCTGAGATTTCATTTTCCGGTTATCAATGACGCTGTAAGGCTAGGTGATTTTCTGAAAAATATGGATCCGGAACATACTTTTGTAGCACACTGCCATGAAAATCTGGAAAGAATTGATCTTAAAAATATTCCTCAATTGGAACAACTTACATTTTTAATAGGCCCTGAAGGTGATTTTTCTGAAAAGGAAATTGCATTTCTGGCCGAAAATAAAGTAAGAGCAGTATCTCTCGGAAACCAAAGACTCAGAACGGAAACGGCCGGCGTTTTTGTAGCCGCATGGAATTATTACAATATGATATAAATAAAAAGAGAAGATGTTGAATCTTCTCTTTTTTATTTCTCATTAATTATTTCCAGTCAATATTATTCTCTTTCAGGTATTTTTCAAAAATCTGCTGTCCGCTTCTCATTGAATTCACTGCCCAAAGGATTTGCATCCTTAAAAGCTTTTCTTCATTCAGTTTATAATCAATCCCAGACTTTATCAGCTTTTGTTTCAATTCATACATACAAATTGATGCCGCTACAGAAACATTGAAGCTTCTGGTAAAGCCATACATCGGAATAGCCAGTGTTTCATCGGCAAAATCTAAAATCTCCTGGGAAACACCTTCCATTTCAGTTCCGAAAACCAAAGCAATAGGTTCTGTTATTTCGTATTCTGGTAACATTTTAGCGTTCTTTTCCAGCGAAACAACCACTATTTTATATCCTCGGTCTTTAATATTCTGAAAGGATTCCATATTCCGGGGTAGTTTTTCCACCTCAACCCAGGTATCTGCTCCTTTTGTTACACGAAGATTGGGTTCAAAACTGTATTCTTCCTGCAACGCCACTACTTTATGGAAACCACAGGCTTCCACAGAACGTACAATGGCTGCAGCATTTCTAAACTGATAGATATCTTCTACCACCGGAAGAACAAAGTCTGAACTTTCCTGAGAAAAATGTTCAATTTTCTCGAGTCTTTCTTCGGTTAAAAACTGTTTTAAATATTCAAAAGTTTGCGCTAAATCTTTCATCCGCATTTAGTTATTTTTTTCAATAGCCCTATGAAACATCTGCCATTTTCATTTTATTTTTATAAAATTTCATGATAAGCGTTTCATTCATTTTCAAATCTTTGCAAATTAACGTAATTTTGGCCTATGAACCCTAATCGGGGCCCAATTCTTAATAAATTAGTACATGAAGCGAAAAGTCCTGCTCATCTATACCGGTGGAACCATCGGAATGGAAAAAGATTACGAAACCGGAAGTCTCCGTGCCTTTGATTTTGGAAATATATTCGAAAAGATGCCTGAAATGAGGCTTATGGAATGTGAAGTCTTTGTTCATCCTTTTGCCAAACCACTGGATTCTTCGGATATGGGACCTGAAGAATGGAGAGTTATTGCTAATTATATTCACAAAAATTATGATGACTACGACGGTTTCCTGATTCTTCACGGAACAGACACAATGTCTTATACCGCATCAGCACTAAGTTTCATGCTAAAAGGATTAAGAAAGCCGGTCATCATGACAGGGTCTCAGCTTCCGATTGGTGATCTGAGAACAGATGCTAAGGAAAATCTTCTGACAAGTCTTTATTACGCCAGCCTTTACGAGAATGATGAAGCAGTCATTCAGGAGGTTGCCATTTATTTTGAATACAAATTATTAAGAGGAAACAGAACGTTGAAATATTCTGCGGAATATTTTGATGCCTATTCAAGTCCGAACTATCCTATTTTAGGACAATCCGGCGTTCATCTGAATATTATTAAAG
Organism: Chryseobacterium sp. S0630; assembly: GCF_024158915.1. GTDB lineage: Bacteria > Bacteroidota > Bacteroidia > Flavobacteriales > Weeksellaceae > Chryseobacterium. Next base: position 13,855 of record NZ_JAMZGF010000035.1, on the reverse strand, counting down.
ATAACCTGTTCCGTTGTGATCCTGAGGTAGAGTTTCACGTGGATGAACATATTTCTGAAGATATTTTATTCTGGAGAATTTTTCCGGGAATGCATCTGAGCCACTTCAGAGAAATCCCTAAAATGAAGGTTCTTATTCTTCAGGTTTTTGGCTCGGGAACTATTTTCAGCAGTGCAAAAACCCAGGAAACGCTTCAGGAAATCCGAGATAACGGAACTGAAATCGTGGTGGTAAGCCAGTGTATTTCAGGAGGTATCTCATTTGGAAAGTATGAAAACAGTAATATTTTCTCCAGAATCGGAGCGATCAGTGGAAGAGACATGACAGCGGAAACAGCGATTACCAAAGCCATGCATTTAATTGATAATCCAAATTACTCCGGAAGCTTTGCTGATAATTTCACCAGAAGCCTTTGTGGAGAAATTACAGATTAATTTGTAAGAATTATTTGGATATTCCAGAAAATACACTATTTTTGCAATCTCAAAAAGAGAGGTGTCCGAGTGGTTGAAGGAGCTACCCTGGAAAGGTAGTATACGGGTAACTGTATCGAGGGTTCGAATCCCTTCCTCTCTGCAAGAAACAAAAGCCTGTGCTAATGATTAGCACAGGCTTTTTTGTGCTTAAGATTTTGGTACCTTTTCTCATAGGTATTTATACTCACTCTAATAATTGGTTATTTATACTCTACTGCAGGAGCCTTGTTCTTCGTTACTTTGAAATACAATCTAATCACCTAAAAAACAAATCAATATGACATCAACAAGTGTAAATGCAAATTCTTCAGGTCAGCTAGTACTTGGAAACGGAGCACAATTCTGGGTGTATCTTTCCCCACAAAATGATACCTCTAAAATGATTTCTACATGGCGTGTAACCTTTTCACAAGGAGACTGGAGTGATTTCATCTCAAGTGAAAATCCTACTAAACAGATTCAGACTCCTAATCTTTCAGGGATTTTTGAAATCAAAGTAGAATTATTGAGCGGATCTACCGGTACTTGGCGTCAGATTCCACCTCAGGCTGGAAGTCATAATGAAATAGGCTGTAACTCCAACTGTGCTTCAATGGTAGGAATTGTTGCAGACAGTACAAATCCTCCTATCGGAGCTATTAATGCCCATTTCTGGACTACATGGGATGCTATGTGCGGAGTAAGACAGAACTAACAGGTAAATCAACCAGTCCATACAACCCGATTGCCACAGTATTTTATATTGTGGCAATTTACTATTATACCTATATCATAGATAACCAAACCATTATGTCATTATTTATAAATAAAAAATAGGTTATCCACGAACTACTAACAAGTTATCAACATTTTATCCACAATCAAAATACTCTCCTAAAACTCATTTTCAATTCTCAGAAAATCTTTATTCCTAAATCTATCCTAAATCGGGCCTTTACTTTGTCTTGTTTTTAAACAGTATTAAAAGATTTTGAATAAACATTCTATGAACAAAGCCTCTAATTTTGCTATTACAAAGTATTCTCTCTGCGTATCAACAGTATTCTCATCCGTTTCATGGTTTCGCAGTTATTTAACAGTAAAACAGTTACCCACACTATTGAGCATGAAGAAATTTTTTGCAGGATTATTTTTATTGGGATGTATAGGAACATCGATAAAAGCACAGATCAGTCCACCTGGACTGGGAGATGCCAACAATGCATTCTGGGGAGCCTTTGGAGTAAAGCGACAACTTGACTCTTTGGGCAAAAAACAGGCTTTGAGCTATGTAGCCATCGGGAGAAAAAGCAGTCCGGATGATCACAATCTTTTTTCGAAGCAAGCGATCATTGTTTTAAATCATGAAGTTTATCATTCCTTTGCTCCACACCAGCAATATAGTTATGCATTAAGTTACCGACGTCAGCCACAATACGAAAGTACAGCTCCTTATGATCAGGAAAACACAGAACAGGAATTCAGAATTTATGGAAGATATGCCTATACTTTTGATCTCGGCAGGAAATGGAAACTTAAAAGTACCATACGTCAGGAATTCAGGAAGTTCTTTGATGCAGACTTTCATAAAGTCGAAGAGGATTTTCAGTTGAGAACACGTATCAAGAGTCAGCTCACCTATAATTTATCTCCAAAAAACAATCAGAAACTGGCACTGAGTGCAGAAGCTTTGTTTTCTATAAGCCACCTCAATGAACCGGATTCTGAATGGAGTTCGTTTGGATATCGTGAAATGCGTATTTCGGCTTATTATATGTTTACGATTCCGAACTCTCCTTTTACCGTAGATATTGGATATATGGATGATCTGATCAGAGACAGCAGAAGTATTCACCATGGAGGCGTTCATTATCTGGCTGCCGATCTGGTATGGAACATTCCTTATAAAAAAAACAAGTAATACACGTAAGCAAGTATTCATGAAGTTGCAATACAAAATCCCGATCATTACTGACCGGGATTTTTGGTTGAAAACATAAGTTTTCCGCAATATAATTAAGTATGAATGTTTGGTGTAAAATTTTAGTTGCACAAGGTCAAAAACTGACGGCTCAACTGCACATTGAATTTGGCCTCCGCTCTTGAGCGTGCATAAATCGTCTGTTTAAAAGCGTGAACTGTTTTTAATTTCTGATCTATAAACTCTGCAATCTGAACAACAGAAAAAAGGAAGTCTCTGTATACTGCCATATTAACGGTCTGCCCATAATAAGGAAGATAAGCTTTTAAAAAAGGAATGGCTTTCTGGTGACGGTTGTAACTGATACAATACCCTACCCCTTCCATTGAAGTAATAATAGCATAGTTATTAATATAATCCTGAATATTTTTACTGCCGTCCAGAGCATGGCTATTTTTTGAACAGAACTTATTGATTTTATCCAGAATATGCTGGGCATACTCCATCATGGAAATATTTTTAAATTCAAATACCTGATTCATTCCGTTGGATGGGGAAATTCCGTTTTCACTATCAATACAGAAAGAGATCCCGATTTTTTCATGATAGGGGAAAAAGCAGTCTTTTACTTCAATGGAAGCATCGGGCTTTAGCATGTCATCTGCAAAGTTATAATACACATACGGACGGTAAAGCTCCGCAAGCGCTTTCAGATAATCTGTTTCGCTGGTATTATGATATTCTTCAAACCATTTTTCAAGGTTATCGTAATAATTACTTTCAAAGTCGTTAAAGTTTAAGTAAAATGGCAATTCCATAGCTCTGTAATTTTGATATGACAAAGCTATATCCGTAATGCGACAAAACTTGACGCAATATATTTTTTGTAAAAAAGATTTGGAAGATTGCTAAGTCAATGGTGAATTTTTGTTGTGCAAAGTCAGGGTGAATCATTATTAACGCTAAGGTTCGCAAGGGTTGTTGGCTAGCGTTTTATATTTTGTTCGCAACGGCACTTCGTTCAGCCAGGACCTGCTCTCCGAAGTCTCCTGCTCTCCGAAGTCTCCTGACTTTGGAGCATATTGTAAAGGAATTACTTTATTACTGGCTCAAAGTCAGGAGACTTTGCGCAGCTGGTAACGTTTTATATTTTGTTCGCAAAGGTACTTCGTTCAGCCAGGACCTTAGTGTATACATGGCTGAGTGAAACGCCTCTGCGATCGAAAAAAATTAAACATCATAGAAAGCTTTGCGAACGCTGCGTTTAATTATATGTATTAAAATTCACGAGCGCAGCGAATTCACCATTCACCATTGACATTTATTTATCATAATTCTTCATGATGTACTCAAAATAATGAATCATTTTCAGATAGTTTTCAATACTAAGATATTCATTGGTACTGTGAATACTTTGCTGCTCGGCACTGTTGATCTTAATCGGCATGAACCTGTAGACATTTTTGCTTACAATTTCATATTTACCGGCATCAGTTCCAGCCATAGTAAGATATGGTGTAACAATAGCTCCGGGATGAATTTCTTTCACTCCGGCTTCTATCATTTTAAAAGCTTTTGTGTTGGTTGGCGAAATAGCAGAAGCTTCTCTCGTATTGTCAATTTCTTCTACCTCAACATCAAAACCTTCAGTCGCTTTAGCAATATGATCTCTTACATCTTTCACCGAATTTCCGGGAAGTAATCTGAAATTGACTACAAATTCCACTTCGGGAGAAAGTACATTGGTTCCATCACTTCCTTTCATCATCGTTAAAGCTGTGGTGGTTCTAACCAAAGCATTGGTTGTATTATTTTTGGTAAGCTGGGAAATCAATACCGGTTTTAAAAGCCATTGATTCGCCAGTGCCATTCTTGTGGTAAAAGGCATTTCACCACCGATATTATTAAAAAACTCTTTGATTAAAGGAGTAATAACAGGTTTCATCTGGTGATCCTCCAGACGCTGCATGATAACAGCAGCTTTTCCGATAGCGCTTTCCATAGGAGGCATAGAAGAATGTCCGCCCAATCCTTTTACTTTAATTTTTGCGGAAAGAAACCCTTTTTCAGCACATCCTACTACGGCTACATCAGTATCAATCCCGGCTACATTTCCTTTTCGCATAATTAATCCACCTTCGTCATAAACCGCATCGAACTTCAATCCTTTTTTCTTAAAATAATCGGCAATCTGGATCGCTCCTTTTTGTCCGCCTACTTCTTCATCGAAACCGAAAGCCAGATAAATATCACGCTGTGGGACCTGTTTGTTTTTAATCATAGAATTCATGGATTCCATCAAGGAAAAAAGCATTCCTTTCATATCTATGGCACCTCTTCCATAGATTCTTCCGTTCGCAACCGCTCCTGAAAAAGGGGCAAATTCCCAATCTTCTGCTACTTTTGAAACGGGTTCCAAAGGTTTATCGTCAGGACGGAATACATTTGTATCATTATTCTTTATATCAGCATCTCCGGGAGGAACTACGTCCATATGGGACAAAAATAAAATAGGTTCCAAAGATGGATTGCTTCCTTTAAGTCTGAACACTAATCCGTATTGATTGACTTCAACATTTTCTGTGTTCTGATAGACTAACGGATAAGATGTTTTTAAATACGTTTTGAACTGTTCAAACGGTGCATAATCAAATTCACCCAAACTTCCTGTAGAAACGGTGGGTACTTTTATTCCTCCTGAAAGTCTCATGACTGCAGAATCATTTTTTATAGGTTTCCAACCCTCGCCTGCCCCGATCGTATTTTTTTTAAACGGATAGGTGTAGGTTTTGATCAATACGACAGCAGCCAGAATGACTACGATTCCCAAAAGGATTAAAAGAAACTTTTTCATAGCGGATAGTTTGTGAAGTGATTTTATTCTATAAATATAACAAAGTATTTGGTCATTAACAATTTTCGGCCTGTGCTGCTTATCATCTATAGACAACTAAAAAGGCTGTCTCTGCAGAGATAGCCTTAATGATGTCATCAAAAATTTAGGATTGGGATTGGTGGATTATTTATTCTTTACCCGCTGTATCCAGTGAATAATATCATCCAGAACCAGTTTTGTATTTCCAATATTACAGTGGTTTTCAGCGGAGTCACTTTTAGTATACATTTTATAGCTGAGTGATTTTACATTGGGCAAGGCATCAATTACATCTTTGTACAATTTCACAGGAATAAAATGATCTTCATTAGAGCCCAATAATAAAAAGTCCTGAGTAATCTGATGTCCTATACTCTGCATTTCAAATTTCCTGGTTTGGGTAAGATAATCATAAGGTGTATCCACATTCATACTGAACATTCCGTGCTGTATGGCCCATTTTATTAAGGGATCAACTTTCATTTTTGCATGAATCAACGTATTCACCTGATCTTTTTCTCCCAGATCCATTAAAAGTTTTAATTGTTCGGGCACTTTACTCAATACCACTTCATAAAAATCCGGCATAATTCCCCACGCCACTACTCTTTTTATACGGTCTTCAAAGGCTGCAGCCCGCGGAGCGAGCATTCCCCCCAGAGACAATCCGATAATCGTCACATCATCCAGCTGATAAGCATCCAGAATAGCTTTTACAGGCTTTTCCCATTCGTGCGTAAAATGAATTCCAGATTCTCTTAACGCTCCTCCCTGACCTGGACCGTCAAATAAATAGACAGCAATTCCTTCTGACAAAAACCGTTGAACCAAAGGGAGAAACTCTTCCATATAAGAATCATTCCCTCCGTGAATAATGACGGTATCTTTTACTTCCGTTTCCGGCAAGCCTATCCAGACAGGCAGTTTCCCCTGATCATATTCTACCTCATCTCTTCTGATTTTTGTTTTAAAAACATCCTGATACACTTCGTAGAATAAAGATTTTGATTTTGTATAAAACTCCGATTTGTCCCATGATCCGTCAGCTTCAAAAAATTCTGCCATTCTGTAATATCCGGCCGCTTTGGACTTCTGCTGACTGGCTTCCGCTCTTTCAGCAAGAGTCTTCATTTCTCTTACCCAGTCTTCTGTGGTATTGATTGCCGGAGCAACACTTCTGATCTCTTCCAGATCTCCTCCTCCCCACATCAGAGTACGATTCAGCTGAAAATTAAAATTAGCTTCATCGTGTAATTGGTACGTTCCTTTTTTCATTATGATTCTTTTTTGGTGAAAAACCTGCTGCCCGTGTTTCTTAATTCTTACAGACATGCCTTTATAAGCTTAATTTTTTTCGAAATTAAGTGTATAGTTTAGCTTTTCTTTTAACCTGGATTAAAAAAGAATCATGATCGTTGAGCTCTTATTTTGCTCAGTTGCTGCTTGGTCATTCCCAGATATCCGGCAATATATCCAAGATTGATTCTCTGAAGCAAACCAGCGTGTGAAGCCACAAAATCCTGATAACGCTGATCTGTAGATTTTATCCGGTGATCGATCAGCCTTTCGCCCATTGTGATTAAACTTTCAGCAAAGAGATCTTCCATCAACTGCTGTATTTCCAGATTTTTTGATTTTAATTCCAACAGTTGATGATAAGGTAAACGAAAGATTTCACTGTTGTCTTCTATCGCTTCAATCCCAAACGGTATTGGTTTCCCAGACAATATACCCGAGAAAAGACCAATAAAATGGCCATCTGAACTAAGCCAATGGGTATGGTCCATCGCTTTATCATCGTAATAGAAAATGCGGGCCACTCCTTTTCTGATATAAAATAAATCACGGTGAACCTGCTCCACATCCATTATTATTTCTTTTTTCCGATAGATATTAGCATCAAATACCTGAGTAAGGATTTCAATTGCCCTGGAATGTTTCTGGCTGATCATAGCTGATGGGATTTACAAAGGATAAAGATAGTTTAAAGGTACTCTTTATCATTCAATCCCCTACTATTCATTTTTTTGTCCCCTTACAGAAGTTCTGATCGTCATGAGGGTAAAATAGTATATTATGAAGAATATTCTGCACATTATCTCCAGCGCAAGAGGAGATCTGTCTTATAGCAAAGGACTCAGTTCAGCTATTGTTGAAAAAATTTCACAACAAAATAATATCCGTCAGATTACGGTACGGGATCTGGTGAAGGATATGCCACCGCTAGCGAATGAAGTTTCTATTCATGAATTTTACAAACATCCGGAATCCTATGATGAACAAAGCCGACAACTTCTTTCGTATGCCAACAGGATTGTGAATGAACTCCGCGAAGCAGATATTATTGTTATGGGAACCCCCATGTTTAATCTGGGAATTTCTACTCCTTTGAAAGCATGGCTGGACCAGCTGATCCGGGCAGGTGTTACCTATATTTTTGATGAACACTGGAATCGTATAGGACAGTTTAAAGATAAAAAAGTATATCTCGCGGTTGCTTCTGGCGGAAGAAGTACAGAAGGTACTCCAGATTATGTTTCTGCTTACCTCAAAGATGTTTTAAGGAGTTATACCGGAATTACCGATGTGGAAACGTATCGCATTGAAGGAACGATGGAGACTGGTTTTACAGCGGATTACGAAAGTATTCTGAAAGAGTTTTGATGGTGGATAATACGGTTTGTTTTTAACGCAAAGTTTTTGAATTGCGAATATTGAATAGAAGAGAGCAAAGAGGGAATCAACAAGTTGATTGGATGAAGCTTTGGAATTAAAAGAACACCTATTTTTTAACGCAAAGGCGCAAGAACATTTCGACTGTGCTCAATGTGAGATTTTCAGCAAGGAATGATGATGAAATTCTGGCGCCTTTGCGATTTACTTACTATTAAATAAGCGATCTTAGTTTAATTCAGGATTTCATTCATTTCGGTTAAAATGATAGGTTTTCCATCCGTGATTACGATAGTATGTTCATGTTGGGCCATATAGCCGCCTTTATTGCCTACCATGGTCCAGCCGTCTTTTAATTCTACAGCGATATTGGAATCGGTGGAAATAAATGTTTCAATAGCAACCACAGAGTTTTTTTTGAAACGTCTGGAATCATAGCGGTTTCTGTAGTTCAGCAATTCGTCAGGCTGTTCGTGTAAGCTTCTCCCTACTCCATGACCTGCAAGATTCTTAATAACTTTAAGGCCTCTTTTCTTGGCTTCTGTTTCCATTAAATGTCCTATGTCAGCTATTTTTACCCCGCCCTTGATATTGTCGATAACTTTTCTTAAAATATCTTTGGAGGCCTCCACCAATTTTTGATGTCCGTGAATATCTTCTCCAATCACGAAGGAACCTCCGTTATCCGCCCAATATCCATCCAACTCCGCAGAAACATCAATATTGATCAGATCGCCTTCTTTCAAAATCCTCTGATCTGTTGGAATCCCGTGACAGAATTCATTGTCCACGCTGATACACGTCCACCCTGGAAATCCATATGTAAGGTAAGGTGCTGATTTTGCTCCGAAACCTCCCAGTATTTGGGCTCCATATTCGTCCAGATCTTTGGTGGTCATACCGGGCTCAGCGTAATCCATCATCTTCTTCAGCGTATAGGCAACAGCTTCACTTACTTTTTGCATTCCGAGCATCTGATCTTCGTTGGTGATTGACATATTTTTATTTTGATTGTTATTGAAAACTACAAAGTTAGGAAATTTAAATATTACCGTATGTCCTGTTTCCATTACTTACATCTATACTATTGAAAAAATAGTGATTACCCCCTTCGCCAACCCCCTCTCGCCCCTTGGGTAAGGGATATACCTGGTTACATAAGGGGCTAAAGGGTGTTCCATAACAGTCTGCAGCTACTTGAATAAAAGGCTATAGGGACTTATGAAAACGGTTGAGACGGTTGTAAAGTAGTTATACCTATTTGATAAAGTGTCCGGAGATACTTACAATAGCGTCTGAAGGCATTTCTTAAATATCTGGAGACAGTTTATAAAATGGTTATAGCAAATTAATGAGCGGCTGCGAACACTTAGTGGAGTGACTGAAAGCACTGCTGAAGACAGTTTATAATAATAAACTATATGAACAACCCCTGCAAATATACAAGAGTTGTTATTTATTCTACCTTGGAAACCAGAAGGTAAGTTTATTTAATAAGCTCAAAGTCTGCAGACTTTGCGCAGCGGTTTCTTTAGAATAGAGAGTAAAAGCCATTGCTAAAGCAGCTGCTATTTTGTTTTATTCACGGACACGAGCGAGACGCTCGCGCCAGCGGGGGTATTCAATTGCTGGTTCTCTGCGGTGACAATTCCACTTTCTACACTGTAAGCCTGCTGTTCATGAGCATATTTCAACTTTTCGGACATCATACGGAGTTCTTCAATACCACCGCCGCCATTGTTATCGGATTCATTATGATAATATTGAAATCCATCAAGATAATCTGTGATATCGGTTACAGTATAACAATTGATAATCCCGCATTCTCCTTTGGGAAGCTTTTTCTGGACCTTAACCCCATCTGATCTGTACAGGTAATTATGCATTCCTGAAAGCCCCAAAGTGCCATACTCTATTCTATTGGGTAAGTTCAGGTGATTGTAGGTGATTTTGGTGATGTTTTTATCCGGCATCTGCCACATGTTTCCATTAAGGTCATACGGGATAGTACCACCTCCGCCTTCATATCCTGATGGATTATTTTTGTGGTCTTTAATAATGGATACCTGATTGGTCAGATTATTGGATCCGTAAATATATTCCAATTCATCAATGACAGTAGCGGTTGTATTACTTCCTTCCAAAGCAGCAGTACGGTAAAGGCTTTTTATATTCCCATTCAGGTCATACGTTAAGGATTCTGTATGTTCTTTGCTGTAAGGGTTCACAGGATTTTGATAATACCCTGCTGTAAGTCTGTTCAACGCATCATAGACATAACCGTATCTCTTAGGTTGTATAGGAGGATTGGCTCCTATAGATTCTACGGCTCTCCAGTCTACTTCTGCTATATTACCATTGTATTTCGCCTTTACATTTTTGCCGGAGAATAATGCCGAATCGGGATTCTCTATTCCATTCATCTGATTGTATTTGATTTCGTAGGAAAATAGCTTTCCTCCTAAATCAGGAACCGTCATCTGACCTTTATTAATATGAGTCAGCCAGCCTCTGATATTATAATTATAATCAATACTTTGAAGATTATTGCCTACTTTTTTGTTTGTAAGCTGTGAGATCTCGTTATAGCTGTTTTGTGTAAGGATTTGTTCCGGTTTATCATCTACCTGATGCTTATGAACCAGTAATCTGTTCTGATTATCATAGTCAAAACGTTCTGTGATGGTAACTCCAGGTTCATTCGCTAATCTCTTATGAAGAGTAACCATTTTCTTTGGTATTCCGGTAAAATCCAACTCGGATTCTGTTCTGGTATAGCCCTGCTCTCCGAAGTCTCCCGACTTTGGAGCATATTGTAAAGGAATTGCTTTTATTATTGGCTCAAAGTCAGGAGACTTTGCGTAACGGGGACAGTTTATAATAATAAACTATATGAACAACCCCTGCAAATATACAAGAGTTGTTATTTATTCTACCTTGGAAACCAGAAGGTAAGTTTATTTAATAAGCTCAAAGTCTGCAGACTTTGCGCAGCGGGGGGAAAAATGTTATTAGTATTACCAGTTTTCTTATACAGATTTATTATTTCCAAAAATCCTCAATAAGATTGGTGCAAGACCTGCTGAAACTATTAACAACAAACATAAATTAGAGAGTTTTAATTTCTCTGGATAGATAAACATTATAGCAATCCACAAAATCATTATAAATACAGTTATATAACCATATACTTTTGCAGATTTTGTTTTATACCAATTGAACTCTTCAATTTTACTATTGTTCCTTTTATTATATGTATTTATCAACTTTAATATACTATCTTTTAGCCCTTGATACTCTAAATTTTTATTAAGGCGAAGATATAATTTTACCTTTTTTTTATTAAAATTTAATGTTATAGTACCAATATAATTCGTTTCACTAAAATTATAAGATTGTAAATCTGATAAGAAATAAATAGTTTCGTTAATAAATATCTTATCATCAGAATAATCAAAATCAATTTTTTTTTGTAAAATTTTGTAAAATAAAAGGTAAACTAATAATATAGAAATTAAAAATACTATACCTGGATAAATAGTTTTTGCAATATGAATATATGTAAGTATTGCTAATGAATTAGGAATGATAACTAAAAATAATACAAAAAGTAATACCTTATTTATCGAAATTATTTTAATTGATTTTTTATTGTTCATTTTTATTTAATTAGCAATATGTGTATTCCAAAATATTGATCCTCTTCCAAACTCACTATCTAATTTATCACCGATCCCAAATGTATAATCTGCGATTCCATAAATAGCTATTCCCGTAAGTATTGCAGGAGCACCAAAGACTGTTGCAGCCAAAGTTCCTGCTAATAAAGCTGTGTTTACAACTGTATGAGCGGTCCACTCATCATTATAGTATTCAGAGAAAGTAACACCTACAGTTAAAGCTGTTCCTACTACGCCTGCTCTGCCTAAAACTTTTGAGAATTTTGATAACCCTTTTATCTTATCAAGATATTTAATACCGCCAGGTAATTTACTTTGTCCAGCGATAGCTGCAGAAGCTATTCCTAATCCTCCGTTAAGATGCTTTTCCATATCTTTAAAGAAAGTTTCTGTTTGATAATGCTTTAAATCATAGGATATACCATCTAAGGTATTAACAGTTTCTGTAAGACCATTATCTATAAATTTCAATATATTTAATTCTCCAATTCCCTTAACATTTAAATCCGGATCTTCATAGTCTGTCCACCAGCTCACCTTATTTTTTTGGAAGCTAAGTCCAGACATTCTCCCTCCATCTTTGAAGTAATTAAACATAGACACTGCAGATTTCCCAGTAAATGTAAAACTACCACCGCCACCTTGGCCATCATTCCCCAAAGCATTTGTTCTTATCATTGCTCCCCCTTCATTACGATAGAATAGCGGCATATTTCTTTCATCTGAGCTTAAACCGGTTCTGTACATGAAATCTGCTACAGCACTTCCTGTACTATATCCCCCTTGAAGGTTATCTACGGTAAGCCTTCCATCCGGATCGATAAACCTTATTGGGTTGTTATTTCCATAATGGTAAGGGGTAAATCTTCTGGACGCTTCAGCTAATGGGTCAATCACGCCCCATCTTCCCAGATCCGGCATATACATCCTTGCTCCATAATCATACATTCCGGTTTCCTGTAATTCCTTACCATTGTATTTGTAATTATAGCTTGGGTTTCCCACAGCAGAGTCTGAACAAATTTTATGCTTCCTTCCGTATATTGAAACCCATCAAGATAATCTGTGTTTGATTCTGTTGGTCCTGATTTCTTAATTTTAACTCCATCTGCCCTGTAATAATAGTTAATAGCTTTAGAGTTTTGTGTAATCTGTTTAGGCAGATTTAAATAATTATATTGGATGGAAGAATATAATTACCAGAACCTATTTATAAACTTATTTCACCACACGAAAGGATTCGTGCGGCAGCGGGGGTTAAGTTTTGAAATATTGCTCTAAATATTTAATATCCTCAGGGTTATTAAGATTACAGTCAACTATAACTACATTTTTATTTACTAATTCATTTAAATGTTGAAAGATCTTTTTCAAATTATCAATCAAAAACTCAAATGATATCATATGGAAACCAACATTACTAATAACGATATTATCTTTTTTTCCATCGATTAATAATTTTAGTAAAATTATGTGTAATTTACCTAAGGTATCATCTACTCTAATTTCAATACCTGTTAATTGATTAAATAAATTAATTAACTTAATTCTCTCATTCTTCCTAATTTCATCGTAAAAATAACCTATTTTTAGAGCATTATCATAGGCAAAATTAACGAAAACATAATCATTCATATCCTTTAAGGTTTGTAACTCCTTTGAATTAATTATAGATACTCTGTTCATTATCTTGTTGGTTTTACAGGGAATTTATATACTTTTCCATAATTAACTGGATTTGCGTTATCCCATTTTGCATTGTTCATAAGTATATCCATATATTTATAGTCACCAGTTAGTATTTTATATTGGATAGCAGAATTCATTCTATGATTACCATCATTTAAATAAAATTTGCCTTCCCATCTAAATCCTGCTACTCCTACAGGCTTATTAAATGTACCATTCATCATTTGTTCTAAATAATTTCCTGTTATAGCCGGATCTATTCCAGAATTGAGACTTTTAAAACCTTGAGCTTCTGCTTCGGCAGCAATCTTTGATGTCATAGAAACCTCTTCTGCAGCAGTTACAGTCCTTCCATAACCACCAAACATCAATCCACCACCGCTTCCCCTGCTCTCCGAAGTCTCCCGACTTTGGAGCATATTGTAAAGGAATTGCTTTTATTATTGGCTCAAAGTCAGGAGACTTTGCGTAACGGGGCTGCGGGAGACAGTTTATAATAATAAACTATATGAACAACCCCTGCAAATATACAAGAGTTGTTATTTATTCTACCTTGGAAACC
>NZ_JAMZGF010000034.1 GCF_024158915.1 Chryseobacterium sp. S0630 | reverse complement strand
AATGCGGATGGTGATATTCATTCAAGAAATCTTGAAAATCCATTGGCTGCCGTACAGATGGGACTTATTTATGTAAACCCTGAAGGTCCGGACGGAAATCCCGATCCTATTGCAGCTGCTAAAGATATCCGCGATACTTTCGGACGTATGGCGATGAATGACGAAGAAACCGTTGCTTTGATTGCCGGCGGACATACTTTCGGTAAAACCCATGGAGCAGGTCCTGCAGATCACGTAGGTAAAGAGCCTGAAGCTGCAGGAATTGAACAGCAGGGACTTGGATGGGCAAGCACGTATAAATCAGGAAGCGGAAAAGATGCTATTTCCAGTGGTCTGGAAGTAACCTGGACAGAAACTCCGACTCAGTGGAGTAATTATTTCTTTAAAAACCTTTTTGAAAATGAATGGGAATTGACAAAAAGCCCTGCCGGAGCTCACCAATGGGTAGCTAAAGATGGAGCAGATATTATTCCTGATGCATTTGATTCTTCCAAAAAGCATAAACCAACCATGCTTACCACAGACCTTTCGTTGAGATTGGATCCTGTTTACGAAAAAATTTCAAGACATTTTTATGAAAACCCTGATGCGTTTGCTGATGCTTTTTCAAGAGCATGGTTTAAGCTGACACACAGAGATATGGGACCACGTGCCCGTTATTTAGGTCCTGATGTTCCGCAGGAAGAACTGATCTGGCAGGATCCTATTCCTGAAGTGAATCATGAACTGGTTGACGGAAATGATATAGAAGCATTGAAATCAAAAGTATTAAACTCAGGATTAAGCAATGCCGAACTGATCTCTACAGCCTGGGCTTCTGCTTCTACTTTCAGAGGAAGTGATAAACGTGGTGGGGCCAACGGAGCCAGAATCAGACTGGAGCCTCAAAGAAACTGGGAAGTAAACAATCCTTCACAACTTAATAAAGTATTAAACGTACTGGGAGGCATTCAGAAAGAATTTAACGATTCTCAAAACGGAGGTAAAAAAATATCATTGGCAGACTTAATTGTACTAGCAGGAAATGCTGCTGTTGAGGTTGCTGCAAGAAATGCTGGTCAGGAGGTGAAAGTTCCTTTTGCTCCGGGAAGAATGGATGCTTCTCAGGAACAGACAGATGTAGAATCTATGGGTTACCTTGAGCCTGCTGCTGACGGATTCCGTAATTATCTGAAAAGAAAATACACGGTTTCTACAGAGTCTTTATTGATTGATAAAGCACAGCTTTTAACTCTTACTGCCCCTGAATTGACGGTATTAGTAGGAGGAATGCGTGCTTTGGATACGAACTTTGACGGTTCAAAACATGGCGTATTCACCAGCCGTCCGGGAGTTCTTACCAATGATTTCTTCGTGAATCTTCTGGATATGGGAACGCAATGGAAAGCAATGTCAGATGGCAGAGAGCTGTATATAGGAACGGACCGAAAAACAGGTCAGCCAAAATGGACAGCAACACGTGCGGATCTTGTTTTCGGATCTAATTCTGAATTGAGAGCTATCGCTGAAGTATACGGAAGTGCTGATGCACAAGGTAAATTTGTGAATGACTTTGTCGCAGCATGGACAAAAGTGATGAATCTGGACAGATTTGCTTTGGCTAAATAATGTATATATTAAAACAGCAGAAATGCTGTTTTCTTTTTTATAATGCATTGCAATATTAACAGTAAGAATAAATTCGATTATATTTTATTAAATATTTTATAAGCTATGAAAAACAATTATTTTTTTATTTTATTTTGTCTGGTACTTCAGATAACGGTATCCGGACAACAGTATAAAATGCCTGTCGCTTATATAGAGTCATTACAACCTTCACAGTCCGGGCATGAAGCGGCAATGTGTAATGATGGTAATGAGAATACAATTTATCATTCTCTCTATAACCTGAGTACAGCAATACCAGATCAATTGAATTTCAATTTTTCAAATCGTGTAAAAAGCATAAATAAACTAGTATATAAGCCCAGAACATCAGGCGCTAATGGAATCTGGACGAGTGTTAAGATTTCATATTCTACACAATCCAATCCTACGACTTTTATTGCTGCAACAGGGATTATTTCCTGGGCTGCTGATAATACGGCTAAAACAATAGATCTTCCTGTGGCAATTTCTTCTCCAGCTATTATTAGGGTTGATATTTTAGGTGCTAAAAATAATTTTTCCAGTTGTGCAGAGATGGAATTTTATTCTTCAGAACAAATGGATCCTGTTTTAACAGAATGTGCGCTTCCTACCAACGAATTTTCAATGCTTGCTGATATTGCTGTAGTTCCTCAAATAACAGGATCTTCTGCTTCCAGTTTTCAATCTGGAGAAAATATTGAAAAATCTTTTGATGGAGATGTAAATACTATTTATCATTCAAACTGGAATGGTACAGCTGCAAATTTTCCTATATCACTGGTTTATAAATTCAATGGACAGTCTGCAATAAATTATATAAGGTACACACCCAGACAAGATGGCGGATCAAATGGTTTTTTTGGAAACGTAAAAATCAGTTATAATACTGTTTCAGATCCTGGTTATATCGATCTTATCACTTTGAACCTTAATCAATCCGGTGCGATAAAAACAATATATTTCCCTGCTGCAATTACTCCATTGAATATTAAGATTGAGGTTCTGGATGGGAAAAATAATTTTGCAAGTTGTGCTGAAATGGAATTTTTTCAAAATAATCCAAATAGTTTTAATCCAGCTCTTTATTCTGATATATTTAATGACAGTATTTTTAGTACATTAAAACCTACTGTTACCCAGCAAGATATCGATGCTATTACTTCTCCATTTATCAAAGGTTTAGCCCAATGTCTTTTTAATAATACTTACAATAAAAAATATAGGGTTCAGGTATCCACACCCTACAAAACTATTGGGTCAATTAATACACAATATAAAATCGGGAATTACAGTAGATATGAAAACCCTACCGGAATATTTTTTCAGCCTAATACCAAAGTTATTATTTTTGCGAAAGACATTACGAATACAAATGCAGTTTATCTAAGAATAAGAGATTTTGCAACAGAAGGATCTTCTCCGGAAAATACTTACGAACTGAAGAACGGACTCAATATTCTGTCTATTACGAATAAAGGACTTGGATACATATCGTATTATACCAATGATGTAAATGCTGCTCCCATTACCTTAAATGTCACAGCAGGTATTGTCAATGGAATCTATAAAAAAGGAACTACTTCTACAGAATGTAAAGAAATGCTGACCAATGATGTTTATCCTAAAATTGATATTGAAGGCTACTATACAAAACTGGTCATAGATAAGACTCCTGTAAGCAATTTTCATTATTTTGATATACAACCCTTGATTGATAAATATGACATGATTACAAAATCAGAAAGAGAAATGATGGGGTTCTTCAAATTTAATACGAACTTTAAAAACAGACAGCTTGTTTATACAGAATCTATGGGAGGATGGTATGCCGGAGGTTCAGGAGTTCATTTGGATCTTACGTGGGGGGCTGAAGGCTCCGCATCGGCAACAGGACTTAGCCTTTGGGGAGTGGCGCACGAACTGGGACACATTAATCAGATAGAGCCTGGTCTAACCTGGGTAGGAACTACTGAAATTACCAATAATATTTATTCTTTATGGGCCAGTTATAACATATATACACCTTCAGGAACAAACAGATTTACCAATTTAGAAGGTGAGGTGGCTGATAAGACTGCTTTCCCTCAAGTTGAAGGCAACAGGTTTGGTGAATATATTATCCAGACACAAATCAACGGAAAAAGCTACGCTGATCAGTTTAGAACTGACTTTGTAAATCCTTTAGATAAGCATTTCAGAACATTGGTTCCATTTTGGCAGCTTGAGCTTTATTACCAATTGGCTGGTGCATCGAAAAACGCTCCCACACTTGCTTTCGACAAAAATATGTCTGATGAAGATATACCCTCTACACCTAACCCTGTTACTGGTATAGATTATGCACATTGGTATGCCAATGTAATCAAGAAAGTGTTAAATACTGATGAATCTCAATTAACAAATGGGCAATTAGTAATGAATTTTGTGAAAAATACATGTGATGCGGTACAGGAAGATCTTACTGATTTCTTCACCATTACGGGCTTTCTGAAACCCATTGATGCTATGATTTCAGACTATTCAAATGCGCAGCTTACAATTACCCAAAGTATGATTGATGAAGTGAAAAGCTATGTATTAATGAAAGGCTATGCAAAACCGGTTTCTCCGGTATTAAATTACATTTCAGCGCACAGCGTTAATGCATATAAAAACCTGCAGCCTGTTACAGGAGTTACAGGAGTTGGTGCACAGGTTATTACAAATACAAAAGGAACGTTTTTACAGGTAGACAATTCTAAATGGAATAATGCAGTCGCCTTTGAAACATATGGCACAAATAATCAAATGATAAGTGTTTCTATTATAGGGACAGGAGATACAACATTGGCAAAAACATTTGTTGATTTTCCAGCTGCGGCAGAGAAAGTGTATGCGGTAGGATACAATGGACAAAAGATCCTTGTTTATCCTGCTGCTACTTTATCTTCATTAGAAGCTTTCTCAAATAAAATTGATTTTAGTATCTCTCCAAACCCATTGAAAAAAGGACAGAGAGTATACATACACCTAAAAGATTCAAAACAAAATTTAAATGCAGAAGTATATGATATGTCCGGGAAATTGATGATTTCTGCTAATGGAACTTTATCTGTAATACATAATAATATCAACAATAAGATCCAGAATCTTACAGCTGGTGTTTATATTATTTCAATCTCTGATGGACAAAATAGATATAGCTCAAAGCTTATTATTGAATAACTTTTTAGAGACAATTGTAATTTTTATAATAGTATTCATGAGCTGTACAAACTGTTTTATTTATTACAATTACTTTTAATTTTATTTCAGGGGCTGCCTTAAAAAATTACATATTCAATAAGAGAAATAAAGATTAGAATAATGATTAGAAAAAGCATCTGTAAAAACAGATGCTTTTTTATGAGTGAAAAATAGAGTGTAAGTCTCTATTTCTTTGCCTGCAGAGACAGATTATCCATATAAACCGCCTGATGTACACCATTCAGCATAACTTTCAAACCTAAATGAGAGTCTTTTTTCAAAGAAACAGTAAATGTTTTTTTCTCACCTGTTATTTTGGAAGGTTTCGTGATTGAAACATAGGTTTTTACCTCTGAAGGGTTGTCTACTGAAAAAAGTTCTAAAGTAGTTTCTCCTCCATTATCAGAAAGATCAAGAGACAGCGTATAAGTTCCGGCTTTTATTTCCGGAGTTACCAGATACATATTTTCTCCAGGATTGCTCATTGAATAGAATACAATTCTTTTATCACTTGCATACAGCATCGCTTTCCCAGCCTGGGCAGTCCAGCATTTATTGATATCTTTCCACGCATCAAAATTTTCTGCAAGAGCGGTTACGGGTTTACACTGCGCATTTGCTGTTAGAAACCCTCCTAAAACTGCTATTCCCGTAAGTACGATTTTTTTCATTTATTATTTTTATTTATAATGAGTAAAAATAATAAAAAAGACTGTACTGAATGCTATTGTTTTATGATTTAAGTTAGTTTTGAGATTGGATATATTGTTCAAACAATGAAATTTGAATAGAAAAATAGTATAAAACAGTAAGATAGTAATTTGATAAAGCAATTTTATAGAATGCAGAATTAATAATTCAGTTTAAGAATTAATGAAAATAAATTTTCTTACATAAAAGCTTATTTAGTTCAAATAAAAAAAGAGTGGATTGCAGTGATTTATTTCTTTTTTTAGCTATAGAAGGAAAATTTTTATAATTTTAGTTTATTATTTTATAATCTGAATGGAGTACATCAATAAAACAAACACTTTTTTTCTTTTAAAAACTGTAATTTATACCATTGGATTTCTATGCTTAATAACAACGTCAAGACTTTGGATAGGATCAAATGAAAATTGGAATCAGATGATAGAAAATGAATTTATTCCGGCATTAATAGTCCGAAGTATTTTTTTGACGGTGGCAGGATTACTATTTTTAGGGTTATCATTCATAATAAACAAGATCTACAAGAAAGAGAGCCGTTTTTCGACAGAATTGGTTGTTTTACTATTGTTTTCTTTCACGCTGAATGTAATAACGATGTTAGGCTTCATCTGACATAAAGCTATAATAAAAATGTGACTATTAAATAAAGTGAGCTGTACATAGAAAAATTTCCTAAATGTGGTAGGTATTTAAGCCTTATTGGCGTATAAATTGATACTACAAACTGAATTGAATTTTGATGACTAATGACTAGAACGACTATAACTCTGATTTTCTTTTTAAGTGGTTTTTTCTTTTTAAATGCACAGGAGAAGAAAGACTCACTTTATTATAAAATAGAAGAATTTTCGGATAAAAGAAAAGTTACCAAATTCATTCACCGCTTTATATTCCGTAGAGAGCCGGATTCTACATCCGTTAAGTCCAATACTGAAAAACTTTTGCAAAACACTTATAACAAAAAAATTATCAGAAATGTCAGGATAGAAACCATTGACCCTTTTGGCTATGGCTCTAAAGACAGTAAAGAAATAGGCAAGTGGTATGATTGGATAAAGGATCACCTTCATTCCAGTACAAGAAGATCGACAGTTAATAATTTTTTGCTTTTTGAAGAAGGAGAAGAATACAATGCTCAAAAGCTTTATGAATCTGAACGTTTGCTGAGAGCAATGCCTTTTATCAACAGAGTTAATATCAGTGTTTCAGACAGTACTTCCAGTAAAGATTCTATAGATGTTGTTGTAAAGGTTCTTGATTCCTGGAGTCTGAAGCCAAGAATCAGTTATTCCGGAAGTAAAATTGGTTTGGGAGTTACTGAAGAGAATGTACTGGGGCTGGGACATACTCTGGACTTCCTTTACAGAAACGATTCTAAAGAAAAGCAGGATTATCTTTTAGGAAGCTATACCACTTATAATCTTTTTGGGACTTATATCAATGCCCAGATTCTTGGGGAAAGGGATTTTTCGAGAAATGAAAGAATTAATTTCAGCCTTAGAAGAGACTTTTTCTCACCTTTAACGAAGTGGGCGGGAGGTTTTACTTTTGAATATTTTTTACGAAAAGTTTTACTTCCGATAGAAACGGATACCACTTTTCCTGAAGTTCAGATCAAAGTGTACAGTCAGGATTTATGGGGTGGTTATCAGATTCCTGTTTCCTCTGATCCTAGTGAAAAAGTATCCAGTAATATTGCCATCATAGGAAGATTCCAGAATTATCAGTACAAAGACAGCCCTGGAATTGATCAGTATAAATATTTCAGTTCTTACAACAGTTTTCTGATGTCTGTTGGGTTTATTCAGAGAAACTTTTCAGTTCAGAAGAATATTTTCCAGTATGATTTGCCGGAGGATGTTGCTTATGGTAATTCGTTAAACGTTATTGCCGGAGGCTTATCAAGAAATAAAGAAGTGAATCCGTATGTGGGAATTTCTGCATCTTACGGCCGTTTTACCAAATTGGGATATTTCACCGTGAAAGCACAGTTTGGAAGGTTTTTTAATGAAGACAGCCAGAACAGGGAATCTTTCCGCTTTGATGGAACTTATTTTACCAACTTGATGGACTGGAAATTTGCCAAAGCAAGACATTTCTTCTCTCCAACCCTAGCCTTGGGAAATCCGCAGCATAATTACTCTTATAAAGATAGGATAAACCTTTCTTCTGCAGACGAGTTTCCTGTTTATAATGCAGATTATATCGGAACCAAAAAAATAGTGTTAAGATATCAGCTCCAGTTGTTTATTAATAAAACATGGAAGAATTTCCATTTCAGTCCTTATTTAACTACCGCAGTGGGCTGTCTGGGAATGCCTGATGATAAACTACTGAAAACCAAAGCTAATACAAAAATCGGAATAGGTGTTTTAATCAATAATCCTTATCTGGTTTTCAACAGGATTCAGATTTCTTTCATGTATTATCCACGTGTTCCTTTTGATAATAATTCTGTTTTTGATTTTAACAGTAACAGAAATAATCTTTTACCTATGAACAGCTTTGCCACGGATGTTCCTCATTTTGTCAATTTTGGAAATTGATAAAGGAAAATTGGGTGCTTAGATATATGTAAACACATCGTTTTTCAAGCTATATATCAGGATTGTTTTTGATAGGATATTACCCATTTGGGTAATTGACTGGTTGTTATATAATCACAAAATTTGTGATGAAATACATTGTATGCTGTAAGGTATATTCAGATGCAATTTAAAAAATCATAACAACCCCAAAACTAATCCCTATGAGACCATTGAATTTTCTTTTATTATTGACCACACTTTTTACTTCTGTTGGTATTTATGCAAACCCAACTGGTGAAACACCTTGTGTACCAAAAGCAATTCCTATCACAGATGCTGAAAAGTGGATTGCAATTTCGCCTATTTTACTCTTCCTGTTAATTACCTGTCTTGTCTTTTTTAAACTAAAAAAAGATAAAGTCTCTTTAAAAGATCTTCTCCTGGATAAGGATGCAAATGTTCAGATGGAGGTAGAAAGAACAAAACAAAGAGTGGCTTTTTTAGCTGCTTCTACTGAAAGTCAGCAGGCAATGAAGGCCGCGGACGCAACAGCTAGCAACACTGAAGATCCCAATACCCCAAAACCTAATACCAGTGTAAGTCGTTTTCTTGCGTTTATAAGCGGGTTAGTGTCTGTAGGTCTGGCGTGTGTTCTCACCACCTTTGCCATCTGGAACTATTTTGATGTAAGTGATTTTCCCAAGCTGAATGATCTCGTTGGTGTTTTACTCACATTGGGAATAGGAGTAGTGCCTTATGCATTCAATAAAATCACTACAGCTGCTAAATAGACATATTTTTATATCGAATTGTTTACTTCTGGCAGATTTTAATACAATAGAAACCTTCCTTGCTTTTGGCAGGGAAGGTTTTAATCAAAATGCAATAAACATTCTGAAAACTAAACTACTACATCTATTTTTACATTAATATTTCCACGCGTAGCTTTTGAATAAGGACATGTCGCATGGGCTGTTTCCACAACTTTTCTGGCTTCATCTATTGCAAGTCCCGGTAAAAGGATCTGTAAATGTGCCTGCAGGAAAAATCCATCATCATTGGTGGCCAAATCTACAGAGGTATTAACAGATACGTCTGGAGGAAGTGTAATTCCAAGCTTTGCAGAGCCTAATTGCATCGCTCCGATAAAACAGGCAGACCATCCTGCTGCTAATAGTTGTTCCGGATTTGTTCCGTTTCCCTTGGCTCCGGGAGGTGTCAGTTCAATATCAAGTTTGCCATCACTGCTTTTTGCTTCTCCGTTACGGCCCCCCGTTACGATGACATTACCAGAATATAACACTTTACTGATATTGACTACAGTTGTATTTTCTACTTCCTGAATGGTATTTAATTCCATATTTTTATTATTTAGATTAAACGATTTTGTTGATTGATCCTATGATTGTTAAAGTTTTTTTCTTAAATCTTTGAAAGCTGCTCTAAGCTCTTCAGTAAATACCTGTGGCTGTTCCCAGGCTGCAAAATGTCCGCCTTTTGAAGCTTTATGATAATAATATAAGGTAGGATAAGCTTGTTTTGACCAGCTTTCCGGAGCCTGATAAATTTCGTGAGGAAATACAGAAATAGCTACAGGAACCTTAATATCTTTTGTTTTCTGTGCCTCTGCACTGAAATTATTCTTGTTATTTTCCCAATAGAAGCGTGAAGAAGAAGCTCCGGTATTGGTAAGCCAGTAAAGTGTAATATCATCGAGGATGGCATCACGGCCAATTACATTTTCAGGATGAAGATCACTTTCACTCCATTCTGCAATTTTTTCGTAAAGGAATGCCGCTAAAGCTGTTGGAGAATCAGAAAGTAAATATCCTGTGGTCTGTGGTCTTGTAACCATCATTCCTCCATAGGCTGCATTTCTTCCAAAGAATGTACTCATGGCATGATAAGCTTTTGCTTCAGAAGCTGAAAGTCCGGCTGGCGCAGGATCACCTGCATTGATTGGCTTTACAAGTTCAGCAGGAATAGTAGCCGGCATGGTAAGATGAATTCCTAGAAGACCTGAAGGAGCCTGTTTGGCCAGAGCATCAGAGATGACGGAGCCATGATCACCACCTTCAGAAACATATTTTTTGTAGCCAAGTCTTTTCATCAAAACATCCCAGGCAAGGGCAACACGGTCAGGATTCCAACCCAGTTCAGTTGGTATTTCTGAAAAACCATATCCCGGAATGGCCGGTATAATTACATCAAAGGCATCGCTTGCCTTGCCACCGTATTTTACAGGATCAGTTAAAGGATCTATTGCATTGATAAACTCCAGCGGAGAACCCGGCCAGCCATGAGTAAGAATCACCGGCATTGCATTAGACTCCTTTGAACGAACATGGATAAACTGAATATCAAGTCCGTCAATATTGGTTACGAATTGTGGAAGAGCATTCAGCTTATTTTCCACTTTTCTCCAGTCGTATCCGTTGCCCCAATAAGTAATCAGTTCTTTTAATTGTTCAAGCTGAATTCCCTGAGAAGCATCTTTCACTGTCTCTTTATCCGGGAAACGGGTTTCTGAGATCCGTTTTTTAAGATCATCCAGTTGAGATTGCGGAATACTGATGTGAAAAGGACGGATACTTGTATCATTTTTTGATGATAGAGTAGTGGTCTTGTTGTTTTGTGCTTTAGAAATAGCAGGTGTACCTAAAGTAAAAGTTACTGCTAAAAGGATGGTTGAAATTGTTGTTTTCATTGCTTTATTATATTAGATTGTAGATATGTTTTTCTTTTTTGATGAGACAAAATTATGCTCCTGTAAACCTTTGAGAAATGAGTAATTTGTTCAAGTAGTCATATTTCACAGCGAAATAGACATTGCAGGAGGTGAACAGGAAAACAGTATCAATAGGAAGCAGATGGAAAGTAACGCTAAGAAAAGTGAGTGAGTGGTTGATCTCAAAAAAGGATAAAAAATAAGCTCCGTTCTTTTATAAAACGGAGCTTATTTTGTGAAAACACTCTTTTCGATGTTATCCGTGAGCTTCTACAGATACATCATTCCATTCTTCCCATACTTTCAGACGTTGTTCGTAATTCTGCTTTACAAAAGGAAGTGCTACTTTTCCAAGTAATAAACGCAATGGAGGATTTTCAGTTTCTGCTAACTTTATCAGTGCCGGAGCTGTAGCTTCTACGTCTCCAAAAGAAGTTTCAGATTCTGAGAAAGCCTTTTTAACCCCATCGTAAACCGGATTGCTTTGCGTATTAATTCCTGTATGCCAGATATTGGAAGCATAGCCATTAGGTTCTACCAAAGTTACATTGATTCCAAATCCTTTTACTTCTGTTGCTAACGTTTCACTTAAACCTTCCAGTGCAAACTTAGACGCATTGTAAAGTCCCATGGTTGGTAAAGTAGCCAATCCTAGAATAGAAGAAACCTGAATGATATGACCACTTTTCTGATCTCTCATGATTGGAAGTACCGCCTGTGTAAGCCATAAAGTTCCAAAGAAATTCGTTTCAAACTGTGCTCTTGCTTCCTGTTCGTTGGTTTCTTCCACCGCACCTGTTAATGCATATCCTGCGTTATTGATCAGAATATCTATGCTGCCGAAGTGTTGGTGTACTTTCTGGACTACTGATAATGATTCCTCTCTTTTATCTACATCTAAGGTTAAAGGCAATACGGAATCTCCATATTTTTCTTTTAAATCGTTAAGTGTTTCTACATTTCTGGCTGTTGCAGCTACTTTGTATCCTTTTGCTAAAAAAGCTTCTGCCCATGTTTTGCCAAAGCCTTTTGACGCTCCTGTAATTAAAACTGTTTTTGACATTGTTTTGTTTTTAATTGATTGTTATGATTATACTTTTTAAAAAGTTTTGTTTTCAAGTTTAAGTGACCGATCGGTCATGTTTTGGGTAAAAAAATTTAGACACAATTTTCCTCAATTATTTTTTTAAGACTTTTCGTAATAACTCCCATTCTCTCATTGTTACCAGACATTCTTGCGATCAAATGTCCACCTTCAAGCATTGCAAAAAGAACCGTTGCAAAATCTGCAGAATTCCAGTCTGCTCTGAATTCTTTATTGGAAATTCCTTTTTCAATAATACCGGAAAGTAATTCCTGCCCCTGCTTGATAGCACGGTTTATTTTTTCCTTGACAACCGGATTGGTATCGTCGGCTTCCATTCCGAAATTTAACAAAGGACAGCCTCCGGTTACTGGAGGATGATTGGGATCACTGAAAAAATCAATATATGCGAATAACTGCTCTTTAGAAGTTTTGAATTTGCTTAAATTATTTAAAAGTCTTTCACTCAGTAATTTAAGGTTGTGATCAACAGCAGCACAGGCAAGTACTTCCTTGTTCTCAAAATGAACATACATACTGCCTTTTGACAATTTGGTGGCTTCCATAATATCACTCATAGAAGTAGCAGCGATCCCTTTTGTATTAAATATAGGGGCCGATTTTTCTATAATGAATTGTTTGGTTTCTTCACCTTTTGTCATGATAATATAAAATAACAATGCAAAGGTATGACCGATTGGTCACAAAAACAAATTTTTTATGCTTTTTTTATATTGCATTGTTTTAATATCAACTAAATCAGTTGTTTATTATCCTTCTTCAGGAAGGCATTGAGGAATTTCTCCTATTTCATTCATGGTAAATCCTTCTTCAAAAAGTTTTCTTTTATGATTAATTCCCCAGTCTTTAAGAGCAAATATGATAGGATTTAAAGTGGAAGAATAAGGTTGAGGCTGATAAATGATTTTAACCGGATAATCATCAATAACAGTTCTTTTGATAAGCTGATGCTGTTCAAGTTCTTTGAGTTCCTTAGCCAGAACCTTTGGAGTAATACCCGGTATACTGTCCTGTATATCAGTAAAGCGATCATTGCCTACAGATACAGATACAATGATGGCCAGCTTCCATTTGCCACTTAAAACGTCCAAAGCGTCCCTTACAGGCTTGATCGTTTCCAGGCAGCTTGATTTAATTTTTTTTACAGACATACGCTTATAAATTATTTCGCTTTCCTTTGGGAAAGTACTATACAAAGGAAAGTAAATCTGTGCTAAATTGCAACATCATTTTTAACGTATTTTCTTCTGAGACAGAATAGACCGTCTGAAGGAAATATTGTAATAATGAAAAGAATTCCGGCCGGTATTCTTCTGAGTTAAAAAGAGTCAATAATTAAAAAGAGACGAACAAAAAGAATGAAAAAAGTAATCTTAATTACAGGTTCAAGTACCGGTTTTGGTGCATTAATGGTAAAAACATTTAACAAAGAAGGTCATATCGTCATAGCTACGATGCGAAATACTACTGGAAGTAACGCAGAACATGCAAAAAATCTGAATACGCTGGAGAAGACAGAAGTAGTAGATATGGATATCACAGATGATCAGTCTGTAAAAAAAGCTGTTGCTTTAGTATATGAAAAGTATGGCAGAATTGATGTTTTGATTAATAATGCAGGAATATATGGAGCAGGAGTTCTTGAATCTTATTCAATACCACAGATCCAGAAGCTCTTTGATGTGAATGTTTGGGGAACATTGAGAGTGAATAATGAAGTTTTACCTATTATGAGAGCTGCAAAAGAGGGTCTTATCATCACCATTTCCAGTCAGGTAGGCCGAATTTCACTTCCATTACAGTCTGCTTATAATTCTACAAAATTTGCATTGGAAGGCCTTATAGAAGGTTCGTATGAAGAGCTGATAGGGCAGGGAATAGAGTCCGTACTGCTTGAGCCGGGAGGATTCATGACGGAAATTATCGGTAAGGCACATGTTAATGGAGACCGTGAGGGCATTCAGGAATCTTATGGTACTGCGGTGGTGGATATCAGTCAGAAAATTCAGACCGTATTTGGTAAACTCTTTATGGAATCAGCTCCGGATCCACAAATCATTGCAGATGGAGCCCTTAAGCTGGTCAATACAGAAAAAGGGAAAAGACCACTTCGTACACCACTAGATCCTCTTTCCAATGGAGTAGATAAAGAATACAATCTGATTACAGAACAGGTAAAACAAAAGTGGATAGAAGCTTATGGTTTATAAAATATAAGCTTAAATCATTGTAATCCATACATCCCATAGAAAAGGAAAAGTACTTATACATAGGTACTTTTCCTTTTCTATTTTGAAGATACAGAGAATAAATACTATTTATTGAAATTTAAATGAAGACAAGCTCAATTTAATTTCTAAATTTACCCGAAATTGAATGTAATGTCTAACGGTAATCTGAATGTGCACACTTTGCGCGAACTTTATCAGCAACTAGGACTTCCTGTGGATTATCTGGAGGAAGAATCCGGGTTTACCATTCATTATCTGGAAGAAACATTCCAGGATTTGCCGTTTCGGTCAGAACCTTTTCGTCCTAACTACTTCAGTTTTTTGTTTATTAAAAGTGCATTTGGGCATTATACAATCGATGATCAGAGATTCGAAGTAACTTCAGATACAGTTTACTTTACCAACCCCGGCAATTACAGGATTTTCGAATGGGAAAAACTAAGACATACGTGTCTGATTACCTTCGGGGAAGGATTTTTGAAGGAATACGTGCATGAAGAGGTCTATAATGACTTCTCTTTTCTTTTATCAGAAGTAGTTTCACCCCGTGTTTTGACTCCTGACCAGTTTAGCCAGATTGAAGAATTATATGCTTTGATTCATAAAGAATATAAAGGACATTCATTATATAAAAACAAAATTATCGGTGCTCTTGTGATCGCGCTGCTGCTGAAAATTAAAGAATATTTCTTTCAGGACTATAATCCTATTTATGAAGGCAATCGCAGTTCACGGATTGTAAAAAACTTCAAACAAAATATTGAGCAGCATTTCAGAGATCTGATCAGTGGAAAGACCAATACCCAGTTCAGGGTTCAGGATTATGCGGATCTGCAGGCTCTCCATGTTAATTATTTATCAAGCGTTATCAGCAGCAAAACCGGAAAAACAATCACTTCATGGATTGCTGATAAAGCAATTACCGAAGCAAAAGTAATGCTTCAGGACGAAACCCTCAGCATCAAAGAAATTGCAGCCCGTTTAGGTTTTCTTGAAACATCCCATTTCAGCAATTACTTCAAAAAAAATACTTCAATCAGTCCTGCAGAATATAGAAAGCAGTACTTTGGAAAGCAATCTTAGAAATTTGCAACATCTCCTATCATTCTTGTACGTTACTGAGGAGCGTAATGTATCAACTTTGTCCTATCAAATTAACATTGATAAAAACAAAGTAATATGAGTACATTAAACAACAAAGTAATCCTTGTGACCGGAGCGTCAAGAGGAATCGGAGCTGAAATAGCTCAACAGTTAGCTTCAGCGGGAGCAAAAGTAATCGTTAACTACGCAGGCGGAAAAGATGCCGCAGAACAGGTTGTCGCTTCTATAAAAGATAAAGGAGGTGATGCTATTGCAATCCAGGCAGATGTAAGTAATTCAGAAGCTGTAAAGCAATTATTTGATCAGGCGATCAGCCATTATGGAAAAATCGATGTATTGGTTAATAATGCAGGAATCATGATTACCAAGCTGATCAAAGATACTACTGATGAAGACTTTTCACGCCAGTTCGACATCAATGTAAGAGGAACATTTAACACTTTAAGAGAAGCAGCAACTCAACTTGCTGACAACGGAAGTATTATTAATTTCTCTTCAACGACTACGAGAGTAATGATGCCAACGTATGGAACTTATGTAGCTACCAAAGGAGCTGTAGAACAGCTAACCCGAGTATTCGCTAAAGAAGTGGGCAGCAGAGGAATTAATGTCAACGCAATACTTCCGGGACCTACCAATACGGCATTATTTACTGACGGAAAGCCTCAGGAAGTAATAGACAGACTGGCTTCTTTAAATGCTTTTAACCGTCTGGGAGAACCAGCTGATATCGCCAAAATTGTTGTCTTTCTTGCAGGCGATGATGCCAAATGGATCAGTGGACAAACCATTGGAGCCAATGGTGCAATGGCGTAATATCAAAATTCTATTACAATTATGAAGACTTTACCAATAGCAGTTGCTTTCGGATTTTTCGGAGCGGTTGCCGTTACTGTTTCTTTTTCGATGCAGTGGCCTACATGGGTGATGTTTGTAGCATGGGTCAGTTTCTATATTTTCGGTAAAAAGATAGAAACCTCACTTTGGGCGCTTTTACAGATTATGTTGGGAATGATAATGGCGATTCTCATACAGATCACTGCAGGCGGATTGCATCAGTTGATTGGAGGATTAGGCTTTCCTTTGGCTGTTTTCCTGTACATCGGATCATTAGCCTACTTTGCGGGAACAAAAAAACTGAACAATATTCCTGCCTGGTTTCTGGGCTTAATCATTCTGTTCGGAGTTCATCCTCCATTAGAACCATTGCCTGTATTCAATTTATTAATACCCATCTTAGCAGGATTTGTATTTGCCTGGCTGAACAATAAGGTGGTTGAAATCCTCCATGAAAGACAGACATCAAAACCAGATATTCAATAATAACAATTACAATCATTATTAAAAATTAAAAAAATGAATTCATTACAAAATAAAGTAGCCATTATTACTGGCTCAGGAAGAGGTTTAGGGAAGGCTATTGCAGAACGTTATGCTGCTTTAGGGGCCAATGTCGTATTAAATTATTCACGTGATAAAGCATCCACAGATGAGGTAGAAAGCAATATCAAAGCCATGGGAAGAAAGGTTATTTCTATAAAGGCAGATGTGAGCAAAGTATCTGAAATACACTATCTTTTTGAGGAAGCAAAAAAAGCTTTCGGGAAAATAGATATCGTTGTTGCCAATGCCGGAATTGAAATGGTGGAAACCCCTGTAACACAGTTTACAGAAGAACAGTTCGACAGACTTTTCTCTATCAATACCAAAGGTGCTTATTTTACCATGCAGCAGGCGGCTTTGAATGTAGAAGACAATGGACGCATCATTTATGTAGCATCCAGTACCACAGCTTTTCCTGTGCCGGGTATGGCAGTATATGGAGGAAGCAAAACCACTCCAAGGTATCTGGTAGATGTATTATCAAAAGAAATTGGACATCGTGGAGTAACGGTCAATACAATCATTCCTTTTGCGGTAGATCATTCAGGGATTTTTGCGGAAGAGGGAAGTTATCCTGAATTGAGAAAATCACTGATTGACAGTTGTCCCATGGGAAGGCTGGCAGAAGTAGAAGATGTTGCCAATATTGCAGAATTCTTTGCCAGTGATCTTTCTTCATTTGTGAACGGGCAGCATTTGCTGGTCAACGGTGGAGCTAATCAATAACATAATAGGATGAATATCTTAAAATCATTATGCATTATATTGATCATGACCTGCAGTCTGAGTGCCTGCGGACAACGATATAAAGGTCACCCACATAAAAAAATAAAGAGCATGGACACTTCAAAAATAAAAAACACTATCGTAAAACAGGCTGTAGAAGCTTTTCAGGCAAGTGATATTAAAAAATGGACTTCTCTTTTTGCTGAAGATGCTGTATTGCTGGACGACGGTAATCCCAGAAATCTGAAAGAATTTTCAACGCACGCCATCACTATTGAAAACTTTGTAAGCATTGATAAAGTTGAGGATAATGGAAACTCAGTTTATGGAGCATTTCATAGTGATGAATACGGTGATTTTAAAACGTATTTTAAATTTCACTTTAACAGAGAAGGGAAAATCAATAAGCTTGAGATAGGACAGGCAGATTATTAATAGCTGAATTATAAAACAGAAACTCTCAATTACTGCGAGTTTCTGCTGTTTTTGATGGTCCTGTTTATATTCTTGAGGTGCATTTAATAGTTGATATCCCTTTTTTAATCCTACATTTGCTGGGGTAAAAGGAACTATGAAGAAACTGGAGATTAAGAAAAATATTCAGAAACTGGAAGATAAAAATCTATCTTTCCGGGTTTTTGATTTGAATAAAGACCATTTGGCCCAATATGCAAAACCCCACAAAAAAGACCATTTTTGTATTTTTATTGTAGAACAGGGAAAACTTCAGGTTTGTATTGAAGATAAAATGCATTGGATGAAAGCTGGGAAAATCTCTGTGATATTTCCGGAACAGGTACACTTTGTGGCAGATTCCGGCGAAGATCTTATCGGCAAGATTATTTTGTTTGAAGAAATATTGTTTTGTTCCGATATTCTGAAAAATGAACTGAGTACCTATAATGTTAATCTTTCTACACACCTGAACTGTACGATACTTTCACGTGAAGACTTTGAACAGAGCTTACACAACATTTCAATCATTAAAGAGATTTACGAACAGCCAACCCTTATCAAGAAAGAACAGGCCAGATTTTATATTAAAATTATTCTCCTTGGGCTTATTGAATCTATTCACGGGCTGCATCCTGTTTTACATGAAAAAACAGCAGATCAACCCATGTATGTAAGATTTAAAAAGCTGTTGAATGAACATTATAAACAACACAGAACTGTTCAGTATTATGCAGAAGAATTGGCTATGACCACCAAAAAATTAAACGCTATCACCAAAAAGCATTGTGGAGAGACGGCTATTCAGGCCATACATAATCGTATTTTAACGGAAATTAAACGTCAGCTGATGTTTTCAGACCTTTCCCATAAGGAAATTGCTTTCGATTTAGGTTTTAATTCGCCTTCTGCCCTCAATAAATTTGTAAAAGCAAAACTCAAAGAAACACCCACCGAACTCCAACAGGAACTGGCGCAAATGTATAACGCATAGTCTCGTTTGTATAACAGGGCTTGTGAAGGCTTATCTAATTTTGTATCATTAAAATCAGATAAGAAAAATGAGCAAATTATTTATTGCAGGCGAAGTCTTCCATGGTGCGGGAAGTCTTGATGAATTAAAAAATATCAAAGGAAAAAAAGCTGTTATTGTAACAGGAGGAAGTTCCATGAGAAAAAGCGGAACTCTTGATAAAGCCATTGCTTACCTTAATGAAGCCGGAATTGAAACACAGATTTTCGAAGGAGTAGAAGAAGACCCTTCATCAGCAACCTGTCTGAAAGGTGCAGAAGTAATGAATACTTTTCAACCAGATTGGATTATTGGTTTAGGAGGATGTTCCGCCATTGATGCTGCGAAAATCATGTGGGTGTTTTACGAATATCCTGAGGTGGAATTTGATGCTTTGATTAAACCTTTCACAGTTCCGGTTTTGAGAAATAAAGCAAAGTTTATTGCCATTCCTTCTACCAGTGGTACAGGAACTGAAACTACCGGGCTGGCAGTGATTACTGATAGAGAAAAAGGGGTAAAATATCCTGTGGTTTCCTACGAATTGACACCGGATATTGCTATTATCGACGGAGAAATCTGTGCTTCAATGCCAACACATGTAACTTCCAATACAGGGCTTGATGCTCTGACACATTGTGTAGAGGCTTATGTTTCCAATATTGATAACAATATCGCAGATGCTTTATCTAAAGGTGGTTTAGAGATTGTTTTTGATAATCTTAAAGAAGCGGTAGAAAACCCAAATAATATCCAGGCTCGCCAGAATATGCATGATGCCTCATTTATGGCTGGTTTAGCCTTCAACAATGCATGGTTGGGTATTGTTCACTCTCTTTCTCATCAGGTAGGAGCGTTATATGGAATTCCTCATGGTGCATCAAATGCTATTTTCCTTCCGAATGTCATCCGTTATAATGCTGTGGCTACAGAACGTTATCCTGATCTGGCAAGAGTAATAGGTAAAGAAACTACAGAAGAATTGGCTCAGGCTATTGAAACTTTACGTTCTGAAGTCAACAATCAGTCAGCGATCAAAGACTTCGGAATCTCAAGGGAAGATTGGGATAAAAATCTTGATTATATTGCCAGCAATGCTTTGGCAGATCCTTGTACAGGGTTCAATCCAAGAGTACCTGTTTTGGAGGAACTGAAAGCAATTTACAATGCATGCTATGAAGGTGTTGTATATGCAGAAGAGATAGTTGCAGGGTAGTCCTGGTCATCTGATCATATGATGATACAATAAAAAAAGAGAACTCATTTGAGTTCTCTTTTCGCAGTTATTTAACCATAATCTTAATACTTTCTCTATGATCGTTTTCATAAAGAATACTGATCATATAAGCACCTTTACTATAAGTTGAAAAATCTAATTTTATATCATAAGCGTGAAGGTTTTTCCAGTCAAAAAGCTTTCTTTGAGCCATATCATAAACCATAATGTCCTTTATTTTCTGTTTACTTTTAAGGTAACAGAAATCTTTCACAGGATTAGGGTAAAATGTAAGCTCAGGCTGTACATTCATATCCGCAGTTCCCAGAGAACCAATAGTAACTGTTTTACTGAAAGTTTCCGCACAGGAATTTCTGATGACAGTAAGCGAGACAGTATAAGTTCCTGGCGCAGTATATTGATGAACAGGGTTCAAGGAAGAATCTGTGGTTCCATCTCCAAAATTCCAGGATTGTGAAGTGTAATTGGCGGAATGATTGGTGAAATTAACAGTCGTCCCATTAATTCCAGCAATAAAATCCGAATGAAGATGAAACACATTGCTGTTCCATTGTGCCGTATTATTAAAGAAAACCTGATCTGCTATGTTCTGAAAATTTTCAGCAGTGTTTTGAGTAAGTCCGTTATAAAAAGTAGAAGGGAATACATGATCCTGAAAAATCGCAGAATACATAGAAGCTGCAACAAGGTAACTTCCTTTGGGTCCTGGATGAATATCATTATAAGATCCGTGAAGAGCCAGATCCTGATTAGAACTGTAATATTGTCTTGCAGATTCTCCGGCAGGAACCATTTCTACTTGCATCAGGTTAGACATCTTCGTAATGGAATCCTTTATTTTCTGCTGAAAAGTGAAATAGGTATTGTATTCATTCGCAGAGGGTACTCCATAGGGAATTTCATACAGAAATATCTTGGAACAAGGACTGTATTTACGAATGGAATCTCTGATCTTGCGGCCTCGTTCAGCCGTTACTGTAACAGGATAAGAATGGCCTGCAGATTCACCTGTTCCGGGTTGCATAATGACATATTTATAGTTTTTAGATCTTATTTTTTGATACAATGAAGGATCATCCACATGATTTACAAATCCGGTTCCGCCCGGAGTATGTGTCGTTATGGAAACATTTTTACCTTTTGAAGCTGCAATATTTTTAAAGATTTCAGGCATGTCATTAAAATACGTCACACTGTTTCCGATAAACAGAACTTCATCGGATTGGCAGAATGATAAGACTGAAAAACCAGTGCATATCAGAAAAAGTAGTTTTTTTATCATAATAGTATGTTTTTTTGAGAGTTATTTTAAAAAAGGTACCTGCAGAAAACCACTTCTAATGCAGGTACACAATACAAACGATGATTAAAAAATGTTTTTTTATCAATATAAGGCTATATTCTTTTCTTGATCTGTTTTTATTATAAAATTTTTGAAAAGTACCTGCAGAAAGCCCAATCTATACTGCAGGTACAGTATTTAAAAAAATTAAAAAATGTGTTTAATGAAGTAATAATATATATTTATGATGTATCTTGATTTATAATGAGTGGCTGATTGGGCTGTACTGTTTTAAAAAATGTTGAAAAAAGTACCTGCAGGCATCACGAATAACCTTACAGGTACACGGTACTAATTATTAACTATTTCTTTATTAATTTCGTATTGTAAGTAGTCTTGTCATCCTTTACAGTGATCACATACATTCCTTTAATCAATGCAGCAACATTGATTCTCTGGCCCTCCAATTTCCCTTCCTGAACAAGTCTTCCGTCTGCGCTGTAGATTTTGTAATCTGCTTTCCCTTTAAGGTTTTTCACTTCTACAAATGTATCCGCAGGATTAGGGTAGATTTCAAGATCAGATGATGACTGAACAGATTCTTTAACCCCAAGTGCAGCATTGATCTTTACAGAGAAATCCCATACTGAACCACTAGAATAAACACCTCCTCCGTTCACATTTACGAAAGGGCTTGCACATGCATCAGCTGAAGCATTGAAAAAACCACTGGCTACTCTCATTCTTAATGTTTTGTCTCCATTGTAAGCATTAGCCGGAACAGCAAAAGCAAAGTTACTCTGATGCCTTTTGTTGGCATTAGGAATTGCTCCGTTGATTCCTATTCTTTCGGTGTTTTCAAATACCCCATTTCTGTTATAATCAATCCAGACTTGTATCCAATCCTGATAGTTACCTCCTGCGCGGTTGGCATAAACAACATAATTCAAATTATACTGAGCTCCCTGAGTAAGCTGGATCAGTTTGGCAGGATCTTCCGAATAATCTTTATACGCATGCTGAACAGTGGTTCCATTAGCTGTTACATCTACATTGGCTAAAGTAACTCTTAGAATACCACTGAAATTTGGTGAATTTGTTGTATTCCCTCCTGTAGTCATCAGACAGTAGTCATATCCGGTACGTAATCCTTTTGTTTTGAAAGTAGAAACAGGGGAGAATGCTCCGGCAATATTATTGATAACTGACGCAACACGAACTTCGTAAGATGTTTCATCTTCCAGATTATTCAACAATACAGAATTTACTGTACTGGAAGCGTTAGACCAGTTTGCAGTTCCCACTTTTCTGTAATTTACAGAATAGGTTGCTCCCGGTACATGATTCCAGGAAATAGTTGCTGAGGTTTTAAGTATATCATTTTCAAAGGCAGCAATTCCTGTTGGAGGATTGTTTAAAGCAGCAGGAGCAGTTCCTACAGCCAGAGTAGGAGATACCGCATAAAATATATTTCCGACTGCTGAAATTCTCAGTTTAATATTTCCCTGTAATGCAGCAGGCATCTGTATATCAAAACTACCGTCGTTAGGCGTTGAAGCAATTAGTTCTGTCCATGCAGAGCCATTAACAAGATCGGTTGTGTATTCAATCTTTACATTGGCAACATTATAAGGAGCCTGATTGGTATTGGCAACATCCCATAGAATAGTGTTGGAAGCATTATTATACAGAGCAGAAGAAGCATTGAATCCTTTGAACTTGAAAGGTCCGTCATTTCCAACTGTAACTGTGTTTTCTGCTGAAATAGTCAATGGTCGGTTTGCATTGTTATCACGAACAGATACAGCGTAATGTAAAACTCTTGGGATATATGAAACGGTTTCCCAGGTTTCTTTATTGGTTAATTTGCCGCTCATCACAATAGGAAGGCTTGGAAAATATCTTCTGCCAGAGGCAACCGCTGAAAAAGAACGGGTAAGAGATCCCTCAGGATTAAAGCCCCAGCCACTGTCTCCTGAAATAGAGTTTGTAGATCCAACGCTGTCATATTGCTCCCAGTTATAGGTTAGCTGATCTCCATTAGCATCTACAGCATTGGCATCCAGATAGTAGGCTGTTCCTTTAGGAATATGATAAGAAACAAGAGGAGTGATGGCAGGAGCATTATTGTTAGCGATATTTTCAGCTGCTCCACATCCCACTTTAGCTTCAAGATTTGTAAGGATTTGATTGATAGATGAGTAATGGAAATAAGCATCACTGTTCATCTGTACGTTGTTGGCAGTGATTCCGGCATAGGCCATAATAGTTGTTCCTCCTCCTGGTTCTACATTCACACCTGAGCCCTCTGTAACAGTAGAGAAGGTATGGTTTCCTCCAAGCTGATGCCCCATTTCATGAGCTACGTAATCAATATCAAATGTGTCTCCCACAGGATTCTGATTTTGTGTAAACGCAGAACCTTTACCCAATGGTTCTGCTACGGTTGGGTTGGTACATATACAGCCTATACAGCCTGCATTTCCATTTCCACCAGCTGCATTAAAGACGTGTCCGATGTCATAATTGGCATTACCTACCTGGGCAGTTAAGGTTTGTTGCAGCTGGCCATTTAAATCATCTGTATAAGGATCATTAGCAGCATCTGCATAGATGATAGCAGGGAAATTTTGGATGTTCAAATGGATGGCAAATTCTTTTTCAAAAACACCATTGACACGGGTCATAGTAGCATTCATCTGGGCAAGAGCTCCGGCAGCCCCTCCAAAAAGTGTTGTGTATTCTCCTGTTGCAGACAGAGCAAGTCTATAGGTTCTGTACATGGATGCGGCAGGCCTTCCGGTAATATTTATTCCTGGAAGTTTGTTTTTTCCGCTCTTTTTTAAAGATGTAATATCCTGTTCTTTTTTTCCTTCCATCCCACAGCTAAAACCATGTTCAGAATCTGTTCTCTGAGTTTTATAGAATACTCCGTAAGTCTTTTTATCTGTTGTGATAGGTTCTATAAACTGAAAAATTCCATCTTTAATGATCATGGACTGCATGTCCGTAGGTGAAGTACTGAATCTTACATATTTGGAAGGATCATCAATTCCTACTCCTACATAGGACCCCAATCCATATTTTTCAGCCAGTGATTTTTCCATTACAGGATTGCTGTACACGGCAAACTTTTCAATAGTTCCTTCTGCAGTTGGCAGCTGGATGGTAACTGCTTTTGCATTAGCTCCGGTTTCTTCAGCATTTTTTAATAACTGTATCAATGCGTTAATATCAGTTTTGTAAGCAAACTTGATTTTAACCTCTCTTCTGATATCAGATGTTTTCTGTGAAGATGGTTCCCATCTTTGAGCATTGGAAAGACAGAAACCTGATATCAAAAATAATGATAATAGAGTTTTTCTCATTTTAAAAATTAGGTATTTAATAGTGGTATTCGAAAAATGAATATAAAATTCGAGTATTCAAAAGTAATTGCTAATTTTGTAATTTAAACGATGTTTGCTTGCGGTTTTGTCATGTGTAGTATGTAATACGTATGTATTTTAAGCAAATCGGTAATAACGTAGTGTTAATATTGTATTAATAGTTTGATAGAGTTATGGTAAAAAAGCTGACTATTTTCTTCTTTTTGATTTCTTCTTTTTTTTATTCACAGCATACGGAAGAAGAACTAAAGAATATTCTTTTTGATATCAATTTTTCTACTGCTGGACCTAAAGAAATAAAAAAAATTGATAGCCTTATTGAGATATGCAAAAAAAACTCTTATAATGATTGTGTTGCATTAGGATATCTCAAGATTGCTAATATCTATAATAGGAATAGTGATATGAAGAGGTCTTTTTATTATACTGATAAGGTGGAAAAAGAAAACCTCATTAATTCCCACACTGACTTCGAAGTTATATTTTATCTTCATTTACAGAGATCTTTATTATATCAGAAATTGGGTGAAAGAATTACTGCCCTAAAACAATTGGATGAAATCTATGATGAGACTATAAAAAAAGATAATGCTTATTTTATTTATCTGATCAATTGGCAATACGCCGGCATATATAATGAAATAAATAAGAAGGAACTGGCGTTAAAATATTATAAGAAAGCTTATGTATATTCCAAAATATATAGAGAAAATAAAGGAAATCGTTATAGAATTGATAAAAATAGGTTGAGTAATAGTTACAAAACTTCTGCTTATCTGGGAGGAATGTATGTGGAATTAAATAAAACAGACTCTGCAAAAATTTATATTGATGAAGCCCTTCAGAATGAAAAAAAGATAGACGAAATAGGCATTAGATATATTACCTCTTTGTATGCTGCAAAGTATTTTAAATCCATTAAAGATTATTCCAAGACTCAATATTATCTATGGAAATGCAAAAATATTGCTCACAATTATTATAAAAGTGAAAATTATCAGATCGCTGTTGCAGAAGAACTTAAGTCGCTGTATGAGGGCCTGGGACAAAAAGACAGTATTAGCTACTATTCTAATTGGCTGTTGGAAATAAAATCTTTAAACCGGGAACAAAACCAAACATTGAATGATTCTGTGGATAAGCAGAATGAATTAGAAAATAAAAATCAAAAAAAACAGACCAATGAACTTTTTTTCATATTATCAGCCAGTGTGATAGTATGTATTTTTTTCATATTTCTTTTTCTATACTACTACAAGAAGCATAAAAGTAAGAATTTGGATAAAATTGATATACCTCATCAATTGCCTGTTGAGGAGAGCCTCTTTAAGGAAATTATACAGCTTGCTAAAGAAAATAATTCTGAATTTTTACCCCGTTTCAATGAATATTGTCCCCGTTTTTCAGAAGAATTGCTGAAAATTTCTCCTTTAAAGATGTCAGAAATAAGGTTCTGTGCTTACATCTACCTGAATTTTTCTACCAAAGAAATTGCAGACTATACATTTACTTCAGTAAGAACTGTACAGACCAAAAAATATAATTTAAGAAAAAAGCTCAATATTCCTACTGATATGGATATCTATGTATGGTTTTCAAAATTATTGAAATAGCATATGTAAATATCAATAAAAAAACAGAAGCTATGTCATATATGAAATAGCCTCTGTGCAAGTATAATGTGTTTTGAACTTTCCAGTTTAAAAGTGCCTGCAGAAAATAACACAAACCTGCAGGCAGAAGATATCCTAAATATTAAAAACTATTTTCTGATTCTGAAAAAAGTGCTATTTCTTAATTGTTTTAATCGTTTTTGTAGTTCCGTCTGTCATTTTTAAAGTAACAAGATATAATCCCGTTTTTAAATCATTCAGATACAACTGAGATGAAGGTTTTTCAATTGTTTTAACCAACTTTCCTAAAGCATCAATAACTGTAATTGATTTGACTTTTGAGATGTCTGAAATATTCAGAACATCATTAAAAGGATTAGGTGATACGGTTATGTCTTTTTTGTTATTCAAAGTTTCATGAGTAGCCAAGATTGTATTATCATAGGCGGAAACCTGAAATTCTCCATTATCTGTAAACGAACTATATTTCCAAACACTCACATATAAAATGGCTCCGGGAGTTTGACCGTTTAATGTGATCTTTGAAAAAAAATCTTCCCCATCATCATCGTCACAAGCAATTTCTGTTAAAGAATTACAGTCTCCGCTATAAACAGTAAGTACGGAATCATCAAATGGCGAATTTGAAACTGACAGGGTTTCTAAGGTTAAATTTCCGCTAGCCGGAACTGCTACTTTAAACCAGACATTTTCTACTGCGTCCGAATTGCAAACAGGTAATGCATTGTCTGTAGTGGCGCCCGTATTACTGGAAGTAATTGCTCCTGAAGTAAAATCTGTTCCAACAGTCATTTGGGCGGCTCCGGAGCAGTTGTCATTCTGTGCTTTTGCCAATATTGTCATAAACAGAAATAAGTGAAGTAGTAAATTTTTCATATTCATATTAAAGTGTTTTAATGTTTTTTGAATGTTATTTATTTTCGGGATTGTATTTAAATATTGAAATAATTTTCGGTCAAAAATAATTGTTAATTATGTATCATAAGTGATTGATAATTGTGTTTTGTGTATGTTGTGTATGTGATACGTATGTATTTTGTTTATAATTGTTTTGTTATAGTATTAATATTGCATGAAATAGTATGTGGTAATTATGTTAAAAAAACTAAGCTTTGTGCTTTTTTTAATTTCTTCTCTTTTTTATGCACAACAAACTGAAGAAGAGCTCAAGAATATTCTCTATGATATTGAATTTTGTACCTCCGGTTCAAAAGAAATAGTGAAAATTGAAAATATTATTACCATCTGCCGAATGAATTCCTACCAGGATTGTATTGCATTAGGATATCTTAAAATGGCCAATATTTATAATAAAAATGGTGATGTTAAAAAAGCATTTTATTATATCGATAAAGTAGAAAAAGAGAATTTAATCAATGAAAAAAAAGATTTTGAAATTGTTTTATACTTTAATCTGATAAAATCTATGCTTTATTATGGGGTGGGAGAAAGGGTCAAAGCCTTACAGCAAATGGATGAGGTGTATGAAAAAATCATGGAGCAGAAAAATGCGTATTATACCTATCTGATCAATTGGCAGTATGCAGGTTTTTATAATGAAATGGGTAAGACCGAAAAGGCATTAAAGAAGATTAAAATTGCCTATCAATATTCCAAAATATACAGAGAAAA
Source organism: Chryseobacterium sp. S0630 (assembly GCF_024158915.1). Lineage (GTDB taxonomy): Bacteria > Bacteroidota > Bacteroidia > Flavobacteriales > Weeksellaceae > Chryseobacterium. Next base: position 25,474 of record NZ_JAMZGF010000034.1, on the reverse strand, counting down.
TAAAAATAATCAATATAAAATACATAAAACCCAATTAGCCTGGAGTTATAAGGCTACTCCTTATTTGGCAGCAGTGTATGTTGATTTGGGCAAGTTTGATTCTGCAAAGATCTATGTGCAGGAATCATTGGCAGATTTAAAAAAAACAAATGATAAAGGTGTCTTATACTTTACCCTATTTCATGCTGCAAAATACTACAGAACAATAAAAGACTTTAAAAATGTACAGCATTACCTCTGGATCTGTAAAAAAATTGCCAATAACCACTTTAAGAATGAGGCTTATCGAAAACCTGTAGCTAATGAGCTGAAAAGCCTGTATGAAGAAATGAAAGAAAAAGATAGTGCAGCTTTCTATGTGAATGAACTTTTGAATATTCAAACTGCCGGAGAAAAGCAAAATGATGAGTTAAAAGATATCATAGATAAAAAAGAAGATATTGAAGATAAAAAAGAGAAGAAATTCTCACAAAGACTAGGATGGATATTATTGGGAAGCATTGTAATAGGTGTTTTGTTTATATTCCTTTTTGGGAATTATTATAGAAAATATAAAAGTAGAAATCCTGATACAATTGATATGCTTTATCTGCCACCGGTACAGGAGTGCATTTTTAATGAGGTTATACAGCTTGCTAAAGAAAATAATGCTGAATTCTTAACCCGTTTCAATGAATATTCTCCCCGTTTTACTGAAGAGCTCCTGAAGGTTTCTCCTTTGAAAATCTCGGAAATAAGATTCAGTGCTTACATTTATCTTAATTTCTCTACCAAAGAAATTGCTGAATATACCCACACTTCAGTAAGAACTGTTCAAACCAAAAAATACAATCTGCGAAAAAAACTGGATATTCCGGGTAATATGGATATTTATGTCTGGTTTTCAAAACTATTGAAATAAAGATTACGAATATTGTGAAAAACAAAAGAGACTATTTCATTTCGAAATAGCCTCTGCTTTTAAATTAATTTCCGTCAAAACGGGCATTAATTTCTTATGGTTGAAATATGGATGTTTTTCTGTCCGTTGGAATCTATAAGCTCAATGTTACTGATCATATCATTATAGACCAGAGTTGTGGTATCATTAAACTGATATCCTTCAATAAAAACAGGTCTGTCTTTGGGCAGATTGTTCTGCTCATTCAGCATTTCCAGAGATAAACTATCGGGAAAACCTGCATTTTTTTTAAACTTGATTTCTATTAAACCGTTGTCAGCCAGATAATCAAACTTCTTTAAATGAGAAGGTAAATTAGCTTTGGTTTTAAAAATAATCGTCTTTTCAATGCTGTTTTTATAAAGATCAAACATACTGGAAGTTCCGATGACATTATTGTACACAGCAAACCTTATATTACTGTTTTTTTGAGCAAAAAGTACTGCGGAAAATAACATAAGGAAAATATATAATAGCTTTTTCATACTTAAAATAGAGGTTTAAAAGTTTGATTAATTTCTGTTTTTTACCATAATCCATCCCGTATATTTTATAGGAGTCTGTTTTCTGTTGGTCTCATTCCAGCCCATATCAAACCAGTAGTTTCCGGTAGATACTTTCTTGCCGCCAATGCTGCCATCCCATTGATAGCTGTTTAATTTGCCTCCTTCGTGAATTTTACTTCCGTATCGGTCATAAATACTGAATGTGAAATTAGGCTTCCCCGCCAAAGCAGAATAGTCCAGTACATCATTTATTCCATCACCATTAGGCGTAATGATATTAATAAGATTAGGAACTGTGATTTCTACCTCTACAGGAGTACAGTTATAACTGTCTTTTACATAAAAAGTATTGCTTCCTCGCGGAACATTGGTAAATACATTTTCATTCTGCCAGCTGATATTATCCATTGAATACTGATAAGGTGCTGTGCCTCCAATGACAGCCAGGGTAACTGAATTATTACTGATGTTAATGTCCGAAATAACAGGATTTTCTGATGGATAAACCTTTACGGTTTGTCTGGTAGTACATTCTCTGGTTTTCAGATCTACCCAATAAGTTCCTACTCCCACATTGCTGATGGATGGGGTTGTTGCTCCCGTACTCCATAGATAAGAAGTATATCCGGGGCCGGCATCCAGTGTGGTGGTATTTTCCATACAGATAATTTTATCCTTTAGTACCTCTGAATAGGTAGGAGGGATAACGGTAAGCGTTACTTCTGCAATTCTGTAACATCCGTTGGCATTACTTACTTTAATATAAACCACTCCGTCTGGTGCGGTATAATTAGCTGGAGTCAGAATTTCATTGGTTCCGCTATGGGCATCAGCAGGAGAAGGATAATATTGTTTAATAGTTCCTGGCTGTACATTCACTCCTGCTGAGGTTAAATTAAATATGCCAAGGACAGGATTAGAAGGTTCAAAACATGATCTTAAGGCAGCATCTTTAACAATTGGACTTTCAGAAACCGTTAAGGTTAATGTGACCTGTTCACAATCTGTAAAGTCAGGATTGTTTCCACAAAACTTATAAACGATGGTGTCTGTACCCATATAACCGAAATTAGGAACATAAGTAATTACTCCTGCCGGATCAATGGTTGCTGTACCGTTTGCCGGAGGTGTAAGAATAGTTACTGTACTAGGAACATAGTTTTGAGTAGAATTGGTAAACTGAGGGACTATAGCCTGATAGCCTTCGCAGACAGTCATTGCTTTGGTAGACTCTTCAAGACATGTAAACACTTTGTAAACCGGAATGATGGCCGGAGTACATGATCCTACTGCAATTTTTATGGTATAGTTTCCGGAAACCAGTGGTGTATACGTATTGGCGTTAGCTCCTGTAATTGGGCTTCCATTCAAATACCACTGATAGGTATCATAGCTGTCATCCACTTCCAAAACAATACCAGGAATACATTCTCCGGTCTGTTTGGTAATCAAAGGAATAGAAGAGAATCCGGCAAAATATCCTCCATATCCGGAAGTGCTGTATCCTCCGTTAATCCCTGCGGTTACAGCTTTATCCGAAATAACCGTTACATTTCCGGTGATAGAAGGGATGGCATACGTCACCCAGCTGTTATTACCTGTTAAAGGAAAAGGCCCTTCTGAAGCGAGAGGCTGAGCTCCGTTTACGGTTACATTGGCTCCGGCTTCAGTTAAAATATTGAGTTTTACTACAGTTCCGTTCGGGACAGTGCTTGTTGTTCCTGTTCCGGTTGGCATTTCGTTGATTTTTCCAATCTCGTCAATTTTTCGTGGTAAAAAACAGTTCAATGGCGGAATGTAGTTGTATCCACACGTAGCACTGCTGTTATTTACTGAAACCAATTGATACAGATAAACATTTTTTGAAGTCGTTATAAACATATTAAAATGTCCGGAATTTCCCTGCTGAACATAATTGTTTCCTGTGATCCTGTAAAAATCACCACTGTTGATCGTTGCAATAGGCGTAGTAGAACCATTAATGAATACCTGGGTATGGTCTTCCGTTCCAATAATGATACCTCCTTCCAGATCATCAGTGGAAGATCTGGTTCTTACCATGGCAAAAGTGCTTCCAAGCCTTTCTGTAGGGACAGATTGGTCAAGGATGGCATCAGAGCCCGATCCTGTATTATTTCCAAAATTTCCATTGACATTTCCGTTGGTAAGCGTAATGGGTTTGTCAGAAACAATTTTAGCTCCAATAAAAGCAGATTGGTTCTGGCCACCTGTTCCCGGTCCACCTGCAAAAATAAAAGACTGTCCTTTATTAAGAGTGATCGTCTGTGTATTAGTAGCTGGTGCTGCTCCAAAAAAGGTTATATTTCCATTCCAGGTTGCTGTCACTACCGTATTGTTTTCGGTTGCCAGTATTCCTGCTGTGAAGTTATAACCACTCAGTGACGATGTTGTAGGGGTTCCGGCCACATAAAATTCCTTTCCTATTCCAGCTTTTCCTTTACTTGTTATAATTTCTGCGTGCGTTGTGTTGCTTACTATTCTTAATGAACAGTAGAACGGCTTTGTCCCTTGTACATGTAACCCTTTAGTGATAACACTATAAGCGTCTGATGTAACATTGGCTGCGATAACGGCAATGGGTACAACAAAGGTTTGCGGGGCATTTTTGCTGATTGTGACAGTGCCAATCGGAGTATTGTTATTGTTAATTGTAACAACAAAAGGGGTGGCAGAGTCAGTAGAAAGGTATAATGCCTGTGTATAACTTGTAGAAGCATAATAAGGTGCAAACCAATGGTCTGTATCCCTTTGAGCCGAAATAGGAATGCCCATTAGGATAAATAATAAACTGAATATAATGTTTTTCATGAATTACAGAATTTTGATTCTAAAAATTGAAATTTCATTGACAAAAGAGATTAAGATTCTTTAATAAACTTCTTCTGAATGGTTATTCCTCCATCTTCTATCTCGATCATATACATTCCATGGATAAGATTGCTTACATCAATAGCATTGTTCAGGATGATTCCACTTGATATCAATCTTCCGGCAGCACTGTAAATTTTATATTGAGCTTTGAAACTTATATTTTTTACATACAACACGGAGCTTACCGGGTTGGGATAAATGTGGATATCTGCTTGATTAAGAGAATTTGGTACAGGTTGTTTTGAAATTCTGACCGTATAATCTTCCACCTCACCGTCTTTGAAATTCGTACAGTTCACAGGAATACCATCCTTCTGTAAAGCAACTCTCATGACTACATATTTATAATCTGTCATACTTATGAAGGCATTGTCAGGAACAGAGAAAGTAGTACTTGCTGTTGGGTTTCCATTAGGTCCGTCTGCCAGAATTCTTTCATTGATGTCAAATTCTCCGTTTCTGTTGAAATCGATCCAGACTGCAACACCAGCGTTAGTTCCTGAACTTAAAGTCTTATCAATAGTAATCTGATTACCTTTTGATCCCTGAATTAAATCAATAAACTTTAAAGGATTTCCTGTGAAATTTGAATAAGTAGAGGCAAGAGATTCATTAATCATTTCCTTATTACCATTAGGTTTCACAGTCACCTTTGAAATAAATTCTGTTGTAGAATTGGCTGCTGACATCGGGCAGTAGATGACGGTTGGAGTTGTGAAATAATACAGTTTTGTAAAATTTCCCGGTACTCCGTTACAGATATTGGCTACCTGCATTTCGTATTTAGTGAGTTCCAGCAAACCAGTGATGGTGTAGGTATTTGTAGGAACCACAACCTCTGTCCAGCTCGGAATACCTACCTTTCTGTACTTCAGTATATAAGTAGCTCCCGGAAAAGGATCCCATACAACTTCTGCCGTTGTTGGCATAATCTGAGTAATCATAAGCCCTGGAGGAGGAATTTCACATATTCTTTCTGTGGTAAACACTTTTGGATTAGACCACGGATTGGCAGTTGTTTCTCCATTACAGATATTGGCTACCTGTACTTCATATGTTTTAAATGAATCAAGATTTGGAATCGTATATGAATTTGCCGGTGGTTGAGGGATCGTTGGTGTATTCCACGGGCCAGCGCCTACTTCCCGCCATCTTAAAATATAAGAGGCACTTGGAACAACCGGATTCCAGGTGATTAAGGCTGAGTTTGATGTTACATTACTTATCGTTACAAATGGTGGAGTAGGATCACATCTTGTTGTAAATGTTTTTATTGGTGTATAAACTCCGATTCCTGTGCTGCCACAAACTGCTGCAATTCTTACCTCATAAGTAGTAGCAGGAGTTAAAGCATTGATTGTTACAGGCGGGTTTCCTCCTAAAACAGACAGGTTTAAAGTGGTCCATGCAGAAACAGGTGTTGTAATGGGTCTGTATTCCAGAACAAACGCATTATTGTTGGCTGCAGCAGTCCAGTTTATATTGACAGAATTATGTGTGATATTGGTAAATACAGGATTTCCCGGTGTTGTATTATTACAAGGTCTTAATCTTACAGCATAATCTTCTACCTCTCCATTGGCTGCATCTGCACACATTGCAGGAGCGCTGGTTCGTTTCAGTACTACTCTCATCGTAGTGGTTAGTGGGCCTGTATAAACTCCTGTTGCAGGAACATTAAAAGTTGCCGTTATTGGAGTTGTGGTGCTGGCAGCAGAAGTCATTACTTTTTCAGCATCTGTGAAAACTCCGTCTCTGTCCCAATCGATCCATGCATTTATAGCATCGGCATATTGTGTTCCTACCCAGCCTTTAGAAACAGCTAATTGATTTCCCTGAGAACCGATCTCCAGATTAATAAGAGTAGCTGGTGTCGTATAGCTGATGTAGTTCGTTTGAACTGAGGTGTTGTCTATTGCCGGGAAGTTAACAGGGGTAACTTTCACATTAGAAATATAATCGTTTGTTCCTGTTCCGGTCATGCTACAATATGTTAATGGTGGAGTTGTAAAACTTATACTTGGAGAAAATGCTCCCTGGTTTCCATTACAGATTGTGGCAATTTGTACCTGATATCCGGTCTGCTCGGTAAGTCCCGTTATGGTATAAAAGCTTTGTCCTGCAGGAAGAGTTTGTCCTGTTGCAGATGGAAGCCATGCTCCTGTACTTCCTTGTCTCCATCTGATAACATAAGTAGCATTAGCCGTAGGAATCCATGACACATACGCAGAATTATGAGTAAGGTTATTCACTGCAATAGTAGTAGGAGCAGCTGTAGTACAAGGCTGAAGATCAATGAACTTTACGTAATAATCTTCCACCTCTCCATTACTTGTTAAAGGTCCGCAGGCGTTGGCCGGAGTGAGAGAATATACAATGACACGCATTTTTACTTTACTTGTTCCCAGATAAGCATTTGCAGGAACATCAAAAGTAGCAGTAACAGGAGTTGTGCTGGAATAGCCAAGATTCATAATTCTTTCTCCACCAGCAGTGGTTGTTGGGTTGTTATCAAAAATACCATCACCGTTAAAATCTATCCATGCATTGGTAGAATAGGTTCCTGATATAATTGATCTTCCTACAGATAATGTATTGTTAACTGAATTTCTCAGGAGTGTAATGGTCTTTGTAGGATCTGTAGAATAATCTGTATATGTTGTTGGCCCTGAATTATTACTTGTTAAAGGTACATTGGTACCCATCATCGTAATGTTATTAATGTAACCGTTCGTAACTGTTGCTGGAGCAGCATTACAGTAGGTGAGTGCAGGTGTTGTAAAACTGACAGGGGTAGAAAATGTCCCTTGCGTTCCACAAATGGTTGCGATCTCTACCTCGTATTGAGTCTGCTCAGTTAAAGAGGTAAGCGTTACACTATTAGTAAAAGGAGTTGTTACATTAATCGTTTGCCATGTAAGGGAAGGAGGTATTCTGTATCTTACAACATAGGTGGCATTGGCTGTTGCAGTCCAGGTAACATTGGCTGAGGTAGCTGTAATATTATTTACGGCAATATTGGATGGAGGCGTATTTGTACAACTTGGTAACGTTGTACCTGTCAGTTGTAACCTCGGTAATACAGCATATCTGCTTGTTGCAGTAGGAAGATTTGCCGGATCCGGATTGGTAGTAGAATTGTAATAAATCATCCCACGGTTATTTCCTGCAGAATAACTTCCCCAGTTGGCGGTACATGATGTTCCTGTTGAATTTTCATCAACACCGATCACGACATTGCTGACACCATCCCATAAGAATGGTGTACTTAAAGGAATTTCAACCCACGTACCTGCTACCATTGTTGGTAAAGTTCCAGAATATACCTGTGTTAAAGATGGGGTAGGGATCCAGCTTGAAGTGGTTGCAAAATCTGCTTGTGAGGTGTTTCCCATATATACTACCCATTGATTATAATTAGCTTGGGTAGCTGCAGTTGTGGAAACAAAAAATCTGATGGCTGTTATATAATTATTCGTTCCGACAGCGGCTCCAATCTCTGTAGCCATATAAATCTGCTGGGAATAATTAAAGCCTGAGCAGGAATAAACAGGTAGAAAGGCATGAGTGGCAGTACCTCCACCAATTTGTCCTGGTGTAAAAGGATTACCTGCTACCCATTGTGATTTATCCGTTGCAGAACAGACAGATCTTATCCACCAGTAATAAGTAGCACCCGAAGTAAGAGAGCTGATATTAGCACTCGTTCCGGGATTGGGTGTGCCTGGTGTTGCGGCTGCAGGAGGAGTACTGTTTGTACTGTAGTAATATTCATATCCATTGGCTGGAGCTGGTGCCGGTGCAAGAGGAGCAGTCCAGTTCAGTGTTGCAGAAGTAGGTGCAATATTAGACGCAGACAAAGTAACAGGTTCAAAACATGTAGGAGCTTGTATTACCTGAACTTCATCTAACAATACATCATCATAAAAATCACCATTTCCGGCTACATCTTTATCAACGGTAAATTTTAACTGAATGGTTGATCCAACATAACTTGCTGCCAAAGGAACGCCAACAGTTCTCCATTCAGGAGAATTGGTGTCACCGGACCAGACTTGTACCCATCCGGAACCGCTATTTACAGCAAGTTTCAGCTGATTGTTGTCGGCAGCAGGTACTGTGCCATTGAGTGCAGTCAAATGATCTTTAAACCATTCAAATTTGATATAAGGATTCGTTAATCCGGCTAAGTTGATTTGAGGGCTTATCAGTTCAACGGTGTGTTCCCCTGCATAAGGGGAAGATGCATCAACCCATGCAAAAGTTCCGGCAGGTTTACCTCCGTTTCCGGTGGCTCCATATCCGGCTGATCCGGAAAATTTCCATTTAACGTTAGCGTTCGTTGAGGTTGAAGAAGGGTTCTGGCTGGTCCAGCATGCTGGTAGTGCACCACTGCTGAATGACTGTGAAAAAGGCACAGGAACGGGAGAACAGGTTTGCCCCCGGGCATGCGCAAAAATCATTAAAAATAAGATAACGGGTAGAATTTTTCTCATATAGTTTCATTTTAAATTAGAGTCTGTTATTCAATTTACTTAAGCGCTCTTTTGAAAAGTACACGTGCTTTTCTATGGGATTCGTTTCAGAAACTCATAGAAAAACTCTGTTTTCAATTCACAGAGACGATAAGTGGGTTAAAGCATATCACTGTACTTCCACATCACCTCTTTAACAAAAGTGATTAATGGATAAACAGGAAAAATAGTAGAATACTAAGCGAGTGGGAATAATTTCGGTTGCAGATGAGTGGGGTTTAATATTTTTTATGAAAAATTCACTTTACTGCGTATAAGTTGTTATAGTTTTTAATTTTTTTTGGTGTCTTTCATTTTTATATGGTTCTCTTTGATTAGTTTTTATTGTTAGGGCTTGGGTAAAATTAATTTATTAAAAATTGAATGTTACTATACTTTCGTATAGTTTTTAAATCAAAGTTTGATGAATTAATAAGAGGCTGATCCTCTAAAAATGCTTTCAAAACAGAAAAAATATAAGTTTCCTTTTAAAAATAATGATTTATATATATCTTTCTTTCATTCTTTTGCTTTTTTAATTTCCGTACAAAGTGGAAAAATATAATTTTCAAGGTATTAAAAATGTAATAAAATGAAGCTGTGTAGATTTTTTTATTATCAAAATAAATAATTTGTAGTTTTTAGTTTAATTATAATTAAGTTTTGATAGATTTTTTATTTAGCGTAATTATGAATATGTTTGCAAAAATCATCTAATAAAAAAATATATCTTATTATCATGTCAAAAATATGAGTGATAAAAATAATTCATTGGTTGCCAAAAAGGCATCAGGTTTATCAAATTTTGAAAATAAGAGTGGATCAGACAAATATCTTAATGTACTAAAAGCGGTATCGGAAACCAGTCTGGGCTGTGTTTACATTGCAGATCTTAAAACAAAGAAATTAGAATTTGTTTCAGAAAATCCTCTTCTTTTTTCTGGTTTAAGTGCTGCTGAAGTTGAAAAAATGGGCTATAATTTTTTCCGGAAATACACCAAGAAAGCAGATCTTGAAATATTAAGGAAAGTAAGTACTTATGGGTTTCAGTTTTTTGAATGCCTTTCAGCAGAAGAAAAAAAAATACACACGATTACTTATGATTTTCATCTGAAGTATACCAATAGTGTAGATGTACTCGTAAATCACAGGGTTACACCCATAGAAATTTGTGATGATGGCGAGATCTCCAAAATAGTCTGTGTAGTGTCTTATTCTCTCAATCGGAATGCAGGAAATATCCGGATTATATCCAATACCTCAGATACCTATTGGAAATATAATCTTTTTACAGGAAAATGGACAGAAGAATGTAAAGTTGCCTTAAAATTAAGGGAAATAGAAATAATACGGCTTTACCTTCAGGGGTTAAAAATAGAAGAAATTGCAGAACAATTGTTTGTGTCGCCAAGTACCATAAAGTTTCACAGGAGCAAATTGTTTGAGAGAATTGGAGTGAAGAATATCATCGAAGCAATATCCTACGTAATAACGAATAATTTGATTTAAACTATACTTTTTTAAATGCTTCCAGGCCGAAATGGCTGAGAATCAAAATAGAACGCTCAGTATAACTTACAGTTTTTAATTAAAAACTGGTTGCTTTCTGTGTATTGTTTTCTGAACATTCTCCCTCTGAAAAATGATAGAAGGAGAATGTCCGGAACAGCTTAATTAAGCTGATAATTTGTAATTACTAAACTCAGGATGAAATGAACATAATTCTGTTCTACCTCTTTTCTGTTAATCAGTTTGTTTTTGTATTCATAAGAGTTCAGGTCTCTGGATAATTTCTGATACGTTTCAAAATCATCACCCTTTATCTTTACTCTTATATTACCATCTTTTCTGTTGATAATGACATTATCTAAAGTTCTTACTTTAAATAAAACCTCACATAATGTAGGACGAGCCTTCATTGACCCGATATATCTTTCAACTATATTAATCTTGAACGAATCAAATATGATATTATTAAAAACGATTTTAGAATTAGGCTCCTGAGTGTTGAGTTCAAGTTTATAGTTCATTACTTTATAAATTTTGGCAAATATAAGTTTAATTATGCCAAAAAACAGACTGTTTTAATAGATCATTCCCATATTAATGATTGAATTTTATTCTGTAAGCACAAAATCATGTGAAAATGTGAATATTAGGGTCTTATAAATGAGGGAAAAACAAAAGTGCTCTCAACTTTTTATTTCCTTTTATTTTTTTCATAATAGGCATTTCCGTAATTTTATTGTCTGTATAACAAAATTCATATTAATACCAATATAATGGAAAGATATAGTTATGGGATGGTTGGCCTTGGAGTAATGGGGCGGAATCTGCTTTATAATATCGCTGACAACGGATTTTCAATCGCAGGATTTGATCTGGATCAGGAAAAAGTGAAAGAATTAGAAGGCGGAGCTGCTTCAGAAATGAAGGTAAAAGGTACAGGCTCTTTAGAAGATTTCGTATCCGCACTGGAAGTTCCAAGAAAAATTATTCTTATGGTTCCTGCAGGAAAACCTGTAGATGCTGTGCTGGAAAATATTACCCCACTTTTAAATGAAGGTGATATCGTAATTGATGCCGGAAATTCTTATTTTGAAGATACCAACAGACGTGTTGCTGATCTGGCATCTAAAAAACTGCATTTTATGGGAATGGGAGTGTCAGGAGGAGAAAAAGGAGCCAGAACAGGTCCAAGTATAATGCCTGGAGGAGATCTGGAAGCCTTCAAACTTCTGAAACCAATGCTGGAAGCTATTGCAGCAAAAGTAGACAATGAAGCATGTACAGCTTATATGGGAAAAGGGTCTGCCGGAAACTATGTGAAAATGGTACATAATGGTATTGAATATGCAATTATGCAGCTTATCAGTGAGGCTTATGATCTTCTTAAAAGAGGAGCAGGCTTAAATAATGAACAGCTCTATCAGGTTTTCAAAGAATGGAATAATGGCGAAATGAACTCATTCCTTATTGAAATCACCAGAGATATCTTCACTCAAAAAGATTCATTAACAGATAGCTATCTTGTGGATCAGATTTTAGATAAGGCAGGAGCGAAAGGAACAGGGAAATGGACTTCCGAGCAAGCTATGGAAATCGGAGTTTCTATTCCTACCATTGACATTGCTGTAACTTCAAGAATTTTATCTGCCTATAAAACCGAAAGAGTTCAGGCTTCAAAAATCTATACTGAAAGCGAAATTACAAAGCCGGAAAATATAGAATTATTCATCAAGGAAGTGGGCGATGCTCTTTTCCTTTCTACCTTAATCAGCTATGCGCAAGGTTTATCTTTACTGGTAAAAGCATCTGAAGAATATGGTTTTGAAATTCCGCTGAAAGATGTGGTGAAAATCTGGAGAGGAGGATGTATTATCCGTTCTGTATTGCTGGAAAAATTCTATTCAGCATATACCCAAAACCCTAGTCTTTCTAATATTCTTCTTGATCAGGATATTTCCGAACTGGTAAAATCAAAAATCAAAGCTTTAAGAAAAACTGCAGGATATGCCGTTACCAACGGAATCTCAAGTTTGGGAATCCAGACGGCTTTGGGATATTTTGATGCCTATACTACAGAATCTCTTCCTGTGAATCTGATCCAGGCTCAGCGTGATTATTTCGGAGCTCATACGTATCAGCGTATTGACAGAGAGGGAGTTTTCCATACTTCTTGGCAAAGTGCAAATAATTAAAAATTCGGAAGAAATGAATCAAAATAGAATCTTGCAGCCAACAACTATCGTTATTTTTGGTGCTACAGGAGATCTGGCAAAAAGAAAACTTTTTCCGGCATTTTATAACTTATATATCGATGGCAGAATGCCCAAAGGCTTTAATATTGTAGCATTGGGAAGGGCAGAAAATACCAACGAAAATTTCAGAAATTATATCAAAGAAAACCTTGAGAGTTTCTCCAGAAAAAAAGTGACTTCTGAAGACTGGGCAGGGTTTCAGGCTCATATTACTTATTTTCAGCATCAGCTGGATGAAGAAAGTTCTTATGAGAATCTACAGCAGAAATTGCAGGATTTTGATTCCGTGTATGGGATAAGAGCAAACAGGTTATTTTACTTATCCATTGGACCTAATTTTATTACCACGATATCCAATCATATCAAAACAACTTCATTGGCTTCTGATCCGAAAAAGGACCGTATTATTATTGAAAAACCTTTTGGTCATAATAAGCAGTCAGCCATTGAATTAAACAGTCTTTTGGCAAAAACTTTTGAAGAAGAACAAATCTATCGTATCGACCACTATCTGGGGAAAGAAACAGTGCAGAATATATTGGCGTTCAGGTTTGGGAATTCAATTTTTGAACCTTTATGGGATCATAAATATATAGAATCTGTACAGATTACAGTAGCAGAAGAAGTTGGGGTAGAGACAAGAGGTGCTTTTTATGAACAGACAGGAGCATTAAGGGATATGATCCAGAACCACCTGTTACAGATCCTGTGTATGGTAGCAATGGAACCACCTGCTTCATTGCAGTCTGGTGAAATCAGAGACCGGAAAGTAGACGTTCTGAAATCAATTCGAAGAATATCTTCCGATCAGGTTGACCATTATGCAGTAAGAGGTCAGTACGGAAAAGGTACTATAAACGGAGTAGAAGTGAAAGGTTACCGCCAGGAAGATGGAATTGCAGCAGATTCCAATACGGAAACTTTTGCAGCGATAAAATTTTATCTGGATAATGAAAGATGGCAGGATGTTCCTTTCTATGTACGTACCGGAAAGAAAATGAAAGAAAAGCACTCTTATATTACGATCCAGTTTAAGCCGCTTCCTCACTCAACATTCTCAGATAGTCCGCATCTTTTGTCAGCAAACAGGTTGATTATTAATATCCAGCCAATGATGGATATCAGATTACAGTTCATGACTAAAAAACCAGGACTGACGCTGGATTTGAAACCTGCAGAAATGATTTTTGACAATTTTGCCTGTCAGGATGATACTCCGGAAGCTTATGAAACCTTATTACAGGATTCTCTTTTAGGAGATCTTACCTTGTTTATGCGTTCCGATCAGGTGGAAGAAGCCTGGGATGTTGTCACCACCATACAGGAAGCCTGGGAAAATAATAAAGACCTTTCTTTTCCGAATTATAAAGCAGGAAGTTGGGGACCGGAAGACGTTAATGCTTTGGTAGAAAGACAAGGACACAGCTGGGTATAAAACAATATAAATTTAAACAAACAGAAAATGAATATTACAGTATTTGACGATCTGGAAAAACTGTACACAAAGGCTGCAGATACATTTGTTGACCTTTCAAAAAAATCTATTCAGAAAAATGACCGTTTTGTAGTGGCTCTCAGTGGAGGATCTTCGCCTAAAGCCATTTTCAAACTGCTGGCAACACCAGAATATAAAGAACAGATTGAGTGGAGTAAAGTCTACTTCTTTTGGGTAGATGAAAGATGGGTTCCTTTGAACGATGATAAAAGCAACTTCCGGATGACAGATGAGGCACTTCTCAATCAGGTTCCGGTAGATCAAAACCATATCTTTCCTATGTATGCTGAAGGAATAACTCCTGAAGACTATGCTAAAGCTTATGAACAGCAGATCAGAACTGTTCTTGGAGATGATGGTGTTTTTGATTTTATCCTGCTGGGAATGGGAGATGACGGTCATACGGCCTCATTATTTCCAGGGGAAGAAGTTTTAAATGAAAAAGAAAAATGGGTATCTGCCTATTATCTTAAGCCTCAGGAAATGTTCAGAATCACATTGACTGCTCCTATTATCAATAATGCAGATCATATTCTGGCTATTGCATTTGGTGAATCCAAAAAACATGCATTAAACGAAGTTTTGAACGGTGAATATAATCCTTCATTATATCCAATGCAGCTTATTGAGAAGAAGGATGGATTTCAGTTTTTTACAGACGAAAAAGCCAGAGGTTAATATACTTCAATCTTAAAAAAATAAGAGACTGTCCCTGGACAGTCTCTCTTCATATCAACTATTCTATTACCGGATTCCCGGTAAATACAATTTTCTATAGATTAAACGAAAGTAGCATACGCTAAATGAAAACAGCATCATTAGAGATCTCATGACGCTGCTGCATTTAGTGTTTTTACCTTAGTTGCTTTTTTTTCGAAACTTAAATTTTTCCAACTCAAATCGTGTTTCTATATAAAATGGTTATTAGTTTGCAGCAAATATACAAATTAAGACACTACGAAGTGTCTAAAATGAAAAAAAATTGAAAAATATTATTAAAAAATTTTAGAAAACTAAAGAAATCCTTTTGTATAGGACGTTTTTGAGAGAATGATATAAATTAAAAAAATGATTTAATTAAATCAAAAACAGCAATATCAGGTATTTATTATGGTTGACTGCTAAAAAATCCCTTTACTAATAAAAACAGCACCATTAAATTAATTAATGATGCTGCTTAAGAAATGTTTCACCTCAGTAATTGAATAGTAAAATATTTATACTGAGGGTACTAACGGTGCAACCTGATCTCTCTCAACCTCACAACTTTGATTGTCTGTTTATTTAAAATGGTTATTAGTTTATGCAAATATATAAATTTAGACACTAAAAAGTGTCTAAAATGAAAAAAAATTCATAAACTTGTACGATTGAAAGTTTACCATGGAAAGAAAGTCTGTAGCAGGAAGTATCCGGAACAAGGAACGCAGTAAAAAAAAGTTTTTGGATGCAGTGGGAAAGATACTGAGAACAAAAGGGTATACTGCCTTGAAAGTGAATAGTATTGCTGCTACAGCCGGGGTGGATAAGAAAATGATTTACTCTTATTTTGGAGGAATAGACGGTTTGATTGATGAGTATATCCGGTCGCAGGATTACTGGAGTAAAGTAACCATTGAAGAGATTGAAAAAATAAAACCCAAATTGGATGATGGAGGGAAATCTTTCATGGAAGAAATGCTTTTATCTCAATTTGACTATGTTTATTCCAACAAAGAAGCGCAAAAACTCCTGCTTTGGCGCTTATCAGAACCTCGTAAATCTTTAAAAAAACTTACAGAAACACAGGAAGAAAACGGAGAGTATATTTTTAAACTTTTGATGGATTCCCATTTTAAAGATAATGCTGAAGATGTACGCTCCATTATGGCGATTATGGTTTCAGGACTTTATTACCTGAATATGTACGCTGCAATTAATGGAAGTATTTTCTGTGGAATAGATGTTAACACGACTATAGGAAGAGATAAGATCAAGAAAGCCATTTCTTTCATGTTGCACCATACTTATGAAAACCTGTAGTGTTCTTAATTTTGAAAATTGAACTTCCTGTAAAAAAACAAAACCATTAGAAATCTAATGGTCTGTCTATAAGTTGTGTTTCTACCTTAGTTGTTTCGTATTTGAAATTGTCTTAAAGTATGGGAACTCAATAATCCAATTTGATTGTCTTATTTTTCAACCTAATAGTGTTTTAAATATATAGTTGGTTTTAGTTTGTACAAATATATAAAATAAGACACTGTTAAGTGTGTAAAATAGTGAAATTTTTCTTAATTTCATTTAATGTTTTGAAATTCAGTATATTATTTTTTGTTATAAGAGTAAGAACTTCTATTAATTAATGTTTTTCAATAGGTTTAACCTGTAAAATACAACAGAATTTCTATCTTATAGTAAGTGTATGCTTCCTAAAAAGAATAAGTGATAAAAAATATCTATAAAAAAGTATTTTATTTAATATCATTCCATTTTTTTGAGATGAAAAAACAGCATCACTATGGAAAAATGATGCTGCTGGTTGTGTTTTTACCTCAGTCGTTGATGTTCGAAATATTTTAAACTGAGGGAACTAACGATACAATCTGAATAGTTTTTAATTTTTCAACTTCGATAGTGTTTTATATATAAAATGGTTTTAGTTTGTGCAAATATATACAAATAGATTAAATTAGACACTGGCTGGTGTCTAAAATGATAAAAAAATTTCTTAAACTTGTATATTGAATGTTTAGTCATGGAAAGAAAGTCAGCATCAGGTAGTATTAGGAATAAAGAACGCAGCAAAAAAAAGTTTTTGGATGCCGTTGGAAAAATACTCAAAACGAAGGGACATGCAGGGTTGAAGATTAATGATATCGCTGCTACTGCCGGGGTAGATAAGAAAATGATCTATACCTATTTTGGCGGAATGGATGGCCTGATGGACGAATATGTCCGTACACAGGATTTCTGGGTAAAAGTAACCAGTGAGGAAGTGGAAAAGATGAAACCGAATCTTGAAGATGGAGGCAGAGAATTTATAGAACATATGCTTCTTTCACAGTTTGATTACGTATACGCCAATAAAGAAGCTCAAAAACTATTGTTGTGGACTATTTCTGAGCCCCGGAAATCATTAAAAAAACTGATTGATACTCAGGAAGAAAATGGAGAATATATCTTCAAATTATTGATGGAATCCCGTTTCAAAGATAAAATGGATACCTACCGTTCTATTATGGCTATCATGGTTTCAGGACTATACTACCTCAATATGTTTGCATCTCTGAATGGCAGTATTTTCTGTGGTATAGATACCAATACTCCTGAAGGGCGTGAAAAAATCAAAAAGGCAATATCTTTCATGGTAGAACAGACCCACGATAATCTTTAATTTATTATAAAGAAAATAAAAAAGAGGCAAATTATTGCCCCTTTTTTATATGATACTTATGGTAGTTTATCCTTTATGATAAGGACACCCTGAAGCTGCATCAGAACTTCCTGCAGTATTATAAAACTGTTCTTCAATAACCTTTCTCTGATCTTCAGGAATATCCTGTATCTTACGAAGGGTATTAACCTGAATGTGAGGCCAGCTTGTAGTACCTCCGTCGTTACCGAAATCAAATTCAAAGAATACGATTTGTTCGTACTGAAGCTGAAGAATTTCTTTTCCGTCTTCAATGATGGTTTCAATCCACATGTCCATATCCACTCAACAGTCGGAACGAAACGGTTGACAAAAGGAACGTTCAAAACTCCTCCCTGCGCTCCGGTTTTCATTTTGGAAGACATTCTCACATGAACATAATTGCTGACGTGTTGACCTCTTAGCGTATCTCTTAATCTTAAATCAGGGCGCACAGAGTAAGGATATAAATCATCTGCCAGTATTCTCTGGGTATAAATCTTATTTGAACCCGGATCATTAACATCATCAAGTGTTTCATGAACCCACTTCGGTGCTGGTTGATCAAGATCAATGATTTCCTCAGGAGTTACTCCGGCATTTCCCATTGTACGTGAAATTGAAAGGTGATTGGTTTCCCAGGCTTCTTTACCATAAGGGAACTGAGGAGAGCCTTCAATTAAATAGTACGTCTTTTTATCTTTATTTTGAGGGATGATATCTCCAAGCAAAGTAATGGTACTTCCATGAGGAATAACACCGCTTCTTGAGATAGAGTAGTCCGGGATAAAATAAGGGCCATCAAGCCCTGCTCCCGGCTTTATTTCCTGTGCCGGAATGATCTCATAATAAGGTTGTCCCGGCTCCAGCTGGCTTTGAAGAATATATTTTGGGTGGGCTTCTCCGTCTGGTGTTATCCTTAGCAAAGGCTCATCTCTGTATTCTCCGGTATATCCATATTTTGCATCTTCTGTTGAAATGGCATGAATACCACGGTCTCTTTCAATAGATTCTTTCGTTGCTGCATGATTATAGACATCACTCAGCCATAGGTACATTCCGTTTTCTTCGTGGATGGGTGTATATTTCAGGGCTTCCTGTCCTGGTATAGCATTAACACTTTTAATGGTTTGTTCATATTTAACTGCTCCGCAGAAAAGTTCACTTGCACCACCACGGTTACGTACTCCTCCGGGAACGATGGAGAATGTCAGTTTCTCAATATATTCTTCACTGTCAAAAGCGAATTTTCCGGGAATCGTTCCTGAATTGGTTCCTGGGGAAGGCATGATGGTAGTATGTACTCCGCTTGCTAATGAAGGTTTGGGAACGTCTTTATTGTAATTAACATTATAGCTTACCCATGTACCGTTTAATGCAGCAAGGATTCCATAGTCTACATTATTTTCAATGGCCTGCAGGTTGTCTTCTCTGAATGGTCTTACCGGATCATCAATAAGAAGTTTTGAATAGCCATCCATTACTTCAGCCAGATTAACTTCATTTTGACCCGGCATTTTTCGGAATAACTGTTCTCCTCCCGTTTCTGGACTTACTTTTTTTCTTTTTAACATGATATATCGTTTTTATGATTATAGATTGATGTATTCGAAAGTGGGACCTGCGTTAGTTTGTGCATCCAAAGGTTGTTTCATCAAATTAACAGCCTGCTCTTTCAAAGCATACATATACATAATGGATTTTTCCAGTTCTCTCTGATTTCCTTCCACAGCACTTTGTATAGCATCCAATAAACGTCTGTAAGTTTTATTAAACTCAACAGCCTGTGTATGTAATGCTTCATTTTCTGCATAGTCTTTCATCTTCGGATTGGGCTTCATAGGATAAGCCTCATTCCAGTCTACCGGAAGGTCTTTTCCTGTAGGCGGAGTTGTTACAGGCATCATTCCGTTTTCATCCATGAAAGGTTCATAGTTTCCTCCGAGATAGAAATGCTCATGGAAAACTTCTTTAAATCTGAAATAATGTGCCAGTTCAACCCCTTCTTCAAACTGGGATGGGTCAACATCAAAAATAGAGTCATCAGCACCTTCACCTTGCCCTTTGATTTCCTGGAAAACAGCAATTACTCCGGCCAAAGCCTCTACAGAATGTAATTTTCCTCCACTTCCGTAATATTGTTCCGGACGGATCTGTTTTTTTGAATCTCCTGTAAAAATTCCTCCGCTATTTAATTCCTCAAAATTTGTCGGAAGTTTTCCATGTTCTTTGTAATAAGCAATGATTTGGAAAATAACGATATAGAAGAATAAGACATCATAATATTCACCGATAGTATGTACGTTTTCCATGATGAAGCCCTTCATGTTTTCAAGAGTCCAGAAGTTGTTTTCCTGTACCGCAGCTCTTTGAGAATATAATGCAGAAGAATCGGTTTCGTGATCATATTTTGGAGCTTTTACCAGAGGCTGGCTTGGACTTTCAATTGCAATAAATGTAGCAATGCTGTTGCTTGAGAATGTTTCCAGACCTACATAGAAATCAACGTTCATCGGTAATTTCATCGGATAAGTAGGGTAGTTTTCCTGTTTGTTGACAGAAGGCTGAATATCAATGGCATTCAGAACATTACAAACCATAATCAGGTGAAGCATCTCTTCTACAGCAACACTTCTGATAATTTGTGAAGCCAGAGCGTTAGTTCCATCCTTGATTGAGTACAAAGCCGTAAGGTAAGGAGGAATTGTAGAATGTTCGATAAGAATGGCCGTTTGTAATAGGTCTTGTAAAACCGGTTTATAATCAATTTCTGTTATCCCTTTTTTTAATTCTGAAACTCCAGAACCCAACTCAGATTCCAGATAAGCATTAAAATCTTTGATCTGATCATTAAGCAAAAGATTCGTTAAGGTTTTGCTGTGGTGCTTTAACCCTTCTATCCAGTCTTCTTTACTAAGTGTTGAATCAAATAATAAAGAAGGTAATGAAACGGCTTCAGTAACAACGGCGCTTCTTGCTGCCATCCTTCCTGCGGTTAATAAAGTTTCCTGGGGTTGTGCTGTTTTATTGATAAGTCTTTGTCTCATGTTGTTATTTTTTAAGTTGAATTTCAAGATCAGCAAGAATAGATTCTACCGAACGGATTGTGAATGCTGATAAGGTTAAAGTAGGGTTTGAAGTTCCCAGAGTGGTCATATTTCCTGCTCCTACAATGTATAAATTCGGGTGATCCCAGGCTTTGCAATAGCTGTTGGTTACAGAATCTTCTGCTGTAGAACCCATTCTGTGAGTTCCTACGATGTGGCCAGCTCCGTTATAAGAATATCTTTCTCCGTTGTACATCACAGAATTCTTGTCTTTTGCAGTATATTCTGTGAAGCTCTCAATATTTAATCTTTTAAACATCTGATCAGAAGCTTTTTTTGCCTGTTCCATCGCTTTTATTTCATATTCTGTCAGTTCATAGTGAATAACAGGACGCGGAATTCCCAATACATCCAGATACTGATCGTTAATCGTAACTCTGTTATTAGGATTGGGAAGCTGTTCAATTTCAAAATGAAATAATACCTGTTTTGAAAGTCTGTCGGTAAGTTCTTTTCTTAATTTTGCGCCAAAAAACCCTTTTTCAATAAATTTTGCGACATCAGAGCCCGGAGAAAATGCCGGCCATCCCCATCCCCAGTTGTCAAGAGGAGAAATCCATGCTGAAAATTGATCTCTGAAGCTTCCGTCACGGAAAGAAGAAATGTTTGTGGTAGAACCAGGGCCTCTGTAAGGATAAACCGGTTCAGGGAAAAGTCCCCACGTCAGCATTACCATATGATCCATTAAGTTTCTTCCCACCTGATCACTGCTGTTGGCAGCTGTTTTGACAACGTTGTTAACCGTATATTTGGAGTTCAGTAGAATTTTTGGGTTTTCAAAAGCATTAGCAGCTAAAATCACAATAGCTTCTGAAGTATCAATAGATTCTTCAACAAAATCTGTTTTCTCTTTTGAAGTATATCTTCTTAAATGAACCTTCGATATTTTATCTTTATCATTTTGGTCAATACTTAATCTGTAAACCACACTCTGTGCCTGGATCTGCATGTATGGGTTACGCTTAAGATTTTCGTTGTCATTAAGTTTATATAAAGCTTTTTTCAAGGTTTTTAAAGCATTATACTTAGCCTGAACAGGGCAGATCGGAACACATGACGCATTTCCTTCACAGCGTTCTCCCATATAAGGATTCCAAACAGAACCAAGAGCCTTGTATTCTTCTTTTTCAGAGCTGTCTAAAACCAGTTTATATCCGGAGTCTTTTGGTTCAGCTTTGATGATCTTTGTTTTCCCGTATTTTGGATTCGGAATAGAATTTCTTCCCTGTGGAGAAGGTACCATCATTAAGGAAATCTCTCCGGAACTGAGCTTCACGCTTGTCCCTTTAAGACCTTCAATGATTTTATGATCCATATAGCTCTGAGGAATTTCTTCCATCGGAAATACATAATTCCCATAATATTCTTCCGTTTTCTCCGTAATTGGATATTCCTGCCTTGAAACATCTCCGGAAACCCCGATTTCAAATTCTGCCATTTCATAATAAGGCCTTAGTTCTTCATAATTTATCGGCCAGTTGATAGAAGTTTTTTCATCAGAATCCGGCTTTGGAATGGTGATGCCATATTTTTCTGTAAGTTTAAAATCGTTGGGAAGCATTCTTGGTGTAGTTCCCAGCCAGTGAAGGGTAGTTCCACCACCTACTCTTATCGCATCACTTGCAAAAGGCATTGGCCCAAACTGTACCAGATAACCCTTTTTACTAGGATACGGCTGAACAATGTGGTCCATATCCAGAACGTTGGGAGAAGGAGCCTGCTTTAAGTTCGGATAAGGAGAATTGGGAACTTTGGCTTCCTCTCTGTAAAAAGTACGGATATATTCATTGTAAGTGGTCATTGAGGATACGGAATCCAGTTCGATACCAGCTTCCAGGCCTGCTTCGTACATCAGGATTGATATTTCCTTGATATTATCCGATTTTCCGGCATCTGCACGATGGATCATTTTTCCTTTGGTTACATCAAATACATGATCGGACAATAGCTTCGCGATCAATGATCCTGCGATCCCCGTTCCTACGATGATCACATCTTTTTTGTTATTGGTCTGGCTCATGAGTTACTGTTTACAGGTTTAATATTCCATGATTTATATCCCGGCTGCTTGGCTCCCGGAGGATGGGAGTGCATCAGATTCCATACAAGACCTTCCTTGTAAGAAAGATCATTGATATAGGCTCCTTCCCAGGTTCCCAAATACCACATGGTGATTACTTTTCCGGCAATGTCATTCATTCCCGGATTTCCGATAATTTCCGATTGAATAGCCTTGTTTACTTCTTCTTTACCTGAATGATTTTCAAGAATATTTTTAGAAACGGTAAGGAATTCTACGAAAGTTTCTGTATCCAGGCTTTTTAAAACATAAGTATAATACGTTTCTGCAAGCCCTGTTGACTGTAGTTCATTTACTGTAAATCCGGCAAGCGCTTCCGAGATAGACATAAACACGTCGAAATAATAATCGTCGACGTTGAGGATTTTGTTAATAATATTCATTTCGTTAAAAATTTGGGTTAGATATCTTCAACTCCTTTTCACAGGAGGTTATCATGCCAATCGATCTATAGTTGCCGGATTTTTCAGATAGCACCTCTTTTTCAGAAATGATTGAATGTTTTTCAAGCGATCCATAGTTATCAATTTTGTTTATCCGAAATTAATCAGATCGCTGCAGATAAGATTCAGTATTTCTACGTAATTTGTGTTTATTAAATTTTAATTTTTTGTAACAAACCCTTTATAATAGGCTGTTTCAGGAGGTTTTGTTTTCACCTAGTTTAGAATTATTTTAAATAATGTGGTATTGAATATAAAACGGGATTTTAATGTCCGAGGAGTCCATAACTTAAAAAATAATAATAAATTGATGATCAGCATGTAACGAAAGCGAAACAGCATATGTCTAATCTGTATAATTGAACCTTTGACTTAACGATTATAAAAGATAAAACCCATTACTGATAACCATGAAACGCTTTACCTTAACTTTATTATGCTTTGTTTCTTCTCTTTTGTCTGCTCAGGGATTGGGTAACAAAAAGGAAATAACTGCCCATTCTTCGAAAAATAGAAGTTTGCTGTCCGTACATCAATCTATTGAACAGGAAACAGATAAAATATTCAATAAATTGGTGAATATCAGACGGGACTTTCATGAAAACCCGGAGCTGGCAGGGAAGGAGAAGCAAACTCAGGAAAAAATTAAGAAGTATCTGTTGGATCTGGGAATAGAAGTTCAAACAGAGATTTACGGACATAGTGTTGTAGGGATTCTGAAAGGAGGTAAGGCAGGAAAAAAAATTGCGTGGAGATCAGATATGGATGCCCTTCCGAATGATTATCCCGATCCTGAAATTTTCAAATCAAAAATAAAAGGAATTCAGCATGGCTGTGGTCATGATATCCATATGGCGATTGGATTGGGAATTGCTGAGGTTCTTGCAAAAAATAAAAAAGAATTAAAAGGTACAGTTTATTTTATATTCCAGCCCGAAGAAGAAACTTTTAAAGGAGCAAAAGAAATGCTTCACAACGGATTGCTTTCCAAAATAAAACCAGATGAAATTTACGGATTGCATGTGACCGCTACACCTGTCGGGCAGATCATGGTGAAACCCAATGAAATGTTTGCGTATCAGAAGAGAATCAGGATTCAGTTAAAAAATGGATTGTCAGAAGAAGAGCTCAACGGGTTAGCAAAGAAGATTAGCAATTCTTTACTCCGAACTTCTGACGGAGGCAAACCCTGGGAATTACAATCTATCGTAGATCCTAAATTAGGACTGACGAATCCTGATACTATTTTCAAAGATTATCTTTTTGCTGACGGGAAATTCAATATATATTCTAAAAATAATGAATCTGTTCTTGAAAACTATCTGTATGAGACAAATGCCTCTAATTTGGATAAGATAATTCCTGCCATTCATAAAATTATTGAAGGCAGCGGTTATAAAGAAAAGCTTCTTTCGGTGTCATTTATTCAAGGAAACCCAACTGTTATCAACGATGAAAAACTGACTCATTCGGCAATAGAAATTCTTCAGAATCTATATGGAAAACAGTCAGTAGCCTCAGATTACGGACAGGTTCCGTTTTTTAATGATGATTTTGCCTACTTTCAACAAAAAATTCCGGGAGTTTACTTCTTTCTGGGAGGATCCAATTTTGGAAAGGGTGTAATTGCCATGAATCATTCTCCCAATTTTCAGGTGGATGAAGAAAGTATCAGAACCGGAGTAAAAAGCTTTTCATCATTACTTATGGAAAGACTTAACAGTAACTAATTTTTTACTGCAATCGCATCAATCTCAAACAACATTCCTGGTAAGGCAAGTTGACTTACAGGGATAAGCGTGCTGGTAGGCAGGTATGCATTTTTCCATGCTTTTTTTGCCTCTTCTGCCCAGATTTCAAGTTTATCCTGATTGTGGTCAACAATGAGAAGAGTAATTTTGACAATATTATCAAACGTCATAGAATGGTTTTGTAATACTATTTCAAGATTATTCAAAGCATCCTGAACCTGCGTTTTAAAGTCATCTGCTAATGCATGGTTTTCTCCAACACCACCGCTTTGGCCGGATATAAAACATATTGTGGAGGGAGATTCCACAGAAATACTGTGGGAGAAGCCATAAGGGCTGGGATTGAATAATTCAGCGGGATTAATCAGTTTGGGTTGTTTATTGTTTTCCATAATCTTTCATTTAATAAAGTAAAAATGAGAGAAAAAAATCGGAAAAGTCTTTACATATGTTGAGAAAAATGTTCTTTTAATAATGTAAAGATTAACTTCACCAATAATGTAATCCGGATATAAAAAAGAAGCCGTCTCACAACTGAGGCGGTTTTTCTTGTTAAAAAGTAAATAATTTTTATATATTTTGATTTGTTTT